>NZ_NKHG01000066.1 GCF_002744245.1 Bacillus pumilus | reverse complement strand
CCTAAAAAACCAATCATCCATTCTGTGAAAAAGACAGCGGATGGCGCAGTTTTACAGATTCAACATGACCCTCGTTCTACCGCATCTTATTATGCAGTCTATCGACTGACGCATAAGGGGTCATACGAATTACTGCAAACGGTCAGAAAAGAAAAAGGCTCGATGACATCTGTCAAAGGCCTTTCAATGAATCAGAAAAAGAGTGATACCTACAAAGTCACGGCCCTCAATCGCCTTCACCAGGAAAGCAAGCCATCAACAAAAACAATGAAATAACGAAAAAAGCATGAATGAGGGTTTTTCCTTCTTTTATGCTTTTTTCATTTCCGCTTTTTTCTACTAATCTTGTTTTAATTTTCTGAATTCAACCGAGCTTGGCATGAAGCAGCTCCCTGATTAATAAATATGATAGAAAAGAGCCAAAGGGGGAAACAAGATGGATTTTGAATTAACGAAAGAACAGCAAATGATCCGCCAGATGGTCAAAGAATTCGCAAAAACAGAAATTGCACCGCTCGCTCAAACGATTGATGAACAGGCCGTATTCCCTGTCAAAACATTTCAAAAAATGGGGGAGCTTGGCCTCATGGGCATACCCTTTCCGGAGAAATATGGAGGGGCTGGAGGAGATACGATATCATATGCGCTGGCGGTAGAAGAGATCGGAAAGCAGTGCGCAAGTACAGGTCTTAGCTATGCCGCAGCTGTCTCCTTAGGCGCAAGCCCGCTTTATTATTTCGGTACTGAGGAGCAAAAGATGGATCATCTTGTCCCGCTAGCGTCTGGAACAGCACTCGGTTCCTTCGGATTAACAGAACCAAACGCTGGATCAGATGCAAAAGGAACGAAAACAAAAGCCATCAAAGACGGACAAGAATATGTCATCAGCGGAGAAAAATGCTGGATCACAAATGCCAACTTTGCAAGAACCATTATCGTCACCGCCGTTACGGACCATGATGATTACGGCCGCCCTATTATATCAGCCTTCATTGTGGAGAAAGGCCAAAAAGGGCTATCGATTACAAGTCCATATGACAAAATGGGGGTGCGTGGTTCAGATACTGCTGAGATCATTTTAGACGAAGTGCGTGTACCAGCACATCATATATTAGGAGACCCAAACAAAGGTTTCAAGCAATTTTTATACACATTAGACGGGGGACGAATTTCCATTGCCGCCTTATCTGTTGGAATTGCGCAAGCAGCACTTGATGCCTCGCTTTCCTATGCAAAAGAAAGAAAGCAATTTGGGCAGACCCTCTCATCCTTTCAAGCCATTCAGTTTAAGCTGGCGGATATGGCGATGCAAATAGAGCTTGCAAGACAAATGGTATGGAAAGCCGCTTGGCTGAAAGATCACGGCAAGCCGTTTACAAAAGAAGCAGCCTATGCCAAGCTTTTCGCGTCTGAAATGGCGACAAAAGCAAGTCTTGATGCGGTGCAAATTCACGGCGGAACAGGCTACATGAAAGAATGCGGTGTGGAACGACTCGTGAGAGATGCCAAGCTGATGGAAATCGGAGAAGGGACCTCTGAAATTCAGCGGCTGGTCATCGCAAGACAGCTGTTAGCGTAACGCCCTAATGAAAACGCTTACCATTTATGAGGGAGGAAAGCAATGATGTCGATTCAATCACAAACGATCGGCTCCCTATTACGAGAAAAAAAGGAGCAACACCCAGCACATGAAGCCATTGTTTATCCAGAACGTTCTTTGCGTTATTCATACGAAGCGTTTTATAAAGAGGTCAAGGAAACGGGAAAGGGACTAATGGCATTAGGGGTTCAAAAAGGTGATCATATCGCCATCATGGCACCAAATGTACCTGAATGGCTCATCCTGCAATTCGCCTCTGCCTCCATTGGAGCTGTTCTTGTCACCGTGAATACGAATTTTCAGTCACAGGAACTCGCTTATTTATTGAAGCACTCTGATAGCAAAATCCTATTTATCGTAGACGGGTTTAAAGAGACATCCTACGTCAACATGCTTGAAGAGCTGATCCCAGAGCTTCAAACAGCGAGGCCGGGTGAGCTCACCTCTGCATCATTTCCTTATTTAAAAAGCTGCGTGTATATTGGCCAGAACAACGTACCAAACGGCATGAGTAGCTGGGGCAGTATTCAAACTGCTGCCAAAAGAACCGAGGACAATGAATGGGAAAAACGAATGAATGAGCTAGCGCCTGATGACGTCATTAATATGCAATACACGTCAGGGACAACGGGCTATCCAAAAGGGGTCATGCTCAGTCATACAAATATCGTTTGCAATGCCAGTCAAATCGCAGATTGCATGAAGTTAACCCGTAAAGACCGTATGTGTATCCCTGTGCCTTTCTTTCATTGCTTTGGCTCCGTCTTAGGTGTGCTTGCCTGTTTTACAAAAGGAGGAACGATCATTCCAGTTGAATCCTTTCATCCAGAGCGTGTGCTGCACACAGTAGAAAAAGAGAAGTGCACCGTTCTTCATGGCGTCCCGACGATGTTTATCGCAGAGCTTGATCATCCGAATTTTCCCCATTCCGATCTGTCCACATTACGAACGGGCATTATGGCTGGCTCGCTCTGCCCGTCCCATGTGATGAAGGCAGTCATTGAAAAAATGGGACTGAGAGAGCTTACGATTGCCTATGGCCAGACGGAAAGCTCACCTGTCATTACCCAAACAAGAACAGATGATTCATTTGAAAGGCGAGTTCAAACGGTTGGGCGTGCTCTTCCTCATATCGAAGTGAAAATCGTCGCACCTGGCACGCCGGATGAAGTGCCAAGAGGAGAGCAAGGGGAACTGTGTACAAGAGGCTATCATGTCATGAAAGGCTACTATAAAAACGAAGAAGCAACAAATGAAGTCATTGATGAGGACGGGTGGCTTCATACAGGAGATTTAGCTGAGATGGATCATGACGGCTATGTGAAAATCACAGGCCGGCTCAAAGATATGATCATCAGAGGCGGCGAGAATATTTACCCAAAAGAGATTGAGGACGTTCTTTATACGCATCCGGCAATTCTTGACGCACAGGTTGTTGGCATTCCTGATGAGACATATGGAGAAGAAGCGGCCGCATTCATTAGACTGAAACAAGGCCGTACGGTCACGATTGATACATTAACAAGCTACTGTCAAAAACAAATGGCTCGCTACAAAATCCCAAAATACTTTTTTATTACAGAGGAGTATCCAATGACCGCCTCAGGGAAGATTCAAAAGTTTCGACTGAAAAAACAGGCGCTAGATCTAATAAAGGAGTGAAGGTAGCGATGTTTCAACAAGTACTGATAGCCAATCGAGGCGAAATTGCCCGTAGAATTATTCGGACTTGTAAACGGCTAGGGATCAAAACAGTTGCCGTTTATTCAGAGGCAGATCAGCATGCACTTCATGTGCAAGAAGCAGATAGTGCATATTTTATCGGAGGCGCGAAAGTAGCTGAAAGCTATTTAAATATGGAGGCGATCATAGAGGTAGCCAAACAAACAAAAACAGATGCCATCCATCCTGGATATGGCCTTTTATCAGAAAATGCGGTCTTTGCTGACCGTTGCCGCAAAGAAGGAATTACTTTTATTGGACCATCTGCACAAGTGATTCAGCAAATGGGGAATAAAATTGAGGCTAGAAAAACGATGGAACAAGCCGGCATTCCCATCGTTCCAGGTGTATCAGCCCCACTCTATAATGCAGACGAAGGGGTCAGTAAAGCGCAATCACTCGGATATCCGATCATGCTAAAGGCATCGAGCGGGGGCGGGGGGATTGGCATGCAGCTCATCCGAAATGATGAGGAGCTATATAGAGCTTTTGAAGGAAATCAAAAAAGAGCGCAAAGCTTTTTCAATGACGGTACTTTGTATATGGAAAAGGTGATTGAGCATGCACGGCACATTGAAATTCAAGTCCTCTTTGATTCCTTTGGCCATGGGGTACACCTATTTGAACGAGATTGTTCACTCCAGAGAAGACACCAGAAAATCATCGAAGAAGCACCAGCGTCCTGTCTCGACGACTCGGTGAGACATCAAATGGGGCAAATGGCCCTTGAAGCAGCCAAAGCGATAGGCTATGAAAATGCAGGAACGATTGAATGTTTAGTCGATCAAGATCAACAATTTTATTTCCTAGAAATGAACACAAGATTGCAAGTTGAGCACCCTGTGACAGAAGAAATCACAGGAATTGATCTTGTCGAAGAGCAGCTGAAAATGGCTGCATTACAACCGCTTTCCTTTAATCAGGAGGATATTCTTCAAATTGGGCATGCCATCGAAGTCAGAATATATGCTGAAGATCCTGTCACATTTTATCCATCACCAGGTACGATCACTAGGCTTTCTACACCTAAAGCCCCTTATATACGCCATGAGTCAAGCGTAACAAGTGGAAGCGTCATCACCCCATTTTACGATCCAATGATTGCGAAAATGATTGTTTACGGTGATACACGAAAACTCGCAATCGAACGATTAAAAGCGGCATTACAAGCATATGAAATAGAAGGGATCAAAACCAATTTACCGCTTTTAAGAGAAATGGCTGGCTCTTCTGCCTTCTTACATGGCAGCATCACAACCGATTTTCTGATGAAAAAAAGGGAGGAAAACCGTTCATGAAAACCGTCTCGATACAAATGGCCGGGAACTTATGGAAGCTTCTTGTAAAACAAGGCGATGAAGTGCAAAAAGGGCAGGAGGTCGCCATCTTAGAATCGATGAAAATGGAGATACCGATTGTTGCAGAAGAGGCAGGTGTGATCAGCAAGGTGTATAAGGCAGAGGGTGATTTTGTCGATGAGGGAGAGGTGCTTCTGGACTTGACAGAATAGGAGGGGAGCCAAATGGCATTACCAAAAAGTGTGCTTATCAGGGAGGTCGGCCCGCGGGACGGACTGCAAAATGAATCAGCCTGGCTGGACACAAAGGAGAAGCGAACGTGGATCGATCTGCTCGCAGCAGCCCACCTCCCTTATATTGAAGTCACATCATTTGTCCATCCTAAATGGGTTCCAGCCTTAAAGGACGCCAAACAATTAGCCCAATCCTTAAACAAAAAAAACGATATCACCTATGCAGCACTCATTCCAAATGAAAAAGGCTTAGCCCATTTTTTTGAAGCAAACCTTGATGTAGGCGCTATGTTTATCTCTTCGAGTGAAACACATAACAAAAAGAATATGAATCAATCCATACAAGAAACACTTCCCGTCATCAAACAAATGACTGCGGCCTTAAAAGCAGAAAGGCGGAGCACTCGCGCGTATATTTCTACGGTGTTTGGCTGTCCTTATGAAAAACAAGTGTCGATGGACCAAGTCTTGCGGTTAACTGAGCATCTTCTCTCCTACGGCATTGATGAAATCTCCCTTGGAGACACCATTGGAGAAGCCCATCCTCTACAAGTAGAAAGACGATTAGACATTTTACTTGAGCGTTTTCCTGCTGATAAAATCGCTCTACATTTTCATGATACGAAGGGAATGGGGCTTGCAAATATATACACGGCATTAAATGCTGGGATCACGACATTTGATTCCTCTAGCGGCGGACTTGGCGGCTGTCCATATGCCCCTGGATCTAGCGGGAACGTGGCGACAGAAGACGTTGTGCACATGCTTCAACAACTTGGAATTGAAACAAAGGTCGACTTTCCTACATTGATCAAAGCGGCAGAATGGATTGAAACAAAGATCGATCGAACACTGCCTAGTCACTGCTTACGTGCTTTTCACTCTCACACTACTTCATAAAGGATGAATGACATGACATCATTGGTTCAATTTTCTATACAGGATCAGCAGGTTGGTCTCATGACCTTAAACAGACCTGATCAAGCTAATGCCCTATCCGCTGCGATGCTAGAGGAGATCAATCAAACCATTCAAGCAATTAAACAAGATGAAAGCATCCGCTGTTTGCTCATAACAGGCGCTGGCTCTAAAGTCTTTTGCGCAGGAGCAGATTTAAAAGAGCGACGGTTGATGACAGAAGAAGAAGCAAAAGAAGCCGTACTCACGATTCAACAAACCTTTACAGAAATTGAATCCCTATCTGTACCTGTCATTGCAGTCATCAACGGACATGCACTTGGCGGAGGTCTTGAGCTTGCACTCGCTTGTGATCTCCGCATCGCAAGAGCCGAAGCAAGACTCGGCCTGCCAGAAACAGGACTAGCTATCATCCCTGGGGCCGGGGGTACACAAAGACTTCCGCGCCTGGTCGGACTCGGTAAAGCAAAGGAACTCATTTTCACAGGCGCTTCATTACAAGCAGAAGAAGCCCTTCAAATCGGATTGATTGAGCACATCTCTTTAGCTCATTCGCTCATGAAAGATGCCTTCATCCTTGCAAAACAAATCGCCAAAAATGGTCCAATTGCCTTAAAAGAAGCAAAACAAGCGATCCACTCTAGTCTTGATCACGATATACACACAGGGCTGACGAAAGAATACGAAGCCTATTTACGCCTCATTCATACTGAAGATCGAACGGAAGGTCTTCGTGCTTTTCAAGAAAAACGAACGCCTCATTACAAAGGCAAGTAGCAGGAAAGGGGAATGGTCATGATCGATGAGTTTGAATTAAAAAAACAGCGAATTGTAAAAGGCGGGGCCGAACGATACCATCAAAAGAACAAAGAAAGAGGGAAATTATTTGTTCGTGATCGGCTCCATCTGTTATTAGATCAGGAATCTTTCATTGAAGACGCATTGTTTGCAGAATGTACGGATGAAAATTTACCAGCAGATGGTGTCGTCACAGGGACGGGACGTATGAATGGACAGACAGTTTGCGTGATGGCAAATGACTCTACTGTCAAAGCAGGGTCGTGGGGCGTCAAAACGGTCGAGAAAATCATTAGAATCCAAGAAACAGCCGAAAAGCTCAACTGCCCGATGCTGTACTTAGTCGATTCAGCTGGCGCCAGAATTACAGATCAAATCGCCATGTTTCCAGGAAGAAGAGGCGCAGGCCGCATTTTTTATAATCAAGTCAAGCTGTCTGGACGTATCCCGCAAATCTGTCTACTATTTGGCCCATCTGCGGCTGGCGGTGCTTATATCCCTGCTTTTTGTGACATCGTCGTCATGGTCGAAGGAAATGCATCTATGTATTTAGGCTCCCCGCGAATGGCCGAAATGGTGATTGGAGAAAAAGTATCACTTGAAGAAATGGGAGGGGCGAGAATGCATTGCAGCATATCTGGATGTGGAGATATATTAGCAAAAACAGAGGAAGAGGCCATTCAAATGGCACGTGATTATTTAACCTACATGCCTGCCAACTATACAGAAAAACCAAAAACGAAAACCACAAAAGCACCTAGACCATCTGACATCTCCATCCAAGAACTAATACCAAAGGGTCAGAATACCCCTTTCGATATGTATCAACTCATTGATTTACTTATCGATGAAGGATCATTTTTTGAAATTAAAAAGCTCTTTGCCGCTGAGCTTATCACAGGTTTTGGCCGCTTAGACGGTCAGCCTGTTGGTCTTATTGCCAATCAGCCGAGGGTGAAGGGCGGCGTATTATTCCACGATTCGGCTGATAAAGCCGCCAAATTTATTCAGCTATGTGACGCCTTTCATATTCCGCTATTGTTTCTTGCGGATATACCAGGATTTATGATTGGAACAAAAGTGGAACAAGCGGGCATTATTAGACACGGGGCGAAAATGATCTCTGCTATGTCAGAGGCAACCGTACCGAAGATATCAGTCATCGTGCGTAAAGCATATGGTGCAGGCTTATATGCGATGGCAGGTCCTGCCTTTGAACCGGATTGCTGTCTTGCCCTTCCATCAGCACAAATAGCTGTGATGGGGCCAGAAGCAGCAGTGAATGCTGTCTATGCGAATAAAATTGCCGCACTGCCTGCCGAAGAAAGAGCCGCATTTATACAGGAAAAACGCAAGGAATACCAGGAAGATATGAATATATACGGGCTTGCCTCTGAAATGATTGTCGACGGCGTCATTCCATTTGATCGGTTAAGGGCTGAGCTATGCAATAGATTACAAGCCTATACGTCAAAAGAGATGACATTTACTAAACGAAAACATCCGGTCTATCCGGTCTAAAGGGGGCCTCATGATGAACCTAAAACCAGCATGGATACCGGAAGAGCAGATGATCAAAAAAACACGTCTTCATCAGTGGATGCACTCTCTTGGTTTTGCTACTTATGAAGCATTCTATGAAGCAAGTATCGCACGCACAGATTGGTTTTGGAGGGAAGCCGAAAAAGCAGTCGGCATTGAATGGCAGGTGCCGTATGAAGCCGCATTAGGTCAACATTCATTCATGTGGCCGAAGTGGTATAAAGGCGGTACATTAAACATCATCGAAACAGCCGTGGACAAATGGACAGAGAAAGAAGAGACCAAACATCAACCGGCCATTCTTTGGGGAAATGAAGCAGGTGAAGAAAAGAGTTGGTCTTTCCTTCATCTTCAGGAGAAAGTCAATCGCCTAGCAGCTGGTTTTTTGAAGAAAGGGCTTCAAAAAGGGGATGTGGCGATCATCTATATGCCTATGCTTCCTGAAACTGTTGCCGTCATGCTCGCCTTCGCCAAGATTGGTGTGATCTTTAGTCCGGTCTTCTCGGGCTATGGAAGTGAGCCTCTTGCCGTACGCATTCGTGCTTCAGGTGCAGCCATTGTCGTCACAGGGCACAAAATGACGCGCCGTGGAAAGACCATCAACATGCGAGAATGTGTGGCTGATGCGATCCAAAAAACACATACCGTTAAAACTGTCATTGTTCATTCTTCCTCTGATACTGGTTACAAAGATGATGTCAGGTTAAATGATTTATTAAAAGAACAGCCGATTCACGAAACAACCTATGTCACAAATGAAGACCCTCTGATGATCTTGTATACCTCTGGGACAACTGGCACACCAAAAGGAGCCGTCCATACACACGCAGGCTTTCCTGTAAAAGCTGCTTTTGATGCCGGTCTATGTATGGATGTTGCAAAAGGAGACCGGCTATTTTGGCTCACAGATATGGGCTGGATGATGGGGCCATTTCTTGTCTTTGGCGGATTGATGAATGGAGCCGCGATTGTTTTATATGACGGCGCACCCGATTATCCAGATGAACAGCATATCTGGTCATTCATCCATCAGCAGAAAGTCACTCATGTTGGGCTTTCGCCTACATTTGTTCGTTCTGCGATGCAGCAACACATAGCAGAGATCAAACTGCCGCATGTCAAGGCCATCATTTCTACCGGTGAACCTTGGAATGAAGCACCGTGGCAATGGCTATTTGACAAAATCGGTCAAAAGAACATTCCCATCTTAAATTACTCAGGGGGAACCGAAGTGTCTGGTGGAATTGTAGGAAGTACTTTGCTTCGTCCAATCAAACCTATTCTCTTTAATGCAGCAATCTTAGGAATGGCAGCAGATGTGTATAATGAAACAGGACAGAGCGTCATGAATGAAGTAGGGGAGCTTGTCGTAAAAAAACCTTGGGTCGGCATGACATTGGGTTTTTGGAACGAGCCTGAGCGTTATAAAGACACGTATTTCAAACGATTTGATGGGGTATGGACACACGGTGATTGGGTCATGCAAACAGAGGACAGAGAGTTCCATATCACAGGTAGATCAGATGATGTCATTAATACAGCGGGGAAACGCGTCGGTCCAGCTGAAATTGAATCGATTCTTGTTGAGCATCCGGCCGTTCACGAAGCTGCTGTTATTGGGGTAAAGGATGAGGTGAAGGGGGAGGCCCTCGTGTGTTTCATTGTGACCGGTTCACACTCTTTTGAAGAAGCCAAGCTCATTCAAGAGCTCTCAACGCACGTTGGTTCACTTGCAGGAAAAGCGCTCACGCCAAAAGAGATTCATCTCATTTCAGCTTTACCGAAAACAAGAAATGGAAAAATCGTCCGTCGTTTACTAAAAGGAGCGTATGAACAAACGCCTTCACCAGACCTTTCTTCATTAGAGAATCCGAATGTATACGACAGCATTTCCAATTACCTGAAAAGGAAACAAAGACAGGAGTGATTCCTGTCTTTGTTTATTGCGCATGAAAATTCGTACCATCTGTTGTTTCTTTGACAATCCCTGCTCGAATCACAAAATCACCGAAATGTTCATTTTCTTCTCGTTCTTTTGCGTAGCGAGGGAGTAGAGAGCCAAGCTCTTTTAAAATATCTTCCTCACCCACATTTTCTCGGTACAGTTTACTTAACCTGCTGCCATCAAATGCAGCGCCAAGATACATATTGTATTTGCCAGGTGATTTCCCGATAAAGCCAATTTCACCTAGAGCATGCCGAGCACATCCATTTGGACAGCCAGTCATCCGAATGGTGATTTCTTTGTTACTTAACCCGTTTTCTTCCACAATCTCTTCAATTCGGTCAATCAATCGAGGAAGGTAGCGTTCTGCTTCGGCCATCGCTAAGCCGCAAGTTGGAAGAGCAACACATGCCATTGAACTCCGGCGCAGGGCAGAGTACTGCTGACCATCTGACAAACCGTATTCTTGAATCAGCTGTTCGATTTGTTTCTTCTTATGCGATGTAACATTCCCAATGATCAAATTTTGATTCGATGTTAAACGGAAGTCACCCGTATGAATCTTGGCAATTTCACGAATGCCTGTCATCAGCGGATAATCATCAGCATCTGTAATACGTCCGCCTTCTACAAACATCGTATAATGCCATCTGCCATTAATGCCTTTTACCCAGCCATAGCGGTCACCGTTATGATCAAAGTGATAATCCTTTGCGTCTAACAGCGTATATCCAAGACGGCGCTCAAGCTCTTCTTTTACATTCTCAAGTCCGAGGCGATCCACTGTATATTTAAAGCGGGCATTTTTTCGCACGGAACGGTTTCCATAGTCACGCTGAATGGTGATGACTTGTTTGGCAATCTCAACGACCTGCTCAGGTGGACAAAAACCGATCACCTTTGCAAGCTGAGGGTAGGTCGCTGTATCACCATGAGTCATGCCCATTCCGCCGCCAATCGCGACATTAAAGCCGACTAATTGATTATTTTCGATCATCGCGATGAAGCCTAAATCCTGTGAGAAAACATCAATATCGTTAGCAGGAGGGACCGCAACGCCAATCTTAAATTTTCTCGGCAAATAGAGCGGGCCGTACATCGGTTCAACCTCAGTGTCAGGCGTTGCCGCTACTTTTTCCTCATCAAGCCAAATCTCATGATACGCTCTTGTTTGAGGAAGCAGGTCATCACTCAATTTTTTTGCCAGCTCGTACACGTCATGATGCACTTCCGATTGATAGGGGTTAGATGTACACATGACATTCCGATTCACATCTCCGCAAGCAGCGATCGTATCAAGCATGGTGGAATGAATGTCTTGAATGGTCTTTTTCATGTTCCATTTTAAAATACCGTGAAGCTGAAAGGTTTCACGAGTTGTCAGCTTTAACGTGCCGTTTCCATATTTGTGAGCAAGCTCATCCATCACAAGCCACTGCTTTGATGTGGCGATTCCTCCAGGCAAACGAACGCGCAGCATAAATTGATAGGCAGGCTCAAGCTTTTGTTTTTGCCGTTCATTTCTGAGGTCACGATCATCCTGTAAGTAGCTGCCGTGATGCTTCATCAGGCGGTTGTCATCATCAGGAATTCCCGTTGAAATCGGATCAAGCATGACTTCTTTTAACGTACCCCGTAAATAATCACTTTTTTCTTTAATTTCCTCTACGTCGCTCGGAGGTCCATCCGGCGCTGTGAATGCTGTCTTCACCATGTCGTAAAAGCTCCTTTCTTTCAAGCATCAAATCAATAAACGTCACGCTGATAGCGTTTTTGCTGCTGTAAATTGGCTAGATAACTTTCTGCTTTCTCTTTGCTCATCGCACCTTCTTCTTGAATGATCGATAGAAGGGTACCATGAACATCATGCGCCATATGTTTTTCATCTCCGCAAACATACACATAGGCACCTTGCTCGAGCCATTCGAATAGTTCTTTACTGTGTTTCTTCATTTGGTGCTGGACATAGACTTTTTCCTCCGTATCCCTAGAGAAAGCCACATCCATTTTCGTTAAGACGCCATCCTTTAGCCACTTTTGCCATTCTGTTTGGTATAAGAAATCCGTCACAAAATGCTGATCACCGAAGAATAACCATGATTTTCCGTTTGCGCCAATCTCCTCGCGTTCCTGCATAAATGAACGGAAAGGGGCGATGCCTGTGCCCGGTCCGACCATAATGATCGGTGCATCTGCATCATGAGGAAGTTTAAAGTTTTGGTTATGCTGAATATAAACAGGTAAAGTGTCACCTATCTGTAGACGCTCTGCACATAAGATTGAGCAGACACCTTGACGTTCTCTCCCGTGTGCATCATATCTGACAGCACCTATCGTCAAATGAACCTCTTCGTCATTTGCTTTTAGACTGCTTGCAATGGAATATAGGCGTGCAGGGATTTTTCTTAATATAGACGTAAAATCTGCTGCTGTTCCTTCAAAAGGACCGAAATCACGAGCCGCATCTAATAAGTCTCGGCCTGCTATATACTCTTTTAGCTTTTCTTGGTTTCCTTCTTCTAAAAGGGCATGCAAGTCTTCACTTTTCGTAAATGAAGCGATCTTTTGAAGAAGAGGTTTTGTTAAAACTGTCATCTCAAAATGCGAAGTGAGTGCTTCTTTTAAAGGAAGAGTATCTCCGTTTTTATGAACGGTGACGGCTTCCTCTGCATCCCATCCGCATGCCAAGATCAGTTCATCCACAAGGGCAGGATCATTTGTCGGATAAATGCCAAGGCTGTCTCCCGGCTCATAAACAAGTCCTGATCCTTCAAGAGAAAGCTCCAAGTGGCGGGTTTCTTTGTTAGAACCACGTCCATTTAGGTTAATATTTTCAAGTACTTCAGCATAAAAAGGATTTGTTCTTGAGTATTCAGAGGCTGCTTTACTTACTGCTCCCGCTGCTTCTTGTGGTAGAGATACGGCTTCACCTTCACTTAGAGAAGAAGCCACACCTTGAAGCCATTCCGAAAACGGCTCATCATAATCAAGGTCACAGTCTACCCGGTCAAAAAGGCGCGTTCCGCCAAGCTCTTTTAAGCGCTCGTCAAATTCTTTCCCCGTTTGACAGAAGAATTCGTATGAGCTGTCACCTAACGAAAGAACAGAATAGCTTAAATGATCAAGCTTTGGCGCACGTCTGCCGTGTACATACTCATGGAAAGAAAGGGCATTATCAGGCGGATCTCCCTCGCCATGTGTGCTGACGATAATCAATAAATTGTTTATTTTTTTCAGACTATTTGGTTTAAAATCTGACATAGAAGAGAGCGTCACTTGAAAGCCTTTCTCTTCAAGATGCTGCGCTGTCTTTTTCGCTAAACCTTCGGAATTGCCTGTTTGTGACCCATAAAGCACTGTCACATCTTTGCTCACAGGCTGGGCAGGAGCTGCGGCAGAAGGAGCCTGAACAGCAGCTTCTGAACCGGCAAGAGCTGCCTGTGCTGATAAATAACCGGTAAGCCAAATTTTTTGCTGATCTGTTAAAGTCGGGAGCAGCTGATTGAGTAACTCTGCCTGCTCCTGACTAAACGGACTGTTCAATACATGAAGTTGCAACGATATCCACCTCACAAGGAATATAAACATAGATTAATTCGATAGGAATTATATATATAGGTTCAATTTGAACTTTACCGAAAGTTTGCCATTAAGTAAAATATATAATATTGATTGTCATGATTAAGATTTCTAATGACAAAGAACGTATGAATAGGGGAGAGGGCATAAAAAAAAAGGAAAACGGATCATCGTTTTCCTTTTTTCTGCTGATTTATGCCGTTGGAAGTCCCATCACAGCCTTAACTTCTAAATATTCCTCGATACCGAAATCTCCCCATTCTCTTCCGATACCTGATTGCTTAAAGCCTCCAAATGGGGCAAAGTAATCTGTTTCTGCATTGTTAATGGTGATTTGACCAGCGCGAATATGTTCAGCTACATATTTTAATGTTTTTTCATCTTGGCCAACCACATACCCAGCAAGGCCATAAACTGTGTCATTGGCGATTTCAAGGGCATGATCTAGGTCTTGATACGTGATGACACTCATCACTGGTCCAAATATTTCCTCTTGCGCAATAACCATATCATTTTTCACATTTGTGAAAATCGTATGCTTCGCGAAATATCCTTTATCCATTCCGTCTGGCTTACCGGTACCTCCAGCAAGTAGGGTAGCGCCTTCCTCGATTCCTTTTTCAATATAAGATTGCACCGTGTCCCACTGTTTTTTCGATACGAGCGGGCCAGTGGCGTGATCTTCTCTCGGATCACCAACTGTAAACTTCGGCAGGGCATTCACAAGCGCTTTCTCAAACGTATCTTTCATTGATTCTGGAATGAGCACACGTGTAGCTGCGGAACACACTTGACCTGTATTCATCGCAATATGATGAACGGCCGTTTCTGCTGCTTCATCTACATCTGCATCGTCTAAGACGATAAGAGGGGATTTCCCGCCAAGTTCAAGGGCAACTTTCTTAATATTGTCTGCAGCGTTTTCCATTATTTTAGAACCGACTGCACCTGATCCAGTAAATGAAACAAAGTCAATATCAGGATGTGAGCTAATGCCGTCTCCAATGACTTCACCTGTTCCGTTCACTAGGTTGAAGACACCCTTTGGTACGCCTGCTTCATCAATGATTTCTGCAAGAATCATCGCGGCAAATGGCGTCATTTCCGCAGGCTTTAAAACAACTGGTGAGCCTGCTGCAATCGCACCAGCAATTTTAAGTGACGTTTGATTCGTTGGGAAATTCCAAGGTGTGATTAATCCACTGACGCCAATAGCTTCTTTTATAATGGTATGCCCGCCGCGATCCTCGGTAAATGTATAGGATTTAAGTGCTTCCGCTGCTTTAGAGAAGTGTTCATGCCCCATCTTGTAATGAACCTCTTCTGACACTTTTAGCGGTGCACCGAGCTCTTGTGTCATGACTTCTACTAATTCATCCTTACGCTTTTCGTACCCGCGCACAATGTTTTCAAGCATCTCTACTCGTTCATTTCGAGACGTTTTTGAGAAAGAAGGGAAGGCTGCACGAGCTGCTTTGACAGCTTTATCTAAATCTTCTTTTGTTCCTAAGCTAATTGTGCCAATGACTTCCTCTGTTGCGGGATTGATGACCTCCGTTGTTTCGTTTCCTGTTGATGCGACCCATTCTCCATGAATAAAGTGTTTCTCTTGATTTCTCATACTGACATGTCTCCTTTTTATATGTGATTCAATTCAATATTCTGTTTTCAGCTGATATAAAACTGTACCCACTGTGAAAAATCTAAAACGAAGAAACTGCAAAAGAAAAAGTTTCTGATATAATACGCAAAGTGGGACATATGTCCTTTTCAACATCAGGGCAACTATCATTTAATGGAACTAGAATGAAAAAAGAAGGAGCATTTGAAAGAATGAAAGGTGTTATTTTCGCTTTATTAGGAGGCGCTTGTATTACGCTTCAAGGTGTAGCCAATGCAAGAATTAGTCAAGATATCGGTACATGGCAGGCGGCAACCATCACGCAGCTGACCGGTTTTATCATCTCTCTTTTCATTTTACTGATCGTAAGGGATGGGCACTTTAGAGAATATCAAAAGGTGCAGCCACTCTATTTAATAGGCGGCGCATTTGCCGCCACCATTATTTTTAATGAAGTCACTGCGATTCAAATGATCGGTGTGACACTCACCATCGCTGCTTTACTGATTGCACAGCTTGCTTTTACCTTTGCAATAGATGCAAAAGGATGGTTTGGTGTTCAGAAGAAAAAAATGAAATGGCCACATTATGCAGGAATCCTTTTGATGATCGTGGGCGTGATCATTTTACAGCTATAAAGGAGGGAGCCAGATGGAGCAGCTTCATGATGAATCACTTTTCGCCTCTTATATTAAAGCGCATCAATTACAGAACGTCTTTCACAAGACTTTGATGCCACATGTGAGCTTGTGGCGCTATCAGCAAGGCGAGCTGATTTGTTCAAAAGGGGATAAGAGGGAGTACATGTACTTGCTAGTGAAAGGAAAATTAAAGATTTTTACCACCACAAAGGAAGGAAAAACCTTTATTCTTTGTTTTAAAAATCCTCTTGAAGCGATTGGAGATATTGAATACGTCAAACAGACAGATATGGTCAATACAGTCGAAGCCGTCACAGAAGTACATATGCTAAGAATTTCCCATCAAGCGATGATGCGCCATGCAAAGGATGACCCGCGTGTTTTAACCTTTTTACTAGAAGGCATCACAAATAAATTTTATACCAAATCAAATGATTTAAGCTTCCACCTTTTATATCCTGTCGAGGTCAGGCTCGCAAGCTATTTATTGTCTGTTTTAACAGATGATGACACCGCCCCCACACGCGCGCTTCGTCTCACTGATGCAGCAAGCTTAATTGGAACGAGCTATCGTCATATTAACCGGGTGATTCAGCAATTCAGGGAAAAGGGGCTGATTGAAAGGCGAAGAGGAGCGATTGCAATTCGCGATCGGAAAGGGCTATTAGAAATAGCAGGGCACAACATTTATGAATAAAAGAAACGAAGGGATTTATATATGATCATAGGAATAATATTAGCCATCACGGCTGGTGCACTTGTCAGCTTACAAACCATTTTTAATAGTAAGGTCAATGAGCATACAGGCTCTTGGTCCACAACGACACTTGTTCTTGGAATGGGTTTTATCGCTTCTCTCCTGATGGGTCTCTTGTTAGAAGGAACTGGTATGTTTCAATTAAGACATATGGAGGCTTGGTACTGGGTGAGCGGAGCCATTGGTGTAGGGGTTGTCATCTGCCTTGTTCAGAGCATCAAACGTCTTGGCCCCACTTATGGGATCTCAATTGTCCTGACCTCACAGCTAGGGTGTGCGCTTGTGTTTGATTCGCTTGGCTGGCTTGGATTAACAAAAGTAGATTTTTCTTTTACAAAACTATTGGGTGTTCTTGTTATCGTTGCCGGGATCTTGGTTTTTAAGCTCACCAAATTTGAGCAAGCAGACGAAGATTCTTCGCATGAAAAAGAGCTGCCACAAAAGTAGCTGCCCTTTTTCAGATCAATCGTCGCCAAAGAACGGTTATCGTTGATAAGCCATTTAAAAGGAGCCTTTTCATCAAAGGCTTTTTTTTCTGCCCATAGGCGCTCGCTTGATATGCCGTTCGGTCCTTAGCGACGAGAACACTATAGGCGATTTTCCGTTCGATTGCTTGCGTGAGAGATAACGCAAACGGCGCACTATCAATGACCAAAATCGATTCTGTATTTAAAAAACTAGACCTCGCATCCAAATTATATGTCCCGATAATACTTAAGTAATCATCAATGACCATCGATTTCCCATGAATAGAATACGGACCTTCATATTCATATAAATGTACACCTGTTTTTATCAGTTCCTTTTTTGTGCTTAAATATCCTGCAAATGCTAAAGGATTTGGTGTCGCTGTCAGGGAATTCGTGACAACCGTCGTTTGAATGCCTTTAGATAAAGGAGTGATCCCATCCTTCATTGGGCGTGTTGGTATCACATAAGGTGTCTGAATGAGAACAGAACGCTTTGCTCGGTGAGCGAGATCGTTTAACTTTTTCAACACGAGAGGACGCTTATTCAAGCGCTCCACTGGATTTGTGAAAAATGCAATCTGTTTTACAGAAGTGCCATCGTTTGCCCAATCAAAGGATGACATAACAAAAGGTTCTTTTGTACGTATGGCTTCTTGATAGGACATGAGCAACTGCTTCCGTAGTTTTTCCCCTTTTTTTTCTTTTCGTTTGGAGAACACACCTTTTGTTCTTTTCGTAAAGTGATGATTCCATTGATAAACAAAATATTGTTCCATTTCATCTAATACTTTTCCCTTTTTGGCGTTGTAAAGTAGCACATCGCGGTCATAAGCAAAGTCTTTCGGCGGCTGATCTGCAAAGTATTTATCACCGATATTTCTTCCGCCCATCACAGCGACTCGTCCATCAGCCAAAATCAACTTATCATGAAGGCGATTATGCCACGTCCATGGCTTGAACAAACGAAAGGGCTCATAAAATCGAATCGCCATGTTCGGATGATTCGCTACAGCATAGCGCAAATGCTTCAGAGGTCCACGCAGGCTGTGACAGATGCCATCTAACAATAGCTGAACTTTTACTCCTCGATCAGCTGCCTCAATTAATGCACCAAGTACCCATTCAGCGGTTTTTCCTTTTTGAATGGAATAATAGCTCAGACGGATCACCCTTTTAGCCTCACGAATCATTTGGATTCTGACCTGACCAGATTCAAACCCGTCATCAAGAAGCATGACCTGATTTGTGCCCTGATCGTCTCCTGAAATTGATGAGGCTTTATAGATGCAATGCTTTTTACATGATTTTTGAACAGGTAAATAAAACAAAACGAACGCGGTCAAAAATACATACACCACATACAAAAGGATAAGGATAAGAAAAAGTAAGAGGTGAAGCATGGTGATCAGCTCCTTTCAAACCAGCACTTCTTTTTCTTATCTTATGTTAAAAATAAAATTTCACTCATTTTGCCTTCCATTGAAAAATTTCCATTGAAAAATACAGGACGAAAGAATCACCTTGTTTTCACAGGTCATTTAATTATAGTATGAAATGAGTAAGGGGGAATCGAATTGAATGAATCATTATTTCAAATTCCAAGTGATGTGTATCAAACGTTAAGTGAAACAGAGCGTTATTTACTCCATTATATTCACCAGCATTTAGAGGATATCTCCACCTTATCCATTGTCACTTTAAGCGAAAGAGCCAATGTGTCGACAGCCACTATTGTCAGGCTGATGAAGAAAATTGGCTACAACGGCTATACATCTTTTAAATATCGATTAAAACAAGAGAAAAAAATGACAGATGCCAGTGATCAGCTGAAAAATATTGATGAAGACATCAAACTGGCGATTCGGAAAAACGAAGAAGAGGTTTTAAAAACGATACAGCTGCAAAGTATTGGGCAAATTGAGGATGCGGTTCAAAAGATACATGATGCAGACAAAATTTATATTTTTGGCAGAGGCTTTTCAGAGATGATTGCCAAAGAGATGACCATCAAATTACAGCTCATCGGAAAAACATGCGAAGTGCACGACGATCCGAATATCATTCGGTTAAAATCGCGGGACATTAATAAACATGAACTTGCCATCTTTGTTTCATTAAATGGTGAAACAGCTGAACTTGTTGAGGCCTGTCAAAATCTCAGTATGAAGCAGGTCACGACCATCACCGTCACAACAAGAATTGATTCTACATTAAGTAAAATATCAGACATGACACTAGTCGGGTATAAAGGCGAACAATCTTTCTTCCCAGATTATGAAGTCCGTTCACGCCTGTCTCTTCATGTCATTGCCCGCATTTTACTAGATGCCTACGTGATTCGAATGAAATAACATAAGAAAGCCTTCTAGACTATGTGCTGGAAGGCTTTTTCTCATGAAAACCTTTACACAATCTGAAAACATTTTCACTGAATCGTATGAGATACTTTCTTTAGAGAAAAGAAAGAAGGTGAAACCAATTGATTTATACCTGCACCTTAAATCCTGCTATTGACCTATATATTGCATTAAAAGAAATGCGGGCAGATACAGTCAACCGCACGGATGATGAGGATTATCAGCCGAATGGAAAAGGCGTCAATGTCTCCATTATGCTAAAGAAATATGGCTTCACCAGCACTGCATTAGGATTTATTGCTGGGTTTTCAGGTTCTTATATTGAGCAATCCTTAAAGGATCTCTCCATTCATACCGATTTTATCCCAGTTGAAGGGATTACACGTATTAACGTCTTTATTAACACAACAGAAGAATATAAGCTCGTGAATCAAGGACCTGCCATTGAGGCAAAAGCGCTTCAAGCCTTTCGTGAGAAAATTGCGGCAATCCCGCACGGGGGCACCCTCATTATGTCAGGCAGTCTGCCAAAGGGCGTACCGGCCAGTATTTTTTCGGAAGTAGCCGCGATTTGCCATCAAAACGACGTCAAGTTCATTTTAGACACAAGCTCCGTTTCGGTTCTCGAGACACTCCAGTACAAGCCGTATTTATTAAAACCGAATGAAGAAGAAATGGCCGCTTTTTTTGGAAAAACACACCGTTTAACAGAAAAAGAACTCATACAATCAGGAAAAAAGTTAATCGAGATGGGTGCAGAGCAAGTGCTCATTTCCCGCGGAGGTGAAGGTGCTCTATTCATAACAAACGAAATCGTATTAAAAGGGAATGCACCAATAGGCACGGTGATCAACACAGCATGCTCTGGAGATACCATGCTCGCAGCATTTCTTAGTAAACAGTTTGAAGGACAACCAGCTGAAGAATGCTTACGCTACGGCATTGCAACAGGAGCATCTACCGCCTTTTCGAAAGGCTTAAGTGATTTACATGACATTCATTCACTGATCGAGCAAATACACATTCAAAGGATATAAAGGGGGAGTTCACATGGGCCGTAAAAAAATCGTCGCTGCAACCGGCTGTCCAACAGGCATTGCGCACACATTTATGGCAGCTGAGGCATTAAAAATCGCTGCTGAGCAATTAGGCGTTGACATCAAAGTAGAAACGCATGGTCAAGTAGGAATTGAAAACGCTTTAACCGATGAAGACATTATGGAAGCAGATGGTGTCATCATTGCAGCTGACAAAGATGTGCAAACAGATCGATTTCACGGAAAACCTCTCATAGAGGTACCTGTTTCTAAAGGCATTCGAACCCCAGCTGAGCTGATTCAAACCATTTTAAATGGAGATGCACCCATCCATCAAGTGAAAGGAAGGGCTGCTGTTACTGAGAAAACATCAGCTCAACAAAAGTCAGGAAATAAATGGATACACACCATCTATAAGCACTTAATGAACGGTGTATCACACATGCTTCCATTTGTAGTAGGAGGCGGGGTTTTAATTGCCATTTCTTTTCTATTTGGCATCTACTCTGCTGATCCTCAACATGAAACGTATCACCCGTTTGCTGCCTATTTGAAAAGCATTGGCGGACTTGGCTTTAGCTTAATGGTTCCTATTTTAGCGGCATTTATCGCTGATTCGATCGCAAGACGCCCTGGAATGGTTGTTGGATTTATAGGAGGCCTGCTTGCAAACGATGGAGGGGCCGGGTTTTTAGGCGGTATTATTGCCGGTTTTGCAGCAGGATATATCATTCTATTGCTTCAATTCCTGCTTCAAAAATTACCTGCATCACTTGATGGGTTAAAGTCGATCTTCATCTATCCCGTATTCGGTATATTCTTGATTGGAGCGGTGATGACACCTCTATTAGTTCCAATTACAGGGTTAAATAATGCATTAATGGATTTTCTCTCATCCGTTCAATCGACAAATCCACTGCTCTTAGGGTTAATTGTTGGAGCTATGTGTGGATTTGATATGGGAGGCCCTTTTAACAAAGCAGCCTATGTGACAGGAACAGCATTACTTGCACAAGGCAACCTTTATTTCATGGCAGGTGTGTCTGCAGCATGTATTACACCTCCGCTCATCATTGCGATTGCGACAACGATTTTCCGGAAGCATTTCACACCGCAAGAACGAAATGCAGGTGCGATCAACTATATTCTGGGCGCTACACATATTACCGAAGGAGCCATCCCGTTTGCTGCAAAAAACCCAGTCGTTGTCCTGCCAATTATCATGTTTGGTTCAGCCATCTCTGCTATTTTGACTTATCTGTTTGGCGTTCAGGTTCCCGCTCCGCATGGCGGATTCCTTGTCCTTCCAGTCGTCACAGGCGCATTTCAGTGGGTTCTTTCCATATTGATCGGATCATTGATAGGTGCGATTCTATACGGTCTTTACCGTAAAAAAATAGACAAAGCCGCAGTTTAATAGGGAGGAAGAGAAATAATGGAACATATTTATATGAAGCTTCATGAAACAGCTTCTTCACAGGCAGGCGTTTTCACGGCCATTTCTGATATTGCTTACAAAGCAGGTGTTTGTACATCGCCAGAGGATGTCAAAAAAGGCTTAGCTGAAAGGGAAGCTCTTAGTACAACCGGCTTTCAAGATGGATTTGCCATTCCGCATACACAGTCAGAAGCCATTAAAGCACCGGCACTAGTGATCGTCCGCACTGAAACTGGAATTGAATGGGACGCTTTTGATGGAAAGCCCTGTTTTTTCTTCTTATCCTTACTCATTCCAAAAAATGAAGCAGGGACAACTCATTTAAAAGCACTTTCTGCACTTTCACGAGGCTTAATGGATGAAGCAAAACGACAAAAGCTGCTAGAAACAAGAACGAATGAAGAAATGCTCGCTGTATTAAAAACAGATTTTTTGACTAGAGAGGATGTTTGACCATGCCTTTACTTTCCACAACACCCATGCTTGAGGCTGCAAAAAAAGAAAAATACGGAATTGTGGCATTTAATGTGCACTCCTTTGACAGTATCTATTGGGTGCTCGAAACAGCAGCTGAATTAAAGTCACCTGTTATTTTACAAACGACGGTTGGAACGGTTCACTCTCTTGGAGCAAAAGCCATTGCAGATACAGTGAAGGCGGCAGCTGACCAATATCAAATCCCGATCGGTCTTCATCTGGATCATTGTACGGACTTTGATGTGATCCTCACGTGTATTCGGGCTGGGTATACATCCGTTATGATCGATGCATCCATGCATTCGTATGAAGAAAATGTACGCCGTACTAAAGAAGTGGTTGACCTGGCATTAAAAGTAGGTGTGAATGTTGAGGCGGAGTTAGGCAAGGTAGGCGGCGTAGAAGATGACATCGTAGTGGATGATAAGGATGCTGAAAAGGCCATTCCATCAGAGTGCCGTCAATTTATAGAAGAAACAGGGGTGCCAACCTTAGCACCCGCTATCGGCACGGCCCACGGCATTTATAAAGGGGTACCGGATATTGACTTTGACCGAATTGAACAAATTGCAGAGCTTGTCGATGTACCCCTTGTCCTTCACGGGGGTTCAGCTGTACCGGATGAGGATGTCAGAAGATGTGTTGCACTTGGTATGGCAAAGGTCAATGTCTCAACTGAACTTAAAAATGCATACTCCGAAGCCATTCGTGATCATTTCTCACGTGAACCTGAAAGCTTAGATCCTCGTATGTATTTACAAAAAGCAAAACAAGCAGCAAAGGACATGGTCACATCTAAAATACGGATCGTTGGAAGTGAAGGCAAAGCCTATCTTCTATATCAATGAGAAAAAAAGCAGAGCCAAATCGCTCTGCTTTTAACATTATTCGCTTTCTTTCATTTCATTTGATGTGCGCATTCGAGCATTTCCCATAAATACGACCGTAATCGCCGCAAGTGCAATCGGAAATAAAGCAATCATAAACACGTACGTAATACTTTGTGACATCGCGTCGATGACTTTATTTAAAATATCAGGCGGAATTTGTGCGCGGGCACCCTCTTGGAAAATAGCTTGCGGATCGCCAATTTGAGAAGGGGCTCCTTTCATTCCGCTAAAAGCATCTGCTAAACGATTCGTTAAGACATTGGTTTGAATCGTCCCGAAAATCGTCACACCTAACGTCATCCCAAGTGATCTCATAAACGAATTGGTTGAGTTTGCACTGCCGCGATAGCGCGGAGCGAGATCATTCATTGAAGCAGATGGCAGAAGGGAGAAGCTAAAGCCGACACCAAAGCCTGATACCATCATAAAGAGCGTGAGCCACAGTCTAGCTGTATCTGCTGACATATTGGCAAGCAGCAGCATCCCAGCGAAAAATGAAATCACAGAGATCGTCATAAGACGTCTAAAAGGCACTTTCGTCTGCATCGTTCCACCAATCATACTGCCAATCACTGACCCTATCATCATTGGTGTTAAGATGAAACCTGCACTTGTCGCAGATTCACCGTACACCGCCTGCACGAAAATAGGGATAAAGACAGCAAGAATAATAAACGTCCCGCCATATAAAAACGCCAATATTTGAGATGTCGCAAATAAACGATTTTTAAACATCCAAAATGAAATAATCGGTTCCTCAGCCTTACGTTCAACGATAAAAAAGATTGTACCAAACACAAGAAACACGGCAAATAGTGTGATGATCTGTACAGAATCCCAAGCGTAAGATTTTCCGCCAAGCTCAAGTGCGAACATCAAGCTCACAACCGCAACGACAAGCGTAATGGCACCTGACCAGTCGATTTTCTGCTTACGATGCTCAAGCGATTCCTGATAGTACCTTGCGATCAAGAACACACTGACGACACCGATTGGCACGTTAATATAAAAAACCCAATGCCAGCCGATCGAATCTGTAATAAGTGCACCTAACAGCGGGCCTAATACACTCGACAAGCCAAACACTGCACCAAACATACCTGACATTTTTCCTCGCTTTTCAGGCGGAAAGATGTCAAAGATAATTGTGAAAGCGATCGGAAGAAGTGCGCCGCCTCCAAGCCCTTGAATGGCGCGATAAATAATGAGCTGATCCATCGTTTGTGCAATACCGCACAGCGCAGATCCAATTAAAAAGAAAATAAGTCCAAACAGAAAAAAACGCTTTCGACCATACATATCAGAAAGCTTTCCATAAATCGGCATTCCGGCCATCACTGCCACCATGTAAGAAGCGGTCACCCAAGCAAATTTATCAAAACTGCCCAAATCTGCTACGATACTTCCCATCGCTGTTGCGACAATGGTGTTGTCCATCGCTGCCATAAAAATCCCTAACAGCAAACCGATGACAACAAAGCGAGTGGACGCCTTGCCTTTATTCACAGTATTCATTTCATTTACCTCCTGCTTACGTTCTCTTCTCTTTATTGCTATGATCAACTTAATGATAAAGTAAGTGAACATTTATCTTGATGATCAAGATAAATTGATTTTAAAGGGAGGATAACAAGCTGTCAATAAAGAACGAGGCTGAAGACCGAGCGGACCTAATCATTCATACGATGAGACGGCTTGCCACACGAACGGTTTTATTCCACCAAGCGGCCGGCCTTTTCCCAACAAATCTCAAATCAGCCGATTTGTTAAACGAACTCGGACCACTCCAGCTGGTGAATTAAGTAAAAAAACAGGTCTTAGCTCAGGTACAGTCACGGCTCTTATTGACCGGCTTGAAAAAGCAGGCTACGTCAAAAGGGAGAATGACCCAAAGGACAAGCGAAGGGTTATCATTGTTCCATTGACCGCTAGGAAATCACAGGTAAAAAAACTATTTCTACCCTTATCGACATCAACCAAAAAGCTTACAAATGAATACAACCAGAAGAATTGGAACTCATCATTCAATTTGTTTCCGAAACAGCAGATATCATGCTCCAATTGCTTAAATCTAAATCGTAACAAAGCACACTCATGCGGGTGTGCTTTGTTTATGGAAAAATGGCACCCAGTAGCTGCACAGCACTTGCTGAAGACATTTGGAATTCTATGTTTTCTACCAAACATAGAAGCCTAACCAATGAAAAATCGGAAGAAGCAGAGGATGAACCAGATTCCGCTGAAAGTGACACAGACGATTATGATGGGAATGATTAAAAAGGAAGGCGGAGCTGCCTCAAGTGACACGTAAACGATCAAAATATCCGCATAGAGGATGGACAACGTGTTTATCTCTATGAACCACTTAAAAAATATGAACTGCTCAGTCGGAGCAGGAAAGGGTGGAGGATTGTCAGATGAAAAACAAAGTGGAATGAAAAGGAGACCTTATTGAGAACCACCGTATGATAGAGACAAGCAGCACGAACGAAATATTTTGACCGGAAAAAAACTCGCAGACGCTGATCATTGAGCACAATAAGGTGTGCCTTAATTTGTGTCCGCTTTTATTGAGATGCGCCTTACCTTTATCAAATAATGATGTTGTGTTTTTTGTACCTTTATTCCTATTTAATGACATACTTTGTGTTGGTAAAATAGACC
>NZ_NKHG01000051.1 GCF_002744245.1 Bacillus pumilus | reverse complement strand
TTTTTCTTCATCGTAATGTAGAGCGACCGCTCTTCTAAGCGGTTTTGAATCCTTCATACTCGTAAGTCCAGCCCTTTCTCGCTGATTTTATGAAAGTGTTCATCTAGAAATTGAGACGGATCGATTGGCTCTTGTCTCTTCTTTGCTGTAATACCCGTTAAACTGTATCCTAGAGCATTTAAGTTCTCTCGAACAGCTGGAATCATTGGATTAATCGTCCCTTGCAGTTCATAGGCAGTCTCGACTGTAATCGCCATGACCTTTTGCTGAATCGTACAGTCTATTAATGTTTCTTCAAGGTTTTCCATGTTTAAGTAAAACATTAAACGACACTGAGAAATATCAATAGAGCCATCTTTTTTCTTGTGTCCTTTTAGAATAAAGGTTAAATCTTGAACACTATGTTTTGAGAAAAGAGGATAAGAGACCATCATTTGACTAACGGTTTGGTTTTCTTGCTGCACAAATAATTGGCCATTTAATCTATGAAACAATTGATCCACTTCTTTTTTTACGTGCTCTGGTAAGTCAGCCTGCCTCACATCATTTAAGACGTGCTTTAATTGGTGGAGCTCCTGACTTTTTACATCTTGGCTGCCTTTTTCCAGTAGTTTGAGCATACCGATTTCATCGCGTATACCTATCGCTTTTTTCATCGTCATGAGTAAATCGAGCACGTCTGTTTTATTACTTAATGTTGGTTCAGTCTGCTGAATGACCTGAGCCAATGCATTTGCCTCTGTTTTTGAAAGGAACGGAAATTCTTTTTGAAGCACGGCTGCCTTTGCATCAGGCTGAGACCCTACCTGCTGGAGCCCTTGAATAAGTGATGTGAACTGCTTTACATCTGGCTGCTGATGTCCATCTGGACCTTGCTTTGTCATGCTTGTCAATATTCGCTCTATTTGCAGAAGCGGGACCATCAACTGCTTTGGACTTAGTGACTGCTGCACGGTAGGCTGGTTGACTGGATCTATCTGCCGGCCTTGGACAATTGAGGCTTCGTTATTCCCTGTTTGCTGAGACGGATTAAGATTAGGAGTTGCTGGCACACTGCCTCCTTGCTTCACTTGGCCTTCTTTCGCTGCTAGAAGCACCGATAAGAGCTTTTCTGCATGGACGTTAGTCTCTGCATCTATGACAGACCGAATAGCTTGTGTAAGGGCTTGTGTGGCGTCTGAGTGCTTCGGGAGTTGTGTTAATCGATCTAGCAGCGCTGTCATATCCTGATGCAGAGCAGAGGATGATTTTACTGCTAATATTGACTGGAGCACTCCTTGCTGAATCGGCAAATCTTTTTTTAAGGCAAATAGGAGTGCCTGCAGTCCTTTTTTGACATCAGCTCCTTGAAGCTGTTCGATCCATTTCACTGCAGTTTTTAACTCTGTTTCGTTGATGACCGACTTTTCTTTTAAGAAGGCTGTAGCTGTCAGCATTGTTTCAAGCCCATTTTTAAGTGACAGGCCTTCTAATAATTTGGCTGCTGCATCCTTTAACGTCTTGGGATCTTGATCAAATTGTTGAACGGGCCTTAGTTTATTGAGGCTGCCTCCACCTTCTTGTTCAAATTGGAACCAATAGAAGGCATCTGCCTTTAGCTGAGCCGCTAGCTGCGCTTTTATTTTAGTCGAGCCTATTTGAACAAGCGCTGTATCATCTCCAAGCATTTTGAGTACTTTGCCGAGAATTAACCGGTGCACATTTTCTTTACCTTCGGTGTTTAACGGAACAGATTCTGCTGTATTTAACCGACTGTTCAGTGCTGTATGTATGTCTTCAACTCTTGTCATCACAGGCAGCCTCCTTGTATCAAAAATTTATGAAATAACGGATTTAACTGGTGCAAACGATAATCGATGAATGGGAGTAGCACCATGTTTTTGAATAGCTGTCAGGTGCTCTTTCGTCCCGTATCCTTTATGCTTTTCAAATTGATACTCAGGATACTGGCGCCCGTACTCTTCCATCATCTGATCCCTTGTCACCTTTGCAATACATGCACCCGCTGCGATGGATGCACTTTTTGCATCTCCTTTAATGATATTCTCCTGGTGAGTAGGAAGCGGGAGCGTCATCGCATCTATGAGTAGATAATCAGGTATATGAGTTAACTGCTCGACAGCTCTCATCATTGCCAATCTTGAAGCTTCGTAAATATTGATTTCATCAATCGTAGCCGCATCAACAATGCCGATTCCGACATCAAGTGCTTCCTCTTGAATCAGATCATAATAGACCAACCTTTTTTTCTCAGATAATTGCTTTGAATCGTTTAAACCGAGCAGAACAGTCTCTTCTTTTAATATAACAGCTGCTGCGACAACTGGGCCTGCAAGCGGTCCTCTTCCCGCTTCATCTATACCAGCAATACACGTGTATCCTTGCGCCTTTGCTTGGTGTTCAAATTGCAGCATTCGATTCCATGCCGCATGTAGTTCTTGCTGCTTTTCTCTCTCTTTGCGCCACTTTTCGATGAGCTTTTGGACGCTTTTTCTTGTATCATCTTTTACAAGCTCACGAATGTATGACTCGTCGTGGGCGTGCTCTTCTATGAGTTCTTTCATTTGTTTTACGGTGTACATCGACTTTTCGGCAGCCTCCTTTTTTATATCGGCAGTTTTTCACAAAAAATAAAGACCCGCATGAACTGCGTGTCTTTTAGCTTTCAGGCTTCTCGAAAGTGAGGGGACCAAATTTTTCAGTTCGTATATCCCGAATAATGATTTCGGTGGTTTTGTCGTAATTAATGAAGCCTCCACTCATCAAACAGCCACGCTTTGTACCAATAGCATCAAACAGCTCAACCGTATCCTCAGGTATTTCTTCTAGGTCATAGCGTTTTTTTAATCGCTCTGGATAGTGCTCTTCTAGAAAACGCAGTGCATACACGGCGACATCCTGTAAGTTGATGATTGAGTCTTTGATTGCTCCAGTTACCGCCAGCCGGAGTCCTACTTGCTCATCTTCAAATTTCGGCCAGAGGATTCCAGGGGTATCGAGCAGCTCAAGTTCTTTCCCTACCTTCACCCATTGCTGCGCTGTGGTAATACCAGGTCGATCTCCTGTTTTGGCGATGTTTTTCTTTGCTAATCGATTGATCAAAGTCGATTTTCCGACATTAGGAATTCCGATAATCAGCGCTCGAATCGCGCGCGGCTTGACGCCTTTTGCTTTCATACGATCGAATTTTTCTTTTAAGATTTCTTTTGAAGTCGTGATGATCTGATTTAATCCTTGTCCATCGACAGAGTTAATGGCAAGTGACCGAACACCTTGCTCTTCAAAATGCGCCTGCCACTCCTTTGTCATACGAGGATCTGCTTTGTCTGCTTTGTTTAAGAGCATGATTTTGGGTTTGTTTTGAAGGATTTCTTCGATCATTGGGTTTCTAGAGGACATCGGAATTCTTGCATCCGTTAATTCAAATACGATGTCGATGAGCTTTAATTTTTCTGTGACTTCACGTCTTGCTTTTGCCATATGGCCTGGAAACCATTGAATCGTCATATGTGCACCTTCTCTCTTCTATCGGTTGTCTCTATACATTGTACAAAAAAAGAGCCTGTTACAGGTAACAAGCTCTTTCCTTTGATATCATTATCGTCTGATTTCTTTGATACGAGCCGCTTTACCGCGAAGTTCACGTAGGTAGTACAGTTTCGCACGACGTACCTTACCGTGACGTACAACTTCGATCTTAGCGATTTTTGGTGTGTGTACAGGGAATGTACGCTCAACGCCTACACCGTAAGAAATCTTACGAACTGTGAAAGTTTCGCTGATTCCACCACCACGACGCTTAATTACAACACCTTCAAAGATCTGGATACGCTCACGAGTACCCTCGACAACTTTAACGTGTACACGTAAAGTGTCACCAGGACGGAACGCAGGAAGATCAGTGCGTAATTGTTCTTTTGTGATTTCTTCAATCAAATGTTGCATCGTTTTCAACTCCTTCCAACAGATGCTCATGTCCTCTTTCTTCATTGCAGCGGAACATCGTTTTCAAACTTGAATCGGCAAGCCGTCCAAGTCACAAGTAGTATCATACCATACCTCTATGCCGTGTGCAATACAATCTAGTCATTATGAAGCTGCCAAAGCCATCTTTTTTCTTCTTCTGTTAATGTTTTGCATGAATCAATCAAATCAGGACGTCTTGTATAGGTTCGCTTCAAGGATTCTTTGCGCCGCCACTCTTCTATTTTGGCATGATTTCCAGAGAGCAGCACATCCGGCACTTTCAGTCCTTTATAATCAGCTGGTCTTGTATAGTGCGGGTGTTCAAGCAGACCTGTACTAAATGAATCTTCGATATGAGACGCTTCTTTTCCAAGCACATGAGGCAAAAGCCTGACCACACTGTCTGCAATCATCATCGCTGGCAGCTCTCCGCCTGTGAGAACAAAATCTCCGATTGAGATTTCATCTGTGACAAGATGCTCCCTGATGCGCTCATCGTAGCCTTCATAGTGGCCGCAAATGAACATTAGATGTTCTTCTTTTGCAAGCTCTTCTGCTTTTTTTTGTGTATACCTTTCCCCTTGGGGACAGACAAGAATGATTCGGGGCTTCTTGCTCGCTTTCTTCGTCAAATCTTCTACCGCATCAAATACAGGCTGTGCTTTCAGTACCATGCCAGCACCGCCGCCATACGGATAGTCATCCACTGTCTTATGCTTATGATCCGAATACTCCCTAAAATTGACGACATCAAATGAGACGGCTTCTTTCTCCTGAGCTTTTTTTAAGATCGAGGAGTGAAGCACCCCTTCGAACATTTCAGGAAATAGCGTTAAAAAGTTGATTTTCATTCGTCAATGAGCCCTTCCATCACTTCAATGTGTACTGTTTTGGATGAGATATCGATCTTTTTGACGACAGATGGAATATAAGGGATGAGGACATCTTTTTTGCCTTTTCTTCCAACCACCCAGACATCATTTGCCCCTGGTGTTAAAATCTCTTTGATATGACCGATTAGTTTGTCCTGTTCATCATACACATCACAGCCAATGATTTCGTGAAAATAAAATTCCCCTTCATCTAATGAACTGAGATGTTCTTTTTCTACTTTTAAGATTGATTCTTTTAGTTGCTCCGCTTCATTTAATGAGCCTACTTCTTCAAATGTGAGCAAATCAAACTGTTTGTGCTGTCTATGTGATGCTACAGTGACTTTCAGCGGCTCCCTTTGACCTAGTTTAAAAATATAGAGGACGCTTCCTTTTTTGTAGCGTTCTTCTGGGAAATCGGTCTTTGACACAACGCGAACTTCACCACGCACACCGTGTGTATTGACAATTTTTCCGACATTCAACCAATCTAGCTCCATGTTCTCAATCACCCCTGACGTATTTCAACGATGATACCGTCTTTGACGACGATGACATTATCTTGCATTTTGTCATCCCATTTATCACCTATTTTCACTTCAACCAGTGCATCCACTTCTGTTTCTTTCATTTCACTTCCAAGCGGCAAAATATGTAGCTGCTCTACTTGAAAATCAATTTGTCTGATCTTGTCTTGCCTTTTATCAATGGCTTTTTGAAATTGTGGGATCGCCTCTTGCTGATGTGGCTCTTTTTCGTGTTTCTTTAATTGAAAATAAAGTTGATTGCACTCACGTTCTAGTCTTTCTTTTTTCTCCAAAAAAGTCGTTAACAGTTTGTCCTTACTGCTTTCAGTTAATACTTGCATGACGGTGACATGTTGAATGATCTGCATCTTCCTTTTTGTCCCCCTATCCGAAGGCATTTGTCCTCTACAGTATAACGAAAAATAGATTTAAACGTGTAAAAAAAGGGGAGGTCCTATGCCCTCTCCCTTTTTAGTCAGCAATCTCAAGTTGAACTTTCTTAGAAGACTCTGCACCTGCTGCAAAAATGACTGTTCGTATCGCTTTTGCTGTACGCCCCTGCTTTCCGATCACTTTTCCGGTATCTTTGGCATTGACAGACAGTGTGTAAATCACCTGCTCATCTTTTTCTAATGAAGATACATGAATATCTTCTGGGAAATCAACAAGTGGCTCGACGATGGACACAATCAATTCTTCCAAGGACAGCTCATTCATTATTTGCTGTTTTTCGCATTATGAAATTTTTCAAGAATTCCTTGGCTTGAGAAAAGGTTACGAACTGTATCAGATGGTTTCGCACCATTTTGAAGCCATTTAAGCGCTAATTCTTCGTTGATTTTCACCTCAGCTGGTGATACCACTGGGTTGTAAGTTCCAACTGTTTCGATGAAACGACCGTCACGTGGTGAACGAGAATCTGCTACAACAATACGATAGAAAGGAGATTTTTTTGCTCCCATACGTTTTAAACGAATTTTTACTGCCATTTTACTAGCACCTCCGAAAATATTTCAACAAGATAGTATATTAACAATGATAAAAGGGTTTGTAAAGTGTTTTTTCTTAACAACGGTTTTATCATGTATAACCAATTACATAAATGGTAATTTAAAGCCTTTTTTCTTTCCTTTGGACATGTTGGTCATTTGCTTCATCATCTTTTTCATTTCGTCAAATTGCTTTAAAAGGCGATTGACTTCCTGTACTGATGTTCCGCTTCCCTTTGCAATCCTTTTTCTTCGGCTTGCATTGATGACCTCTGGCTGTTCTTTTTCCTGGGTGGTCATTGATTTAATGATCGCTTCGATATGATTGAGCTGCTTTTCGTCTACTTGAACGTTTTTGAGCCCTTTCATTTTACCGGCTCCCGGCATCATTTGGATCAGTTCATCAAGTGGACCCATATTCCGAACTTGGCCAAGCTGCTCGAGGAAATCATCAAGCGTGAAGCTCATTGTCCGCATTTTTTGTTCAAGCTCTTTCGCCTTATCTTGGTCCACGTTTGCTTGTGCTTTTTCAATAAGCGTAAGCACATCTCCCATGCCAAGAATTCTTGACGCCATCCGCTCTGGGTGGAATGGTTCCAGAGCATCAAGCTTTTCTCCTAGTGCAGCAAATTTAATCGGCGTATTTGTAACAGCTCGAATTGAAAGTGCTGCCCCGCCTCTTGTATCACCGTCTAGTTTCGTTAGAACGACACCTGTTAAGCCAAGCTGTTCGTTAAAGCTTTTTGCTACATTGACAGCATCTTGACCTGTCATGGAGTCAACAACAAGGAAAATTTCTTCTGGATTTGCTACTTCTTTTACTTTCTGAAGCTCATCCATCAATTCATGATCGATATGAAGACGTCCTGCTGTATCTAAAATCACATAATCGTGGTGTTCTTCTTTCGCTTTTTCAATCGCCTGTTTAGCAATTTCAACGGGGCTTACTTGATCACCTAACGAAAACACTGGCATATCAAGCTGTTTCCCAAGCGTTTGAAGCTGCTGGATCGCTGCTGGTCTGTAAATATCTGCAGCCACCATCATCGGTTTACGATTATGTTTTTTGCGAAGTAAATTGGCAAGCTTCCCAGTGGTAGTCGTTTTACCTGCCCCTTGAAGACCAACCATCATAATGACTGTTGGAGATTTTTTCGCCACGGCGATTTTACTTTCTTCTCCACCCATTAATTCAGTGAGTTCTTCTTTGACTACTTTAATGACCTGTTGTCCAGGGGTAAGGCTTTGCATGACCTCTTGTCCCACTGCCCGCTCGCTTACTTTTTTCACAAAGTCTTTGACTACTTTAAAATTGACGTCAGCTTCAAGAAGGGCAAGGCGTACCTCGCGCATCATTTCTTTTACATCTTGCTCTGACACTTTTCCTTTGCCGCGGATTTTTGAAATCGTCTGCTGCAGTCGGTCGGCTAATCCTTCAAATGCCATACTGTGCCGCCTCCTAATCTAATTTCTCAAGCGATTCAATTAAAGCTTCTGCTTCTTCCATTTGCGGGGAATCTGCTACAAGCTCTCTCATTTTTTTGAGAAGTTCTTTACGCTCTTTAAATTTCTTAAACAAGAGCAGCTTTTCTTCATATTGTTCAAGCATCGCTTCAGTCCGTTTAATATTATCATAAACAGCCTGTCTTGATACCTCATATTCATCCGCAATTTCACCGAGGGAAAAATCGTCTAGGTAGTAAAGCGACATGTAGCTCTTTTGCTTTGCGGTCAACAACGATTGATAGAAGTCAAACAAGTAGTTCATTCTCGTTGTTTTTTCAAGCGTCATGGGCTCTCTCCCCTTTGTTAAGTTCATTCCCTTTACATCAACTAAGTTTACACGGTTCTCACCTATGTGTCAAGTTTTTATCTTGTCAGTTCATCAAGCAGCATATAATTAAAAAATGCCAGCAACTTAGCCGGCATTTTTTTGTTAGTCTTCTTTATCAATGACATCTGAAAATAAACCGTACACATACGATTCAGCATCGAACTCTTGTAGGTCGTCAACCTTTTCACCTAAACCGACGAGCTTCACAGGGATATTTAGTTCATTTCTAATCGCAAGAACAATCCCGCCTTTTGCAGTACCGTCAAGCTTTGTTAAAGCGATCCCTGTCACATTTGTCGCTTTAGAGAATTCCTTTGCTTGTGCCATGGCGTTTTGTCCCGTCGTCGCATCAAGGGCAAGCAGTACTTCGTGCGGTGCATCTGGGACTTCGCGTTCAATGACTCTCTTGACTTTTTCCAGTTCTTTCATTAAATTGACTTTGTTTTGAAGTCTTCCTGCTGTATCACAGATGAGGACATCCGCGTTTTTCGCTTTTGCTGATTGAACGGCATCATAGATAACCGCTGCTGGATCAGAGCCAGCCGTCTGTTTGACGACAGGGACACCTGAACGCTCTCCCCATACTTCAAGCTGCTCAATAGCACCTGCACGGAACGTATCTCCTGCTGCTAAAATGACGGATTTCCCTTCATTTTTCAGCTTGTTTGCAAGCTTACCAATTGTCGTTGTTTTCCCAACACCGTTGACGCCAACAAATAAAATGATATTTAAACGGCCGTCTTCGAGGTTCAGCTCAGAGATTTGTTCTTCTCCGCTATTGTAAATGTCAACAAGTTTTTCGGAGATGACCGACTGTACTTCACTTGGATCTTGAATATTTCTTAATTTCACTTCTTTTTTCAGCTCATCAATCAGTTCCATCACAGTAGTAAAACCGACATCAGCACCGATTAAAACTTCTTCTAGTTCTTCAAAAAAGTCTTCATCGACCTTACGATAGCGAGAAATGAGTTCGTTTACTTTCCCTTGAAATGAGGTTCTCGTTTTTTCAAGTCCATCTTTAAACTTTTCTGATACTGAATCGGTTTGTTGCGTAAATTTTTCTTTTAATTTCTTAAAAAAGCTCATTGGTTCAAAAACCTCCTTTAATTACTGGACAAGCTCTTTCGTTTCCTCTAATTTGACGGATACAAGTTTGGAGACGCCTGATTCCTGCATTGTGACACCATACAAAACGTCTGCTTCTTCCATTGTTCCTTTACGGTGAGTAATGACAATGAACTGTGTTTCTTGGCTGTATTTCTTTAAATATTGTGCAAAACGGAAGACATTGGCTTCATCAAGCGCTGCTTCTACCTCATCTAACACGCAGAACGGAACAGGTCTGACTTTTAAGATAGAGAATAGTAAAGCGATCGCTGTTAATGCCCTCTCTCCGCCTGAAAGCAGGCTTAGGTTTTGCAGCTTTTTCCCTGGCGGCTGTGCGACAATATCGACTCCAGAGTTTAGTAAATCGTTTGGATCTGTCAGCTTAAGATCTGCTCTTCCCCCGCCAAATAATGCTTGGAAAACCGATTCAAAATGCCCACGGATTTGTGAGAATGTCTCAGAAAAGCGCTTTGTCATCTCTTGGTCCATTTCTTCAATGACTTGGAATAACGTATTTTTCGCTTCTGTCAGATCATTTCGCTGTTCTGTTAAGAAGAGATAACGTTCATTCACGCGTTCATATTCATCAATACTGCCTAAGTTCACTGTTCCAAGCTCTTCAATGGCTAGTTTGATCAGTTTCACTCGTTTTCTTGCTTCATCTGGTGTTAAGGTCAGATGATACATTTCTTTTGCTCCTTCAAACGAAAGCGCGTATTCTTCATTTAAATAGGCGATGAGGTTGTCAAGCTCGACCTCCATTCGGCCAAGCTTAATCTCTTCATCTTTTAAGCTTGTAGTGAGTTGCTTGTAAAGTCGCTTTTGCTCTTTAAGTTCACGTTCAGCAAATTCTAATGTTTCAGAAAGGGTCAGACGCTGTTTACGACGCTCTGAAATGAGTGCTGTCGTTTTGTTTTTATTTTCCAGTTTCTCTTTTGCAGCTTCTTCTAGCTGTTCTGCTCCGCTTGAGCTAGATGACATTTCATCTGTTAAGAGTGACAAGTCTTCTTTTGTTTCAATCAGTGTCTTTTCAGCCTCTTCTAATTCAGCGGTTAAGCTCGAAAGTTTTTCTTGTTCATTAGCTAATGACTGCTCTTTTTTTGCAAGTGAGATTTTCAGCTCTGTTAATTCCGAAGAAATGGCCTCTTTCGTTGAGCTTTGGGTCTGCTTACGTTTTGTTAACGTGTTGATCTCTTGATCAAGGGACGTGAGTTTCTCACCTATAGATGCTTCAAGGGTTAGCTGCTCTTTGTCCTTGCTTATCAGTTCAGTAGAACGCTGCTGTAATTCTTCTTTTTCTTGATCATAGAGCTCTAGATGAGAGTTAATATTTTTTTCTGCTACTTGCAGTTCGTACAGTTTGCCTTTCTGCTCTTGCTGTTTTTCTCGAAGCTTTTCGCCGCGCTGACGCAGTTCATTTAATTGGATTTCACTTTCTGCAATCGATTGCTTCGTTTCTTTTGTTTCTTTTTCAAGAACCGTTGTTTTTTCTTCCATTTCAACGAGCTGCTTTGTCAATGTTTCGATCTCTCGATTCCTTGAGAGGAGGGAGTTGTTCTTTTTCTTCACGCCGCCCCCAGTCATGGAACCACCTGGGTTGACGACATCCCCATCAAGGGTCACAATGCGATAACGATGTCCGAGCATTTTCGCCAGTTCATTGGCGCCTTTTAAGTCTCTAACGATGAGGACGGTTCCAAGCAAGCTTTGAATGACCTTTTGATACTTTTCATCAAAGGAAACAAGGTGACTCGCTACGCCGATAAATGCAGCATGCTGCTCGGCTGTTTGGACATCTCTGAACTGAATGCTTCTTTCTTTGATCACGTTCATTGGCAGGAAGGTCGCACGTCCAAAGGCATGCTGCTTTAAGTATCCGATGGCCTGTCTGGCAGCTGCTTCATTTTCGGTAACTACGTGCTGCGTGGCTGCACCTAGCGCAATTTCAATCGCTGTCTCGTGCTGCTGATCTGTTTGAATCAGCTCTGCAATAGCACCGTGAATACCGCCTAACCGATCCTTTGCCTTTAAGACCTCTTTGACTCCTTGGAAAAAGCCTGAGAAGTCTTCCTGCATCGATTCAAGCATCTCTTTTTTTGATTTCGCTTGCTGTACATATTGATAGGCTTGGTAAAGAGCCGTTTCTTTTTTCTCGTACTGACGTTTCATTTGCTCAAGCTTTTGTTCCGCCTCTCTAAAGCGTTTTACCTGAGCCAAAATGTCTTCTTCTAGTTTTGAAAGCTGCTGATCTGCTTCCGTCTTCTTTTTTTTGACAGACACACGTTCTTCGATATGTTTCTGGTTATTTTGCGTCAGACGCTCTAGCTGCATGACCGCTTGGCGCTGCTGCTCTTCTAGTAATTTACGTTCGTTTCGAATTGAAGCCTGCTCATTGAGTAGATCAAAATAGTCACTTTTCAGCTGTTCAATTTGACCTTCCACATCTTCACTATGAAGCGAAAGTTGATGCTGTTTTGTTTTCACTTCATCTTTTAGCTGCTGCACTTCTTCTTGCAGGCTGTCCCGCGTGATTTTCTGCTGGGCAATCTTTTCGGTTAATAGAGCCTGCTTTTCGGTTAAGCGAACGAGGGCTTCTTCCAGCTGCCCTTGATTTGCGGCCGCATTTTTTTTCCGTTCTTTTAGAACCTCTTTTTTCCCTTCAAGCTTTTCTAATTCCTCACTTGTGAAAAGCAGAACTTCTTGCAGGTCATGTATCGATTCATCAAGCGCCTGAATTCGGTCTCTCGATTCTTCGATTTTGGCTTCTTTTGCTTGAATGTCTGTGGACTGCTTCATTTCATCTTGTTTGAAGCGCTCGACAGCTTCGCCAAGTGTTGTCCATTTTTCGTGGAGTACTTCGATGTCATAGACGGTTAAAGCAATTTCTACATGTTCAAGCTCTTCTTTTTTTTGTAAATAGTCCTTTGCAATCGATGCTTGCATCCTTAATGGTTCTACTTGATCTTCTAATTCATGCAGGATATCTTCCACTCGGTTTAAGTTGTCCTGCGTTTCAAATAGTTTATTCTCGGCTTTTTTCTTTCTTGTTTTATATTTCAAGACGCCTGCCGCTTCTTCAAATATACTTCTTCTTTCTTCTGCCTTACTCGATAGAATCTCCTCTACCTTTCCTTGACTGATGATAGAAAAAGCTTCCTTGCCGAGGCCTGAATCCATGAAAAGATCGATAATATCCTTTAAGCGGACAGATTGATTGTTTATGAGAAATTCACTTTCTCCTGAACGATACACCCTTCTTGTCACACTGACTTCGTGAAAATCGATCGGTAAAAAGTGATCTTCATTATCTAACGTTAATGTCACCTCTGCTAAGTTGACTCTTTTTCTTGAGTCACTTCCTGCAAAAATGATGTCTTCCATTTTTCTCCGCGGAGGCTTTTTGCTGATTGTTCTCCAAGTACCCAGCGGATGGCATCGGTAATATTACTTTTGCCACTTCCGTTTGGTCCAACAACAGCTGTGACACCTTTGACAAAGTCCACGGTCACTCGCTGTGCAAAAGATTTGAATCCTATCACGTCTAAACGTTTGAGGAACATGAGAGTGATCCTCCTTATGTATTTAAAGTACTATCATCTTACCATATGAAGTGAAAAAAGATGATAGAAAACAGAGTGAAATCCCCCTGAATGACGAGGGGGATTTTATTGGTTCATATGATGTTTCTGCAATTTAGCAAGTGCTTCCTGTGCAGCGTGCTGTTCTGCTTCTTTTTTAGAGCGGCCGTTTCCAATTCCAAGCACTTCTCCGCGAAGAGATACATTTGCTTCAAATTCCCTGTTATGTGCAGGTCCTTTTTCATGCATAATTCGGTATTCTAGCACACCTTTTCCATCGCGCTGAACAAATTCTTGAAGCTGACTTTTAAAATCCATCACATGTGAGAAGGCTCCGTCATTAATTTTCGGATACACATAGGCTTCTAGGAATTGTTCAACAGGCTCCAGCCCCTGATCTAAATAAAGTGCTCCGATAAACGCCTCGAATACGTCAGCTAAGAGTGCTGGACGCTTTCTCCCGCCGGTCATTTCTTCACCTTTTCCTAAGAGGACAAGGTCTCCGAAGGACAGCTCATGTGCTAGTGACACAAGTGACGGTTCACACACGATCGCCGCTCTCAGTTTTGTTAAATCTCCCTCGCTCATCGCTGGATATTTCGCAAATAAGAACTGGGAGATGGTCAATTCTAAAACAGCATCTCCTAAAAATTCAAGTCTTTCATTGTCCTCGTAAGGTTTTTTCCGGTGCTCATTCACATAAGAGGAATGTGTAAAGGCTTGATATAGAAGTTTTTCATTTTTAAAGTGTACTGAAATGCGCTGCTGGAATTCTTTAAATTGCTCTAGTTTTTTGCTCTGTTTTTGTTTGTCTTTATAGTGTTTTGGCATAGCAACCTCCAGGTAGGCTTAATCGCCTTTAAGGATACTGATTATATGGAGTCTCTCTTTCTACATGCAAGGAAACATTGCTCCCAGCATCTGAAAAAGGCTGACAATTGATCAGCTGAATGTGTTGAAACTAACATAAATTTTCAAAGTCCCGTCATGAAAGTAGACGGGACTTTGTTACGCTTATTGCTGGCTATTTATGTAGTTCACAGCGTCACCGACTGTTGCAATTTTTTCAGCATCTTCGTCAGAAATTTCCATATCGAACTCATCTTCAAGTTCCATAACTAGCTCAACTACATCAAGGGAATCAGCGCCTAAATCTTCTTTAAATGAAGCTTCCATTTTCACGTCAGCCTCATCAACGCCAAGGCGGTCTACAATAATTTTTGATACACGCTCTAATACGTCTGCCATTGCCTTTCACCTCCCCTCAAAGTATTATAGTTGATTCGTTTTTAAAAAACTAGAGAAAACATAACGAAATTTTGATATTTCTTAGGACATGACCATTCCGCCATCCACCTGGATGGTTTGGCCTGTAATATAACCTGCTCCCTCTGAAGCTAAAAAGACAACGACGTTGCTAATATCTTCTGGTGCACCAAAGCGTGCGAGCGGAATTTGCTTTAACATTTCTGATTGTACATTGTCATCAAGCTTGTCTGTCATATCTGTAGAAATAAAGCCTGGTGCTACTGCATTGACTGTAATATGACGGCTTGCCAGCTCTTTTGCAGTTGTTTTCGTTAAGCCAATAACGCCAGCTTTTGCTGCGACGTAGTTCGCTTGTCCAGGGTTTCCGCATACGCCGACCACTGATGCCAGGTTGATGATTCTTCCACTTCGCTGCTTCATCATTTGGCGTGTCACGGCTTTTGTACAGTTAAAGACACCCTTTAAGTTTATGTTAATGACATCATCCCATTCATTTTCTTTCATTCTCATGAGCAGGTTGTCTTTTGTAATACCAGCATTATTCACAAGAATGTCGATTGAACCAAATGTATCAATCGCTTGTTTCATTAATGCTTGTACTTCTTCAGCATTCGAGACATCAGCTTTGACAGCAAAAGCCTGTTGACCAAGTGCTTTGATCTCATCCACTACTTCATTTGCTTTCGCTTCGTTTCCTGAATAGTTCACCACCACATTTGCACCATTCTTCGCTAAATCGATTGCAATGGAGCGGCCAATTCCGCGTGATGCACCTGTTACAACGGCTGTTTTATTTGTAAGCATCAAGAATCCCCCTTTAATGTTTGAATGGCTGCTTCAATTGTTTCTTGATCTGAAACGGAAATAGTCGTCAGACGGCGATTGACCTTTTTCACAAGACCTGAAAGCACTTTGCCAGGACCAATTTCAATAAACGTTGTCACACCTAAATCGATGAGGCGTTCCACACTTTCTTCAAAACGAACAGGAGAATACAGTTGTTCAATGAGCTTTGTCTCAATTTCATCACGAGATGTCACGATGTCTGCTGTTACATTTGAGATCACCGGTGTTGACGCATCCGTAATGTCTAATTTCGACAGAACATCTGTGAATTTTTCAGCTGCTGGTTTCATTAAAGCTGAATGGAAAGGTCCACTCACCTCAAGTGCAATCGCACGTTTTGCGCCTTTTTCTTTCGCCTTGTCTGATGCAAGTTCTACACCCTTTGCTGTACCAGAGATCACGATTTGTCCAGGGCAGTTTAAGTTAGCAAGCTCTACAAGATGGCCGCTGTCTGTCACTTCTTTTGTCACTTCTAAAAGTGCAGCTTGATCTAGTCCTAGGATCGCTGCCATTGCGCCTTCTCCAGCTGGAACGGCTTCATTCATTAATTCGCCGCGTTTTCTTACTGCATAAACGGCATCTTTAAACGAAAGAGCGCCTGCTGCAACAAGTGCTGTGTATTCTCCAAGACTGTGACCAGCTGCATAATCTGCCTTGATTCCACTCTCTTCAAATTTCTTTAAGATGGCGATGCTTGCTGTTAAAAGAGCTGGCTGCGCGTTATATGTCAGCGTCAGTTCTTCTGCATCTCCTTCAAAAATCATAGAAGAAAAATCAAAACCGAGGGTCTTGTCTGCTTCTTCAAACACTGCTTTAGATGCTGCTTCTTGGTCAAATAAATCTTTTCCCATGCCAATTTTTTGAGAGCCTTGGCCAGGGAATAAAAATGCGATTTTACTCATGCTGCTCTACCTCCATTAAGACTCATTCGTGTTTTCTTTTTGAACTTCTTGTTGAATGATGGCTGAAACGTCTTTTCCAACGATATCACGTGCCTGACGAATTGCATGGAAGATGGCATTTTCATCAGAGGAGCCGTGCGCTTTAATGACAGGAGCTTTTAAACCAAATAAAGCGGCACCGCCATATTCGGAGTAATCCATTTTCGCTTTCATTTGCATTAATTTCGGCTTCATCATACCTGCTGCTATTTTTGCTGTAAAGCTAGATGTTAATGTTTCTTTCAGCATTTTAAACACAGAAAGGGCTGTACCTTCAATTGTTTTGAGGGCGATATTTCCTGTAAAACCATCAGTGACGACAACATCAGCTACACCTTCTAATAAGTCACGAGACTCCACATTTCCTACGAAATTTAAATCGGATGCTTTTAGTAATTCAAAGGTTTTTTTTGTTAAATCGTTGCCTTTTTTATCTTCTGTCCCTACATTTAAAAGTCCAACGCGCGGATTGCTTTTCGGAAAGACACGCTCTGCGTAAATAGATCCCATCATGGCATATTGCACAAGGTGTTCTGGTTTGGCATCGACATTTGCGCCGACATCTAGTAATAAGAATCCACTGCCATCAAGTGTTGGCAAAGTTGGTGCAAGTGCTGGTCTGTCAATTCCATCGATTCTGCCTACGATAAACAGTCCTGCTGTCATAAGAGCTCCTGTATTTCCGGCTGAAATGCAGGCATCCGCTCTTCCTTCGGATACTTCTTGCGCCATTTTCACCATGGATGAATCCTTTTTGCGTCTGACTGCTCGTACTGGCTCATCTGTCGGTTCAATGACTTCTTTGGCATCTAAAATCGTGATGCGCTCATCATTTGTTATGTATGGTTTGATTTTGTTTTCATCGCCGACAAGTGTAATGTCGATATCTGAAAATGCTGCTAAGCTTTTTTGCACACCGTCAATAATGGCTTTAGGGGCATGATCTCCCCCCATTGCATCGACTGCAATTCTCATGTTATGTGCCACCTTTTACTTTTGTTTTGAGCGATACATGACGAAGTCACCAGAGAAGACAACTTCCTCACCCACATAGCTGTTTACTTCAACTACGGTTCTGCCTTTTTCTTTATCATGTGAGGCTACTTTGGCTTTTGAGACAACTCTTTCGCCCTGTTTGACCTGCCTTGTAAACTTGATATTCGCTTTTGCTGTTAAAGCCAGTTCATCGTCAATGACGGCAACTGCAAGCGAATTTGCCTGGGCAAAGAGATGATGTCCCCTGGCAATTTGGTTACGGCTAAATACATGTTCTTTTCTCACTTCAAAAATCGAAATGGCTTGATCATCAAGCTCTACATCAATCATTTCTCCAATCACTTCATCCAGCGGAAGTGACTTTACTTCATCCTCTAATGTCTTTTCGGCAACATGCTTAATTCTTTCGCGTAATTCAGGGATTGACAGCTCCAAACGATCAAGACGAACCGTTTGAATGCTTACACCGAATTTACCTGCCAATTCTTCATCAGTAATGAACGGAGTCGAGCTGATCGTTTGCTGGAGAAGCCTTTGACGTTCTTTTTTATTTAGTTTCATATGCAGACACCATCCGTACATTTATGACTAGGTACTAATAGTAGTATATAATCTCATAGATGATAAATCAATCCTTGTTTCAAAAAGACAAGAAAATTCCTCCAGCTCTTGATCAGCTTAATTTTTCTCCGCCTAGCACACCGCTATCTACTAGCGTATGCCGAAGTTCTTTGTATTCAGGCTCTGTCCAAAAAGCATCAGATTGCACAAGGTCTGCCGCATCTTTTCTGGCGGTTTCAAGCGCTCTATAGTCATGAACCATATCTGCCACCTTAAATTCAGGCATTCCACTTTGCTTTTTGCCAAAGAAATCGCCAGGCCCTCGAAGTTCTAAGTCCTTTTCAGACAGCTCAAAGCCATCGGTTGTTTCGGACATGATCCGCATTCTCTCTTTCCCCGTCTCTGATTTCGGATCAGCCATTAAAATACAAAATGACTGATGCTCCCCGCGCCCGACCCGGCCTCTTAGCTGATGAAGCTGAGACAGTCCGAAGCGGTCCGCATCATAAATGACCATGATGGTGGCATTCGGCACGTTTACCCCGACTTCAACGACTGTGGTCGAAACGAGAATTTGGACTTCATTTGCGGTAAAGGCTCTCATCATCTGATCTTTTTCATCACTAGCGAGTTTTCCGTGCATTAAGCCAATCGACCATTTGCCGCGATAAGCCTCCATCAGCATGCTATGAACATTAATCGCATTTTGAACATCCAGCTTGTCTGATTCTTCAATAAGCGGACAAATAATATACGCCTGTCTTCCCTTTCTCAGCTCTTTATCCACAAAAGCAAGAATCCTCTCGAGCATGTCATGCTTCACCCAATACGTTTCGATTTGCTTTCGGCCGGCAGGTAATTCATCAATGACAGATACGTCCATTTCCCCAAATACAGTGATCGCGAGTGTTCTCGGAATTGGTGTCGCAGTCATAAACAAGACGTCTGGATCCTGACCTTTACTTCTCAATTTTTTTCGTTGTTCCACACCAAACCGGTGCTGCTCATCTGTGATGACAAGACCGAGCTGCTGAAATTCCACCTCATCTTGGATAAGAGCATGCGTCCCGACTAATACATCAATCTCGCCCTCTTTCAAACGCTCCAGCAATTCTCTGCGGCGCTTTCCTTTCACAGAACTAGTCAATAGAGCAATGTTCAAATTCCATTTTTCAAACAGCTGGTAAAGTGAATCTGCATGCTGCTCTGCCAAAATTTCGGTTGGCACCATCAGTGCACCTTGAAAGCCGGATAAATGAGCGGCATAAAGCGCAATGGCGGCAACGGCTGTTTTCCCCGAGCCAACATCTCCTTGAAGCAGCCTGTTCATGCGATACGGGGACGCCATATCGGACATAATTTCATCAAGCACTCTTGATTGTGCTTTTGTGAGCGGGAAAGGCAGGCTATGAACAAATTCAAAGACAGCCTCTTTTGAAAATGGATGCTGGATGCCTGATGTTTTTTCTCGTTCTTTCTTTCTAATCGCCTGCATCTTCAGCTGAAAAATCAGAAATTCCTCGTACACGAAGCGGCGTCTTGCTTGCTTGAGCGAGTCTCTTGTTTCAGGGAGATGAATGGTCTTTAATGCGTCTTGATAGGACATGAGTTTATAGGCAGATACAAGCTGCTTTGGCAGTGGATCTTCGGCTTTGTCTACATAAAGTGAGAGGGCTTGCTTGACAAAGCGTCTCATCATCTTCACTGTCACATTTTCTTTTACAGAATAGACAGGTTCTATGCTGCCATCTTGTTCGTGCGTGCCTTTTTTAAATTCCTGTACCATGATGGATTGACGATTTTTATCCCATTTCCCTGTCACTGATACGGTATCACCTAAAACAAGGCTCCGTTTTAAATACGGACGATTGAAGCAAATGGCGGTAATGAGAAAACGTCCGACAAGCAGCCTGAATGTCAGCCTGCTTCTTTTCTTTCCATAATAGGTGAGAACGGGCTCACTATGCACTTTGCCTTCGACTGTTACACGTTCGTCATGCCTCACTTCTTCTAAGTTGCGAAGCTCATAGTCATCATATCGATAAGGAAAGTAGCCGAGTAAATCGGCTACTGTATGGATTCCAAGTTCATTTAATGTTTTTTCTGTTTCGGCTCCAATCCCCTTGAGGACAGAGACATTACCTTGCAGTTTCTGTATCACGAGATGAGGTCACACCTCCGAAAATCTTCTTTTCAAGCTCTCTTGCCGTCGGTGTTGCAGCGAGTCCGCCTTGCGCTGTCTCGCGAAGAGCTGTTGGCATCGTTTGACCGATTTTATACATGGCATCAATGACCTCATCACACGGAATACGGCTTGTAATACCAGCAAGTGCCATATCTGCTGCAATCATTGCATTTGAAGCACCCATAGCGTTTCGTTTCACACATGGTACCTCGACAAGTCCTGCCACTGGATCACAAACAAGTCCAAGCATGTTTTTCAGTGTAATGGCCATTGCTTCAGCGGATTGCTGCGGCGTGCCTCCTGCCATTTCTACAATAGCTGCTGCTGCCATACCCGATGCTGATCCTACCTCTGCCTGACAGCCGCCTGCTGCACCAGAGATACTAGCATTATTGGCCACAACAAAGCCAAATGCGCCAGAAGTGAATAGAAATCTGACCATTTGTTCCTTTGTTGGCTTTAACGTTTCTTTTACTGCAAACAACGTACCTGGCACAACACCTGCTGAGCCTGCTGTAGGCGTTGCACAGATGGTACCCATCGCTGCATTGACTTCGTTTGTTGCAACTGCTTTACTGACAGCATCTAAGATGGCATGACCAGACAATGTGTTGCCTGATGCGATATATGCTTGAAGTTTCACTGCATCTCCGCCTGTTAAACCTGATAATGATTTGACACCTTTTAGCCCGTCTTCAACCGCCTGCTCCATTACTTCTAGGTTGCGATACATCTGCGAGAAAATCTCTTCGCGTGACTTCCCTGTCACTTCCATTTCTTGTGTAATCATCATTTCTGAAATGGAGGTATTCCGTTCTTCTGTAAGCTGCACGAGTTCTTTGACGTTTTTAAACATCATACATAACCTCCTTGTTGTTACTCTGCAATTTGTGTGACTTGAATAATGTTAGGCAGCGTTTCAAGCTCTGAAAGGACATTAGGGTCAATATTTTGATCCACTTCAATTGTCATCAATGCCTCTTGCCCGACTTCTTTACGCGCCACTTCCATATGACCGATGTTGATAGCGAATTTCGCTAATACATTGGCAACTGCCGCAATCGTACCGTAGCGATCGTTATGAACCACAAGAATGGCAGGGTGATTTCCTGAAAGTCTGAGTTCAAAGCCATTTAATTCTGTGATTTCAATTTTACCTCCACCGATGGAAATCCCGATTAATTCAAGCTTTCCGTTCGCATCTGAAATCTCTACTTTTGCTGTATTCGGATGCGCTGGTACTGCATCTTCTTCTTTAAATTCGATGTCAATTTCTTTGCTTTTTGCAATATCAATCGCTGTTTTGATTCGTTCGTCAAATGTATCAAAGTCAAGAACACCGCCAATAATGGCTACATCTGTACCATGCCCTTTGTACGTATCTTTAAAAGAACCATAAAATGAAACGACAATTCGTTTCGGTTCTCTTCCGAATAAGCTGCGAGCCACTCTTCCTATACGAGCCGCACCCGCTGTGTGCGAACTTGATGGACCAATCATAACGGGTCCAATAATATCAAACACACTTCTAAATTTCATAGGTCTGCCCCTCTCATAACCACTCACGTATTGGTTTGTTTCTTCCTTTAGACTAATGGATTCATTCGCTTCCCGCAACTCATTTCACAGATGAATCCTTAGTAAAAAATTGCAAAAGAAGAAGAAGGGCTTTATGTGCCCTTCTTTCATTATTCAACAGCCAAAATATATGAATAAAGCGGCTGTCTTCCATCGTGGACTTCAACTTCTACATCTTCAAATGTTTCCTCAATAAATGCTTCTAACGCTTCCATCTCCTCAGATGATACGTCTTCTCCTTTAATAATCGTGACAATCTCATCATCTTCTGTCACCATTTGGGTCAACAGCTCTTTGGCTGCATCCAATTGACTTTTAGCCGTTAAAGTGATTTTCCCATTGAATAGACCCATATAATCGCCTTTGGCAATGTCGATTCCATCAATTTGGGTATCTCTCACTGCAAAGGTAATCTGGCCGCTTTTCACATGATCAATCGCTTCTAACATCGCTGCTTCGTTGTCTTCATTTGAAGCTGTTTCATTTAGAGAAAGAAGTGCCGACATGCCTTGTGGTACGGTCTTCGTCGGAATCACAACGACCTCACGACTTGAGACAGTTGCCGCCTGTTTAGCTGCCATGACAATATTAGAATTATTAGGTAAGATAAAGACGGTTTCGGCATGTATGCTTTCAATAGCTTTGACAATGTCTTCGGTGCTCGGATTCATCGTTTGACCACCTTCGATGACGACGGAAGCCCCGATACTTTTAAACAAATCAGCAATTCCTTCTCCCATTGCGACGCTGACTACTCCAAAGCGCTGCTTTTCAGCAGCAGGCGCTTTTGGTGCAGCAGGCGAGTGATCTTTCTCTTCATTCACGATCGAGCTATGCTGCTCTCTCATGTTTTCTATTTTCATATTGATTAAGCTGCCGTAGCGCTGTGCATATGATAAGACTTCTCCTGGCTGCTCTGCATGAATATGAACCTTCGCTAGCGTATCATCAGATACCACAAGTAGTGAATCTCCAAATTCGCTTAAGTTTTCTCTGAAGGCATTCTCTTCAAAGGACTGTTTGTCTTCTTCAAATTTCACCATAAATTCTGTACAATAACCAAATTCAATATCTTCTGTGTTCATATGGCTTTGGGCACTTTTATGATGCTCTGCACTCACTAGTTCTTTTAATGTTGGCAAAGAAGCCGCTTTAGGAGGGAGCTCTTCCCCTCTTAATGAAGCAAGGAAACCTTCATATACACAAAGAAGTCCTTTACCTCCACTATCTACAACGCCCACTTCTTTTAAAACAGGAAGTAAATCTGGTGTACGATCAAGGGACGCCTTTGCCTCTTCAATCGTTAATTCAAGAACGCGATCAATTTGATCTTCTGTCGCTGACACAGCAACCGCTTTCTTTGCTGCATCCTTTGCAACTGTTAAGATCGTCCCTTCAATCGGTTTCATCACGGCTTTATATGCTGTATCAACACCCGCCTGTAAGGCAAGTGCAAATTCTTTGGCATCAATTGCCTCTTTTTGTTCTATATTTTTACTGAAACCTCTAAAGAGCTGTGACAGAATCACGCCTGAGTTCCCTCTTGCACCCATCAATAACCCTTTTGACAGGGCCACACCGACCTTACCTATATGATCGGTATTTGTTTCTTCAACTGCTTTTGCCCCTGAAGTCATCGACAAATTCATATTTGTCCCCGTGTCTCCGTCTGGCACCGGAAAAACATTTAACGCATCAACAATTTGTGCGTTTTGAGAAAGATGGTGAGCACCTGCAAGAATCATTTGTGCAAATGAGCGGCCATCAAGATTTCTAATAGACAATATATTTCCTCCTTACTACGGGTTCGTAACTTTTACTCCTTGTACATAAATGTTGACTGAGTCAACAGAAAGTCCGATCGTGTGATGAATCGTATATTTGACTTTCGTTTGAACATTATGTGCGACTTCTGATATTTTTGTACCGTAGCTGACGATGATGTACATATCAATATGAATGCGGTCTTCTTTTTGACGCACAAGAACACCCCGGCTGAAGTTCTCTTTGCGGAGAATATCCGTCAAGCCGTCCTTAATCTGATTTTTGGACGCCATGCCAACAATACCATAGCAATCGATCGCAGCGCCCCCTGCCACCATTGCAATGACTTCATTTGATATATCAATTTGTCCGTATTTCGTTCTAAGTTCAATGGACACATTGGTTCCCCCTTTTTGAGAAATTGCCCTGAGTTATCACTATTTTACTATAAGACCCTTCTTTTTAAAAGAAATCATTCAATCCGACCCAATCCTACTTATACTATAGCCTCGATTTTTTATCAAGTTGTCAAGGTATTTTTCTTGAAAGAGGAGTAAACAATCCTTGCAAACCCCTTGAAGCTGTGGTAAATTATTAAAGTATCTTGAGGCATCTCTAAGTACGTATATGAAGAATATGATGATGTTTTCGCAGTTAGGAGGGAAACAAATGGCACGTAAATGCGTTATTACAGGCAGAAAAACAAAAGCTGGGAACAACCGTTCTCACGCAATGAACTCTACAAAACGTACATGGGGCGCGAACCTTCAAAAAGTTCGTATTCTAGTGGACGGTAAGCCTAAAAGAGTATATGTATCAGCTCGAGCTTTGAAATCTGGTAAAGTTGAGCGTGTATAAGCAAGAGTAAACGCCTGCTACAGTTAATTGTAGCAGTTTTTATGTGGAAATAAAGGAGATTACTCATTAATCTTTCTTAAATGAACCAAGCATCGCACGGACAATGCCGCCAAGAAATCTAGGCAGTTTGATTGTATAAAATTTCATTTTGTCCCCCTCCTAAAAGTACCGCTTGCAGCACAATTGAGCTTAATCAGCCATCCACATTGATGGGTTGGTCAATCTTTGCTTCTTACCATTATTAATATGCCTTCATGAAATGAAAAAGTACCATTTGAGTGGATGAGTTCGTTACTAATACATAGTGTAGAACCAGGCTCAATATGACAATTTTTCAGAGGATATTTGAAACCTTTTAATGTCAGCTTTTCAACCGGTGTACCAAAGGGAAGAAACGATACATATTTTTTGTCTGAGTCTTGCTTGATTTCATATGTACCAGGTCCAAACATCTGAATGATATTTTGTTTGTCCACAAGGGTGATGTTCTGATTGTGCTGAATGCCTTTGTAAAGGAGATGGATATTCCCTAGAAAATGATCCGCTCTCCCGCCTGTAATGCCATAGATTTGAATATAAGTTGGGTCCTGTTCCAAGGCCCAATGAAGCGCAAGCTCTAAATCGGTTTCATCTTTTTCTGCCTGAAATACATTCAGGGCAGGCAATGTCTTTTTTAGCTCGCGAAGCTCTTCTTCTGTCACACTATCAAAATCACCAAATGCTCTGACAGGAACAATACCTTGCTCTAGTAAGAAAAGAGTTCCTCGGTCTACACCGATCCAGAGAATGTCATCCTTTGATGCCTCATGTTCAAGGGGCGGGATATATTTAAAAGGACCGCCGGCTACGATACGTATGTGCATGATTTACGCTCCTTTCCATTTAAAAAGAACCAAAGATCACAATGACTTTGGTTCCTTTCTTTACGCTTCTCGAATCGCCTGAATGGCTGATGCGCGGTTATCTTTTCCATATACCGCTGAGCCGGCCACAAGTAAATTAGCGCCTGCTTCTTTACAGCTCTTTGCTGTTTCTGCATTGACACCGCCGTCTATTTCAATGAGTAAGTCGGTTAAGCCCTTTTGTTCACTAAGTACCTTGACCTCTTTTACCTTATTGAGTACGGATGAAATAAACGCCTGTCCACCAAAACCTGGATTCACCGTCATGAATAACACAAGATCCACATCCTCTAATACATGCTCAATTTGAGAAATGGGTGTATGCGGGTTTAGGACGACCCCTGCTTTTACACCTTGTTCTTTGATGTGCTGTATCGTCCGGTGTAAGTGCGAACACGCTTCAACATGGACAGAAATAATATCAGCGCCTGCTTTTGCGAAGGCAGGAATATACCGGTCTGGCTGCTCAATCATTAAATGAACATCCAGCGGAAGCTTTGTATGCGGCCTGATTGCTTCCACTACATTCGGTCCAAATGTGATATTTGGTACAAATTGACCGTCCATGACATCGATATGAATATAATCCGCTCCGCCTTGTTCCACATCACGGATATCTCTCTCCAAATTGGCGAAATCTGCTGATAGAATGGATGGGGCAATATAAATCATGATTTAGTACCTCGGCTTTCTGTCTTTGATTTCAGTTAAAAACTCTAAATAATGCTGATAGCGATACTGTCTGATTTGCTCATGCTCTACCGCATCTTTGACGGCACAGCCAGGCTCTTTCACGTGCAAACAGCCTCTAAACTTACAATCCGCACTCCGCTCTCTGATTTCTAAAAAGTAGAGCCCTAAATCTTCCGCTTCGATACCGGCAAATTCGAGTGAGCTAAAGCCGGGTGTATCTGCAATGAGCCCTTCAGCTGTACGAATGAGTTCCACATGTCTTGTCGTATGTTTCCCCCTGCCAAGATGGGATGAAATATCATTTGTTTTCAGCGCCAAATCAGGGCTCATCGCATTTAAAAGGGAGGACTTTCCTACACCAGACTGACCTGCAAACACGGTGATTTTGTTATGAAAATGCGGCGTCAGCTTTTCAATTCCGTCCCCTTCAATTGTAGAGGTTAAATGAACGTCATATCCAATTTGTCGATAGTCTGCTGCATATGCTTGTATTGTTTCACGCTCTTGCTCTGTTTTCAGCAAATCAATTTTTGTGATACAAATAATCGGCTCTATATGATTGGCTTCAACAAGCACTAGGAACCTGTCTAAAAGCGATGTGCTAAAGGTAGGCTCTGTCGCTGAGAAAACAAGCACCGCTTGATCGACGTTACTAATAGGTGGCCGAACAAGTTCGTTTGTCCGCTCTTTTACTTCCAATAAGTAGCCTTCCTTATCGTTGTCTGCTTGATAGACGACATAATCTCCAACAAGAGGTGTAATTTTGTTTTTTCGAAAAATGCCTCTTGCTCTGCACTGAATCACTTTTCCATTTTCTTCAGACTGATCCAGCACATAATAAAAGCCGCTTAATGCTTTAATAATTTTGCCCTCAGGCATAAAGTCCCTCCTTTATTCATCATCAGGATATTCGATCGTTTTGGAGCTCACCACTTTATCATCAACCGTCACCTGATAATATCCTTTTTGACCTGGTTCAATCTTAAATTTTATGGTTCGCTCGGTTGGTGCAGTGATTTTAAAGGTTTCATATGAATCAGAAATGCTATGCTCTGCATCGTCAATGGAAATTTGGACATTCATTTCTTGCCCTTCGGTTTCTGGTTCATATGGGATCGCGATCTTTTCCGTCACCGTTTTGGCCGGCTTTTCCTTCGGTCCAAGTGAAAATGTGATCTTGACTGTATCACCCGGTTTGACAGCAGTTCCCGCTCCCGGTTCCTGCTTCATGACCTCGCCTTTTGGCACATCATCAGAATACGCTTCTTTTTCATCAAGCTTTAGTCCATTATCCTCTAAATAATTAGATGCAGCCTGTTTACTATATGTCGTTAAATCCCGTAATGTAATATCGGCAGGTCCTATGCTGACTGTCAAAGTCACTTCCTCATCGGCTGCGACAAGATCTGTATTCGCTGAAGGTTTCTGTTCCATGACAACGCCTGATTCGGTGTCATTATCATTCACTTCCTCCACGACAACCTGTTTAAACCCTTTTTTCTTTAATAATTCTTTTGCTTTCTCAACCTTTTCGCCTGTTACATCAGGTAATTCGGTCTTTTCTTTGCCAGTACTTTGATAAAGCTGAATCTCCGTTCCTTCTTTTACCTTTGTGCCGATTTTCGGGTCTGTTTTGACAACAAGACCTTCTTCAATCTTCTCATCTGCGATATCAATGGGTTCAGAAGCGAGGGTAAATCCGGCTTTCTTCAACGTGTCTTCTGCTTTTTCAACCGTCATACCAGATACATCGACGACCTCAACATCTTTTGGAAAGAGCAATCCAGGAAACACAGTGATAGCTAAAATTGTCGCGGCTGTCAAAACAAATAAGATCGACGCCACAACCCACGGCCATTTTTTTCGTTTCTTTTTCGGTTTTTGTTTCTCTTTTTTCTTCGGTTTTTGAGGCGGATGGACAGCTGTTTTTTCATTGTCTTGGTCTACTTGATGATCTTTGATAATTGGGATGGCTTTTGTTGCTTCATGATCTTCTTCAATGACAAAACGCTTTTCTTTTAGTCTGGAAGGATCGAAGACAGTTTTTAAGTCTTTTTGCATTTCAGACGCATCTTCATATCGATAAAATGGATCTTTGGCCATCGCCTTTAAAATGATGTTTTCCACACTTTGTGGAACAGAAGGATTCCATCTTCTCACAGATGGGGGTTCTGACTGCAAATGCTTTAGCGCCACACTGACCGCTGATTCTCCTTCAAACGGCATGCGTCCTGAGATGAGTTCATAGAGCACAATGCCTAGTGAATAGATGTCCGATTTTTTCGTTGCAAGACCTCCGCGTGCTTGTTCTGGAGATAAATAGTGTACGGAGCCTAGGACAGAATTTGTATGGGTGATGGTCGCTGAGCTGAGTGCCATAGCAATCCCAAAATCAGTGACTTTGATATTCCCCATGTTGTCTATTAATATATTGTGAGGCTTAATGTCCCGGTGGACGAGCTGTTTCGCATGGGCTTCTTCCATTGCCGCAACGATTTGCTCCATAATGCGAACGGCCTCTTGTGGATGAAGCGGGCCATTGGCGTGTATGTATTCCTTCAGCGTCATCCCCTCGACATATTCCATCACAATATAATAAATGTCATCTTCTTCCCCTACATCGTAGATACTGACAATATTCGGATGATCTAAACTTGCTGCTGATTTGGCTTCTCGCCGGAACCGTCTAATAAAGTCATCATCGCTTGCAAAGTCAAACCGCAAAATTTTAATCGCTACTTCGCGATCTAAAATCATATCTTCCGCCAAATAAACGTTTGCCATTCCGCCTCCGCCTATGACGCGAAGAATCTGATAACGGCCGCTGATCCTTTTTCCGATCAACACTTGCTGTCACCCTCCTCTGTTTGGGAGGAGATTTCTAACAGTACTGCTGTAATGTTATCTTCACCGCCGTTGTCATTCGCTGTTTGAATTAACTCTGTTACTTTTTCATCTGGTGCGGTTGTTTGCGTTAAAATATGAATCAAATTCTCTTCTTCTATTTTATTCGATAACCCATCTGAGCAAAGCAAGATTTGATCTCCTGGATCGACTTCAAAGGTACGTGCATCGATTTGAACGTACTTATCCGTGCCTAATGCTTTTGTCAGTACATTTTTTCTTGGATGATACTCCGCATCTGCTTTTGAGATTTCACCTGTTTTCACAAGCTCATTGACAAGTGAGTGGTCATCCGTTAATTGCGTTAGCGCTCCTTCTCTCAGTAAGTAGCAGCGGCTGTCTCCAATATGGGCAATTGTGACCGTTTGCAAATGAACGAGCGCACAAACAATGGTTGTCCCCATTCCTTGGCACTCCTCATTGTTTTTCGCATGTTCATATACTTGGTCATTAATTTCACTAATTTTTGAGATTAACCAGCTTTCTTGATCGGCTGGTTTATTTGGAATTGAAGATGTTTCCTCCCAGTATTCTTTTAAAGAAGAAACTGCCATCTTGCTGGCTACATCACCAGCAAGATGGCCTCCCATTCCATCTGCTACAACAGCAAGAATTGTGTCTTCTTTTGCCTCAAAAATACCTGCATCATCTTCATTATGCTGACGGACTTTCCCTGTATCGGTTTGAAAGGCTGCCCTTATCAACATTCGTCACCTCGTCTCTTCCTGACGCTCCTTCGCTCTAAGCTGACCGCAAGCAGCATCAATGTCATGGCCTTGCTCTCGTCTAATCGTTACGTTTACGCCTCGTTCTTTCAGCGTTTTTTCAAATAGGAAGATTTGTTCTCTTGGCGTTCGTACATAATCTCTCTCCGGTACATAGTTCACTGGGATCAGGTTCACGTGGCATTTGATTCCTTTTAATAAATCAGCAAGCTCTTCCGCGTGATGAACTTGATCATTGACTCCGCCAAACAGGCCGTATTCAAAGCTCACACGTCTGCCTGTTTTTTGAATGTAGTATTCAATGGCTTCCATTAATTTTGGCAGCTTATATGCCTTATTGATCGGCATCAGGCGGCTTCTAATTTCTGTATTTGGTGCGTGCAGAGAGACAGCAAAGTTGATTTGCATTTGCTCATCAGCAAATTGATAAATCTTTGGAATGATCCCGCTCGTCGAAACCGTAATATGACGCGCGCCAATATTTAAGCCATTGTCATGGTTGATGATTTTAAGGAATGCAAGCATTTCGTCAAAGTTATCAAACGGTTCACCAATTCCCATGATCACAACAGAGCTGACCCTTTCATCTGTTTCATCAAGTGCCTGCTGTACTTTTAATACTTGAGCAACGATCTCACCTGCTTCGAGATTTCGTTTCAATCCGCCAAGTGTAGATGCACAGAACGTACAGCCAATTCTACAGCCGACCTGTGTTGTGACACAAACAGAGTTGCCGTATTCATGACGCATGAGAACTGTTTCAATGGTATAGCCGTCGTGCAATTCAAATAAAAATTTAATCGTTCCATCTTGAGATGTTTGTTTGATCACTGTTTTTAATGTGGTGATCGCAAATTGGTCCTTTAATTTTTCCCTTAAATCCTTTGAAAGGTTAGACATTTGATCAAAGGATGTGACACGTTTCTCATAAAGCCACTCAAAAATTTGGGCTGCACGGAAAGGCTTTTCACCTTGTTCTTTTAACCATTCTTTGATTTCGTGAAGCTCAAATGAGTAGATCGACGGCATGTCTGTTTTCAGTTCTTTTCTTTCTTTTCGTTTTTGTTCAGTCATTTTTTATCCCTTCTTTCTCATGCTGCAAATAAAGAAACCATCTGTTCCGAAATAATGAGGAAGAATTTGCACACTTCCGTTTTGAACAAACGGAGCAACCTGGTCAGGCAGCCGTTCATTAAGAGATAGATCGGGTTCGAATTCTTGGTGTTCTTGTAAAAACGCATGAATCACTTGTTGATTTTCTGTTGGATCCATTGTACATGTACTATATACAAGGGTTCCGCCCGGCTTTAGAAGTGGGGCTGCTTCATGTAAAATCGCTTGCTGAATTGTCGCCAGCCTTGCTGAGTCTTCTTTAGACTTTGTATATTTCATGTCTGGTTTTCTTCTGATGACGCCAAAACCTGAACATGGTGCATCAATCAGTATACGGTCAAACGAAGCTTCACTATAATGTTCCGTTGCTTTCCTTGCATCAAGCGCTTTTGCCTCAATATGAGTCAGGTTCAGCCGCTTTGCTGCTTGTTTGATGAGTTTCACTTTGTGTTCATGTAAATCAAGTGAAACAATTTTCCCATCATCGTTCATTCGCTCTGCGATATGTGTTGATTTGCCGCCAGGCGCCGCGCAGGCATCAAGTACCGTTTCTCCCGGCTGAGGATCCAGCGCTCTTGCAACAAGCATTGAGCTTTCATCTTGAATGGTCACATAGCCTTTTTGAAAGGAAGGAGTTGATACAATGGACCCTCTCATGAGCTTCAGTGCATCCTCAGATAAGTCACCGAGCTCTGTTTCAATCCCTGCATCCATCAGTTCATGCTGTAATGCCGCTCGATCGGTTTTCATTCGATTCACACGGAGGGTTTGCTTTGGCGGTACCAAATGAATGCGGCACATGCTTTCTGCTGCTTCAAAACCATAAGCTTGAACCCACTCCTTTACGAGCCATAATGGGTGGCTTGTTTCAATCGAGAGTCGCTTGACCGGATCTTTGATTGTATCAAATGCCGGAACGCCTTCTCTTTGTACAGAACGAAGAACGCCGTTGACAAGTGAAGAAATGCCTTTATGCCCGCGCTTTTTCGTTAGTTCGACTGCTTCATGGATGGCTGCACGATCTGGGATTTTTTCAAGATAGACCATTTGATAAAGAGACATACGTAATAGCTGCATGACCCACGGGGCCACCTTTTGTGGTTTTTTTACAAAGGGCGCCAGCATATAATCAAGTGCCAGCTTATTTTGCAGTGTACCGTACACAAGCTCCGTTAACAGTGGTTTGTCCTGATCTGCCAGCTCTTGATCTTTCATGACTGACTGCAAAAGCAAATTACTGTAAGCTTGGTTTTGTTCGAGTTTGATTAAAACGTCCAGCGCTATTTCTCTTACGTTACTTTTCTTCATTCATTAACCCTAATTTCTGTCCAATTTCGATATTTGCGCCTCTTAAAAAGTCTTCCCCGCTCATTTTTTTCTTTCCAGCTGGTTGTACACTTGTTAATAAAAGACCTTGCTGATTCCCAGCCGCAATAACTGGTCCTTCTTTTTGCAGCTCAATCACTTCTCCAGGCTCTCTTTGCGCTTGAAGCGAAACTTTTTTTGCTTCCCAAATTTTTAAATTGGCGCCGTTCCACTCAGTATAGGCAACTGGCCATGGATTTAAGCCGCGAACTTGGTTGTAAAGCTCTTCGCCGGGTTTTGTCCAGTCTAATCTTTCTTGCTCTCGCTTAATATTTGGCGCATAGGTTGCCGCCTCTTCATTTTGCGGGATCGGAGAAATGGATCGACTTAGAACATTTGGAACAGTATCCTTTAGTAACGCTGCGCCTGCTACACTTAATTTATCATGCAATGTCCCAACGTTGTCTAATTCATCAATTTCTACTTCTACTTTGCTAATCATGTCACCTGCATCGAGCTTTTCAACCATGTACATGATCGTTACGCCTGTTTTCTTTTTACCTTGCAGGATCGCATAATGGATTGGCGCACCCCCTCTTAGCTCTGGCAGCAATGAGGCATGAACATTGATACAGCCAAATTCAGGCTCATCCAGTAATCTTTTTGGCAAAATTTGTCCAAATGCTGCTGTCACGATTAAATCCGGCTTTAACGCAAGCACTTTATCGATTTCTTCATCAAGACGTACCTTTTCAGGCTGTAAAACAGGAATGCCATGCTTTAGGGCTTCTACTTTCACAGGAGGCGGTGTCAGCACTCGTTTTCTGCCTTTCGGGCGATCTGGCTGTGTGACGACCCCTACGACTTCGTATCCTTCTGTCATTAGTGTTTCTAGCACAGGTACTGAGAAATCAGGGGTTCCCATAAATACAATACGTGCCATTTTCTTCACCCTTCCATTTCCGCAAGTTCTTTTTCTGTATAGGTTTGAATGATTTTCGACGTGAATAATACGCCGTCTAAATGATCAATTTCGTGCAATAAAGCTCTTGCTAAAAATCCTTCTGCTTCTATTGTAAATGGTTTGCCTTTCTTATCAAAGGCTTTCACCTTCACATAACTTGGTCTTTCTACAGCGCCGTATAAAGATGGGAAGCTCAAGCAGCCTTCAATGTCTGTTTGACTTCCTTTCACTTCAAGAATCTCGGGATTCACTAAATCAATTCTGCCAGATTCTTCTCCTATATCTACAACTGCGATTCTTTTTGAGATGCCGATTTGCGGCGCTGCAAGTCCCACTCCATCTTGCTCAAGCATTGTATCGTACATATCATCTAGCAGTTTTTTGAGCTTTTTATCAAAGGTATCGACGAGTGCTGTCTTTTGCTCAAGCACTTCTGCCGGATGTATGACTATTGGTTTTACTGCCACTGAAAGCCCTCCGTTTTACATCATCATATATGGATTCATATCTATTGAAATCATCAACTGTTTTTGTTCCATTTCTTTTTGATAATGGTCTTGTATTTTCCGTAATAAACTTGCCAGTTCATTTTCCCTTTTGTATTTTATCACGCATTGATATCGATATCTATCTTTGATCTTAGCGATTGGAGATGCAGCCGGTCCAAGGATTCTCGTATTCGGTGCACAGTTCATTTTCAGGAACTGAACAATGCTATCAGCGACATGTGCTGCCTTCGTCACTTCTTCATGTGATACAGTCACCATTGCCAAAAAATAAAACGGCGGATAGGACTGCTGACGGCGATGCAGCATCTCCTGCTCATAAAAGGCTTCATAGTCATGATGCTTTGTTAATTCAATGCTATAGTGCGAAGGCGTATACGTTTGAATAATAACTGAGCCTGCTTTTTCATGACGTCCCGCCCTTCCGCTGACTTGCGTGAGAAGCTGAAATGTTTTTTCACTTGCACGAAAATCAGGGATATGAAGGGATGTATCCGCACTCAGTACACCGACAAGTGTGACATCTGGAAAATCTAAGCCTTTTGCAATCATCTGCGTCCCTAGCAAAATATCCGCTTCTTTGTTGCCAAATGAGGTGAGAAGCTTTTCATGCGCGCCTTTTCGTGAGGTTGTATCCACATCCATTCGGATCACCCTCGCATCAGGCAATACCTTTGCGAGCTCTTCTTCAACTCGCTGCGTGCCTGTACCAAAATAGCGTATATGTTCACTGTGGCATTCTGGACATTCAGCAGGTACGGGGGCTTCGTGACCGCAATAATGACACTTCAGCCGCTTTTGATAGCGGTGATAGGTGAGAGAAATCTCGCAATGAGGACATTGCTCCACATATCCGCAATCACGGCACATCACAAAGGATGAATAGCCTCTTTTATTCAAAAATAAGACAGCTTGTTCTTTCCTTTCAAGAACCTCTTTTAATCGGTTCATTAATTCTTCTGAAAACATCGACCGGTTGCCGTTTCTTAGTTCTTCTCTCATATCAATTAACGATACGTGCGGCAATTGCTGCTGGTTCACGCGGTGCTTTAGTGTTAGCAATGTATACACACCTTTTTTGGCACGCGCATATGACTCAAGCGAAGGTGTTGCACTTCCTAATACAACTGGACACTGGTGCCGTCTTGCTCGTTCAATTGCCACATCCTTGGCATGGTAACGAGGCATTTCTTCTTGTTTATAGGAAGATTCATGCTCTTCATCTATAATAATCATTCCTAGATTTTCAAACGGAGCGAAAACAGCTGACCTTGCCCCTACGACAAGCTTGACTTCCTTGCGGTGAATTTTCCGCCATTCATCATATTTTTCCCCTGTCGATAATCCGCTATGAAGAACAGCCACATTTGAGCCAAATCGTTCTTTAAACCGCTGGACCATTTGAGGAGTTAATGAGATTTCAGGTACTAATACGATCGCTTCTTTTCCTTTTTGAAGGACATGATCAATGGTTTGTAAATAAATCTCCGTTTTCCCGCTACCTGTCACCCCGTGCAGCAGAAAAGTTTCGTGCTGATGATCACTCACTGCTTGATGAATGTGTTTCGCCGCTTCTGCTTGCTCTGTAGTGAGATCGAGTGATTCAGATTGTGTAAACACTCGGTCTTTATAAGGATCTCGATAGATCTCTTCATAGCTTTCTGTAAACAGACCTTCTTGAATAAAGGTTTTTAGCGTTTGAGAACTCGCCCCTGTTTGCTGCTGTAAGTCTTTCGCTATAAAAGTGGTCTCATTCGAATGAAGTAAAAAGGACAGCACTGCCTTTTGTTTCACCGCATTTTTCTTTAGCTGCTGCTGCTTTTCTTCAAGTCTTTCTTTTGACACTGCGACCTGAAGGGTACGAACCTTTTTCTTTCCAGATTTTTGAGAGACATGATATCTCATTTCTAGATGGCCTTTTTGGACTTGCTTTTGAACCTGTTTTAGTTGTTCAGGCGGTATGTCAGCGTAAAGAATACTTTCTTGCTGACCGAAAAGCTCTTTCAATGACTGCGGAAGTTCTTTATCTGATAGCATCTGAATTTCTTTTTCATATTTGGCCTTCATTGCTGCTGGCAGCATGGATTGAAGAGCCGTAATATGATAGGACAATGTTTTTTCCGTCAGCCAGTGGGAAAGCTCCAATAGCTCATCTGTCAGAACAGGAGATAAATCAAATAAATCCACAATGTCCTTGATGTTTCCTGTTTTTACGTCTGTTACATCTTTGACTCTTGTCACAAACCCTTGAATCTTTCTCGGACCAAAGGGAACGACGACCCTCATTCCTGCCTTCACGAGGTCTTTGAACCGATCTGGCACACGATAATCAAATGGCCGATCAATGGCTTTTGTCGTGACATCCACAATGACTTCAGCAATCATGCTCGATCACGCTCTTCTGGCAACAGCTGCTTTGCCTCCTTTAAGATTTCAAAAGCGAGGTCTTTTTTGCTCATCATCGGCAGCTCTCTTTTTGTTCCGTCTGCTTTGATGATTGCTACTACATTTGTATCCGTGCCAAAGCCTGCGCCCTCTGCTGTTACATTGTTCGCGACAATCATATCTAAATGCTTGGATTGAATTTTCTTTTTCGCGTAATATTCTACGTCCTGCGTTTCAGCTGCAAAACCGACAAGCACTTGATGCTCTTTTCTTTCCCCTAGCTCTTTTAAAATGTCTTTTGTCCGCGTGAATTCAATCTCCAGTGTGCCATCCTGTTTTTTCATTTTGTGGGAATATGTCGTTGCAGGGGTGTAATCGGCAACTGCTGCTGATTTAATGACAAGGTCTGCTTCCCCATACACATCTAACGCAGCCTGATACATGTCTTCAGCCGATTCAACGCGCACCACGTCTACATAGTCAGGAGCAGTCAAAGAAACAGGTCCTGAAATAAGCGTCACATCAGCTCCCATTTGCTGGGCAGCTTCTGCAATGGCATAACCCATTTTCCCAGTAGATCGATTTGTGAAGAAACGGACAGGATCGATCCCCTCTCGTGTAGGACCTGCTGTCACCACGACTTTTTTACCTGAAAACGGCAAGCTTTTTGGCTCATCGAAAAACGCATGAATGTGCTCAACGATCTTTTCAGGCTCCTCTAATCGCCCTTTTCCAATGTAGCCACAAGCTAAATAACCTTCACTGGGCTCAATAAACCGGTATCCATCTTCATATAATGTGCGAATGTTCCGCTTCACAGCTGGGTGATCATACATATGCACATTCATCGCCGGTGCGATCCATACAGGTGCTGTTGAAGCAAGCAAGGTGGTGGTCAGCATATCATCTGCGAGTCCTGCAGCCATTTTTCCAATCGTATGTGCTGTTGCAGGGGCAACGAGAATGAGATCGGCCCAGTCAGCGACATCAATATGTGCAATGACTTTTGGATTGTTCTCTTTAAACGTATCGACATAGACCTCCTGCCGAGATAGGGCTTGAAAGGTGAGCGGAGACACAAACTCACGGGCAGACTCCGTCATAATCACTCTTACATTTGCGCCTGCCTGTACGAGTTTACTAGTAAGTGCTGCTGCTTTATATACGGCGATTCCTCCACTGACGCCGAGCAAAATATTTTTTGACTGTAACATTTGTTTGTCCCCCTTAAGGCCTTTTTGACAAATTCGTCTACAATTGAAAAAAGTCAAAACCAATCGTAGTTTTGACTTTTTTGAACGTACCGTATCTGCGTTGCAGAAGCGATGAGATTATTCTTGATCTTCTTTTTCAAATGTCAAAAGACCAGCGTCGATTTCTTCAAGTGCTTTCCCTACATATTTGTAAGACTTTGTATTTTCGATTTGCTGATCTTGATGAATTTGCATTTCACGTGCACGACGTGCAGACACTGTCACGAGCGTATATTTTGAATCAAGTTTGTTCATCAATGAGTCAATTGAAGGATCTAACATGGTTTATTCTACCTCCAGCATTTTTTTATATCTTGGTGCGACTCTGTCTCTCCGCAGGTGCTCTGCAAGGACGATCGCGTTAATTCTTTCACAAGCAAGCTCGACATCATCGTTTTCAACGACATAGTCGTAAGCATCCATCATTTCAATCTCTTCTTTAGCAGCTGCCATTCGGTTTCGAATGAGGTCCTCAGATTCTGTACCACGTGTAATGATGCGGTTTTGAAGTTCTGAAAGACTAGGCGGTGCAAGGAATATAAAAAGTCCTTCTGGGAATGCTTCTCTTACTTGAAGTGCACCCTGCACTTCAATCTCAAGGAAAACATCTTTCCCTTCGCTCAGTGTCTGTTCGACATAATCAACAGGCGTACCATAGTAATTCCCAACATATTCTGCCCATTCTAACAGCTTTTTGTTTTCAATCATATCTTCAAATTCTTCCCTGGTTTTAAAGAAATAATCGACACCATTTCTTTCACCTTCACGCGGTTTGCGCGTCGTAACAGAAATAGAGTATTCAAATTTCGTATCTCCCTGGGAGAAAATGGCTTGTCTGACCGTTCCTTTTCCAACTCCCGAAGGTCCAGAGAGAACGATTAAAAGTCCTCTTTCTTTCATAATGGCGTATTACCCCTGCCCTTCATCTATGATTTCTTCTTTTACAGAAAGTCTTTGCGCGACAGTCTCAGGCTGAACGGCAGATAAGATGACATGGTCACTGTCCATAATGACAACAGCACGGGTTCTTCTTCCGTATGTAGCATCTATGAGCATGCCTCGATCTCTTGCGTCTTGTATCATTCGTTTAATCGGTGCTGATTCCGGACTAACGATCGAAATCATCCGATTCGCTGAAATGATGTTTCCAAATCCGATATTGATCAACTTTATGGTCATCTTCTTTCGTCCCCCTGTAATATAAACGTCTCTAGTCTCCCCGAAAGAGACGCACTGTAAACAGCATACACAATGACTATTCTATATTTTGCACTTGTTCTTTTATTTTTTCAATAGCACTTTTCATTTCAACCACCAGCTTTGTTAAATGGTGATGGTTCGCTTTTGATCCAATGGTGTTCACTTCACGGTTGAGCTCCTGTACAAGAAAGTCAAGTTTCCGGCCGGCAGCGCCGCCTTGCGTCAGGATTTGCTGAAATTGCTGGAAATGACTTTTTAATCTCGTGATCTCTTCCGTAATGTCACATCGATCAGCAAAGATGGCAGCCTCTGTGACTAGCCGGCTTTCTTCAAGCGCCTCTCCGATCCATTCTTGCAATCTTTGATTTAATCGCTCTTTGTACTGACTCACAACCTCTGGTGCAAAGTCTTTTATTTCTTCTGTATAGGCCTCTAGTTCAGACAGCCTGAGCTCACAATCTTTTAGAAGAGATGTCCCCTCTTGCTCCCTCATGAAGCAAAGCTCCTTGACAGCAGCTTCACAGGCTTCTATCAGCAAATACTCCAGCTGCTCATTTCGGCTGACCGACTCTTCTACCTGAACGGCATGTTCCAGCTCAAGTAAGTCATGTGCATGCTGGATGCCAGAAATGTGATAGCGGTCCTCGAGGTCTTTTGCGGCTTTCATGTATTCATCAAGAAGCGGCCAGTCAATCTGAAGAGACCGGCTTGCTAGTTTACCGCCTTCAATCGTGACAAACAGCTCAATTCTACCGCGCTGCACGTGACGAAGAATGATTTTTTTCAATGTATCTTCGAAATATAAAAGCGGCCTCGGCAAACGGGCATGAACCTCTTTAAAACGGTGATTGACCGATTTTAGCTCGACTGACACTGTCAGTTCTCCATCCGTTTTACTCGCTTGGCCGAATCCCGTCATACTGCGTATCATGTCAAAACACCCAATTCTTTCATATTAATAAAATGAAAAAGGTAATAGCAGATACTATTACCTCAAAATTATACCATAACGAATTATTTTTTTCTTGTCAAAAGTGATCCTGCCAGTAAAAAAGTTGGCAGTGCGGACATACCGATAATCAGCAGCCAATCAAATGGTGCGATCGCCACCGTTTTGAAAATTGGCTGAAGCGGCGGATAATAAATGACCACAAGCATCAGAAGAAGAGATGACAAAACCGCACCGATTAAGTATAGGTTCCCAAATAGATTACGTTCAAAAATAGATCGCTCACTGCGGCAGTCAAATACATGAATGAGCTGCGCTAAAACAAGCGTGCTAAATGCGACAGTCTGTGCATATTGCAGTTCGTTTGGATCGCGGTGATAGACAAACATAAATGCTAACAAAGTGGCCAGCCCGATGAGGAAGCCCCTTGATATGACCTTCCAGCCAAGCCCTCTTGCAAAAATCCCCTCTTTCATGTTCCGCGGCTTTCTCTTCATCACATCGCCTTCTGGCTTATCCATTCCAAGTGCCATAGCTGGTAGACCGTCTGTCACAAGGTTTACCCATAGAATTTGAATGGGTACGAGAGGGAGCGGAAGCGCAAGGAGCATCGCAAACAGCATAACCAAAATTTCTCCAACATTGGAGGCAAGCAAATAGCGGACAAATTTGCGAATGTTTTCGTAAATATTCCGTCCCTCTTTAATGGCGGATTTAATGGTCGCAAAGTTGTCATCAAGTAAGATGAGGGAGGAAGCTTCTTTGGCTACATCTGTTCCGGTGATGCCCATTGATATTCCGATATCTGCTTGTTTAATCGCGGGCGCATCATTGACCCCATCACCTGTCATCGCCACAATATGGCCATTTTTTTGGTAGGCCTTCACAATTCTCAGCTTATGCTCTGGAGATACCCGGGCAAAGACGTACACATTTTCAGCCATTTGCTCAAGCTCTTTATCACTAAGCTGGTCCAATGCTTTTCCGTCAAGCACCTTTCCTTGCTTCGGCAAAAGGCTCAAGTCCTTTGCAATGGCTTTGGCTGTTTCTACGTGATCTCCTGTAATCATGACGGTTTTAATTCCAGCATCCCGGCATTCTTTAATGGCTCGCCTAACTTCAGGACGAGGTGGATCGATCATGCCCTCTAACCCAATAAACGTTAAATCCATTTCTGCCTGCTGAACAGATGTGATTTTTTCTTTCAGACCAACTTTTTTATACGCAATGGCAATGGTTCTCAGGGCCTGCCTTGCTAAGCCTTGAATGGCGGCTTCTGTTTCTTGTCGTTGGGTTTGCGTGAAAGAGGCTGTGCGTCCACCATGCATGATATGACTTGAACGGTTCATTAGCACATCTGGCGCACCTTTGGCAATCACATACCGCTCTTTCTGATTGGTTTCTACGACGACTGACATCATCTTTCTTTCGGAGTCAAAAGGAAACTCCTCTACTACGTCAAACCCTGCTTCTATAAATTGCTCAGTAAACCCCGCTTTACGCGCTGCGGTTAGAAGTGCCCCTTCTGTTGGATCTCCATCAAGCCTCATCTCCCCATCTTTTTCAACGATGGTCGATGTATTACAAAGCGCTCCATATAATAAAACCTTTTGCAGGCTTGGGTGTTTGTCAACATGGACAAGTTCTCCATTTAAGGTGAAATCACCAGACGGCTCATAGCCTGTGCCAGAAATATTCCACGTTTTCCCCTCTGCCCACACATGTGTTACTGTCATTTTATTTTGCGTCATTGTTCCTGTTTTGTCTGAGCAAATGATAGAGGCGCAGCCGAGTGTTTCCACTGCCGGGAGCTTTCTGACAATTGATTTTTGTTTAGTCATCCGCTGCACACCTAAGGAAAGTGCGACGGTTACAATAGCCGGCAGTCCTTCTGGAATGGCGGCAACAGCGAGAGATACACCCGCTAAGAACATATGATACAAATCATGTCCTTGCACCACGCCAAGAACAACAACGAGCACAGTTAAAAATAAAGCAGCAACAATCAGGATTTTCCCTAGCTGTTCGAGACGTCTTTGCAGCGGTGTTTCCATATTACCTGCGGCATCCAGCATCCCGGCTATTTGTCCCATGGCTGTATTCATTCCTGTACCGATGACAACACCCACACCGCTTCCTCTAGTAACAAGCGTCCCCATAAAAGCCATGTTCGTCAAATCTCCAAGCGATACATGGTCTCGTGAAAGTGGGCTTGCATGTTTGACCGCTGGGATGGACTCACCAGTAAGGGCTGACTCTTCGATCTCTAAACTCTTTGTTTCTAGTAATCGGATATCTGCCCCAATCCGGTCCCCGCTTGAAAACTTCACAATATCCCCAGGCACGAGGTGTTTTGACGGGATCTTGACCCACTCATTGTTCCTCCTTGCATACACATGCGGAGTGGATAATTCCTTTAGCGCTTGAAGGGATTTTTCCGCCCGGCGCTCCTGATAAAAACCGAGCACACCGTTAATGAGAACAATCGCTACAATTGCCACAGCATCAATGTATTCACCTAAAAAGGCAGAAATGATCGTTGCCGCAAGCAAGATTAACACCATAAAGTCTTTAAATTGCGCTAAAAAGAGGATCAAAGCCGACGCCTTTTTCCCTTCCTGCAATTCATTTGGTCCGTGCTTTTCAAGCCGCTTTTGTACATCTTTTTCTGACAGTCCGTCACCTATCGATGTATTCATTGTTTTTAATAAATCGGTTTGGTTCAGTTCATGCCAATTCATTTGACCTCGTCCACTCCTCTTTTGTTCTCTCTCATATGCAGTGTTCTATAAGCCAGTTTATTCAGACTCGTCCTAAATCATGCTATAATAATAAGACTGCCTAAAGAACGAGAAAGCGTAAGGTTCTTTCAGTAGATTTGTGTGAAAGAAGAGGGTGTATTCAACATGTCATTTGACGGCATTTTTACATACGGTATGACAAATGAATTACAAGACACTTTAACTGGCGGGAGAATTTCAAAAATACATCAGCCATATAAGCACGAGCTCATTTTTCATATCCGAGCAAACGGGAAAAATCATAAGCTCCTTTTATCGGCTCATCCGAGCTATGCGAGAGTGCAACTCACTGAGCATCATTACGATAATCCAAGTGAACCTCCAATGTTTTGTATGCTCCTGCGAAAGCATCTTGAGGGCGGATTCATTGAACGTTTTGAACAGGTTGGATTTGACCGGGTCATCGTGCTTCACGTACGAAGCCGAAATGAAATTGGCGATGAACAGACACGAAAGCTATATATTGAAATCATGGGCCGGCACAGTAATTTGATTCTTGTTGAGGACGAAACGAAGCAGATCATTGACGGTCTGAAGCATCTTTCTCCATCTGTGAACAGCTATCGAACGGTGCTGCCAGGTCATGAATACCTTCTGCCGCCAGCACAGCAAAAATTGAACCCTTTTGAAGTGACGAAGGATGATATTTTAAAGCATTTACGTTTTCAAGAAGGGAAAATCGACAATCAAATTGTCAATACATTCTCTGGGGTTTCTCCGCTGTTTGCAAAGGAAGCCGTTCACAGAGCTGGCCTTGCCAATCAGGAAACGATTCCAAATACACTGCTAGATATGTTCCAGCTTATTCGGACGCATTCCTTTACCCCGCAGCTCACAAGAAAAGATGGCAAAGAGTACTTTTATTTATTAGAACTTCAGCATGTAAATGGCGACATGAAGACATTCGATTCTCTCAGCCAGCTGCTTGACCGCTATTATTTTGGAAAAGCTGAAAGGGACAGAGTAAAACAGCAGGCGGCTGACCTGGAACGGTTTGTTGCGAATGAAAAGAAGAAAAATGAAAACAAGCTGAAAAAACTAAAAAGAACCCTTGAAGAATCTCAAAATGCGCATAAGTACCAGCTCTATGGTGAATTGTTAACAGCCAATTTATATGCCATTAAAAAAGGTGATAAAGAAGCGACTGTCATCAATTATTACGATGAAGAAGGCGGAGAGATCACGATACCGCTCAAAACAAACAAAACGCCCTCTGAAAATGCGCAGGCGTATTTTACAAAATATCAAAAGGCAAAAAATGCAATAGAGGCCGTAAATGAACAAATCGAGCGGACACATGAAGAAATTGTTTATTTTGAAGAGCTGATCCAGCAGCTATCCTCTGCCTCACCAAAAGATTTAGAGGAAATGAGAGAAGAGCTTGTTGAAGGAAAATATTTGCGCGCTAAACAAAAGCGTCACGCCAAAAAGAAAAAACCATCAGCCATTCAACTGGAAACGTATGAATCCTCTCAAGGCATTCCAATTTTGGTCGGAAAAAACAACAAACAAAACGAGTATTTGACCACAAAGGCTGCTGCTCGTGATGACATTTGGCTGCACACAAAGGATATTCCTGGATCACATGTCGTCATACGCCATCAAACACCTGATGAACAAACCTTGCTTGAAGCTGCTCAAATTGCTGCCTACTTCTCTAAGGCAAAGGAGTCAAGCTCCGTCCCTGTCGACTATACGAAAATTCGACATGTGAAAAAACCAAACGGAGCAAAGCCAGGCTTTGTTACGTATGATCAGCAGCAAACATTATTTGTCACTCCTGATGAAGATGTTGTCCTAAAGCTGCGAAAATAAAAAAATGCCGATAAAATCTCAGTCAAGATTTTATCGGCTTTTTCTTTGTTGTGTTTTTCTTTCCATATAGAGGGCATCCAGTGCATCTACATCTTCTTGTTCAAGCAGGTTTTCAATCGCTGCAGCGAGCTGCTTTGTCCGAGCTGGGCTTGCACCGCTCGTAGATACTGAAATCGTCACTTTTCCTGCTTTGACAACCTTTGGCATGATCACATTACCGAGCTCTGATTGACTTACACAATTGACAAGCTGATGAGGCTGCGCTGTGTGCGTGATCCATTCGTTCACTACAGGGTCGTTTGTTGCAGCAACAATGAAGAATGCATCTTTTAGATCTTCAGCGCCCACCTTTTTTTCCTTCCAATTCAGCTCATATGTCTCAATGACATGGGCCATCTCATCACAAATGTGAGGACTAACGACCGTGATGCTGCAAGGCTCTGCACCCAGCGCATTCGCCCTTCTTGCCGCTACCGGTCCGCCGCCGGCGATGAGCACTTGTTTATTGGTTAGATCAAGATGGACTGGAAGCATGGCCTTCTCCTTGAAAATGAAACGCATCCTCTTTGTTTAAGATGGTTTCTTGCACGCGTTCCATATAAGCGGCTTTCACATGCGGATGAAACCCAATATACCGGCATACACGGACATCCTGAAGCCGTTCTCTCGCTTGATCTGCTTCACTTTCAATCTCTTTCATTAAAATGCCCGTAAACAAAAGGTAAGGAACGATATACACAGGTGTATGATCATCTGCCGTTAACTGCACTAGAACATCTCGATAATTTGGCTCACATGCCGTAATAAAACATGGGAGAACCTCTGCACGAGGCAGTATGCTTCGGACGTCGTCTGCAATGCCAAATACATCCCGCTTCACATCTGGATCAGAGCTACCGCGGCCAATCAAGAGAATCCTTGCTCTCTCACCTCGATACCCTGCCTCTTCAATCCTTGCTACAACGGCTTTTGTGACTTCCTGATTCACGCCAATTGGTCTTCCGTATGTCACCTTCACTTGCGGGAATCGTTTTTTTACTTTCTCAATCTCGACTGGAATATCTGATTTCGCATGCATGGCAGTTAATAAGAGGAGTGGGACAATCGCAATGTGTGTTGCTCCTTTTTTCACGCAGACCTCAAACCCTTCTTCTATAGAAGGATCCGTCAACTCTAAAAAACAAATCTCTTGTATATCTGCTTCAACTAACGGCATACAGCTTCTCATAAAAGAAATGGCTTTATCTTGTGCTTCTTTTACCCTGCTTCCATGCCCAACATAAAGTACAGCTTGTTTCATTTGACTCCTCCTTGCCATCCTATTTTGATCAGACGAAAAGACACGATGTATCCACGTGTCTTTTCCCCTCGTTCTCATTTTTGGACCAGTGCAGATTCAAACCAGCTTAGCTTTTGATGAAAATGAACAACGTCTCCAACAACAATCAAACTCGGATGCTCGATTTCTTCTTTTTCAACTGTTTCAGACAGCGTAGCCACTGTGCAGCAAGTAGTCTTTTGCCTAGTAGTGGTTCCCCAGTGAATGAAAGCAGCTGGTGTGTCAGGATCACGTCCATTTTTCAGTAGAAGCCGCTGCACTCTTTCCACGTTTTTGACTCCCATATAGATCACAAGGGTATCAATGCCTGTTGCCAGCGCCTCCCACTTTTCTTCAAAATGTTCATCCTTTTGATAATGTCCTGTGACAAAGGCGACATTTGAGCTGAATTCTCGGTGCGTCACAGGAATACCCGCATAAGCAGCCGCTGCAATACCAGATGTAATCCCTGGGACGACCTCATACGGGATACAATGCTCAGCTAAGCACTCTATTTCTTCACCGCCGCGGCCAAATACAAAGGGGTCACCGCCTTTCAAACGAACGACAACGTTCCCCTCCTTTGCATGAGCAACAAGCGCTTCATTGATAGCTTCCTGTCTCATCGTATGGTGATTTGGCAGCTTTCCGCAATAGATCAATTCCGCGTCAGGTTTGGCGTGGGCGAGAATCTCTTCATTGACAAGACGATCATACAAAATGACATCTGCCTGCTGTATTGCCTTATGGGCCTTCAATGTAATTAAGTCTGGATCACCCGGTCCGGCACCAACAATGTATACTTTCCCCATCATGCTTTCTCCCCCTGCCATCAGGCGATTATTTCGTTGTTTCCTTTACATAATCAACAAGGCGCTGTTTAGATTCCTCGCGTGACAATTCACCTGTATCTAGGACAAGCTCTGGTGCAGCTGGTTCTTCGTACGGTGAATCAATTCCAGTGAAAAATGGAATTTCGCCGTTTCTTGCTTTTTTGTATAACCCCTTTGGATCACGCTCTTCACACACATTGAGATCACATTTCACAAACACTTCGTGAAATTCTCCATCTCCGACTAATTGCCGGACAATTTGGCGATCTTCTTGAAATGGTGAAATAAAGGCAGTGATGACAATTGTCCCTTGCTCAACAAACAGTTTCGCCACTTCTCCGATCCGCCGAATGTTCTCTTTTCTGTCGTCATCTGAAAATCCTAAATCTTTATTGAGTCCATGTCGTACGTTGTCACCATCAAGAACTGTGACTTGATAGCCTTGTTCAAACAGCTCTCTAGCCGCTGCGTTTGCGATCGTTGATTTACCTGAACCACTTAGACCAGTGAGCCAGATGATGCCGCTTGTATGATTGTTTTTCTGTTGATATTCTTTTTTTGTAATAGATGAATCATGCCACACGATATGTTCGTTACTCATGTCATGCCCTCCTTTAAGATACCGTCGTTTTTAATCCTTCAATTAATGTTTCAATGACTTCTTTTCGGCTGAACGTACTTGGTGGTAATTCACCGTTTCTAAGCATTGTTCGAACCTTTGTACCTGAGAGGATGACATGCTCGCTTTTATCGTGCGGGCACGTTTTGGGCGTCGCCATCGCTTCACATGTATTGCAATAGAAGCTATGTTCAAATTTTAATGGGGTGATACCAATCTCTTCACTCGTAAATTGATCAAATAGTTCCTGCGCCTCGTATGTGCCGTAATAATCACCCACACCTGCATGATCTCTACCGACAATAAAGTGTGTGCAACCATAATTTTTACGAACAAGCGCATGAAATATCGCTTCCTTTGGTCCAGCATAACGCATTGCAGCAGGAAAAACACCTAAAAAGACGCGATCTTTTGGATAATAACCGTCCAATAATACTTGATAGCTTTTCATTCTCACATCTGCTGGAATATCATCGGATTTTGTTTCACCAACAAGCGGATTTAAAAATAAACCATCTACTGTTTCTAGTGCTGTTTTTTGAATATATTCATGGGCACGGTGGACTGGGTTTCTCGTTTGGAAACCAACAATCGTTTTCCATCCGTTTTCTTTAAAATGTTTTCTTGTTTCTTCTGGCTCATACGTAAACTGAGGGAATGGTTTTTCGCTTCGTTTCGTCAGTGTAATTTTACCACCAATATACGTGTCCCCGCGCTCGAATAATTTTTTCACCCCAGGATGATTGCGGTCATCGGTTTTATACACGTTCACAGCTTCTTTTTCCTTATCTGGTGTGTATTGATCTTCTACTTCAATGACCCCGTATACGGTTCCATTGTACGATAGACGCACAATATCACCTTGATTGATCTCTTCTGCCTTTTCCTTTGTAACTGGCAGCGTAATAGGAAGAGACCAAACGACACCACTTGCTAGTCGCATACTACTGACAACTGCTTCATAATCTGCTTTTGCTAAAAACCCTTCAATTGGACTATACCCACCAATTGCAATGAGCTCAAGGTCTGCAAAAGAGATGGCATCCAATTCAATTTCCTTCGCAGCTGTGCTGAGATCATATTCTTCATTTACTCGATTAATTAATACGCCACCATGTGGTGTTAAACTCATTTGTTCATCTTCCTCTCAATGTTCATATTTATTAGATGTTAATAGTCGGATTTAAGATTAAATCCCGCCGCCCTGTTCATGTATAGAGCTGCTTTCATTTTTGACTGCCTTCATCAGACTCAGCACACCGAGTGAAGCAAGTAGTACACTTATCATGATAAAAATAGAATAATAGTCTTCTTTTAAGAAAAGACTCACCAGCAAATACGATAGGCTGAGTGATAAGAAGGGGGACACAACCCAGACCTTCAGCATTTTTTTCACGACATGTTTATGAAAAATGTTCGGTCCGCCCTTTGCCATCCCAAGCCCAATAATGGACGAGGAGGTGATTTGGGTAAGTGGAACCGGCAACCCAAAAATAGAGCTGATGATCACAAGTCCAGCACCAGTACTAGATAACAAAATTCCTTCACCTGTTTGATAGCGGGTGATTTTCTTTCCGTTTGTTTCAAGCACTCTTCTACCAAGCAAAAGAGCACCTAGTGCAACGAAAGCCCCGCCATAAAGTGTCCCTTGCCCAACGGACAAAACGCCTGAAGCGACAAGCGGGCCGACAGCATTGGCGACATTGTTCATTCCGGCCGAAAATGCCTCGAGAAATCCACTGATGATTAACACGATCGATAAAATCACTGTACCTTTTTTAGATAACGTGCGTTTAGGGAACCTGCTGATGATTTTGACCACAGCAAATGTAAACGCAAAAGCAACAATTGGAATGATGACCCAAAATGACACAATGACTAAAATAGAATTCACATGCAATACTTTATATGCGACCGCAACACCAACCACAGCCCCTACTGTGACCTCACTCGTTGATAAAGGAATCGCCAATAAGTTTGCTATGAAGAGTGATAATGCAGCAGAGCCAATGATGATACAAACGATTTCAAGTGTAATCACAGATTCCGGCATAATCCCAGAACTGATCGTTTTGACGACCTCACCGCCGCCAATCACTGAACCTGTTAATATCCCAACTGCACAAACACTGAGGGCATATATAGGCTTTTGAATCGCACCCGATCCATACGCGATGCCCATAGAAGCGGCTGCTCCGCTTGCGCCAATGTTTAAAGCAAAGAATAAGCTAAATAAAATTGCGGCGATTTCCATAGATTATGCTCCCTTACTCATGTAATCCGCACTCTGTCTTTGCTGTACCTGACCATCTTCCAGAACGCAGATCATCCGCAGTGAATGCTGGCTGTGTACACGGTGCACAGCCGATGCTTGGATATCCCTGGTCATGCAGCGGATTATAAGCAAGATCCTCTCTAGACGCATATCTCCATATGTCCTTCCACGTCCAATGGATGAGCGGACATACTTTGACTGATTTGAATTTTTCATCCTTATTCAAAAAGTTCGTACCAGCTCGTTTTGGTGACTGCTCTCTTCTTAAGCCAGAAAGCCATGCCGGATAGCCAGATAGTGCCTCTTGCAAAGGGATGACCTTTCGCATATGGCAGCAGCTTTGAGGATTTGTTTCCCATAATTTATCACCATGCTGTTCGTTTTGCTGTTCAACTGTCAGCTCAGGTGTTTTCAGCACGATGTCTAAACCGGGGTACCTTTCCTTGACTGCATCAATGGTGTCGTATGTTTCCTTGAAATGCAGACCTGTATCTAAAAAGACAATTCTCGCATCCTTTTTGACTTTCGCAATAAGATCAATCAGGACAATGCCCTCAATTCCAAAACTGCATGCATAAACGAGCTGATCACCATAAAGACCGTACGCCCATTTCAGCACAGATAAGGCCCCTTTATATAAATCGTCCTCTTGAAATGTAATGGACGGCTCTTGCCAATTTTCATAAGTTAACATGGTTTCTCCCCTTCCGGAGTACTTCTCATCTTGAATCGCTCGCACTACTTTCATCTCATTTTTTCATTTTACTCTACTTACATCACTTGACCGTCCTGAACAATCAACGTATCGAACCGAATTTCATATCCCCAATCAGTTCTTGCAAGTACTTGACTAAGTCCCCATCCTGGTTTTGTTTCGCTTCCATCTCCTCTTCCTCCTCACCGTTAAAATAAAAAAACTTTCTTTCAGTCCGAAAGAAAGATGAGGAAGCTCACGATTTCCTTATCTTTCAAAACAGAATCATTTTGCAGGAAGTAGCACCTTGCTAATCGCAGGTTGCCGGGCTTCATCGGGCCAGTCCCTCCACCTCTCTGGATAAGAGTTTTAATTTGTATTAAATATTAACACAATTCAAACAAAAGTCAACCCGACTTTATTGATAGGATTAGTTTTCATTTGAAATTGAGTCTATTTTACTATTTTTAACCTAATTGAAAAAAGCTGTGCAGCTAGGCACACTTTTAGACCGTCTCTTCCATCCAAGATGCAGAGGAAGGATCTTGTCTCCAGCGTTTTAATTTATTCATAGCCGAAGGCTCGATTGCTTTTAGCTCCAGTGCCACTTCTGTCAGTGTGTCATAGTCTGTTAGTGTGACATATGGAATGTTTTTTTTCTGAAAAGCAGCAGCTGCCTTTGGCAATCCGTATGTGAAAATTGCCACAACGCCAAGTACGTCACAGCCTTCTTCTTGAAGAGCAGCAACAACTTCAAGGACACTGCCCCCAGTTGAAATGAGGTCTTCTACAACGACAACCTTTTGGCCAGACGATACGACCCCTTCAATTTGATTCCCTTTACCGTGTGCTTTTGGCTTACTTCTGACATAACACATCGGAACATTCAGACGGTCTGCCGCTAATGCCGCATGCGGAATGCCTGCTGTTGCAGTACCTGCGACTACCTCCGCTCCCTCGAAATGAGTGAGAATCAGATCTTTTAGTCCCTCAGCAATGTCCTGTCTGACTTCTGGGTACGACAAGGTCAGGCGGTTGTCACAGTAAATTGGTGATTTGATGCCGCTCGCCCATGTAAATGGTTCGTCTGGTTTTAATGAGACAGCTTTGATTTGTAATAGATGTTGAGCAATTTTCGTTTTCATCCGGCAGTCACTCCCACTCTTTCATAATTTGATGATAAGCTTCCAAAGGGTTTGCAGCTTTCGTAATGGATCTCCCAACAACAATTTGTGAAACACCTTGCTCTTTTGCAAAGGCAGGTGACGCCACACGCTTTTGGTCATCGGTTTGATCATTCGGTAAGCGAATCCCAGGTGTCACTGTGAGAAAGGAAGGTGAGATTTGCTCATGAAGCGCTTTTGATTCATGAACAGAGCATACAACACCGTCGAGTCCGCTCTCGTACGCCATTTGCCCGTAATGCACTACAGTCTCTTGCAATGGACGGTCAATGAGTAATTCTTTTTTCATGATGTCTTCTGACGTACTTGTGAGCTGAGTCACAGCAATAATGCCTGGTCGGCTTTGTCCAGCAGGCGTTCCGCTTTCAAGCCCCTCTATCGCAGCTTGCATCATTCTTTTCCCGCCAGCTGCATGCACATTGACCAAATCAACGCCAAGCGTGGCAAGCCGATTCATCGCTTTTTGCACCGTTGTTGGAATGTCATGTAACTTCAAGTCAAGGAAAATAAGGCAATTTTTTTCTTTCAGTGTTTCAAGAATGGCAGGTCCTTCTTGGTAAAACAGCTCCATGCCAACCTTCACAAATAATGGTGTCCCTTCAAAGGGATCTAAAAAGGCAAGCGCCTCACGCCCTGTTGGAAAATCAAGCGCGATGATGGGCAATTGCTTCATACTTCCAGCTCCTTCCGATACATTCCTCTACAGATGAATAACCATAAGCCGCTAACACATTCGGCAGCTCTTCAATGATTTCTGGACAAATAAATGGGTTCACAAAATTAGCTGTCCCAACAGCTACTGCACTTGCACCTGCTAATAAAAATTCAAGTACATCTTCAGCACTTTGCACCCCGCCCATCCCGATAATCGGAATAGCAACCGCTTGACTGACCTCATACACCATGCGAACCGCGACAGGTTTTACAGCTGGGCCTGATAACCCGCCTGTTTTATTAGCCAAAATGGGTTTTCCTGTTTTTAAATCTAAACGCATGCCAATTAAGGTATTAATCATAGTGAGCCCATCTGCTCCAGCAGCTTCAATCGCTCTAGCAATCTCAACAATATTGGCTACATTAGGAGACAGTTTCACATAGACAGGAACGGAAGAGACTTCCTTGACCGCTTTTGTCAATGTCGCGGCCATCTGTGGGTCCGTACCAAATGCGATCCCGCCTGTTTTGACATTCGGACAGGAGATATTTAATTCGAGGGCATGGACATTCTTTGCTTGACTAATTTGTTTGGCTACTTCGACATAATCATCAACCTGTGAACCTGCAACGTTTGCAATAATTGGTGTATCAAACCGTTCAAGCCAAGGCAATTCATTTTCAAGCACCCCGTTCAGACCTGGATTTTGAAGGCCGATCGCATTCAGCATTCCGGCTCCAGTCTCAGCTACCCTCGGTGTGGGGTTGCCAAATCTCGGTTCAAGGGTAGTGGCTTTGATCATGATGCCGCCCAGCATAGATAAATCATATAATGAAGCAAATTCTCTTCCGAATCCAAAGCATCCTGATGCAGGAATAATTGGGTTCTTTAAAGATAAACCGGGTAATTCAACGTTTAGCATGACAATGCCACCTCCTCTGCTTTAAATACAGGCCCATCAAGACAGACTTTAACGTAAGGCTTTTCGTGCTGATCAGTATGACAAACACAAGCAAAGCACGCACCAATTCCGCAGCCCATTCGTTCTTCCATTGAAATATAGACTGGCTTATCGGGATATCTGTCCTTTAGTGCTTTTAGCATAGGTGTCGGTCCACAGGAAAGCAGCACATCAAAGCTCAAGTCATTCTCTTCGATAACACCTGTCACGAAGCCTTTTGAACCGTACGTTCCATCAACAGTCGCGATAAACGTATCTCCGAGTGCTTGAAATGCCTCCTCGTAAAATACGTCCTTTTTCGATTGAAAGCCGAGGACATGCTTCACGATGACGCCTTTTTCCGTTAAACGCTTCGATAGCTCATATAGAGGCGGCACTCCAATTCCTCCACCGACTAGTAATGCCGTCTGCCCGGGCTGAATGACTGAAAGATCGTATCCGTTCCCAAGCGGCCCTAATACGTCGACTGATTCTCCTGCTCGCTTTTGGGAAAGGAGCTTTGTGCCCTCTCCCTCTGCGCGAAAAATGATGGTTGCTTCTTTTTGCTCGGCATGAATGTTGGCAATACTGATCGGTCTTCTCAGCAGCGGTGTCATGGATTCGCTGACCTTTATATGAAGAAACTGTCCAGCCGTTTGAAATGATTCAACAAGGTCACCTTTTAATGTCATTTCGTAAATATGATCAGCGATCTCTCGGTTAGAGACGACCGTCAAGTATGCTTTTTTCATATCGTTACTGTCACCTCAGCATTCGTTTTCACTTCTGGCATTTCGTCTGCTCTAAATGTCATGCTCTCCAGCACTCTTAAAATGGCTTCTGCTGTATCTAGTGACGTTAAGCAAGCCACTCCATTTTCAACAGATTCACGTCTGATTCTAAAGCCGTCTCTTGCCGGCTGTTTTCCTTTTGTCAGGGTGTTGATGACAAATTGTGCCTCGCCGTTTCGAATGACATCGAGAAGATTCTTTCCTTCTTCTCCTATTTTGCCAACAACACTTGATGGGATGGATGCTTGTTTTAAGTAATTCGCCGTTCCTTCTGTCGCTAAAATATGATAGCCGATGGAATGGAACCTTCTTGCAATTTCAAGTCCTTCTTCTTTATCCTTGTCAGCGACTGTCAAGAGAACCGTTCCGTCATTTGGAATTTGAATCCCTGACGCAATCAATCCTTTATAGAGGGCTTTTTCGATTGTGACATCTTTCCCCATGACTTCACCTGTTGATTTCATCTCAGGCCCAAGTGTAATATCCACTCTTCTTAGTTTTGCAAAAGAGAAGACCGGGACTTTGACGTACACCCCTTCTTGCTCCGCGTGAAGTCCTTCTTGGTAGCCATAGTTTTTGAGCTTGTCACCTAAAATGACCTTTGTCGCTAGATTCGCCATTGGGATGCCCGTAATTTTACTGAGGAATGGGACAGTCCGGCTTGAACGCGGGTTCACTTCAAGTACGTACACCTCTCCTTTTGAAAGAACAAATTGAATGTTAAGCAGCCCAATAATGTTGAGTCCTTTTGCAAGTTTAATCGTGTATTCTGCGATCTTCGCTTTGATGTCCTCAGACAATGTTTGCGGCGGGTAGACCGCAATGGAGTCACCAGAATGAACCCCCGCTCTTTCAATATGTTCCATAATGCCTGGGATCACGACAGTTTCTCCGTCAGATACTGCATCTACTTCAATTTCTTTTCCTGTCAAATACTTGTCAATTAAAACTGGGTGCTGCGGATTAACTTTGACCGCATTCTCCATATAATGAAGGAGCTCGGCTTCTTGGTACACAATTTCCATCGCACGACCGCCTAACACATAGGAAGGACGGACAAGGACTGGGTAGCCGATTTGATTCGCAATCGATACAGCCTCCGGCACAGAAATGGCTGTTTTTCCTTTTGGCTGCGGCACGCCGAGTATTTCTAATGTTTGTTCAAACTTGTCACGGTTTTCCGCGCGGTCAAGGTCTTCAAGAGAAGTCCCAAGAATCTTAACCCCTCTATTCGATAATTCATCTGCTAAGTTGATTGCTGTTTGTCCACCAAACTGAACGACGACACCTTCTGGTTTTTCAAGGTCGATGATGTGCATCACATCTTCTACAGTGAGTGGTTCAAAGTAGAGCTTATCTGAAATACTGAAGTCTGTTGAAACCGTTTCAGGGTTGTTGTTAATAATAATGGCTTCATACCCTGCTTGTTTAATTGCCCACACAGAATGAACGGTCGCATAATCAAATTCAACCCCTTGTCCAATTCGGATTGGACCTGAGCCTAGTACGATGACACTTTTCTTGTCTGTTCGTTCTGATTCATTTTCATCTTCATACGTGCTGTAGAAATATGGTGTTTCTGATTCAAATTCAGCCGCACATGTATCAACCATTTTATAAACAGGAACGATGCCTGCTTCTTGTCTTAGCTTGTAGATATCTGCTTCGTTCATGTTCCACTCGCGGCTAATATAGATGTCTGAGAAGCCTTTATGTTTCGCTTCTTTTAATACGTCTACATTGCCTTTGTTTTCTTTTAACGTCTTTTCAAATGCGATGATGCCTTCTAGTTTATGAAGGAAGAAATAATCAATTTTTGAGAATTCATGAATCTGTTCGACTGTATAGCCTCTTCTCAGCGCCTCAGCGATATAAAATAGTCGTTCGTCTCCTGCTTTGATAATCCGCTTTTCGAGCACTTCGTTTGTGATGTCAGCTTCGTCTTTTAATTCAATGTGATACACATCTGCTTCAAGTGAACGGACAGCCTTTAAAAGAGACTCCTCTAATGTACGACCGATCGCCATGACTTCACCAGTTGCTTTCATTTGAGTACCAAGACGTCTGTTGGCAGATTCAAATTTGTCAAACGGCCAGCGCGGGATTTTTGAAACGATATAGTCAAGTGCTGGCTCAAAGGCTGCATATGTTTTACCTGTAACTGGGTTCATCATTTCATCAAGCGTTAAGCCTACAGCAATTTTCGCTGCAAGTTTTGCAATTGGATATCCTGTCGCTTTAGACGCAAGCGCAGAAGAACGGCTCACGCGTGGGTTTACTTCAATGATATAGTATTGAAAGCTGTTCGGGTCAAGCGCCAGCTGGACGTTACAGCCGCCTTCAATGCCAAGTGCACGGATCAGCTTGAGTGACACATTACGAAGCAGCTGATATTCACGGTCACTTAACGTTTGACTTGGCGCCACAACGATACTGTCACCTGTGTGGATGCCGACAGGATCAAAGTTTTCCATGTTACAAACAACGATCGCATGGTCACCGCTATCACGCATGACTTCATATTCAATTTCTTTAAAGCCAGCAATACTCTTTTCAAGTAAGCATTGTGTAACCGGGCTTAGCTTAAGACCGTTCTCGACGATTTCTTTCAGTTCTTGCTCGTTTGTACAAATGCCGCCGCCCGTTCCACCTAATGTATAGGCTGGTCTGACAATGACAGGGAAGCCGATTTGATTCGTGAACGCCATCGCTTCTTCAAGATTATGAATGATTTCACTTTCTGGTACAGGTTCATTGAGTTCGTTCATCAGATTACGGAATAAATCTCTGTCCTCTGCTTTTTGAATGGCTGAGAGCTTTGTTCCAAGTACTTCAACGCCGCATTCAGCCAATACGCCAAGATCTGATAATTCAACGGCAAGGTTCAGCCCAGTTTGTCCGCCAAGTGTAGGTAAGATCGCATCTGGACGCTCTTTTCGGATGATTCGTGTTAGGAATTCTGGTGTCAGTGGTTCGATGTATACCTTGTCCGCCATTTCTGTATCTGTCATGATCGTCGCTGGATTGGAGTTGACTAGAACGACTTCATAGCCCTCTTCTTTCAGCGCTAAGCAAGCCTGTGTACCTGCATAGTCAAACTCCGCTGCCTGACCGATGATGATTGGACCTGATCCGATTACTAAAATCTTTTTGATGTCTACGCGTTTTGGCATACTTCTTCCCCTTCTTTCTCAGTCGTTTGAATCATTTCCATGAACTCGTCAAATAAGTAGTTTGCGTCTTCTGGACCTGGTGACGCTTCTGGGTGATACTGTACAGTGAATGCTGGCGCTTCTTTATGTTTTAATCCTTCGATTGTGTTGTCGTTTAGCGCAATATGCGTGACTTCAAGCAAGTCTTCATTAATCGCACTTACTGTGTAGCCATGGTTTTGAGATGTCAGGGTCACCTTGCCAGTTGCTAGTTCTTTGACTGGGTGATTTGATCCTCTATGACCAAATTTCATTTTTTCTGTACTTGCGCCGCACGCAAGAGCGAATAGCTGATGTCCTAGGCAAATGCCAAAGAGTGGTACCCTCCCAATTAATTGCTGAATCATTTCGACAGCTTCTGGTACATCAACTGGGTCCCCAGGGCCATTTGAAAGCATGATACCGTCAGGCTTTAACTGCAACACTTCATCTGCAGTGATGTTGTATGGCACCACAATGACATCACAGTCACGCTTATTGAGCTCGCGCAAAATACCGTGCTTCATGCCAAAGTCTACAAGCACGATTCTTTTTCCTCTTCCTGGGCTTGGATACGCATTTTTCACAGATACTTGACTTACTTGATCTGTTGGCAGCTGCAGTGTTTGAAGGCGGCGCACAACATCATCCACTTGTTCATCTGGCCCTGCAAAAGCCCCTCTTAATGTCCCTGCGCTTCTGATCATTCTTGTCAGTTTACGTGTATCAATTCCGCTAAGACCCGGAATGTTTTTCATTTTTAAATATTCATCTAGTGAGTAAGAAGAGCGCCAGTTTGAGGGCTTTTCACAAAGCTCTTTCACAATCAGCCCTTTCACAAACGGTGTGATCGATTCAAAATCATCACGGTTAATGCCATAGTTGCCGATGAGCGGGTAAGTAAGTGTGACAATTTGTCCGCAGTACGATGGGTCAGACAAAATTTCTTGATAGCCTGTCATCCCTGTGTTAAAGACGACTTCCCCAACTGACGGTTCTAAGCTGCCAAAGCCTGTTCCTTCAAATACTGTTCCGTTTTCTAGCACTAAGCGTCTCTTCATTTTACTAGTCTCCCCTCTTCATAAACGACTTTTCCAGATGCAAGTGTCATGACCGGCCATCCTGATACAGTCAATTTGTCAAACGGTGTATTTTGTCCTTTAGATAAGAAGCTTTCTTTATCGATTACCATTTCTTTGTTTAAATCAATCAGTGTGATATCAGCTACTTGTCCCTCTTCTAGCTTTCCGTAAGGAAGAGAAAAGGCTTCTGCTGGTTTGATTGTCATATAATCAACAAGTTCTTTTAAAGTCCATTCGCCTGTTTTCACAAAGCGTGTGTACAGAAGCGGGAACGCTGTTTCAAGTCCTACAATCCCAAAAGGTGCACGCTGCATCGTTTCATTTTTTTCTTCTTCTGTATGCGGCGCATGGTCTGTTGCGATGAAATCAATCGTCCCATCTAACAGTCCCTCGATGAGTGACTCGCGATCCTCTGCCCCTCTTAGCGGCGGGTTCATTTTATAGTTTGTATCAAGACCTGGGATGTCCGTATCACATAAAAGCAGATGATGCGGCGAAACCTCAGCCGTCACACGAATGCCTGCTTTTTTTGCATCACGAACGACTCGCACAGATTCTTTTGTACTAATATGACATACATGATAATGACAGTTCGCCGCTTCTGCTAAGAGGACATCTCTTGCAATATGCACCGATTCACAAATTGACGGTATTCCGTTTAACCCATTTGCTTGTGAAAATTCCCCTTCATGAACGCACCCTCCGTAAATAAGCGAGTTATCTTCACAGTGCGCCACAATCGCTTGATTAAGGCTCGCTGCCTTTTTCATGGCTTCGTACATCATACCTGCTGTTTGGATGCCAACACCATCATCCGTAAAGGCAAAGGCACCTGCTTCTTTTAACGCTGCAAAGTCCGTCATTTCTTCTCCAATTTGTCTAGTGGTAATCGAGGCGTATGGCAGCACTCTTACAGATGAGGTCTCTTCGATTCGATTCATGAGCCATTCCATTTGCTCTTTTGTATCTGGAACTGGTCGTGTATTAGGCATAGCTGCAATCGTCGTATACCCGCCTCTTGCCGCTGCCTTAGAGCCTGTTTCAATGGTTTCCTTTTTCTCGCCGCCTGGCTCTCTTAAATGCACATGCAGATCAATCAAACCTGGTGACACAAATAGCCCTGCTGCATCAATAACCTCTTCTCCGTCTTCTCTTTCTAAGTGACCAATCGCTTGAATCACTTCTCCTTCTACCCTAATATCCTGCTGCACTCTTTCCCCTGTGCTTGTTAAGATAAAACCGTTTTTAATGAGATATGACATAGACAGAATCTCTCCCTTTTTGATGTAGTCTGCTATTTTGAAATGCTCTTTTTAAAACAGCCATTCTGATATACACACCATTTTCCATTTGTTTAAATATCCTTGACTGCTTTGATTCCACTAAAGAATCATCTATTTCAACACCTCTGTTCACAGGTGCTGGATGCATAATAATGGCTCGTTCTTTCATTTTGCTGGCCCTATCTACTGTTAATCCATAAGTAGATAAGTAATCCTCACTGCCCATCTTTTCTGTATGCCTTTCATGCTGAATTCTCAGCAGCATCACTACATCAGAGCATTTGATGGCTTCATCAACTTCGACATACATTCCATGAGGGTTTTGTTCATCTTGGAAGGAAGCTGGTCCTGAAAAAAGCACTGTCGCTCCAAGCCTTGTGAGTACTTCAGCATTCGATCTTGCCACACGGCTATGTTTGATATCTCCATGAATCGAAATCGTTAAGCCCTCAAAGCCGCCAAATTCTTCGTAGATCGTCATCAGGTCAAGCAGTGATTGTGTAGGGTGCTGCCCGCAGCCATCTCCAGCGTTGATGATTGGAATCCCTACCTTCCCAATCAGCTCGTTGTAATACTCGTCGGTGCTGTCCCGGATGACACACGCCTTGACTCCGATGGATTCTAGCGTTTTAACCGTATCGTAAAGCGTCTCTCCCTTTTGAACAGAGGTACTTGCCGCGTCTAGGCTAAGCACATTCATTCCAAGTTTCTTTTCCGCTACTTCGAAGCTAAAGCGTGTTCTTGTACTTGGTTCAAAAAAGAGGTTCGCCACAAATTCTCCCGCTAAGCCATGTTCCTGTTTCCCATTTTTCAGCGCGGCTGCTTCCTCAATTAACTGTAAAATCTCTTCCTTAGACAAGCTGCTCATTGTCGATAGATTATTCATTTTTCTTCCCCCCTCTAGTTTTTCATCACTTTCAGGTTCAAAAAAACCCTAAGCCTCGGCAGCTTAGGGTTCTCCAAAAGAAGCAGCGGCACTTACGCACATTCTGCTCAATTTAGAACCCTTGTCAGCCTCACTGGACTTCTTTTAAAAGGTTTTCTGTATTCGATTCATTTGACTCGTCTTCCTCTGCCTTCTGATGCGGTAGGATTAGGTTTAACAAGACGCCCGTAATCGCAGCGAGTGCCATTCCGGATAATGTCAGATTGATTTGTTTCACCTCAATGAATGCCCCGCCAATTCCAATGACTAAGATGACAGATGCAATAATGAGATTGCGCTTTTCTTCAAAATTCACTTTATGATCAATCAGGATTCTCAGGCCGCTCGAGGCAATGATTCCAAAGAGCAGGAACGAAACGCCTCCCATGACTGCGGACGGAACGGTACTGATTAATGCTGAAATTTTCCCAACAAAGCCGAAGCAGATCGCAAACACTGCTGCTCCGCCGATGACGAAGATACTAAACACTCTTGTGATGGCAAGAACGCCAATGTTCTCCCCATAAGTCGTTGTTGGCGGTCCACCAATGAGTGAAGCGAAAATGGTCGCCGCACTGTCTCCTAAAATGGAGCGGTGAAGTCCTGGCTTTTTAATAAAATCTTGCCCTACGACCTTGCTTAACACCACTTGGTGGCCGATGTGCTCAGACATGGTCACAAAGGCAACCGGCACCATCACTGTGAGAATGCTCAAGGTGACAGCCGGTGTATAGTCGACAAATGGTACGACAAAGTCTGGTACAGCAAACCATTTTGCGTCAATGACCGGCTGGAAATTCACGATGCCTTGTGTTAAGGCAAAGAGATAGCCGCTGATAATACCGATTAATACTGGAATCAGGCTAAGGAATCCTCTGAGGAAAATCATGCTGATAATGGTGACAGCTAGTGTAAAGCCGGCTACCATTAAGTGCTTTAGGCTGTAAACAAGCTCAGTCGCATTCGGATCAACATACATCGCCATGTTGACAGCTGTTCCAGCTAATCCGAGTCCAATGACCATAATAACTGGTCCTACAACGACCGGCGGCAGTAGCTTCATCAGCCAGCCTGTGCCTAGCCATTTAATGAATAATGCAATGAGAGCATAAGCCACACCCGCCATGAATGCACCAACCATCGCAGCTCCTGGACCGCCTGTGGCTTTGACATTCAGTATGGGGGCGATAAAGGCAAAGGATGATCCAAGATACGCCGGAATTTGTCCTCTCGTGATGATTAAGTAAACAATGGTTCCAACACCACTTGAAATGAGCGCAACGGCTGGACTCATGTCAATGATTTTTGGTACAAGAATGGTCGCACCAAACATGGCAAACAAATGCTGGAGGCTAAGTGATAGCCATGTGAACGGTTTTGGAATATCTCGAATGCCTAAATTGGCTTTTTGCTGACTCATGATTTTCCTCCTAGATGTGTCCTTTTTTCATGAAAAAAGCCTCTTTGCGAGTATGCGCAAAGAGGCCTAGAAAAACCATACACGTCATGTAGCCGTGTGAGTGGTGTCTCTGTTATTGCCCTCTTTGCAAACTCTCTGGAATGCATTTAAAAAGGTTATTTTTCATATATAGCAACAAGGTCGTTTTGATCTACTTCTACTAGCTGGACCATGACCTTTTCTGCTTTTGATGTCGGAATGTTTTTCCCGATATAATCCGCTCGAATTGGCAGCTCCCTGTGTCCCCGGTCGACTAGAACGGCAAGCTGAATGGAAGACGGTCTGCCTACATCCACAAGCGCATCCATTGCTGCTCTTACGGTTCTGCCTGTGAACAGAACATCATCCACGACAATAAGTGTTTTGTCATTGATATCAGCTGGAATGTCTGCTCCCTTTACAAGCGGGTCTTGATTGTCTGTCTTTTTTGTCAGGTCATCACGATATAGCGTAATATCAAGTTCACCCACAGTAACTGGATTTCCTTCAATTTGCTCGATGCGCTCTGCAAGGCGCTTTGCAAGATGAATGCCTCTTGTCTTGATCCCAGCAAGGATGACATCCTTCATCCCTTTGTTGCGCTCAATCATTTCATATGCAATTCGGGTAAGCGCTCGTCTTATCGCTTGTTCATCAAGAATGACTGCTTTTTGTTCCATCTTTCACACCTCTTTTTGACAAATAAAAAGCCCCTTCTGCAAAGGGCAGAGAGGGGCGTTCATTTGTGCATACACGTGCACAAATTGATCCGTTATCCTTCTCAGCCTCTCTGGACTGTTTTAAAGAATCTCCATTTCTTCGTTTATTATTTCAAAAAAAGAAAGGCCTGTCAATCGTTATTTCTTAATGACTCGATAAAAGCCTGCATATCAGCTGGAATTGGTGCTGTGAACTCCATGTATTCTCTTGTTCTAGGATGATCAAATCCTAAAACACCTGCATGCAGCAGCTGCCCATTGAAATCGACTGTTTTTCTCGGACCATATTTCGGGTCTCCTGCAAGAGGATAGCCAATATATTTCATATGAACACGAATTTGGTGTGTTCTTCCTGTTTCAAGACGGCATTCTACAAGGGTGAAATCTTGAAAGCGTTCAATCACGTCAAAATGAGTAACCGCCTGCTTTGCGTTTTCTTTTGTAACGGTCATGCTTTGGCGGTCTTTTTTATCTCTGCCAATTGGTGCATCAATTGTTCCTGTATCATGCTGGATGATGCCATGGACAACGGCGGTGTATTTTCTTGTCACACTCTTGGCAACCAATTGATTGACGAGTGATTCGTGCGCCATATCATTTTTAGCAACCATTAAGAGCCCAGACGTATCCTTATCAATTCGGTGGACAATTCCTGGTCTCATGACGCCATTAATGCCTGATAAGTCATTGCAATGTGCCATAAGACCATTCACAAGCGTTCCTGACACATGACCTGGTGCTGGATGAACGACCATACCTCGTGGTTTATTCACCACTAATACGTCTTCATCCTCATAATAAATATCAAGATCCATCGGTTCTGCTTCTACATCAAGTGCTTCTGGATCTGGAATCTCCACTTTGATTTGATCTTCAGCTTGGACCTTATAATTGGCTTTTACTTGCTTCCCATTTACTTTGATCCGCCCGTCCTTGACCCACTGCTGGACCTGGGTTCTTGACCATTCTGGTTTTGTCGTGCTTAAAAATTTATCAAGCCGTTCACTCGTTTGTTCTTCTGAAACGGCAATGTTTACTTGATTCATGTAGTTGACTCCTTATTTTTCTTTCCATCTAACAGCATTTGAATGAAAAGCAGAATAACCCCTACACATAAAGAAGAATCTGCAATGTTAAAGATTGGGTAATGATAATCCCCAAATACGAAATGAGCGAAATCAACCACTTCCTGACGGAAAATGCGGTCGATAAAGTTTCCAATCGCTCCGCCAAGCATTAAGGCTAGTGCTACACCAAGCAGCTTGTCCTTTTGTCCATGTTTTTGCAAGTAATAGATAATTCCCGCAATAACAACGAGTGTGATCACATAGAAAAACCACATTTGCCCTTGGAGAATGCCCCATGCGGCTCCTGAATTTCGGTGAGACGTGATATAAAAGAATCCATCAATTACTGGAATAGAATCTCCAAGCATCATATGTTTGACAATGAGCCATTTTGTTAATTGATCTAAACAAATTATAACGAATGCGATTATGTAATAGAACACACACGTTCCTCCAACTTCATACTTTGATCTTTAAGCATTTTATCAAGAAAACAGGAAGGAGTAAAGAAACTTCCGTTGACAGACAAAAACCTCCCTACATGTGGAAGGCTTCAAAATGAGAATCATTTGATTCATGAGGATAAGGGGTGAATGCTTTTTTCTCGTATTGCTTATGATATAAAAAGTCGTCAGTCGTGCGGGCTGTAGGAAGCATACCCATTTGTTCAAGCGGGATTGTGTGACCTGTCGCCTCACATATGCCATAGGTTCCTTGTTCAATTTTTGCAATTGCGAGCGAAACATCTTGCAGCTCTTCTTTTATGTGGTAAAGAAGCGTTGTCGTTTTCGCTTGATTGAAAGTGACATGTTCAGCGGGTGAACGAAATGATGCATATTCAAACAGTTTAGATTGCAGTTCTTCTTTCATTTGAAGGAGTTCCATGTAAATCGTGTCTAGATCGCCATTCATGTCGCTATTTCAACTCCTGCCCTGTCGTGATAATCATATTGTTACCCTGCCTGTTCACTTTAAAGCCATAAGATTTTTCCTTTCGTTCTAAACGCTGTCATTTTCTTAAATAAGAAAACACCCCGCGTATTGCGGGGCGCTAATTGGTGATGCCGCACTGTTAATTCTGGTAATATTTCTCCACGATTTCAGCATTTTTAAGCGACAATGTTGGATATTTCGGATTTGCACCAACATCTTTTGAAATAATGCGAGAACGCTCGCACAGTTCTCCTTCTGCTTTTTGAACAACAATACGTCCTGATGTGTATTCAGACGCTGATGCATCTGCATTCTGCTCATCTTCTACCGTTAATTCTGAGATGATAAAGAGCTGCTTGACATCTTCTTGAATGGATGCAAGAAGGTCTTTTACTTCATCTGTCGCATAAAGTGTCACACTTGCTTCAAGTGAACGTCCGATGACCTTCTCGTTACGCGCAATTTCTAGCGCTTTAAGAACATCATCACGTACTTCCATAAAGCGGTCGAACTTCGTTTCTGTCGAATCTGCTTGAGGAACAGCAACACCTTCTGGCATATCTGTTAGCTGAACACTTGGCTCTTCAACAAAGCTTAAGTGGCTCCATAATTCATCAGCTGTGTGCGGAAGAATTGGTGCAGTCAGCTTCACCAACGCCATTAATGTTTCGTAGAAGACAGTCTGCATGCTGCGGCGGTCCGGATGATCGGCATGCTCAATGTACACCACATCTTTTGCAAAATCGAGATAGAATGAGCTTAACTCAATCGTACAGAAATTGTGAATCGCATGATACACGACAGCAAATTCGTAATCATCATATGCTTTTTTCACTTTATCAATCAATTTGTTTAATTTGATCAAGATATATTGATCCACTTCACGAAGCTCTTCTACTGGCACTGCATTGACTGCTGGATCAAAGTCAAATAGGTTACCATGCAGGAAGCGGAAGGTGTTACGAATTTTACGATATACTTCTGCTACTTGTTTTAAAATATCATCAGATACTGGGTGATCGGCTTGATAGTTAACAGAAGACACCCATAGTCTAAGAATCTCCGCACCAAGCTGCTTAGCCACCTTCGTCGGATCAATCGTATTGCCTAATGATTTACTCATCTTGCGTCCTTCTTTATCAAGCGTGAAGCCATGGCTTAGGACACCTTTATATGGTGCTTTTCCAGTGACAGCAACCGCTGTTGACAATGATGAGTTAAACCAGCCACGATATTGGTCAGAGCCTTCAAGGTAAAGGTCTGCCGGGCGAACAAGGTCATCTCTTTCTTCTAGAACCGCTTGATGAGAAGAACCTGAATCAAACCATACATCCATGATGTCCTTCTCTTTTGTGAATTCGCCATTTGGACTACCTGGATGTGTAAAGCCTTCTGGCAATAATTCCTTCGCTTCTTTTTCAAACCAAACATTCGAGCCATGTTCTCTAAATAACTGAGATACGTGCTGAATCGTTTCGTCTGTGATGACCGGCTCACCATTTTCCGCATAGAAGACCGGAATTGGAACGCCCCATACACGCTGTCTTGAAATGCACCAGTCACCTCTGTCACGCACCATATTAAATAGGCGTGTTTCACCCCATGCTGGCACCCATTTCGTTTCTTTAATATTGTCTAATAAAGCTTCTCTGAAATCTTTAATCGAAGCAAACCACTGAGCGGTCGCACGATAAATCGTTGGCTTTTTCGTTCTCCAGTCATGCGGGTAGGAGTGCGTGATAAAGTCGAGCTTTTTCAGCGCGCCTTTTGCTTCAAGCTGTTCTGTGATGGCTTTATTGGCATCCTCGTAGAATAGTCCTTCAAAACCAGGTGCTTCTTCTGCCATGACACCTTTTTCATCTACTGGACATAGCACATCAAGACCGTATTTCATACTGACAATAAAGTCATCTTCCCCGTGGCCTGGTGCTGTGTGAACACAGCCTGTTCCTGCATCAGTTGTTACGTGATCGCCGAGCATCACGAGAGAGTCTCTGCCGTAAATAGGGTGCTCTGCCACGATGTTGTCTAATTCTTTTCCTTTTAGTGTTTTCACGACTTCGTAATCTTCAAAGCCAAGTGTTTTTGCCACTTGTTCAGCTAGCTCAGATGCGACGACATATCGCTCAGTATCAACTTGGAGCACACTGTACTCTAGGTTTGGATGAACGCAAATACCAAGGTTTGCAGGAAGCGTCCAAGGTGTTGTTGTCCAGATGATGAATTGTTCATCGTTTTCAAGTACGTCTTTGCCATCTTTCACTTTAAATGATACGTAAATAGATGGTGAACGTTTGTCTTTATATTCAATTTCCGCTTCAGCGAGTGCTGATTCACTTGAAGGAGACCAGTTCACAGGCTTCAGCCCTTTGTAGATATAGCCTCTTTTCGCCATTTCACCAAAGACAAGAATTTGCTGCGCTTCGTATTCAGGCTTTAATGTCACATATGGATTATCCCAGTCTGCTCTTACGCCTAATCGTTTAAACTGGTTGCGCTGACCTTCGATTTGCTTCCAAGCATACTCTTCGCATAGTTTGCGGAATTCTGCTGTAGACATTTCTTTTCGTTTCACTTTTTTGTTTTTAGTGAGGGCTGTTTCAATCGGTAAGCCGTGTGTATCCCAGCCCGGTACGTACGGTGCGTGGAACCCATTCATTGATTTAAAACGAACAATAAAATCTTTTAGGATCTTATTGAGTGCGTGTCCCATATGAATGTCACCATTCGCATATGGAGGTCCATCATGCAAAATAAAGGTCGGGCGTCCTCTTGTCCGCTCTAAGACCATTTGATAGATGTCTTTTTCTGCCCACTGTTCTTGGATTTCAGGCTCTTTGTTTGGCAAGTTCCCTCTCATCGGGAATTCTGTTTTCGGCATTAATAAGGTGTCTTTGTAGTTCATACCCATTCCTCCACATGCAAATTCGTATTAAAAAACAATAAAAAAAGCCCTCTCATCCCATAAGGGACGAGAAGGCTTATCTCGCGGTACCACCCTTTTAGACAAGCGATATGAAACAGTCGCTTATCCACTCTAAAATCGTAACGTGATCAGACGCCTTTTCTTACTGGTTCATTTCAGAAAAGGAACTAAAGGGGTGATCTCATTGCAGCGCTTCGTAATGTCAGGCTTCCACCATCCCTGATTCGCTTTATTACGCATATAACAACTGCGAGTGTCCCTTTCAAACGTTTATCTCTTGTTAATTTATGATGGTATTATATGCAACATGTGCACGTCATGTCAAGATGATGCGCTTATTCTTTTTCGTCAAAGACAGCATCCACTTCATATTCCAGCAAATGATCCCAATCGTCATTTTTCAGAAGATCAAGCTGGGCTTCGATGAGCATTTGGAAACGCGTTCTAAAGACCTTCGACTGTTTCTTCAGCTCTTCGATTTCCATCGCAATCTTTCTTGATTTTGATAGCGCTTCGTTGATAATACGGTCTGCATTTTTCTCGGCTTCACGAATAATCAATTTTGCTTCTTTGTCAGAATGACGTTTCACATCTTCTGCTGCTTCCTGCGCAACAAGAATCGATTTGTTTAATGTTTCTTCAATTGTTGCAAAATGACCTAGTCTTTCATCAAGCTCGTTGACTTTGTCTTCAAGCTCGTTCTTTTTACGAAGCACGATTTCGTAATCTTTACGTACTTGGCTTAAAAACTCATTTACTTCATCCTCGTCATAGCCGCGAAAACTTTTTGTGAACGTTTTATTATGAATATCATTAGGTGTTAATGGCAACCTCGCCACCTCCAGATTCAAGTTCGTTTATGTCAGAAGCTCAAATGTTACTTTAAATTTATCTTTTTTTGTCTTCCCATCAATCGTTTTTAAGCTAAAGCGTCCAAATCCCCGCACAGAGAGCTGATCGCCTTCGCCAATTGTAAAGGAAGGGTCCTCAGTGACTTTCCAGTTTACTTTCACAAGTCCATTTTTGACCAAAAGCTGTGCTTTTTGCCGAGACTGACGGCTGACAGCGGCACATACAGCATCAAGCCGCAATGAAGAAATCGTATCTTCTTTGATGTCGGTCTGGCTGATGACTGGCTTTATATCTGTCTGGCTGATTTCCTCTAATGAAACGGATGCTCTGCCGACATGTGTGAGCTGCGTTCGAACAAAATCGGCTACATCACTTGTACAAATAAACTGCACATCTTCTTCTGAAAATATCAGATCTCCGAATTTTTGACGCTTCAAGCCTGTCCCAATCAATGAGCCAAGAAGCTTCGGATGTTCAATGGAAATAAACTTTTTCGCATAGTTCACCTGAAAATAAGACAGCTCAAAATCCTGAATAGACGGTTCTAAATAATCAGGATAGATTAGGGCTCTTTTGCGCTCGGCTTTCTCATACCCGCCAAAAAACATGATGCCAAGTTCATCAGAATGCTGAATCACAGACTGGGTAATAAACTGCTCACGCGGGTCAAGAAAGTCTGTTAATTTCAATCGATATTGGTCGAGTGCGATGTTTTTCCAGCCTAACACTTGGTCGACAAATGGCTGTTCGTCTTTTCTAAAATGTTGATAAATATCGTTCATTTTGTTCCCCTTTTATGTAAAAGAGCCTGGCAGATGCCAAGCCCGGCAGCCTGTTTACATGATTCCGGCAAGCATTTGATAAAGACCTGTTAGTCCATATGATGATGCAAAACGGATCACAAGCAAGGCCACAATTGGCGAGATGTCGATCATGCCAATGGGCGGAATGATTTTACGAAACGGTTCTAAATACGGTTCACAAGTGGATGCCAAAAAACGGCCAATTGTTGTTTCTCTGGATGATGGTACCCATGACATAAAGATGTAAATGATAATCGCGAATGAGTAAATCGTTAATGCAGCCCCTAAAATCTTAAAAATGTAATATAGTATCACTTTGATTTACCACCTCTGAGGTTCTTCCTCTGTCAATAGCTCTGATATTGTGCCAGATACATCCACATTATCAGGTGTGCAGAGGAATATATTCGAGCCAATACGCTGAATGTCTCCACCGATTGCATAAACCGTTCCGCTTAAGAAGTCGATGATTCGCTTTGCTTGATCATGCTGAATGCGCTGCAAATTCACGACGACTGCACGTCTATTTTTAATGTGGTCTGCAATCTCTTGCGCCTCTGCATAAACACGCGGCTCACTTAACACCACTTTAGAGGATTTCTGCACGCTTTGCAAGCTGACGACATTTTGTTTTCCTGCCTGAGGACGCTCTTGAAATGCCGCTTTGTCTTTTGCTGCTTTTTCTTCTTGTACTGGTTCTCTTTCTTCATCAATGTATTCGTACTCATACTCTTCATCGTCGAGTGTGAAAAAGCTTTTAAACTTATTTTTTATGCTCATGTCACGCACCTCCTGTTTCATTTCCAACAAGTGAAGAGCCAATCCGAACAAATGTCGCACCTTCTTCAATTGCGATTTCAAAATCGTTTGACATGCCCATCGATAAATGCTGACAAGGTGCATTTACTTGGTTAAGATGTTTGACCTCTTGTTGAAGGCTTTTTAATGTGTTAAAACAGTTTCGAATTACAGCCTGATCATCTGTAAATGGAGCCATCGTCATCAGGCCAGCAATTTCAATGTGTTTGAAATCTGCAAGCTGTTTGACAAATGGAATCACGTCTTCGCTTTGTAAGCCGTGCTTTGACTCCTCAAGAGAGGTGTTCACCTGAACAAAACAGCGAACCGTGTGATCCGCTCTTTTTTCAATTTCATTTGCCAGGGACATTCTGTCGAGCGAATGTAAGTAGTCAATTGTTTGAATGACAGATTTCACTTTTCGCGTCTGTAAACTGCCAATGAAGTGCCAGCTAATGTTTTCATCGGTTATGGCCGCCTGTTTTTCAAGTAATCCTTGGTCACGATTTTCTCCAAAGTGCAAAATTCCGGCTTCCTTGGCTTCTAATGCTCGTTCAATCGAGACATATTTAGTGACAGCAACGACCGATACATCAGCTGGATTTCTCCCTGCTCTTTTACATGCTTCGTTTATTTGTTCATTTATTTGTCTGAGATTCTCTCGTACATTCAATTACACTTATGCCTCCTTAAACCCAACAAAAGACATCATACGTCCTGTTTTCCCTTGATCACGCCGGTGTGAGAAGAACAGCTGATCGCTGCAGCTTGTGCACATCGAGCTAACATAAATATTTTCTTCTTTTATTCCCGCATGAAGCAATACGTTTTTGTTTAATGTTTTTAAGTCAATTTTGTATTGTCCTTGTGAAATCTCGGAATACACATCCTCTGTTGAAAAAGGAAGGTTTTTCACTTGATTTATGACAACATCATCTACTATGTAGCAGCAGCTGCCAATTGATGGTCCAATGACGACTTGTATTTGATCGACTTCGGCACCTTCTTGGCTAACCCATGCATCAACCATGTTGGCGCCAATTTGCTTGACGGTTCCTTTCCAGCCGGCATGAGCCGTTCCAATCAATCCATTTTGCGGCGCTAGAAAATAAAGCGGAACACAGTCAGCGAAACAAAGAGCGAGCATGATGTTTGGTTCAGAGGTGTATAAGCCGTCTGTTCTAGAGAGTGCTTCATCATACTGAAGACTTCCTCTTCCTCTTTGCTCCTTTGTGACTTTCATTATGCGATCCTCGTGTGTTTGGTCAGCAAACACCCAATTAGAGAGCGGCACAGCAGTAGCATCTGCTATGACTTGACGATTCATTTGGACACTAGAAGCATCATCTCCTACATGGAGTCCAGTGTTCATTGATTGATATGGAGAAAGGCTAAAGCCGCCATTTTTTGTCGTAAATCCGGCCAATACCTCTTTACCAGAACATGTCATGTTCGTCCAATCATGAATGGTCATTGCATAAGGTGATTTCTGCTGAAAGGGGTCATATCTGTGTGTCAAAGCTGCCTCCCACCTTTCATTCATCTCTCTTTATTTCGCTCCTATTTTACCACAAGACACGCATAGACAGTTAGTGGGATTCATTAAATATTACACTCAAATGTGCCCTTTCTACAGGTTTTTTTTCAAATTGATATGAAAACGTAATCTTTTTACCCGAAAAAGACATTGTTTGCTGAGAATGGAGAGCAGGTTATAAGGAAATATTGATAGAGGGATTGTATGAATTAAGAAGATAACCGGACAAGTATCACATCTTCGCCAATTTTTACTATATTTCGCCATGGGACGATCATTTCCTCTTCTTTTCCGAAAAATCCCATCATTTTACCTGTGCCGCCTATAATAATCGCTTGTATTTTACCGCTCGTGACATTAATATCTATGTCACCAATTGTGCCAAGTTTTTTTCCGTTGGACACATCGACAACATCCTTGATTTGAAATTCAGAAATACTGATCATCTTTCCTTCCCCGCCTTTCGTTTTCTACTATAATATGTATGATGGAAAAGCAGGGACGCAGACCAATAGTTTCTCTTATCTACAATTTACTTAAGTGAGGACGTCCATTCCTCCACATGACTTCAACCGGAGTTTCAAAAAAGGAAGAAAGCAAGTCGCTTGTCATCATCTGCTTTGTCTCCCCTTTACAAAAAACTGCCCCTTCTTTTAATAATAAGGTGTGCTGAAAAACCGGTAGAATCTCTTCTGCGTGATGGGTCGTATAGAGCATAGTGGGCGCATCAGGCTTTGATGCAATCAATGAGATGGTCTCCAGCACCTGTTCTCTTGCTAAAAAATCAAGTCCCGTAACGGGTTCATCTAAGATCAAGAGCTGCGGATCATTCATTAAAGCCCTTGCGATCAAAACTTTTTGCTTCTCTCCTTGTGAGAGGGTTTCATATGTGCGATTGGCATATTTGAATGACCCGAACGCTTTTAATAGATCAATCGCCTTCTCCCTCATAGCTTCTGTCGGTGTTTCATAAAGTCCTATGGAAGCAAAAGCGCCGCTAAGGACAATTTCAAATGCATTGTCTTCTCTATGCAGCTTCTTTTCAAGACCTGCAGAGATGAGGCCAATTTTCTTTCTCAGCTTCTCTCCAAGAGCCTCCTTTCCAAAGACATGCCCTAACACTGTCATCTCACCTGACGTTGGAAAGTAATATGAGCACAGCATATTTAATAAAGCGGTTTTCCCCGCACCATTTAATCCATAAAGCACCCAGTGTTCCTGCTTTTTCACCCCCCAGTCGACAGAATGCAGTAGCCATTTCCCATTTCTTTTTAAAGAAACATCCTTCAAGTCAAGTGACACAACCATTTCCCCCTGAATAAAAATTCTGAATATACAAATAATGAATGTCTACAGCATATCGTAAATACTTCTTTCGGTAAACCTCACATAAAAAAGCTGCTCCTTTTTAGGAACAGCTTTTCTGATCTCTTAAGAGATTTCTATACGTACGCCTTCTTTTATATCAGGAAACGTGTGCGGGGATGCAAAAACAGCTCCCGGTAATACATCATCAAACGGCTCTTGGAAGTAGATCGAAATATGGCCGAGCTCTTTAAAGTTGTCATTTGCTTTATTGCCGAGTGCTGTGATCGTATAAGTTTGATCGCCCACTTGAATGGTTCCGCCTAGTTTGAGCGGCTCTTCTTCTAAATGTTCGAACTCATGAATAACGGACATGTCCTTTAATTCCTGCGGCGCTGCTGGTCCAAATAAAACAATCAGCTTATCTTCTTTAAACTGCGGGACTAAAATCCCAATTTCTTTTACAACAGATTGTGTCACCATGTATTTCGATTCCTCCTTTAATACGTTTAATACATACCGAAGCTTGCAACATATGCGATCACAACAGATAGAACCCCTGTAATGAGACGGCTATACAAAACAGCAGGTACCCCATATTGTACCGTTTCCGGCTTCGCTTCACCAAGTGATAGCCCAACTGGAATAAAGTCACACCCTACTTGACCGTTGATGGCAAATAGTGCAGGAAGTGCAAATTGAGGCGGAATGTTACCTAGTGCAATTTGACTACCAATCAGTACACCGATGACTTGTGCAATAACTGCACCCGGTCCTAAGACAGGTGATAGGAATGGCAGTGTACAGACCACAACGAGCAGTAAGAGCCCCCATAGAGATCCTGCCAAAGGTGATAGGAAATGGGCGATTAAATCCCCGATTTTTGTATAATTGATAATTCCAATTAACATACTGACAAATGCCATGAATGGAATAATGTTTTTCAAAAGCATATCAACAGAATCACGACCAGCTTGATAGAACGTGCCGGTTACTTTCCCAATTCCTCTTGAGAATCTCATGAGGAAATTACCTTTTTCCTGACGTTCGATATTTTCTTCTTTTAGCTTGGAATAGGTTTCTTTGAAATTCTCTTTGTCAATCGACTCACTGCTTTCTTGACCTTCTGCTTTCGCTTCACCATCAGATGCTTCCGCAAAGGAAATATCTTTTTCCGTTACGCCTGATACGAAGATATCCTCTGTAATATGTTTTGCAAGCGGTCCAGAAGGAGAGGATGCCAAAACATCTACAGTTGGAATACGCTTCATCGGATAAAGTCCAATTCGTGCAGTTCCTCCGCAGTCAATGACAACACACATCATTTCATCTTCTGGAATGGAATTTTTAAAGCCATCACATGCTTCTGTCCCTGTCATTTCTGCAATTTTACGTGCAACTGGGTGAATGCCTCCCCCTGTAATGGAAACAACCTTTCTTCTTTTACCGGTTGGTTCAAGCTCTAAGCCAGTTCCCCATCCGCCAGCACCTTTTGCTACAAATACTTTGTGGTTTGTCATGTCTAACCCTCCCCTATTGTGAATTCGCTTTCATTTTTCCTGCTAAGTATTTTGTGATCCATTCTGTAATGATTCCGCGAAGTAAAATGACGACAATCCCGACTAAGAAGTAACGAACAGCAAGCTCTGACATGGAATATCCAGCTTCTTTAATCCCGTTAGCAATTCCTAGGTAGACAAACAGTTCTCCTGCGTTGGCATACGGGAACAGGGATGTCACCGGATGAACAAATGAAACAGCTGAATCATAGAATGCTGGTTTTTGTTTTTCAGGTAAGAAGCGGCCAAACGTATAAGCCATTGGGTTTGTCAAAATAAGAACGGATAAAATCGGCATTAACGTGTAGCGCAAAATGGTATATTTTGCTGCAAACTGGATCGCTCTATTCACTCGCTCTTCTCCAATAAACTTCATGACAGCATAGGTGAAAGTAAGTAGCACAACAAGCGTTGGAACGATACCTGTAATAAGACCCATGAATTGCTTTCCGCCGGCTTCAAACATTCCAATAAAGTGCTCTCCAAACCATTGAATCCATTCCATGTTTCATCTCCCCTTTCTTTAGTTCACATTTGTTATATTTTTTTTCGAAATCGAGACAAGCGCCTGCTCAGCTGCCATAGAGAGTGCTTGCATGACAGCTGGTCCTTTTTTGCGCTTTTTCAACGTTTGCTTCATCAGATGATGCTCGTCTAATACAGCACCTACATGCTTTCCTTCATATGAAGGAACTTCCTTAAATTTAGATAAGATCGAGACCCCGCCAAGCACATGACATTTTTGAATGATATACGATTCATCCACAATGATGAGCGCAATGGCCCCAGGACCAAATTTGCGCCGCTCCATTCCTGAAAACAAGTGATAGCCCTGCTTCCCTTTGTAGTCATCAATGAGTGTATCCATGCTTTTACGGTAGTACTTGATTTGAATAAACGATAAGCCATACTGCACAATGAGAATGATACAAAGTACGATTGCTAATTTTTCCATAGCCTCACGTCCTTATGATTGAAATAAGTGATCTTGTAATGAACGCAGCTTCCAGACCGTTGTGTTTGAATCAAGTTCGACATCATCATGAGATAGGAATTGTCCTAATTTGATATCTTTTTTCGCTACTACTTTTCCGCTGATTAAGCCAATTGGAATGTGACCATTCGTTTTCATGTCTTGATGCGTTTCAAGTACACCTCTTACGGAGTAACCACCAATTCCGTCAAGTGTTTCTCCTGCTTTAATATCTCTTTTCGCAACAGCTACCGTTTCTGAAACTGGTACACCAATTGGATGGATAGAAGAATCATGCTGTAAGACTGCTTTTGCGATCGTGACTGGTGTTTCAAGACTCGCTAAGTGGAACGGACGATAAAGCGTGTAGTGAGGACCTTTTCCAACTTTTAAGTAACGAAGCTCTTCATCTACTGGCTTAAGCTCACTTTTGACGATGACAAAGACCCCTGGTGCAAGTCCATTTACATATTCAACGACTCCGAAGTTATCCAGCACACCGCCCTGTTGCTTTTGATTCAATTTATCTGCTACATTCTCTAAATTCGCTTCTACTCCGTGCATGCCCACTTTATCTGGCAAAAGCCCTGTCGCATTACTCAATAAGTTCATTTCTGCCATTGTTTTTGTTCCATCTTGGAACGCAGCCAGCATATGCGCACTCATATGTTTACTATCTGCCTCTGCTTTACACGTATCTGGATTTGCTTCCGGAAAGAATGGATTGTTTTTACCTTTCCCAGCAACTAATACTTCAAGTCCCATTGTTTTCGCAAATTCATATAATTCTAGCGTCGCGGCTGGTTCGTCTCCAGCTGATCCAGAGTAAATAAGTCCTGCATTCGTGAATAATTTATGCATCACCAAACCGATTGTAATATCGACTTCGACATTTAAAAGAACGAGATGTTTTTTGGAATTAAGCGCTTCCAAAGATATGTTTGCTCCGACCTCTGGAACACCTGTTGCATCCACAACGACTTCCACGACATCTGATTGAATCACTTCTCTGTAATCATTTGTGACGACCATTTGATGAGGCTTCGCATGCTGTTTGTAAAAATTCGCTGCCTTCTCAGCTGCATCAAGGTGAATATCACAAACACCTGCTACAATCATGCCTGGAATGTTAGAAATTTGTGAGATGAGTCCAAACCCCATTTGGCCTGCTCCGATAATCCCTACTTTGATCGGATCTCCACTGCGTTCTCGTGCTAACAACTGTTGATAGATTGACATCTAAATCATCCTTTCGGGTTTTCTTGCTTCACAATAGATTGCTAGAAAAATAATCTGAAACTTTTAACAAATGTTATAAAAATTAACAAAAATCTGTTTCTTGTAACATTTGTTATTTTATTTATCATTTGTTATGAATTTAGTTTATATGATGTGTCAACTTTGTGTCAAGCTAAAATCGATAAAATTTTCAATCATTTTGAGTCTTTAGACTCAAAAAACTACCTAATATGATTAGGTAG
>NZ_NKHG01000063.1 GCF_002744245.1 Bacillus pumilus | reverse complement strand
TACCTTTTTTCTATTAGAAATACCGTATGATAAAGACAAGAAAAACGAACGCTGATCATTGAGCACTATAAGTGCCTTGATTGGTAACTCTGTCGTAACCCTGAGATCATTCTACACAGTAAAAAAGAGGATGAAACCCATCCTCTTTTTTACTTAATTTTTACTAAACTCACTTCATGTTCACCAATACATACCCAAAAACAAAATAAAAACCGCAATTTTATAATTGAAAGCGCTTTATTTATATGTTATCCTTCAAATATCTTTAGTAAATATTTAGTCAAATAACCATGAGGAGTTTGCCTATGACCACACTCAAAGATATTGCTCATGATGCAAAAGTATCCGTTTCTACCGTATCCCGAGTGTTAAATGGCGATCAAACGCTAGCCGTTTCACACACAACAAGACAAAACATCCTCGACATTGCCAAGAAATTAAACTATACCCCAGTGAGAGAAAGAAAAGCCGATCAAGTAGAAGGGAAAAAACCCTTTGAATCCCCAGTCATCGGTGTCGTTGTCGCACAATCCATTGACGAAGAATTAAATGATCCCTTTTTTTCATCCATTCGAAAAGGAATTGAAAAAGAATATGCCAAACGAGGCCTGTCTACCCTCCATACATTTCGCCTGAGAAGCATGGACAAAGGTGAGATGCTAAAAGATATAGATGGTTTGATCGTCATTGGACGAATTAGCCCTGACACTGTTGAAAAAATGATAGATCGCATGGAACACATTGTCTTTATCAATCATTATGCGGATGAAGAGTTGTATGACTGTGTACATGTGGACTTTGTGAGAGCAGTAGATCGTGCCATCAACCATCTCCATTCCCTCGGCTATACACACCTAGGCTATATCGGCGGAAAAGAACGGGAGCATTATTTCGAAGGAAACGCTGTCATTGAAGACGAAAGACAAACGACTTTTATAAGAAGAATGCAAGAAGCAGGGAAACTTCGTATGGATGATATTCATATTGGTGAATATTCCATGCAAGAAGGCTACACACTCATGCAGCTAGCCATCCAAAAAGGAAATCTTCCAGAAGCCTTTTTTATAGGAAGTGACTCCATGGCGATTGGCGCAATGCGCGCTCTACATGAAGCGGGTCTCCGAGTGCCTCAAGATGTATCAATTGTTGGGTTTAATGACATTGAAGCCGCTTCATTTTCAAGCCCGCCGCTCACGACCGTCAAAGTGTATACAGAAGAAATGGGGAAAGTCGGTCTAAAGCTATTAATTGAACGGATACGCGGGAGAAAGCTGCCTCTAAAAGTTGTCGTGCCAACAAAGCTCATTGAACGTGGCAGCACATGTACAATCCATGAAAGGAGGTGAACCAAGATTTCAGCAAACAAAAAAGAGACAAAAAAGCAGAAGGGAAGCTGCTCAACATGATGGCCAGATCATGCTGAAAACAAAGCAGCCTACCGACATGCTCTCTTCTCTCTTTGAAAAGAATAGAATTCCAGTATAATGGACTTCTTTTGTTTCCGCAACTGCATGAATTCTACCTGTTATCGTCTGAATTTTCAGTGATCAAAGGAGGAAACCATGAATAAGAAAATCATGATGCTGAGTGTAGCCTTTATTTTGACAATTATTTTGTCTGCTTGCGGCAATAACGGCGCTTCTGAAGCAAGCGGAAAGGTCACCCTGACGCTATTTTCCACGATGAGTAACAGCGGGGAAAGAAAAGCGTTTGAAGAAGTGATTCGTGATTTTGAAAAAGAGCATGAACACATTCGAATCGATGCCAATTTCCCTGGCAACAGCTACGAAGATATGATACGCGTCAAAATGGGGGCAAACGATATGCCTGACCTTTTTGATACACATGGCTGGGCCAAACTGCGATATAGCGAGTATGTGGCTGATTTAAATGATATGGACTGGGTCAAACAGCTTGATCCTTCACTCGACCAGATTTTAAAGGATAAAGATGGCAAAGTGTATGCTTATCCGCTGAATCAAGCCAAGGACGGGCTCAGTTTTAATGCTAATCTATTAAGAAAATATGGCATTGAAGTACCTAGAACACTAGATGAACTCAAAACGGCTTTACAAACGGTCAAAGAAAAAAGCAAGGGAGACGTTGTGCCGCTCTGGATACCAGGAGGAGATAATTCAAATATTGCCCAAGTCTTTGATGAGCTAGCCACTCCTTTATTAATCACCGATCAAGATCATCAATACGGAAAAGAACTTGAGAACGGAACGTTTGATTGGTCTCACTATACGCCTCTTGCACAGTTCATGAAGGAGCTGAAAGATCAAGACCTTTTAAACAAAGATGTCCTCACAGCGAAACTGTCTCAAGCACCTGAGCTGATGGCTCAAAACAAAATCGCTTTCACCTTTGTCGGAGGATCTCTAGGTCCTGAAGCGACGGAACTCAATCAATCGATCAAAGTAGGCACGATGCCTGTTCCAGCCATTCATGAAGGAGATGAGCAAAGCTGGATTGGCGGAGAACGATTTACTGTCGCTGCATGGAAGGACTCAAAACATATTAAAGAAGCAAAACAATTCATCGACTTTTTAGCAAAGCCTGAAAACGCGAAGAAAATGGCAGAGGGTACATCCTCTGAAACGGCCTTAAAGCAAGTGAAAGCCAAAAACTATTATTCGACATTTTATGAACAATATGAAGATATCAAGATTGAACCATATTTTGACCGAAAATACTTGCCGAGTGGGATGTGGGCTGTCATGGCAACAACGGGTCAAGAATTATTAGCAGGCTCCATCACACCAGAACAACTATCAAAGAAAATGGAAGAGGAATATAAGCGCCTTAAAAAACAATAGCCGACTTATGCTGAAACAGGAGTGAAGCCAATGAGGGATATCACAAAAGCAAAACAGGCAGCGACGTTCACCTCTTTTCCAAAACAGAAGATGAAAAAAAACCAGAATTCATCACTTTGGTGGATGTACATGCCAGCTGTTCTCGTTGTCAGCATCTTTATTATCTATCCTTTTTTTAACGGGATTCAGCTCTCTTTTACAAATTGGAACGGTTTCTCACAAAATGTTGAGTGGATTGGGCTTGATCAATACAAACGGCTGCTTCAAGATCCCACCACGTGGCTTGTTGTCAAAAACACGCTTCTTTACGGAATCGGGAGCACGATCTTACAAAATATCATTGGACTTGGGTATGCTCTTCTGTTAAATCACAGTTTAAAAATGAGAGCCATCACAAGAACGGTGATCTACTTACCCGTCATGATCAGCCCGATTGCCATGGGCTATATTTGGTATTTCGTGTTTGCGTACCAAGGCGGTGCATTAAACGACATTGTGACACTTTTTGGATTTGACCAAATAAACGCGCTTGGCAACCCACAATTCAACACATGGATCATTGTGTTTGTGAATACGTATCAATTCGTCGGTATTGCGATGATCATTTATTTAGCAGGACTTCAAAGCATTCCAAAGGATTATTATGAAGCGGCACAATTAGACGGGGCATCGGGCCTTCAGCAATTTAGGCGGATCACATTACCCCTTTTAATGCCATCTATCACCATCAATGTGGTGCTCAATGTCATTGGTGGACTTAAGCTGTTTGATGTCATTTTGGCACTCACTGGCGGCGGACCTGGAGATGCCTCGCAATCCATGTCGACCTTTATGTATGATTTGTATTTCAAACGGCAGGATGCAGGCTATGCAGCGACACAAGGTGTCTTCATGGCACTTATTATTCTGATCATTAGTGTCGCTGCATTGATTTACTTCAAACGAAAGGAGACCGAGGTGTAATGGATAGCGCCTATAAACGAAAGAAAAGATGGTACTCCTTACTCGCATTTTTGATTACATTGCTTCATTTAATACCATTTTATATTCTAGTGACGACATCACTAAAGGGCATGGGAGATTTCAGCTCAAAATGGCTGTTTCCGGCAACGATGCATGTTGAAAACTTTGGCATGGCTTGGACAGATGCTCAGCTTGGTCAGTCCTTTTTGAATACAGTGATCATTACGCTTAGCTCCGCTGTTTTACTCATTGTTCTTGGATCTCTCGCAGCCTATCCGCTCGCAAGACGGGTGACAAAGCTGAACAAAGCTGTTTATCTTTTATTCATTGCCATTATGGTCATTCCGCCGCTTACAGCTCTTGTCCCACTATATAAAATGGTCGTACAAATTGGGATGATGAACACCTATCAAATCGCTATTTTAAATAATGTCGCTGCTTTTTTGCCACTGACGATTTTTTTATACGCAGGTTTTATTCGATCGACCATTCCAAAAGAGCTCGAAGAAGCAGCCCGTATTGATGGAGCGGGAACACTCAAAGTCTTTTTCACAGTCGTTTTTCCGCTGCTTAAGCCGATTACTGCTTCTGTTTTAATCATTGCCTGTGTTTATATCTGGAACGACTATCAATTTGCCATCTTCTTTCTCCAAGATAAAGAGATGCATACACTCACTGTCGCCTTATCCAATTTTTTTGGTCAAAATCAGCATCAGCTCCAGCTCGTTGGCGCCGCCGCTCTCATTGCGATGCTGCCAATGGTCACGATGTTTTTACTTTTGCAAAAGTATTTTATCGCAGGGCTTTCGCAAGGCTCTGTCAAAGGGTAATCCAACATTGATGTAAAAGGAGAGTCATCTATGTCTAAAATTACATTTATCGGTGCAGGGAGTACCGTGTTTGCTAAGAATATATTAGGAGATTGCCTGTTCGTCCCTGCACTTGCAGGCTTTGAATTTGCGTTATATGATATCGATCACGACCGGCTGAAAGAATCAGAAACGATGCTGCGCCATTTAAAAGAGAACTATCGTGCTAGTGTGACCATCAAGTCCTATCACAATCGTAAAGATGCCTTAAAGGATGCAAAATATGTCATCAATGCTATACAGGTTGGAGGCTATCAGCCAAGCACTGTCATTGATTTTGAGATTCCTAAAAAATATGGATTAAGACAAACCATTGCTGATACGGCTGGCATCGGCGGCATCTTTCGTTCACTCCGGACCATTCCTGTCATGCTTGATTTTGCGAAGGATATGGAAGAGGTTTGTCCAAATGCCTTATTGTTAAATTACACGAATCCAATGGCCACACTGACAGGAGCCATGCTGCGTTATACACCGATCCAAACGGTCGGGCTTTGCCATAGTGTACAGGTGTGTACAAAGGATCTGTTTGCATCACTTGAAATGGACCATGAAGGCATTGAAGAAAAAATTGCCGGCATGAACCACATGGCATGGTTATTGGAGGTGAAACGGGACGGAAAAGACTTATATCCAGAAATCAAAAGAAGAGCAAAAGAAAAGCAACAATCGCGGCATCAGGATATGGTTCGTTTTGAGCTAATGGATAAATTCGGCTATTATGTAACAGAATCCTCAGAGCATAATGCCGAATACCATCCTTATTTCATCAAATCCCGCTATCCAGAATTAATCGGACAGTTTAACATTCCACTGGATGAATATCCACGGCGATGCGAAGAACAAATCAACAACTGGAATACAATGAAGCATGATCTTGTTGGGAACACACAAATCACACACACTCGCTCAAAAGTATATGGTTCTCGTATCATGGAAGCCATCGAAACCAATGTTCCCTTTAAATTTGGTGGAAATGTATTGAACACAGGAGGGCTCATTACCAATTTGCCTGAAAAAGCCTGTGTGGAAGTACCATGTATTGCAGATCGAAGCGGCATCATGCCATGTTATATCGGAGAAATACCTGAGCAATTGGCGGGACTCAACCGGACCAACATCAGCTCCCAGCTCATGACAATTGAAGCAGCGATCAGCGGTAGAAAAGAGCATATTTATCAAGCGGCTTTACTAGACCCACATACAAGTGCTGAACTATCGATTGATGACACCATCAACCTATGTGATGAATTGATTGAAGCACATGGAGACATGCTGCCAAATTATACGGAACCAAATCAATATGTCACTTCATTCCCTTCCTAAAATGAATATTTGAATCAACCTCTACCTGGTGCATGGTGCATCAGGTTTTTTATGTAGGCGTGAAAAATCGAGCAAAAAGATCATTAGTTGAAAGCGTTCTCTATATGATACCTCCTCTAAAGCGGCTCATAAAATTGTGACATGGTGATGTTATATGACACAGAGAAAATGATTTAAATGGGGACGGAGCTGCGGCAAATAAGAGATGACAGCTGTAGCTTTTCATCATAGAGAAAGCTGTTCATCATAACGTAAACCAAAACAAAAGGACGAACGCTGAAAAATTACGGACAATGGGTAGAGGCAGAAACCAGCCAAACCGAGGCTGTTTATAATCCTGCTACTGGAGAAGTCATCGCAGAAGTACCACTTTCGAAAGAAAATAGTGACCGCTCGGTATATGTAGTCTACATTCATTGAATAAAGAGGAAAAAATGCAACTCCAGATTGGATGACTGCATTTTTTGTGGTCTTCTAGTCAAAAGGTAAGGGTTCTTCATGCTTTTGCTGTGATGTGCGCGAGAAATCATCCTTTGTATTCATTCTTCACGACCAAATGTCATCATATTTTGAAATGGGCCTAAACCCCAATATAAGGAAGAAGAAAACAGGAGGAAATAAAACGATGAGGATGAGGACGAGGATGAAGTGCAGCGTTTGTTTATTGATTCTTGCTTTGGTGCTGAGTTGTTTACCTGGAGACTTTGTGTATGCGGCAAGCACGCCGATTGCAAAACAAGTAGGGAATGCAAACCCTCTGATAGACCACCACTTGGGGGCAGATCCATTTGCACTTACCTATAACGGAAGAGTGTACATCTATATGTCAAGCGATGACTACGAATATCATAGCAATGGAACGATTAAGGATAATTCATTTGCCAATTTGAATAGAGTATTCGTCATCTCTTCGGCGGATATGGTCAATTGGACAGATCACGGAGCGATTCCGGTAGCAGGTGCAAATGGAGCAAATGGCGGCAGGGGAATTGCCAAATGGGCAGGTGCATCATGGGCTCCATCAGCTGCGGTGAAAAAGATCAATGGTAAGGATAAATTTTTTCTCTATTTCGCTAATAGTGGCGGAGGGATCGGGGTCCTCACAGCAGACAGTCCGATTGGTCCATGGACTGATCCAATTGGAAACGCGCTCGTTACGCCAAGTACACCAGGCATGTCCGGTGTTGTGTGGCTTTTTGATCCGGCCGTATTTGTAGATGATGACGGTACTGGTTACTTATATGCCGGCGGAGGCGTTCCAGGCGGTTCAAACCCAACACAGGGGCAATGGGCCAATCCAAAAACAGCAAGAGTCATAAAATTAGGACCTGATATGACGAGTGTTGTTGGCAGTGCATCTACCATTGATGCTCCTTTTATGTTTGAAGACTCGGGGATGCATAAGTATAAAGGAACCTATTACTATTCCTATTGCATCAATTTTGGCGGCTCTCACCCAGCTGATAAGCCACCTGGTGAAATCGGCTATATGACGAGTTCAAGTCCTATGGGACCTTTTACGTATAAAGGACACTTCCTGAAAAATCCGGGCGCATTTTTTGGTGGCGGCGGTAACAACCATCATGCTGTGTTCCATTTTAAAAACGAGTGGTATGTAGTGTATCATACTCAAACGGTCAGCTCTGCTTTATATGGGGCCGGCAAAGGATACCGTTCTCCCCATATTAATAGGCTTGTGCATAATGCAGATGGCTCTCTTCAAGAAGTAGCAGCCAATTATGAAGGGGTCAAACAGCTATCCAATCTAAATCCATATCAACGGGTAGAAGCTGAAACATTCGCTTGGAATGGACGCATTTTGACAGAGGCCTCCTCATCTCCAGGCGGACCGGTCAATAACCAACATGTCACAAACATTCAAAACGGAGATTGGGTGGCTGTAGGAAATGTAGACTTTGGATCAAGCGGTGCTAGAACATTTAAAGCCAATGTCGCATCCGCTACAGGTGGAAAAATAGAAGTACGTCTTGGCAGAGCAAGCGGCAGGCTAGTCGGAACACTAAATGTCCCTTCCACAGGCGGATCGCAAAACTGGCGAGAAATTGAAACTGCTGTAAACGGCGCAACAGGCGTGCACAACGTATTTTTTGTCTTTACCGGAACAGATGCAGGAAGCCTATTTCAATTTGATTCCTGGCAGTTTACTCAAAGGTAGACAACAGCAAATGTTAAATGATCAATGTTTGATGGAGGGGAAGAAAATATGAAGTCATGTGTGAAAAAAACAATTTGTGTTTTATTGGTCTGCTTCACTATGCTGTCCGTCATGTTCATAGGACCCGAAGTGAATGAAGTTTCAGCAGCAAGTGATGCAACAATTAATATCAATGCGGAAAGACAAGTGATTCGCGGCTTTGGCGGAATGAACCACCCGGCTTGGATTGGTGATTTGACAGCACCACAAAGGGAAACCGCCTTTGGCAATGGACAAAATCAGCTAGGATTTTCCATTCTTAGAATTTATGTAGACGAAAACAGAAACAATTGGAACAGAGAAGTCGCCACTGCCAAAAGAGCGATCGAGCATGGCGCTTTAGTGATTGCTTCACCTTGGAATCCTCCAAGCAGTATGGTTGAAACCTTCAACCGTAATGGAGCATCTGCCAAACGGCTTAAATACAATCAATACGCAGCATATGCTCAGCATCTCAATGATTTTGTCACTTACATGAAGAATAACGGGGTAAATCTTTATGCGATTTCTGTGCAAAACGAGCCAGATTATGCACACGAATGGACCTGGTGGACCCCTCAGGAAATCCTGCGTTTCATGAGAGAAAACGCTGGTTCCATTAATGCCCGCGTGATTGCGCCAGAATCCTTTCAATACTTGAAAAATATATCGGACCCCATTTTGAACGATCCACAGGCACTTAGAAATATGGATATTCTCGGTGCTCACCTATACGGAACCCAAATCAGCCAGCTTCCGTATCCACTTTTCAAACAAAAGGGAGGAGGGAAAGAGTTGTGGATGACAGAAGTATACTACCCGAATAGCGATAACAATTCAGCCGACCACTGGCCTGAAGCATTAGGCGTTTCAGAGCATATTCATCATTCAATGGTAGAAGGAGATTTCCAGGCGTATGTGTGGTGGTACATCCGCAGATCATATGGCCCAATGAAAGAGGATGGTATGATCAGCAAACGCGGATACAACATGGCGCATTTCTCCAAATTTGTGCGCCCTGGCTACGTAAGGATTGATGCAACGAAAAATCCTGAACCGAATGTTTACGTATCAGCCTATAAAGGAGACAATAAAGTCGTCGTTGTGGCGATTAATAAAAACAATACAGGGGTCAATCAACACTTTGTGGTGCAAAATGGATCTGTTTCGCAAGCGTCTAGATGGATCACGAGTAGTAACAGCAACCTTCAACCTGGAACAGATTTAACGATTTCAGGTAATCAATTTTGGGCTCACCTTCCGGCTCAAAGTGTGACAACATTTGTTGTAAAACGTTAAAGACATCGCATAAGCCAATTTTCTCACGTTAAAAAGAAAATTGGCTTATTTTTTGTAGAAAACGGACGTGTTGATTTTTTCATTATGCACAGACATTGGGTATAATAATCACAATGACTTCAAGGAGTGATAAACGTATGTCACAGCTTCAAAACAAAGTATTAATTATAGATGACGAAAAAGAAATTTTGGAACTGATCAAAACCGTATTAACAAGAGAAGGGATTGATCGCGTGACGACTGCTTCTACTGCCCGTGATGGATTGGCTCGTTTTCATCAAGAAAATCCCGATCTCGTGATATTGGATATCATGCTGCCAGACGGTGAAGGCTATGATATCTGCAAGCAAATAAGAGAGATCTCCCATGTTCCGATTATCTTTTTGTCAGCAAAAGGAGAGGAAACGGACAAAATTGTAGGTCTTGCCATCGGCGGGGACGACTACATTACAAAGCCCTTCAGCCCTAAAGAAGTAGCCTACCGGGTCAAAGCGCAGCTGAGAAGATCATCTTACTTACAGCCTTCTCAAACCGATACCGTGATCAAAAAAGGACCCTTTGAATTAAACGAGCAACAAGCCGAGCTCACCAAAAATGGAGCGGTTATTGAGTTAACACCGAAAGAACTCATGCTCATGACCTATTTCTTGCAGCACCCCAATCGCGTGATCAGTAAAGAAACACTCTATCAAACAGTATGGGGAGAAGACTTCTTCGGTTCTGACAATACGGTAATGGTCCATATACGGAGGCTTCGAGAGAAAATAGAAACCAACCCATCAACACCAGACTTTCTCGTGACAGTCAAAGGATTAGGCTACAAATTTGTTGTAAAGGATGCGTAAGGATGAATTGGCGATTAACCGGTAGATATATGGTCTCTGTCATTATCGTAACAATTATTACGGTCTTTATTAATTTATTTGTTTTCATGATTTGGCTTGTGTTGCAAGCGAGCAGTCAGCATAACGAAGAAAATACGCCTGAATCCTTCACAAGATCCTTTGAGCAATATGTTACCTTTTCAAATGATGGAATCACCGTAAACAAAGAGGGGCAGCAAGCCTTAAAAGAACAGAATGCGTGGATTCAAATATTAGATGAAAATGGACAGGACGTCTATCATACTAGAGCACCTAAAGAATTAAAGGAAAAATATACACCTGTAGAAATTGTGAATTTACATAAATATAAGGATGAGCAATTATTATCAACCATTTATGCTAGTGGAAAAAAAGTAAACGACAAGGAATACAGCTACTTTATAGGGTTTAAAAATCCTTCACTTGGAAAATATATGTTCTCGTTTGATATGAAGGATTTAGTGACGAAATTCAATATAGGGACGATCATTTTATTATCAATAGATGCCATTATTGCGTTACTCATTGGCTATCTATTCAGCCGACAGCTCACGAAACCACTCGGTCGTGTCATTCAAGAAATCCAGCGATTAGCAAATGGCGATTACACGACAAAACTGCCATCTAAAGGCATTTATAAAGATGTGTTCTTTAATGTCAATCACTTATCAGAACAACTAGCTTCAAGCAAAAAAGAAAAAGATAAATTAGAGCAAATGCGTGAAGAATGGATCAGTCATATTTCTCATGACATTAAAACACCATTAGCCTCTATCCAGGGCTATGCAGAAATCATCAAAGATCCAAACTATCCCCTTTCCGACGAAAAGGTCAGAGATTATGCCGAGATCATTGAGAATAAATCACTTTATATCAAAGATGTGATGGAGGATTTAAACTTAACGACAAGGCTGAAAAATAACGACGTGATGCTACATAAAGAGCTGGTAAACCTTGTATCCCTGCTCAGGGAAACGTTAATTGATATGTTAAACGATTCTAGATATGCGGATAAGTCCATTGAGCTACAAACGAATGTAGAAAAGCTGATGCTGGACGTTGATGCCATATTGATTAGAAGAGCGGTCACCAATCTCATTTTAAATGCCCTCGTTCATAATGATCCTGAGGTGCAAATCGTTGTAAAGCTCGAACAAAAAGAACGAACCCATGTGACCATTACAGACAATGGCAAAGGAATTGAGGAGGAGGAGCTAGTGAAGGTGTTCGACCGCTATTACAGAGGGACAAATACAGGAGTAACGCATGCAGGTTCAGGTCTCGGGATGGCCATAGCAAAAGATATTATCCAAAAGCACGGCGGAGATATCACCATAAGCAGCACCGTAGGGAAAGGAACAACAATCGATATACAATTACCTTCATAAATGGCCATAAAAAAACGGTTCTGATCAATAACAGAACCGTTTTTCCACTATTATTCTGAAAACACTTTGATTCCTTTGACAATGTTCCAGATGAAGAAATAGATCGCCACAAGGAATGTAACCGCATAAGTCGCAATGAGGAAAGGCCCAGCATGTGTGATGTTATTCATACCTAGTAAACCTGACCCAATCATGCCAATTCCGAAAATCACATAAGGAATCAGATGTGTCCATAACGATTTTTTCGCATGATATTTCACATCGTCCTGACCTATGAAATAGACGATAATCGGAAACAGAAACGGCGCAAAAAATATACTGAAGTAACATAATGAAGACAAAATTTTATTTTCTTTCAAACCTTTTCACCTCTAAGATTTTTTTAAGGGAATCTTTTAACTCAGCCCCTCACTGAAGTACGAACCTATTGTACAACCTCAACCTTAACCTGTATTAATCTGAACCTTACAGCAACCTTAAAAATGAATTGTACAACGCAAATGCGCTTGAAAAGGGGAAAAAATGAAAATACTGATTGATCATCTTGACCTTGAAGTATAGTTCAACCTTTATAATGGACATAGCAACAGGAGACAGACTTATCAATAAAAAAAAATAAGTAAATAGGAGAATGAGCATGGAGCTGATGACAAGAGGAGAACTTTCAAAAAAAGCAGGATTAAGCGCTGCTGCCATTCGGTACTATGAAGAAAACGACATTTTACCTGTCCCAAAACGTCATTCTAACGGTTATCGATTATATACAGAAGATGTCCTTTTAAAAATTGAATTGATAAAAGGGATAAATCGTTAGGTTATTCGTTAAAGGAAATTAGAGAAATCATGGGCGTGCTAAGCCATGAGATGAATCCTGATACGTTAAGAGAGATCGTCCATCGAAAACTTGAAGAGATTGAAGAGAAAATAAAAAGCTTTCGTTTCATGCAAGACCTATTAGCTAACTTATTAAAAACTTCTGATCAAGAGATACATGAATACATCAAAGCATTTCGTGTGACAACAAAGGATGAACAATCAAAAGGCTTAAAGGAGAGGGAAGAAAATGAGTGTACACATTTATCAAGGAAAACGTTCTAAAGAAAGCATTCAATTTGAAAAACTGTTATTTTCTCAAAGTAATAAAGAGAGTTTTTCTAGTATTGAAAACACCAAAAGCTTTCTTGAACAAAGAGGAATCGAAAATACGAAGCCATATGTGATTGGGGATGATGTTCATTTAACAAGTGATATAAATGAACAGACATTCGATGGTATGCAAGTCTTCACATTAAACGATCAAAAATCTTCTAAACAAAAGGTGATTCTATATTTGCATGGGGGTGCATGGACCAGTCAGCCTTTGAATTTACACTGGTGGTTCATGGATGAAATGGCCCAATCGCTCAATGCGAAAGTAATAGCGCCTATTTATCCTAAAGTACCTCATTATAACTACAAAGATACGTACCCGAAAATCCTAAACCTATATAAAGAAATGCTGAAAACGATTGAAAGTCCTAATCAATTGACCATCATGGGAGATTCTGCTGGCGGAAATATCGCTCTTGGCCTGGCGCACCTTTTAAAGATGGAACAACTCGTGCAACCGAAAGATATCATCTTACTATCTGCATGTGTTGATATGAGTTTGAGCAACCCTCTAATACCTAAATATGCTGAAAAAGATCCTATATTAGCTCGTGAAGGAATGGAAGTCATTACTAACATATGGACAGCTGATCAACACCCAAATGACCCATTGATCAGTCCAATTTACGGTGATTTTAAAGGACTTGGGAAAATCACTCATTTTATTGGCACACATGAAGCTTTATATCCAGATGCGATGAAACTTGATGAACAACTTACAGAACAAGGAATTGATATCAAAACCTTTGTTTACCCGGAAATGCTTCATGTGTTTGTTGTCATGCCGATCCCTGAAGCAACAGATGCTAAACAAAAAATCGTTCAGATCATGAATAGCTAGGTATTACCTTTTAGGCCGCAAAATAAATGATTGGATTGAAAATAAAAAAATAAGACAAATGAAACATGCTCAATTTAATATATGATTGAAACACCTCCAGAAAAAATTAAATCAGTGTACTCGTATAGAATACCGTCACACACTGGCGTTTTTTATATATTCACAAGTAATGAAAACCTGTCAAAATTGCAGGAAAATGAGACGTGCATAAGTTTTCAATCGTTGTTTGCGTTTTCATGAAGAATGTTGACGCATACATTGACTTTGCCAAACGAAACCATCATCTTCATAATGAAAGGAGAATGAAGCATAAAGGGGTCATGAACTTTGAAAAGGAATGTTCAAGCTATGCTGAAAGAACTCAATCGTGCCATGAAACAATATGGAGAAGCTATCATTAAAATTAAATCCAATGTATAGCCTTTAATTTTAATAGGTGTCTAGTCTGGTGCAATTGCATCAGGCTTTATTTCATGATGAATCGTTAAAATAATGAAAAAATTTTGAAAAACAATTGACTGAAAGCGCTTTTGATATTATGATTATTTCAAAGTTAACCATAAGTTAACCAAAAATATGATTATTTTTTGATGAACTTATGGTTAACTTTATTTTTCAAGTATTTAGTCATAAAGGAGGCTGACAAACGCGTGACCAACACGAACTGTATTTTGTGGGGCATTGCTCCGATTGGCTGGAGGAATGATGATATTCCAACGATAGGAGCTGATAATACATTATCTCACTTATTAAGCGATATTTGTGTCGCTGGTTTTCAAGGAACTGAAGTAGGTGGTTTTTTCCCCGAACCCAACATTTTAAATAAAGAGCTTCAATTACGTAATCTAAAAATTGCAGGCAAGTGGTTTAGTAGTTACATCATACAAGACGGACTAGAGATGGCGAAAAAAAAATTTACTGATCATTGCCGATATTTACAAGAAGTAAATGCAAGTGTAGCGGTTGTATCTGAACAAACGTACTCTATTCAAAAAAAAGAAGTGAGTGTTTACAAAGATCAACCCACTTTTTCGGATAAAGAATGGGAGTTACTCTGCACAGGAATAAATGAGTTAGGCAAAATTGCTAACGCTTTCAACCTGAAACTTGTGTACCATCATCACCTTGGCACAGGGGTTCAAACCTTATCAGATATTACTCGTTTATTAGAAGGAACGGACGAAAAATATGTTCATCTTCTATATGATACTGGTCATATTTTCGTATCAGATGGCGATTATATGCCCCTATTGCATACACATATTGACCGCATACATCATGTTCACTTTAAGGATGTTAGAAAAGAAATAATGGACCTTTGCAAGCAAGAAGAACAATCGTTTCTCAAATCCTTTCTAAAAGGTATTTTCACAGTTCCAGGTGACGGATGCATTGATTTTGAAGAAGTATACCGCGTTCTACTAGAAAATGGTTATAACGGATGGATTGTGGTTGAAGCTGAACAAGATCCTTCAATTGCACATCCACTTGAATATGCGCTGTTGGCTCGTAAGTATATTGATGAGAAATTAGTGATCCATACTTAAAATAGAACAGGAGAAAACGAGCATGAATAAACAAGTCAACCAACACCAAAATCTTAGGGCAATTATTTTAATTTCGACTTTTGGCGGACTTCTTTTCGGATATGATACTGGCGTCTTAAATGGGGCATTACCATATATGTCACAACCAGGGCAGCTTAATTTAACAGCGCTTACACAAGGTTTAGTGACAAGTGCATTACTTTTTGGGGCAGCATTTGGGGCGGTGATATGCGGTCGGTTATCAGACCGTTATGGCAGGCGTAGAACGATTTTTTCTCTTGCAGCGATGTTCTTTTTTTCCACGATCGGTTGTACGGTTTCACCGAATGCAGAAATTATGATTATTTTCCGATTCCTACTTGGCCTAGCAGTTGGGGGAGCATCTGTTGCAGTGCCAACTTTCTTAGCAGAAATGTCACCTGCGAATCAGCGCGGAAGAATCGTTACACAAAATGAATTGATGATCGTAACAGGTCAATTACTTGCGTTCGTTTTCAATGCTATCATTGGTAACTTATTAGGAATGAACCCATTTGTATGGCGAATTATGCTACCGATTGCTGCTCTTCCAGCGATCATTTTATTCTTTGGTATGCTGAGAGTCCCTGAAAGCCCAAGATGGCTTGTCACTAGTGGGAAAAGAGATGAAGCCCTTCAAGTGCTACAAAAGATTCGCTCAAAGGTAGATGCAGATAGAGAACTTAGTGAAATTGAAAATGCCTATGAAAAAGAAAAGAACCTTGATAAAGCAACCTTTAAAGATTTCTCTATTCCTTGGGTGAGAAGACTTGTACTCATCGGAGTAGGGATTGCGATTGTCCAACAAATAACTGGTGTCAACTCTATTATGTACTATGGAACTGAGATTTTAAGAGATGCTGGATTTGATACAAAAGCAGCGTTAATTGGTAATATTGGGAATGGTATTGTTTCGGTTATTGCGACCATTGTCGGAATTGTCTTGCTAGGTAAAATTGGCCGCCGTCCGATGCTCATTACAGGTTTAATTGGTACAACAACTACATTACTTTTCATCGGGATCTTTTCAAATCTATTTGCTGGGTCAGAATTACTTCCATATATTGTGTTGTTATTAACCATTACCTTCCTTGCGTTCCAACAAGGTGCAATTTCTCCAGTGACTTGGCTCATGTTGTCTGAGATCTTCCCACTCCGCCTTAGAGGGCTTGGCATGGGTGTCACAGTTTTCTGCCTTTGGATTGTTAATTTCTTAGTCGGTCTAACGTTCCCTATTCTATTATCTCAACTTGGGTTGTCTTCGACATTCTTTATCTTCGTTGGGTTCGGTATCTTGTCAATATTGTTTGTTGCTAAATTCTTGCCAGAAACGAAAGGGCTTACATTAGAAGAACTTGAAGCGAATTTCCGAAATCATGGTCATTCAGGCGTCGATGTTACATCAAATAATAAAACGATTTCTTAATGAAAGAGGTATATAAATGAAACTTGCATTTAACCAAGCGACAACTCTCAAAAATTCTAATTTATCAAAAGATTTAGACCTTTGCGAAAAACACGGTTATGATTTTATTGAAATTCGAACAATGGATAAATTACCAGAATACCTTGAAACTTCTTCACTTGAGGATCTAAACAACTATTTTCAATCAACCACAATTAAACCACTTGCCTTAAATGCTCTCGTCTTCTTCAATAATCAATCAAAAGAAGAATACGAAACGACAATTCAAACATTTAAAGACATGCTTGAAACGGCCAAAGCAATTGGTGCACCTTACATCGTTGCCGTTCCACTTGTAACAAAAGAAAAATTTCTCAAATCAGACATTCATACAAGTTGTGTAAGCGTGTTAAAAGAACTTTCTACGCTTGCTTCTCCTTATGAAGTAAAAATCGCTTTAGAATTCGTAGGTCACCCTGAATGCACTGTCAATACATTGTCTCAAGCATACAAAATCATTGAAGAGGTCAATTGTGACAACGTAGGGCTTGTTCTAGACTGTTTTCATTTCCATGCAATGGGCTCACGTTTAGAGGATTTACAAAAGGTTGATATTTCAAAAGTCTTTATCGTCCATATCGATGATACAGAGGACTTCCCCATCGGCTTTTTAACAGATGAAGATCGCGTATGGCCAGGTGAAGGCGCCATCGATCTTCAAGGGATTTTCAGCATCTTAAAAGAAAAAGGATATGACGGTGTGGTATCTGTTGAGCTATTTAGACCCGATTATTACAACCTTGATGCAGAAGTAGTCATTAAAAAAGCCAAACAAACGACAAACAACGTACTTGCAAAAATGGGGGTCTAATTGCCATGAAGGAGTGTTCATAATGACTGTAACTGATGTGAAATTAGTTTCCATGAAAGAGATGTTAAAAGAAGCGAAACAAGCAAAATATGCTATTGGACAGTTTAATATCAATGGATTGCAATGGACGAAAGCAATTCTACATGCTGCAGAAGAAGAGAACTCTCCTGTCATTGTTGCAGCTTCTGATCGACTTGTTGATTACTTAGGTGGCTTTCATACAATTGTTGGAATGGTAGAAGGACTGATGAAGGATTTATCGATTACAGTTCCAGTTGCTTTGCATCTAGATCATGGGATGAGTGTCGCTAGGTGCCAATCAGCCATTGAAGCAGGTTTCAGCTCTGTCATGATTGATGGTTCATCCTTTTCTTTAAAAGAAAACATCCGTATGACAAACGAAGTTGTCAGCTATGCGATGAAAAGAGGTGTATCAGTAGAGGCAGAAGTTGGCTCAGTCGGTGGTATGGAAGACGGGATGATCGGCAACATCGTATACGCTGATCCAGTTGACTGTTATCGCCTTGTGCAAGAAGCAAATGTAGACGCCCTTGCGGCAGCACTTGGTTCAGTACATGGGCCATACCAAGGTGAACCAAAGCTTGGATTTGAAGAAATGAAAGATATTTCTGAACGCACAGATATCCCATTAGTACTCCACGGTGGTTCTGGGATTCCGGTCGAACAAATTCAGCGAGCGATTTCATTAGGGCATGCGAAAATTAATGTCAATACAGAATGTCTACTAGCTTGGAATCAAGCTATACGCTCTAAATTAAAAGAGGATGCTGACATATACGATCCACAAACCATCCTAACGCCAGGTACAGAGGCTATTAAAAATGTGGTCAAAATGAAAATGAGGGAATTCGGATCTAGCCAGCGTATCAGATAAAAAACCCATCACATCACATGAAGCCGCCTTCCATAAGCCATGACGAAAAGGAAGATCACGATGTTAAAAATGAAAAGAATTCAACAAATCAAAGAATATATCTTGAAAAATCAATCTGTATCTTTAAACGACCTTGTCGAGACATTTGACGTTTCCAAAAATACCATTCGGCGTGATGTCCAAAAATTAGTAAACGAAGGACATATTCAAAAGGTCTACGGAGGAGTTGCTGCAAATCATGCGAAGCTTGAAGCCTTTCAAGACAGACAAATTAGAAATCAAGCGCAAAAACGTCTGATTGCAAGAGAGGCAGCAAGCTTGGTGAAGGATGGAGATGTGATCTTTATTGATTCTGGTACGACAACACTGGAGCTCATACATTTCATTCACAACAAACAGGTAACAGTTGTGACAAATAACGTGGATTTCATCGTTCAAGCAATGCCTTATAAACAGCTACAAGTGATTTCGACAGGGGGACAATTGGAACGAAAGACGAAATCCTTTTCCAACTATTCTATAGCTGAGGAGTTTAATCTCTATAATTTTGATAAAGTATTCATGGCATCTACAGGTGTCTCCATCTCTAATGGTGTCACCAACTCATCACCTGTCGAAACAAGTATGAAGGAGCTAGTTGTAAAAAAAGGAAGAGATGTTTTTTTACTTGTCGATCATACGAAGTTCGACAAATATGCAATGGTTACCTACTGCGGTTTGGATGAGATAGACTATTTAATCACTGATGATCCATTAAATACACAGTATGTCAACTTTATTGAACAAAACCATATTAAATTGATTGTAGCGACAGACAAAGAATAAGTATTGACATGATGATTGACACGTTTGAAACAAGCGAGGCTGTTTGAGTAAGAGAGACCCTCTCGAGAGCAGAAATAAATTTATACGATAAGGTAGGGAGTACGATGGAAACAATTAGATTGACAATGAGTCAGGCATTGGTCAAGTTTTTAAATGCCCAATATGTTGAGTTCGACGGAAAGAGAGAACCATTTATTAAAGGAATCTTCACCATTTTTGGTCATGGAAACGTTGTAGGAATTGGTCAAGCTCTTCAAGAAAACCCAGGAAGACTCGAAGTCTATCAAGGAAGAAATGAACAGGGAATGGCTCATGCGGCAATGGCTTTCGCAAAGCAAAAACACCGAAAACAAATTATCGCTTGCTCTTCATCCGTTGGCCCGGGCTCAGCCAATATGGTTACAGCGGCAGCAACAGCAACAGCGAACCAAATTCCACTTCTTCTTTTGCCAAGTGACGTCTTTGCTACTCGTCAGCCAGATCCAGTGTTACAACAAATGGAACAAACGCATGATCTGAGCTTATCTACAAATGATACGTTTCGAGCCGTCAGCAAATATTGGGATCGCATTACACGTCCAGAACAGCTGATGAGTGCAATGGTCAGCGCCATGCGCGTGTTAACAAATCAAATGGATACAGGTGCTGTTACCATCTCTTTACCTCAAGATGTACAAGGCGAGGCATGGGATTATCCTATTTCATTCTTTAAAGAACGTACGCATTACTTAGATCGGCAGGCGCCTTCTACCAGAAGCATCGAAGAAGCGGCTGAGCTGATCAAAACGAAGAAAAAACCACTCTTAATTCTTGGCGGAGGCGTTCGCTATTCAGAGGCTGCTGACGAATTCAAACAATTTGCAGAAACGTTCAATATTCCATTTAGTGAAACACAAGCCGGCAAGAGCGGAATTGAAAGCACGCACCCATTAAACGTTGGCGGACTTGGTGTGACAGGAAACAGTTCGGCAAACGAAATCTCACATGATGCTGATCTGATCATCGGTGTAGGCACTCGTTTCACTGACTTTACGACATCATCCAAACGTTTTTACGCAGAGAGAGATGTCCTGACAATCAATCTATCAGACTTCCATGCTTCTAAACTAGAAGCGACAAAAATCATCGCTGATGCGAAACTAGGACTTCGTGCATTAAGAAAAGCGCTAGACGGCTATCAATCTGGTTATACGAACGAGATTAAAGAAGCAAAAGCGAAGTGGGAGCAAGAACTTGAAAGACTCCGCAACATCGAATACTCAGGCGATGACTTTGAGCCAGAGATCAAAGGGCATTTCAAAGAAGAAATGGAAGAATACAAAAAAGAATTAAACACAACACTCCCACAAACAACTGTTCTTGGTTGCATTAACGAATGGATTCCAAAAGATAGCATCATCACTTGCGCAGCAGGGAGTTTACCAGGTGACTTGCAACGTATGTGGGTCGCAAAAGAGAGAAATACGTATCACTTAGAGTATGGCTATTCTTGTATGGGATACGAAGTCGCATCTGCATTCGGTGCAAAAATGGCTGCACCTGACCAAGAAGTATATGCGATGACTGGAGACGGGAGCTACTTAATGCTACACAGTGAGCTTGTCACGAGTATTCAAGAAGGTTATAAAATCAACATTATGCTTTTTGACAACTCAGGGTTTGGCTGTATCAATAACCTTCAAATGGATAACGGAATCTCCAGCTTTGCAACAGAATTCCGTATGAGAAATAAAAAGACAGGTCAGCTTGATGGCGAGATCATGAAAATCAATTTTGCTCAATCAGCAGCAGCTTACGGTGCAAAAACGTATGAAGTGTATACACTTGATGAGCTAAAAGCAGCGATTGAAGATGCAAAACATCAAACGGTCAGCACATTGATTGATATCAAAGTGCTGCCAAAAACGATGACAGACGGTTACGGTGGTTCATGGTGGCATGTTGGCATCGCAGCTGTATCAGAGCAGGAGTCTGTGCAAAAAGCATTCGAAGCAAAGGAAAATCAACTCAATAAAGCAAGAAGATATTAAAAGCTAAAAAAACGAAAGGTGTGATCATCATGACTGATCTAATCGTACCAGGACAAAAACGTGATAAAGAGGGGAAGGTGCTGAGCATCACGCCTGAATCTGCAGGTTGGACGTATATTGGATTTGATGTGTATACCCTCTCAAAAGGTGAAACGCTTCATCGCGAAACGGGAGACAAAGAGGTTTGTGTTGTCATTCTTTCTGGTAAACTCCACCTTTCAACAACAACAGAAAAATGGGAGAACATCGGAGAGCGCATGGATATCTTTGAAAAGATTCCTCCATATTCTGCCTATGTACCAAATGATGACAAGTTTGATATCAAGGCAACAACAGATGTAGAAATTGCTATTTGCTCTGCTCCAGGAAAAGGCACATACAAAGCGCGCCTCATTACCCCAGAACATATAGGGGTTGAACATAGAGGAGCAGGCAATATTGCAAGGCAGGTTCATAATATTTTACCAGAGCAAGAGCCTGCAGATCATTTGCTTGTAGTCGAAGTATTTACACCAGAAGGAAACTGGTCGAGTTACCCGCCACATAAGCATGATCAAGATCATTTACCATATGAATCTTACTTAGAAGAAACGTATTATCATAAGGTAAATCCAGATCACGGATTTGCGCTCCAAAGGGTGTATACAGATGACCTTTCTTTAGATGAAACAATGGCTGTCAAAGATGGCAGTGCTGTTTTAGTACCAAAAGGGTATCATCCAGTATCAGCGCCCCCTGGTTATGACATTTACTATTTGAATGTGATGGCAGGGCCTGTTCGGACATGGAAGTTTCATAACAGCAAGGAACATGAGTGGATTATGGAACACAAATTAGCTGCGAGCAAGGAGAAGTGACAATGTCCTATTTAACTTTTGAACAAGATAGAAAACTAGACGTCATTGCGATCGGTAGATTATGTATTGATTTAAATGCAAATGAAATCAACTGTCCAATGGAAGAAACAGTGACATTTACTAAATATGTCGGCGGGTCTCCTGCGAATATTTCCATCGGTCTTGCGAGACTTGGCATGAAGTCAGGCTTTATCGGAAAGGTTGCCGATGACCAAATGGGGCGTTTTGCGACACACTATTTGCAAGAAAACAACATTGATACTGAAGGAATTGTCATTGATCGAACAGGCGCGGTGACAGGCCTTGCATTCACTGAAATTAAAAGCCCTGAAGAATGCAGCATTTTAATGTATAGAGACAATGTCGCTGATCTTAAACTTGAAATCAGCGAAGTGTCTGAAGACTACATCAAACAAGCGAAAGCCATTCTTATCTCAGGAACAGCGCTAGCAAAAAGTCCTTCTAGAGAAGCCGTTTTCGTTGCGCTAGATTATGCAAGAAAGCATCAAGTGACCGTCATTTTTGATGTTGATTACCGTCCATATACTTGGCAGTCCGAAGAGGAAACATCAATTTATTATAACCTTGCTGCTGAAAAATCAGATTTGATCATCGGGACAAGGGAAGAGTTTGACATGATGGAAAAATTGACAGTTGACGGCCCATCAAACGATGAATTCACAGCAAATAAATGGTTTTCACATCATGCAAAAATTGTCATCATTAAACATGGAGGAGAAGGATCGATCGCCTATACAAAAGATGGTCTTTCCCATCGCGGGGGCATTTTTAAAACGAAAGTACTGAAAACATTTGGCGCTGGCGATTCATATGCATCTGCTCTCATTTATGCACTAATGAATGGGTTGACAATTCAAGAAGCAATGCGCTTTGGCAGTGCTTCAGCATCAATTGTTATTTCAAAACATAGTTCATCTGATGCGATGCCATCTGTAGAAGAAATCAAAGCGTTTATGGCAACAGCAGAAGAATTCATTCTAAATCAACCACAACAGTAGTAGAGGAGAGAGAAAAAACATGGCAAAAACAACCTTAAAAACAGTGAAAAATTATATTGGTGGCAAATGGACCGAAGCTGCAACAACGCAAACAGAAAAGGTTTTCAATCCTGCAACCGGTGAAGTAATTGCAGAAGTACCTTTATCAACAATAGAAGACGTAGATCGTGCTGTCCAGTCAGCAAACGAAGCATTCAAAACTTGGTCCAAAACAGCTGTACCAAAACGTGCGCGTATCCTTTTCAAATACCAGCAATTGCTTGTGGAGAAATGGGAAGAATTAGCTGAGCTTGTGACGCTTGAAAACGGAAAGAGCTTAACAGAAGCTAAAGGAGAAGTACAACGAGGCATAGAGTGTGTGGAATTCGCTGCTGGTGCACCAACCCTCATGATGGGGAAACAACTACCTGACATCGCAACAGGACTTGAGTCTGGTATGTATCGCTACCCCATCGGCGTCATTGGCGGGATTACACCGTTTAACTTCCCTATGATGGTTCCTTGCTGGATGTTCCCACTCGCCATTGCTTGTGGAAACACATTTGTCTTAAAGCCATCTGAAAGAACACCAATCCTTGCTGCAAGATTAGCAGAGCTATTTGAAGAAGCTGGTCTCCCAAAAGGCGTACTTAACATTGTGAACGGTGCACATGATGTGGTAAATGGGTTGCTTGAGCACAAAAACGTCAAAGCGATTTCATTTGTTGGCTCTCAGCCAGTGGCAGAGTATGTATACAAAAAAGGGACAGAACACGGCAAACGCGTTCAAGCGTTAGCTGGAGCGAAAAACCATTCTATCGTCTTAAAGGATGCTGATTTAGATGGGGCAACAAAACAAATCATCGGTGCTGCGTTCGGATCAGCTGGTGAGAGATGTATGGCAGCTGCTGTTGTGGCAGTAGAAGAAGAGATTGCGGATGAATTCATTGAAAAATTAGTAATTGAATCAAATCAAATTGTCATTGGTAATGGCATTGAGGAAGATGTGTTCCTTGGACCTGTCATCCGTGAAGGTCATAAAGAGCGCACGTTACAATACATTCAATCAGGAGTAGACGAAGGCGCAAGCCTCATTCGTGATGGAAGAAAAGACAGGGAGACAGAAGGCGAAGGCTACTTCGTTGGACCAACAATTTTTGATCACGTTACAGAAGAAATGAAAATTTGGCAAGACGAAATTTTCGCACCTGTTCTTTCTATTGTACGTGTGAAATCACTTGGTGAAGCGATTGACATTGCCAACCATTCAAGATTTGCAAACGGTGCTTGCCTTTACACTGACAGTGCATCAAGTGTCCGAGAATTTCGTGAAAACATTGAAGCAGGTATGCTAGGCGTTAACGTCGGTGTCCCAGCTCCAATGGCATTCTTCCCATTCTCCGGTTGGAAAGATTCATTCTACGGTGATCTTCACGCCAACGGGACAGACGGCGTAGAATTCTATACTAGAAAGAAAATGGTTACAGCTCGTTATATGTAAACGAGCGAACAGGCGGCTGTGATTCTTCTGATCACAGCCTGCCAAATAAATGGATGTGGTCAACACGAAAGACAAAGTCCTATTTTCTATCATTTCATTTTTCTTTTGGTTTACACAGTTTCTCTATGTCCCGATTTTATCACCTTATTTAAAAACACTTGGTGGACACTATGCCTTTATAGGTATCGTGTTAAGTAGTTACGGGCTGATGCAGCTTTTTTGCAGGCTGCCTGTGGGGATCTTTTCCGACTTCTTAAACATGAGAAAACCGTTTATTGTCTTCGGCATGATGACGGTCACTTGTAGCTGTCTTTTATTTGCCTTAACGGACGCCTTCATGTGGGGGCTTATTGCCAGGTGTCTTGCTGGCTTAGCAGCAGCAACATGGGTTGCCTTCACAATAATGTATGCGAATTATTTCAAAGAAAATGAATCACACAAGGCAATGAATTACATTTCATTTATCGTTGTCCTCGCGCAGTTGTTGGGTATGAGCTTTAGTGGTTATATCGTCGATATCTTTGGATGGAAAGCGCCGTTTTGGATTGGATCCTTCATCGGCTTGATTGGACTTGTATTATCACTCTTTATTCTCGAACAAAAAACAGAAAACAAGACCCAATTGAAAATGAAGCAACTCATTAAAGTCGCGAAAGAACCAGCGTTACTAAAGATTTCACTATTGTCTATTTTAGCGCACAGTATGATTTTTACGACGATGTTTGGATTTACATCAACGTATGCACTCACCATCGGCATGAAACAAAGTGAACTGTTTTACGTTGTCTGTTCTTTTATGATTCCGCACACCTTAGCACCTTTATTACTTGCGAGACTGCTTAAGGAGGCGAATAAAAGAAACATCTTAATCGGTTCATTTACGGCTGCCTCATTTTCGATCTTTATGATTCCTTTTATTCAACAAAAGGTCATCTTTTATATCAACCAAGGAGTAGGTGGACTTGCATTAGGTTTTATTTTTCCAATACTTCTAGGAATGGCCATTGAATCGGTGTCACAAAGTTTTAGAGCGACTGCCATGGGTGCGTATCAAGCATTATATGCACTTGGTATTTTCGGTGGTCCGTTTATTGCAGGAATGGTCAATCATGTATTTGGCATCGCATTTGGATTTTATTTTGAAGCCATCTTAGGGGTATGTGCAGTCGGCCTTATTATGACAAGGACTTTTGAAAAGAAATATCCATTTATACAAAAATCATGATACACACACGATCAAGCGCTATACATAAAGCGCTTTCATTCAGGGAGGTTCTCAAATGAAATTAAGAATTGGTGTTATTGGTACTGGTGCAATTGGTCAAGAACATATGAAAAGAATCACAAACACATTGTCAAAAGGAAAAATTGTGGCAGTAACAGATGTGAATCAAGCGCAAGCCCAAGCGATTGTAAACGCATTACATTTAGATGCAACAGTCTACAACGACGGCCATCAACTCATTCAAGCTGATGACGTTGATGCGATTATCGTCACTTCTTGGGGACCAACACATGAAGAGTTTGTATTAGCTGCGATACAAGCAGGAAAACCTGTTTTCTGCGAAAAACCACTTGCGACAACAGCAGAAGGGTGTAAGCGCATTGTGAATGCTGAAATCGAAGCAGGGAAGTTATTCGTGCAGGTTGGATACATGCGCCGTTATGACCCAAGCTATCTAGCATTGAAAGCAACTCTTGATCAAGGAACTGTTGGTGAACCATTAATCATTCATTCTGCACATAGAAACCCAACAGTACCTGATACTTATACTGGTGATATGTCAATTGTCGATACATTTATCCACGAAATTGATATTCACCGCTGGTTACTAAACGACGATTATGTGTCAGTACAAACAATTGCACCAAAGAAAACAAGTCAAGCGGCTGATCACCTTCAAGATCCAATCATGGTCTTGATGAAAACAAAACGTGGGGCACTCATTAGTGGAGAAATTTTTGTCAATTGTGAGTATGGATATGATATTCAGTGCCAAGTCGTTGGAGAAAAAGGAATTGCCAATCTTCCTGAGCCTGCTACGGTTGTTTTGCGTACTGATGCAAAACATTCAAAAGATATTTTAGTAGACTGGCAAGTTCGTTTTAAAAGCGCGTATGATGCTGAACTACAAGATTGGATTGATTCTACATTAAAAGGTGAAGTCAATGGTCCAACAGCATGGGATGGTTATGTCGCAGCTGTCACATCTGATGCATGTTTAGAAGCGAAAGTATCTGGTGAAGTCACTCCGATTCACCTTGATGAGCGCCCAGCATTTTATGATCAAGCATTAACAACCGTCCAAAAATAAATACTTAGCTGAAAAAGAAAGGGAGATTGAACATGATTTTAGCATACGACCCGTCTCATTACCGTGATCATACAAATTTAAAAGATACAATTGATAACGTTGCAAGACTCGGGTATGAATATGTAGAGCTGTCCCCGCGTAAAGATTTCATTTGGTTTTATGAATATCCAAAAGTTGATAAACAGTTGATCAGAGACTTAAAGAGATATTGTCGTGATGCAGGTGTAAAAATTTCTTCTGTACTTCCTGTTCAACAATGGTCTTCACCAAATGAGCAAGAGCGGCAAGCGGCAGTGAGAAACTGGAAAAGATGTATTGAGATCACATCAGAACTTGGTGTTGATCTCATGAACAGTGAATTTAGTGGAGACAAAACACGCCCTTTAGAAAGTGAAGCAGCATTTGTCAGATCAATGGACGAACTGATGCCAATCTTTGAAAAAGAAGGGATTAAGCTAAACCTTCAGTCACATCCACATGACTTTATAGAGTTGAACATTGAAGCGATCCGCATGATTCGTGCACTAGATAAAGAATGGATCAAACTTGTGTATTCTGTTCCCCATGCGTTCTTCTATGACGATGGGATTGGTGATGTAGAAAAGCACCTTGATGAGGCAGGAGATCTGCTTGCACATGTATTAATCGCAGATACACTAAATCATAAAGCAGCTTACGGGCTTCGTTACATCGTGAATCCACCAGATGCAAATGTAACAGTTCACCAGCATTTGAATCCTGGAGAAGGAGAAATCAATTTTGAAGCACTTTACCGAAAATTACGAGAAATGAAATTCGATGGAATCGTCACAAATGCTGTCTTTACGTATCCTGACCGTCCAGAATGGTCAAATGAAATCACAATAAAGTCCATTAAAGAAGGATTAAACATCAAATAATAAAAAACCCGCTGGGTTTCAGACTGTCGAGATTTTCTCGACAGTCTGAAACGACCAAAAGAGTAAATCCTTTTGGTCTTTTTCATGAATTCTAAGTATAGCCTCGTTAAAATAGGTTGACTTTCGTCTGCTTATATTGTTACTTTATGTTTATTATCAACAACTCCAAATAATGAAAAGTATGCTGAGATTTTCAATAAACACCTACTAAGAAAATGGAGAGGGAAACTATGCTTACAATAAGAGAAGCGGAATATTCAGATTTAAATGAAATATTAGATATTTATAACCAAGGGATTATTGATAAAATTGCTACTTTAGAAGTTGAAGAAAAAGATATGGTTTACATGACAAAATGGTTTACTGATCGGTCTGAGAAGTATAAGATTCTTGTTGCTGATTTAAACTCTCAAGTCGTAGGATGGGTTGCTCTTAATCCATACTCTCACCGATGTGCTTACCTAGGTGTTGCTGATTTATCAATATATATCGATCGTAATCAAAGAGGAAAAGGCATCGGTAAAGCGCTGTTGTCTCATATAGAAAAAGAAGCAATGAAATCTCAAATACATAAAATTGTACTATTCACGTTCCCATTTAATGAATTAGGACAGGGATTATATAAATCAATGGGGTATCGAGAAGTAGGCATATTCAAAGAACAGGGGAGAATCGACAATCGTTATGTTGATGTAATGGCGATGGAAAAAATACTACCGAATTAAGCAGGTCCCAAAACGAGACCTGCTTTTCACTTATTCATCAATACAACAAGACGTTTTAACAACCGCAGGTTTTAAAGCAATTTTACAGACTCCCGTTTCAGGTAATTTAAGGTCGACACGTTTTGCAGACTCTTTATCACCTGTCATATAAGCAACAACAGAGCGAGCCTGCTCATAACCGGTGGCTAATAAAAATGTTGGTGCTCTTCCATAGCTTTTGGAGCCAATGATATAAAAGTTTCTTTCAGGTTGTCTCAGTTCTTTTTCACCATGTGGTCGTACAGTCCCACAACTGTGTATGTTAGGATCAATTAGATCAGCTAAATCCGGAACGCACTCTAATGCTGAATCAAATGTGTGACGAATTTCTCTTAGGAATGTAAAATCTGGTCTTGCTCCAGTATTCGCAATCACTTCGTCTATATTCTCGATTGTTTTTTGTTTTTGTTGCTGGATGCCAATGATTTTTAGCTTACGATTAAAAGTTTGTTCAATATGTTGAATCATCATTGAAGGGAATACCTTGACTAACCCATTCTCTAATATATTTCTCAATCGAATACCTAATTGACCTCTTGCAGGCAATTGATCATTGCTTTCTCCTCCCAATACCTCACTTATATCCTGCTTTCTTAAAATCCAAATAATGTCTGTGTTTTTTGCTGTCTCCTTTAGCTCCCCCAGCTCTAGCAGAGTGTTTACAGCAGAATGCCCACTCCCAACCACTGCAACTGTTTTATTTTGATAGCGATTCCGGTCGCGATTTAAAATATCAGGAATGCCATAATAAATCCGATCAGCAACTCTTTTTTCATTTTCTGTCATAATCCCTTCAGCATTTATTGGGTTAGGATTTTGCCACGTACCAGTGGCATCAATAACCGCCTTTGCCTCATACGTTTTTTCTTCTTGATTATTTAATTTCACTCGAATGATAAAAGGGACGAGATCTCTGTCTTTTGTTTTGACTTTATCAACACCTTTTTTACCTACATGGAGAACTGGACTATTTAAATAAATATATGGTTGCATTTCTGGAAGTTCAGTTAGTGGTTTTAGATATTGGGTAACAATTTCTTTACCTAATGGAAGTTCATTTTTGCAAGGGAGGGGGATCTTGTGTTTTTCTAGCAATTCCTTTGCAGCTTGATCAATATTAAACTCCCATGGTGAAAACAGACGTACATGTCCATAATGCAAAAAATGATTCCCAATTTGTTCGCTTGATTCAAACAAAAGGAATGATTCATTTCTTTTAATAAGGTGTGCGGCTGCGGCAAGACCAACCGGGCCTCCGCCAATAATAACTACCGGTAAGCTCTCTTTCATTTTATGTAGCTCCTTATAAATCAAATTTTTTTGATGAATCAGTTAAAAATAATTCCCTTCCTAACAAGAAGGGCGAAATAAGCAACATAACTCTGGTGAAAGTAAATGATTGATTTCTTTTTCATTCAAGGAGTAGTAGCTCCATGTACCTCTTGTTTCTTTTGTAATTAAATCTGCATCTAATAAGATTTTTAAATGATATGATAATTTAGATTGTGTCATCTGAAATTGTTCAATTAAATCACAAACACATGTAGGACCATTTTCGCAAAGAACGTTTAATAAATGCAGCCTTTTTTTATCCGATAATGCTTTGAACTTAAGTTCATAATGTTCAAAAGTAGTCGCTAGCTGCTTATTTTCTAAGGGATAGGGAAGAGACATAGAATCCTCCTTTTCATTAATCAATTTTTTTTGATGAATAAATCATAAAATAAATAAAAAAGAAAATCAATGAAATGATAAAAGAATTCACATAAACAATTGATTATATAACAAGGTGATTATATAATCTTGAAGAAGGTAAGATTTCGTTCTTACATAAAGGAGGATATTTCAAATTGAAAATGATCATAATTGGTTCAGTTGCAGCAGGTACCTCAGTGGCAGCTAAAGCACGTAGAAATAATGAAGAGATCGATATTACAGTTTATAATGCTGACTATGACATTTCTTACTCTATTTGTGGCATCCCTTACTTTTTAGGGGGGGAAGTAGAGAAATTAAGTTCCTTAACACCAAGAAGTGCCTCATGGTTTAAAGATCGCTATAACGTTGATATTTTCACTCGTCATGAGGTTACTCAGATAAATCCCGCTCAAAAAAATATAGCTGTTAAGGATCTTGAAACTGGAAAAACAACAATTGATACCTATGATGTTTTAGTTTTGGCAACAGGGGCTTCTCCTGCTACGCCAAATATTCCTGGCGTCAATAAAGAGCATGTATTTCAAGTAAGAACCATACAAAATACGCTGAAAATTGATCAATATTTGAAGAAAGAAAATCCTCAAAAAGCAACGATTATTGGCGCGGGTTATATTGGTCTTGAAATAGCCGAACAGCTTATCCTTAAAGGCTTGGAAGTAACGATTATTCAACGCGGCAATCAAGTGATGCCGAACTTGGATAAAGATATGGCATTCAGGGTTGAAGAGGAACTGCGAAGACATGGGGTTCAATTATTATTAAATGAAGAAGCAACATTAATAGAAGATAGGTCAGTAACGACAAAGTCCGGTCAGTCGATTCAATCAGATATTGTGATCTTAGCAGCTGGCGTTCGCCCAAATACAACGTTAGCTGAAGAAGCAGGTATTACACTAGGTTCAACAGGGGCTATAGCTGTCAATGATAAAATGCAGACAAATTTACATGATATATATGCAGTTGGTGATGTGGCCGAAAGTATTTCAGTCATTACAGGTAAACCTATATACAGACCGTTGGGATCGACAGCAAACAAAATGGGACGTATCGCAGGCGATGTCATTACCGGTGGTGATTTGACCCACCGCGGAATTTTAGGCACAGGCATTTTAAGAGTGTTTAATTTAGCTGTTGGTCAAACTGGTCTTACCGAAAAAGAGGCGAAAGAACATGGCTATCATGTTGACATTTTATACAACATTAAACCTGCAAAGGCAGAATATTTAGGTGGAAAAGAATTAGTGATTAAGGCTATTGCCGATAAAAAATCAGGGCGTATTCTAGGTGTGCAAATTGTCGGAGAAGAAGGCGTCGATAAGCGCATTGATGTTTTTGCTACAGCCATCACATTTAAAGCCAAAGCTGAAGATTTATTCCATTTAGATTTAGCTTATGCTCCGCCGTTTAGTACAACGAAAGATCCTGTAATGTATACCGGTATGGCCCTTCATAACTCCATTCAAAATAAAAATCGATTAATTACACCAAGGGAATTAATTGAAAGAATGGAAAATGGGGAAGAATTACAAATCATTGATACCAGGGTTGAAAAGCAATTTAAAGTATCACACGTACCGGGCGCTTTCAATATTCCTTTGTCAGAACTTAGAGAAAGGGCTAAGAATCTTCATTCCGATCTCCCAACCATAACCTATTGCAATAGTGGGGTAACAGGAAATGCAGCCCAAAATATGTTGATCAATATGGGAATAAAAGAAGTTTACAATCTTTCCGGTGGGAATAAAAATTTTCAAAGTTATTTAAAGAATTAGCAAACAAAATTTGTATATCTATATATCACATGCATTTATATAAAAACACACTTATATACTGTGTTAAAGGGAGGGATTCAATCTTGACTACAGGAACAAAATTAGAGAGCACTAACATGTTGAACTGCTTAAAAATACTCAGTGATCAAACAAGACTGATGATGATGAAGCTGTTTTTAGATAAAGAGTATTGTGTATGTCAATTGGTAGATATGTTTGAAATGAGTCAACCATCAATCAGCCAGCATTTACGAAAATTGAAAAACGCAGGCTTTGTAAAAGAGGATAGGAGAGGCCAATGGCGATTTTATTCGATCAACAGATCATGTCCTGAATTTGAGACGATTCAGCAGATTTTAGATCACATTGATGAGGAAGATAAACTTTTAAAAAGCATCAAACAACGAGAAACTAAAGCTTCTTGTTAGTAGGAGGGGGATTCAATTGATTTCAGCTGTTTTAGCTTGCATCATTTTTCTAATCACTTTAGTGTTGGTCATATGGCAGCCCAAGAATTTATCTATTGGCTGGTCAGCCTGTGGAGGAGCGGTTTTAGCCTTAATTGCAGGAGTCGTCAATGTTCAGGATGTCATGACCGTTACAGGAATTGTCTGGAATGCTACCCTAGCTTTTGTAGCGATCATCATCATTTCTCTTATCCTTGATAAGATAGGATTTTTTGAGTGGGCAGCTCTTCATATGGCAAAGGCTGCTAAGGGTAACGGTATTCGTATGTTTATTTATGTGTCAATATTAGGATCTGTTGTTGCTGCTTTTTTTGCTAATGATGGAGCGGCTTTGATTTTAACACCGATTGTCCTTGCAATGGTGCGGGCTTTAAATTTTGAAGAAAAACTGGTTTTCCCTTTTATTATAGCTAGTGGATTTATTGCTGATACCACATCATTGCCGTTGGTTGTCAGTAACTTGGTAAACATCGTATCAGCAGATTTCTTTAACATCGGTTTTATTGAGTATGCATCTAGAATGATTGTTCCTAACATGTTCTCACTAGCTGCCAGTATCATTGTTCTTTATCTTTTCTTTAGAAAAAGCATTCCTCGACACTATGATATGACAGATGTCAAACCCCCTGCTGAAGCAATAAAGGATCACAAAATGTTTCGAATGTCTTGGATCGTATTAGGAGTACTATTAGTTGGTTATTTTATTAGTGAGATGTTCTCAATACCTGTCTCTATCATAGCGGGTGTCATTGCAATCTTCTTTCTCATGATGGCTCAAAAGAGCTCAGCTGTTCAGACAAAGCAGGTGCTTAATGGTGCTCCATGGGCAATTGTGTTCTTTTCCATTGGAATGTATGTTGTCGTATATGGATTAAGGAATGCAGGATTAACGGATGTCCTGTCAAATGTCATTCAAGCTGTAGCAGACCAAGGGCTGTTTACTGGGATCATAGGAATGGGATTTATTGCTGCGATTCTATCATCGGTCATGAACAATATGCCGACAGTGATGATTGATGCACTAGCAATTGCAGGAACTGATACTCAAGGAATCATGAGAGAAGCTCTGATCTATGCGAATGTGATTGGCTCTGACTTGGGCCCGAAAATAACACCTATTGGCTCACTTGCAACTCTTTTATGGTTGCATGTTCTTTCACAAAAGGGTGTGAAGATTTCTTGGGGAACATATTTTAAAACAGGGATTATATTAACGGTTCCAACACTTTTTATCACCCTTGCCGGGCTTTATATCTGGCTGATAATGATTCATTAAGTTTGTTTAAAGGAGACGATCAACATGTCAAAGAAAACAATTTACTTTTTATGTACCGGTAATTCTTGTCGAAGTCAAATAGCTGAAGGATGGGCTAAGAAATATCTTGGAGAAGAGTGGAACGTGTATAGCGCTGGTATTGAGGCTCATGGATTAAATCCTCGTGCTGTGAAAGCAATGACAGAAATAGGAATTGATATTTCAACTCAAACCTCTGACCTGATTAAAGAACATATACTGAATAACGCTGACTTAGTTGTGACACTATGCGGTGATGCAGCTGATAAATGTCCTATGACCCCTCCTCATGTCAAACGTGTACATTGGGGCTTTGATGATCCAGCAAAGGCAGAAGGAACAGAAGAAGAGAAATGGGCGTTCTTCCAAAGAGTGCGAGATGAAATTGGAGATCGACTGAAGCGGTTTGCTGAGACTGGAAAATAACATCTTTCATATGTGAAGGGAGAGGTAAAATGAAAGAACCATCGTTCAGCACACATAAAGAGAGAACCTCCATCCGAACTTTATTCGAAATATTTATGGTTTCAACAAAACTTGGGCTCACCTCATTTGGTGGCCCAATTGCTCACTTAGGATACTTCCACGAAGAATATGTACGAAGAAGAAAATGGTTGGATGAAAAAAGTTACGCAGATTTAGTGGCCTTATGTCAATTCCTCCCTGGTCCAGCGAGCAGTCAAGTGGGGATTGGCATAGGAGTCATACGTAGTGGGGTATTAGGAGGGATTGTATCTTTTCTCGGATTTACTCTTCCGTCTGTTATCGCACTTATTACGCTGGCATTGTTGATGAAAGGAATGAATATTGAAACAGCTGGGTGGATACACGGGCTTAAACTAGTTGCTGTAGCAATTGTTGCTCACGCTATTGTAGGGATGTCCCAAAATTTAACCCCTGACTTAAAACGAAAAGCTATCGCTTTAATGGCATTAGTCGTTACGTTATTATGGCAAACCACCTATACACAAATAGGTATCATATTAGTATCTGCTTTTATGGGCTATCTTATTTATCAAAAACATCGTGATCATCATCAATCCAACACCCACTTTCCCATATCACGTAGGTTTGCCATGATGTGTCTCTCTTTATTTTTTGTCTTACTCATTCTTTTACCGATTTTAAGAGAAGTGACATCGATTCAGTGGATTGCGATGTTCGATCATTTTTACCGTTCTGGTTCACTTGTTTTTGGTGGTGGACATGTTGTTTTGCCTTTGCTTGAACGTGAATTTGTTCCAAGTGGATGGGTGAGCTAAGAAGCCTTTCTTGCTGGATATGGCGCCACCCAAGCAGTTCCAGGCCCATTGTTTACGTTTGCTGCTTATCTAGGAACCGTTATGTACGGTTGGGTAGGGGGGATATTAGCAACCATTTTTATCTTCTTGCCTGCATTTCTTTTAATTTTAGGTACACTACCATTTTGGAACCATTTACGCCGTTATCCAAAAGTAAAAGGAGCTATGATGGGCGTAAATGCAGCAGTAGTGGGCATCTTGATTTCTGCATTTTATCAGCCTATTTGGACAAGCGCCATTTTAAAGCCGATTGACTTTGCATTTGCGTCTATTTTATTTAGCATGTTAGCTTTTTGGAAGTTACCGCCTTGGTTCATTGTAGTGGTTGGTGCAGTTGGTGGTTCATTGTTAGCTTTTCTGTAAGTATGACCCGTATAAAATTTAGTTTGATCATGAACATAATACTTCGAAACGAAAAATGGATTCACCTTGAACATGGTGAATCCATGAATGTTTATTTTAACCGACAAACACTTCTCCCTCAGGATAACGTATTGGGCTTTTCGTTCGTTTCATAAAGATAAATACGATGGTTAGAGAACCTACTCTACCAATAAACATAAGGATCGAAAGAATAACCTTACCTAAAAACGTTAAATCCGGAGTTAATCCCATTGAAAGACCTACCGTGCCAAATGCTGAAAAAGTTTCAAAAACAATATCAATGAAAGGGGCTTTTTCAGTCATTGTCAATAAAAAAATGGTGATAAACACAAAACATAAACTGATAAAGCTAATAGATAAAGCTTTAATGACCACATCATGTTTAATGGTACGTCTATAGATAACAGGTTCTTTATTTCCTTTCAGAAAATGCAGGACAGAGATCAAAATGATCATCATCGTTGTTAACTTAATCCCACTTCCTGTTGACGCACTTCCCGCACCAATAAACATAAGAAGCATCATAAGAGTTAAAGAACTTTCATGCATATGTGCTATATCAAGCGAATTAAAACCCGCGGTTCTTGGTGTCACAGCTTGAAAATAAGAGGCCCAGAATTTATCAAGAAGGTTCATTGGACCTAAAGTATGGGGATTACCAAATTCCATTAAAAATATAAGTAACAGCGCAACACCATTTGTTATGAGGGTTCCTATAATCATAAGCTTCGAATGGATTGATAATAATTTAAATCGCCGTTTATTCCAAATGTCAAAAATCACTGTAAATCCAATACCACCGATGATAAACAGGAAGGTGATGGTCAGGTTAATCAGTGGATCATTTACATAGTTCATCAAACTATTTGAAAAAAGAGAAAAACCTGCGTTATTAAAAGCAGAAATGGCATGAAATAAACTGATGTATACCCCTTTAAAAAAACCAAATTCCGGTATCCACCGAAATGATAATATACAAGTAGCCATTAACTCAAATGTTATTGAAAAGATAAACAAAACCTTGATAAGACGTACAATACCGCCTATATTTGTCAGATTTAAAGCCTCTTGAACCAATAACCTCTCTCGTAAACCTACCTTTTTACCAAATAACAGGATGACCATGACGGCTAAAGTTAAAAAACCAAGCCCACCAATTTGTATCATCAGCATAATGACAATTTGTCCGAATAAAGTAAAGGTTGTCCCTGTATCCACCACAGCTAAACCTGTAACAGTTGTTGCTGAAACAGCTGTAAAGAAAGCATCAATGATTGAGATGGGTTCAACAGTAGAGATCGGTAGAGTTAAAAAAAATGCCCCTATCACAATGACCGTCAAAAATCCAAACAATAAAATTTGAGGAGGCGTTAATTTTACTGGTTTTTTTAAAAAATGATCATATTTAAACATTTCCTAGCCTACTTTCAACCACTTGAAATTTTAATGTTATTATATAACGAATAGGGATAGGATTGTCTATCCATGATTCATTTGTTTTCATAAAAAAAGATTGATCAAGATTTGATAGACAACCAAAAGGAGTCATTAAAATGCCAAAAAAAGAATTTGCTGTTATCGGGTTAGGCCGCTTCGGTGGGAGTATATGTAAAGCATTAAGCGAAGAGGGACTTGAAGTGCTAGCTATGGATCTAAATGAAGATCGTGTAAACGAATATGCGCAAATCGCTTCGCATGCGGTCATTGGAGATTCTACAGATGAAGCAGTATTGAAAAACTTAGGAATGCGAAACTTTGATCATGTCATTGTTGCTATAGGTGAAAACATTCAGGCTAGTATTTTAACAACCATTATATTAAAAGAACTTGGAGTTAAACTGGTTACGGTAAAAGCACAAAATGATTACCATGAAAAATTACTAAATAAAATTGGGGCCGATCGAGTTGTCCATCCAGAAAGAGATATGGGGAAAAGAATAGCACATAAAATCATTACAAATAATGTTATCGATTACTTGGAGCTATCTGATGAATATGGTCTCATTGAAGTTGAAGCAAACGGACATTTAGAAAATCAGTCATTACTTGATCTTGATATTAGAGCAAGATATCAAATCAATATTGTCGCCATCAAACGAGAAAAAGATGTGATTATTTCGCCGCTTGCTCATGAACAAATTCAGAAAAACGATATATTAATTGTCATTGGAGCAATGAAAGATATAGCACGTTTTGAAAGAAATGAATTGCAAAGTCAATAACTTTCAATATAAAGAGGCGAGAGGGTTCAAGACAAAGAACCCTCTTTTTTCATCTGAGAAAGATTACCCTTCATCCTCTAAATATCTGTATAGTGTTGTTTTACTTATACCTGTCTCAAGTGTAATTTGAGCAATGCTATATTTTTTACTTTGATACATATCTAATGCTCGTCTGACATTAGCATCAGGTTTTCTAGGCCGCCCAGTATTTTTCCCTTTTCGTTTAGCTTCATCAATTCCCGCTTTAGTACTCTCACTTAAAACATCATATTGAAAATTCCCAACACTTTTCATAAGCTTAAAAAACACTTTACCTTCTTCTGTTGATGTATCTACTTGATCAATGATAGATATGAAATGAACATGCTTCTGCTGAAGTAATTGAACTAAATCGATTAAGTGTCGTGTAGAATCAGCAATACTATAAAATTTATAGGCGATTACTTGATCTCCTGCATTTAAAGAATTCAGTAAATGATTGAATTCAGGTCTATCTTTAGGAGATATTGTTTGTTCATAATAAATCTTATCACAACCTTTACCTTCAAGAGCTTTCGTTTGTAGAGCCATATCTATATCCTGACTAAATGGACGTGCATAACCGAAAATCACTTTATCATCTCCAAAGAATTGCTTACTGATATTATAACAAAAATTCAATTCTGTTATCTCTCGATGATTTCCAGCCCCAAAAAAGTTCATTTTTGGGACAAAAAATGATGGACATTTAAATCGCGGTCTGTTAAATTTGAAGATGTTATCAACGGACCTGACTTCTATGAGAGTTAGAAGTCAATTCATTAAATTAAAAAGAAGGAGTGTTTTTCATTTGTTCGCACAAAAACTTCATAACGAATGGTTTCCAAATGTAAAAGGAGACATTTTAGCAGGGATCGTTGTTGCTCTTGCGCTAATACCAGAGGCCATTGCTTTCTCGATAATTGCAGGTGTAGATCCAATGGTTGGACTTTATGCATCTTTTTGTATTGCAGTTGTCATTTCTTTTATAGGCGGTCGTCCTGCAATGATATCAGCTGCTACGGGTGCTATGGCTCTTTTAATGGTGACTTTGGTGAAAGATCATGGAATTGAGTACTTATTTGCTACGACCATTTTAACTGGAATACTCCAATTCATATTTGGTGCACTGAAAATTGCTCGCTTTATGAAATTTATACCTAGATCGGTCATGGTAGGTTTCGTAAATGCGCTTGCTATCCTAATTTTTATGGCACAAGTGCCCCATTTTGTTGGAATATCCAACCTCACTTATATCGTGGTTGCAGTGACGCTACTTATTATTTATATTCTTCCCCGGTTCACTAAAGTAGTTCCTGCTCCGCTTGTCGCCATTGTTGCAATGACTGTTCTAGCAATATTTGGTCATCTCGAATTACGCACTGTAGGAGATTTGGGAAATATTACAAGCTCTTTGCCAAGCTTTATGATTCCTGATATTCCTTTAAACATTGACACATTGATGATCATTTTTCCAACTGCATTAGCACTGTCTATTGTAGGGCTTCTAGAGTCTTTATTAACTGCATCTATTGTAGATGATATGACAGATACAGAAAGTGATAAAAATAAAGAAAGCCGTGGTCAAGGGATTGCTAACATTGTTGCCGGATTCTTCGGAGGCATGGCGGGATGCGCGATGATCGGCCAATCAGTGATTAATGTGAAATCAGGGGGAAGAGGTCGCTTATCCACCTTTGTTGCAGGCGTTTTCTTGATGTTTCTCATTATCGTCCTTGGTGATTGGGTCGTAAAAATTCCTATGGCTGCTCTAGTTGGTGTGATGATTATGGTTTCCATTGGTACATTTGATTGGTCATCATTACGAACACTTACAAAAGTTCCTTTATCTGACTCTATTGTGATGGTTGTAACGGTTGTCACAGTTGTAGCAACTCATGACTTGTCTAAAGGCGTTTTCGCAGGAATCATTTTAAGTGCTGTCTTCTTTGTAGCCAAAATATCAAAGGTTCATGTAAAAGCTTCTTCGAAATCATCAGATAGAGAAACGGTCTACGATATTAAAGGTCAACTGTTCTTTGCGTCAGTACAGGATTTTGTTCATTCATTTTCTTACCAGGATGACCCAAAAGAAAAAGTCACATTAAACTTTACTGAAGCCCATATATGGGATGATTCAGCTGTCGCAGCGATCGATAAAGTTGTATTGAAATTAAAAGAAAATAATAAAGACGTCCATTTAACAGGGTTAAACGACGCCAGCAAAAAGTTAATGAAGAAATTAGCTACTTATGATCAGCCAAATGCAAAAGCATCAGGTCATTAATGAGGGGGATGAGAGATGTATAAAAAGATACTCTTGGCTGTGGATGGTTCAGTCCATTCTGAAAGATCAACGGACCATGCGATTCAATTAGGAAAATTAACTACTGATGCAGAAGTAGAGATCATCTATGTTTTGGATTATTCTAAATCTAAAAGCGAAGTGTTGCATAGTGGAAGCGCAGAGGCACTAGAGCAAGCTAGAAGACAGAAGCTGAAAAAAATAGAAGAAAAAATTTCAAACTGAAGGATTTTCCTTTCAACTAACGATGAAACATGGTGATCCCGGGCCTACAATTGTTTCTTATGCCAATGACAATCATTTTGATCTAGTCATTGTCGGCAGCAGGGGATTAAACTCATTTCAAGAAATGGTTCTAGGAAGTGTCAGTCATAAAGTAGCAAAACGAGTAAACTGTCCAGTTTTAATTGTGAAATAAGGAAGAGACAGAAAGTAGAGTTGCACATTCTAAAACACTTGAAATAAGCAGGTTTATCGCTTAAAATAAAAAATATTAAAGGCTTGAATATATAGGCGATGGAGTTCGCCGTAAATGCCTCGCGCTAATGACTCCTACTCAATTTATGTAAATGAAATGGGTAGGAGTCTATTTTTTTGCCTACATTAATGAAAGAGGTGATGTTAAATGATTTATTTGTTAGTGGGAACTGGTGGAATTATTGGCAGTCTGCTCAGGTATTACTTGGGGTTGTTTACCCATTCTTGGTGGAGCTATGATTTTCCATTAGGAACCTTACTTGTTAATTTGATTGGTTGTTTTGTATTGGGCTGGTTCACGAACAGAATTGTCAAACTTAAACAGTTTCATCCACATGTGTTAGCTGGTCTCGGTACTGGATTAGTGGGTTCTTTTACCACGTTTTCAACGTTTAGTGTAGAAACGGTGACTTTAATTCAACATCATTTAGTTGGGTTAGCCTTACTTTATGTATTACTGAGCTTATTTGGAGGACTTATGATGTCGTGGTTAGGCTATGACCTTGGACATCGTTCTTTTAAACGATTACAGGAGAAAGGGGAACGAACATCATGACAGCATTATTGATTGCTGTTGGCGGATTTCTAGGAGCTATCTCCCGTTTCACATTAAGTACATGGATACACAAAAAATTCAGTTCAAATTTCCCATTTGGGACATTATTTGTTAATTTAACGGGTTCTTTTTTGTTAGGTTGGATGGTTGGTAAGGGCCTATCTACAGGCTTATATGCCCTTTTGGAGATTGGATTCTTGGGGGCGTTTACAACATTCTCTACATTTAAATTAGAAAATATTCAACTAAGGGAAAAGAGAAATCATTCCGTCCTTTTTTATTATTTGGTTTTCAGTTATGTTGGTGGAATTATTTTAGCTTTTATTGGTGTATTGATAGGAAATCATTAGACATGGAATAGAGGATGATGTATTCAAAATCCTTGCCAGAAAATATTCTGCAAATGAGATAATCAAATCGCGTTTACATAAATTGGCCAATGACTTAATCATCTTTATAGATACTGATCCATTTTCATTATCCATGGTGCAGTTCTAATACATGGCTGACTAATGGCTTTATTGCAAACACAAATGACAAAAGCATTCGTAGGCTGGCGAAAAAGGTAGTTGATACACCACTTGGTGCATTTGAGCCAAACCGTAAGTACTCCGGCGATCACGGTGCACCATAGACTTTGTGCTCTTTATGGGTAGCACGTATGGAGGATTAACCCTTTTTTGGTTGTGCACCAGCCTACCTACAATATCTTTTGCGTTGATCTAGGTGTAGCCTTTTTTAAACCTTTTTGGATTGGTCCACTTTCTTATTGTCTTTTCCCGTTTTTTTATACGAAAAAGTCACAAACTAATGATTTATCTCCGGCTTCATATTTTTGTTGTCACTATTCAATGATACGTGCAATTCATGATTCGCATTAACTGATGCAAAAAAAATATCAACCAGTTTCAGACCTTTTTTCTGCAACTCCTGAACAAGCCACTGTTCAGTTAAATTTAACTGAGTGAGAACCTGATTTTCTATGTTACCTTCGATAATAACAGGATAAGCAATATTTTCGGATACTTTTTTAATTCCTAAATCCTCTGCGGTGATGGTAGATTTATGAGGTTTTTTAAAAGCAGTTAGTTTCCCATTTGGTTCGATTAAGGCTAACTCTACATCATTTACATCAAAAATATCTTTTTCTCTTAACATTTGTAATACATTATCTAAGGAATATCGAATTTTTTTTAAATTTCCTACAATAAAAGCACCGTTTCGGATGACAATAGTTGGTTCAAATGTAATCAGTCGTCCCAAAAATCGATTTTTTAATTTTAATTTTGAAACAATGATTTGAAAGACTCCAATAGCTATTATTGATAAAAATGTATATACATGAGGAATATCCGGATCAGCGATATCTGCACCTGCCACGGCACCTAGTACAATAATGATCAAGAAATCAAATACAGGTACTTCTCCTATTGCCCGTTTCCCCATGAACAATGTCACAATTAAAAGCCAAGGAATGATAGTGATGATCCTTCCATACACCTTTAAAATTTCTATTAACGTTTCCATTATTTATGATCTCCATGATATCCAAGCGCAAGTTCTCTAGTGGTATTTGCAGCCTTTTTGTTCATATTAAAATAACGGTATCCTTCTGTAATAGTAGACAGTCGATCTGCATCCTCTTGTTTCATAGCGATACTACTTCCATATTCAACATTCTTCATTCCATGAATAACAACATCATCCTGAATGTTGGAGTCATCACCGATATGTTTTTTTAAACCCTCATCAGCTCTAATGGCTGCAAAAGGTCTTACAAAGGATTCCTTAAAATCAAAGATCGTTTCCATATGAGGATTTACATCGTCTTTTGTTTTTAATATTTCCATTACTCTTCCTGCTATGGATGAGGCGATAATTGGAATTATCAACTTGTGTTTCGTCGTCATTCACTCAACCACCTTTCTTTATTTTTTGGATGATAGGGAAGAGTTCTTATTTTATGGTTAGATTGTTTTTTTATCATGGTAAATTGATACAGTTTTGCAGGTGAATAAACTTTGATTTTAGGGGGACGGACGAAATCAATTATTTAGCTATCCACTGATTGTTGAAGATATGATACGTCTGTTCGCAATGACGAATATGTATTGGGTACCATCTGTTACCTTTCTATGCATGTGTACATCTGTCATAACAAAAATCACCGTTATAAAAAAGCATAGTTAACCATAAAGCTTGTGTTTCATACATAAGCTTTATTTTTGTTTCATTTGATATCGGACGAGAAGAAAGGAAGAACAGATGGAGACATCTATAAGCCATTAAAAATAAAACTTGCTCAAAAGGATTTAATACTAATCAGGATGTTTGTTATTAAATTTTTTATCGCGCTGCACTGCTGACTACTAAAACGCATGAACTTTGTATCCCATTGCGATTTCTTTAATATTCTTAACATTTTTACATCCCTTATTTAAAGGGAAGAGGGAAGTGTATCAAGGCCGTCTGATATTGACCTTTACCATTAGCCTGTTTCCAGTATGATACAAAAAACAATACAATCGAAGTCTCGCTTTTTTATTGGAATATCCCCTTTAAATGATTCAACTTCTATCTGTCTATAGTCAGTTTGGTCAAGTGTTATTTTTCAATTCCGCTTATTAATAGCTTAAATTATATAAAATTATGTTTACAAACTGACCTTGGTCAGTTAAAGTGAATAACGTGAGAAAAAATAAAAACAGTAAGTGAGAGGTAGCCAAATGGAATTGAATGTAGAAAAAATAAATACTGCAAAAATGTGGTCATTGTCATTTGTTTTTGTGACATTTGCAAATGCTTTCTTGTTTATGATTTTTGAAATGTTATTGCCGACTTTGCCTTTGTTTGTGACGTCTATTGGGGGAGGGGCAAAACAAGTCGGGTATGTTACAGGGATTTTTATGATCTCTGCAATTGCTGTTCGTCCTTTTGCAGGGGCATTGGCTTTACGATTCAATAAAAAATATTTGCTCATTTTTGGAATTGTGATCAGCGCTTTCTCAACAGGCGCATATTACCTGGCGTCTGATGTCACCACTTTATTACTGATTCGCTTAATACATGGGGCCGGGTTTGGATTAGCGACCACCTATTTTGCGACAATCGCAGCCGAAATTATTCCTAAAGACCGCAGGGGTGAAGGAATTGGATATTTTGGAGTAGGTGAGACAATTGCTATTTCCGTTGGACCGATGATCGGGATCGCGACTCTGGAGCTTTATGATTTTCAAAGGCTTTTTTTAAGCGGGATGTCCGTTCTTTTGCTGGCGGCACTTATGGCTGTTTTCGTGCGTAGACAACCGGAAACAACAGGCACTGGCAGAAACCGCACTGGAAAGATAAAAGTATTGGAAAAACGTGTGCTGTTTCCGTCAATTCTTATTTTATTCGTTGGTATTGCTGCATCTGGAATTATGTCTTTCTTTGCGCTCTATGCCATTGAAAAGGGGTTTCATAGTGTTGGGATGTTTTTCTTTTTGATTGCGGGAGCCAGTTTTTTTATTAGGCTTATTTCCGGCAAGGTATTTGACCGTTACGGAGCAGCTGCCATCCTTATTCCTGCCTCGCTGTTTTCAATAGCAGGGCTGTCAATATTATATTTCGCACAAACAAATACAATGTTTTTTACAGCGGCTATATGCTACGGTTTTGGGTTCGGCTCAATATTTCCCGCCATCCAAACATGGTGTATAAATCTTGTGGAAGAGCATGAACATGAGGATGCAATGGGAACGTTCTTTAACTTTTTCGATATGGGAATTGGCGGAGGTTCCTTATTATTAGGTTTGGTTGCGACGGTTTATTCCTATGGGGAGATCTATATTGCCGCCATTTTCATGTACCTGCTGTTTGTTTTGTTATATATTTTATATATCTGTTTGAAGAGAAAAACAGCCTGAAAAATAGGGGAGGACGGTATATTGACCAGAGAGAATATAAAGCGTACAGCGGTTCGCCAATTTAATGAATTTGGCTATGAGGGAGTCAAAATGTCGCATATTGCACAAGAATTGGGAATCAGAAAACAATCTCTCGCTTATCATTTTTCGTCAAAAAAAGAGTTGCTGTTAGAAATATACCCGGAGATTGTAGAAGAGGAAATTTCATTTATCAATGAATTTTTCGATTCAAGAAAACATGCGCCTGCAAAGAGTCAAATATATGACTTTTTAAAAGAAACCAAAGTCCGTTTTCATGCATTGCCAAATGCAGCTTTTTTGCAGGCGATGTCCTTTAAAGCGCCTGCTGAAGTAAGTGATTTTATTTCAGCCCAGTACCTTTTATATCTGCATTCTTTAAAAGAACGGGTAGCGCATGTTTTTAAGGAATCGGATGTGAACTGTCCACCGGATAAATGCACGATAGGCTTTATTACTCTTTATGACGGGCTTAACATTCAACTGGTGTACGAAAACAAACAATCATTTGAACGGTCTTTAGAGATATCATTTGATATTTTTTGGTGCGGACTGTTGTAGGTTGATATGTTGGCTGGAATCCACAGCATTGTATAAGATCCAATTGAAGGTTGAGTTGGTCAGGAAGCAATTGATTATTAAGAAAGCCCGTTTCTAAAGAAAATTCACAAAGACCGACAAGCTTTAAACATGGGGGGATTGGGAAATGGAACTACTTCATCATCGGATGAGAATTCAAAGTTGTATACAATAGGCTCACCTAAAGAGTTCTCAAATATAGAAGCTTTAATACAGAGACAAATTCATATGAAGTTAATTTATGATGATGTTTTACGACTAACCCATCTTTGGAAAACATGGTGAAAAGAACATCATGGGTGGAACTAAATTCTTTTGGGTGTAAATTTTGCAGCGTATTTAATCAAAAAGAAAGTTAAATAGGTTCTTATGTGTGTATTTATTTAGTTCTGACAATCCAAGGCAGTATTTATGCTGGTAAATAATCAGAGTACACTTCTTAGCTTGATGGGTATGGGTGCCAACTTGGATATATGGAGAGAATTCCAATCAAAGAAGGGCAATTAGAAAATACTTTTGCATATTTAACTTTATTCCTTATTGCGGGTAATGACAGCTTCGCTGATACTACCCCAGTACCCTAAGGGATAATTTATTATTAATCAGTTAGATAATAAAAAATCCCCTCTGTAAGGTGGGGATTATTTTGTAATTACTTTACTTTTTGTCAATTAAGTGATTGAAACGTTTTCGAAGAACTAGGGATGAGACAGCGAAAACTGCGCAAGCTCCTGCTGATCCAGCAGTAAACATCAGCTCAAAGTTTTCTGTTGGGGATTTGAATAACAAAGAGACTGAGAGAATTAAAGCGGCACCACTAAGACCCAATCCTAATATCGACATTGCCAATAATTTATTCATAAAAACACTCCTAGACTCACAATTTGAAACAAGCTACTACTGCACCCATTCGACCAACTCCAAGAACTGCATATTCCCCAATACATGCTGCACATATTGGGGCAGTAACCGGCGTCGGAGCCGTACACACAAACCAGCACGTGCAACTGCAATGAAATAAGCCACGCTATTACCAATCCCAAGCACTGTTGCGATGCAAGCTGCAGTTGCTTTTACGCCCGTAGTTTGAATGGCAGAAGGCTCTTCTGCAAGTAATTCTTCATCTGGCATATAAGACAGCTCGGTATCAACGGACTTAACAAGGGAACCAAGAATTTAAAATCCTTTAATAGCGCTAGATAGGAGGGATCGATTTGAATAATATAGATGGTGGACTATTGGGCTTATTTCTATCCCAATAGTCATCAGTCAAATATATATTCTTTCACCTTGTGGTGTTTGTCAAGAAAGACTTAGATTTTGGCAAACTGATGTAAAAGTAGGCGTTACAACTCCAGATAGTTCTTTGAAGCTTGTAATATTAGAGAGTAGAGACCCTTTCTGTTACTGATTTTCCAAAAAGCACAAGATGAGATTGGAGATCAATTGAAACAAATTGCCGAGACTTGTATTAAGACAAGAAAAAGGGTCCTTTATGTTCAAAGGACAACAAGCAGGGTTTGTTCAATATTTTGAATCAACATTGAAGGGAATATCTTCACTAATAAATTATCTAAAAAAACAGAGAATAAAAAAAGAAAATCAATGAATAATTTTAATACGAA
>NZ_NKHG01000148.1 GCF_002744245.1 Bacillus pumilus | reverse complement strand
GTGGTTGATTGATGCTCCAGGCGTCATCCAATTGCTCAATGCCACCCGTGAACACACCTGGTCGTTTCTACATACTAACCCATTGGATCTGGCTCATTTGCAGTGCTTTCAGAGATCTCCTGGATAAGCTGCGCAACAGCCTGTCTGCACACCTTCATTGCCTCTGCCGTGAGCTGGCCATCTAAGTCAGCGCCGAGGGCGTCAAACTCGATCACCGGTGCGATCTCTCGCATTCGAGGCAGTGTGATAGCTTTACTCAACTTATAATCGTCGCTGTAGCTTCCCATGACTTCGACGATGA
>NZ_NKHG01000023.1 GCF_002744245.1 Bacillus pumilus | reverse complement strand
CTGACACCGAATGCGAGGGTTTGTCTACACGCTGAAGGACAGAGCATGGGCTCTGTCCTTTTTTCATTTCAACATCAATCTTGGGATAAATAGATCCAATTGCGATCGTCAAATTCTTTTACATCATCTGATCCTATATGACGTAACATTCTATTAAAGAAAGTGATGTTATCTTCATCATCGACATCATATAAATCCTTTTGAACATATTCTCTCGTAATAAAATTCGTTAAGTTCGTATTATTCACAAAATCAGCAAAGTACGATTGTACAAGAGTTAAATCCTCTTCACTTAATTTTTCATCATTAATGATTGAAATATGAAACACATTCAAAATCGCTTGAATATCTTCTTCATCCATATAACATAATGGGTCTAGTTTTCTGTCTTCTTCTGTAAACGGTTTTCGAGTATCTTCAATGATGACGTAACATAAAATTCTATGATCTTTCATCACGCTAAAAATTTCTAAGTCACGTAATTTGAGTGGTCTATTCAGTCTAATCATCTTTCCTCCTCAAAATATTGATCTTGTCGTTGTCTATACCCCTGCTTCTAAACCTGAAATAGACAGAGCATAGGCTCTGTCTATTTTTCTCTTCTTGCAAAATCCACGAACCTGAAACGATCTAACCGGTGGCGGCTTTCTGTGTATTGGAAGAGACTCGTATCCTCCAAGAACACATAATTCTTCACCACCACAACATGGTCAAACCCATTCAAATCAAGATACTTGGCATCCTCTTCTGTACATGGCTCGACCACAAATTCCTTTTGGGCGTAGCTAATCGAGACACCAAGTTCTCCTTCAATATACTCGTAGATCGATCCTTCACAAATGTCCTTTGACAATGCCCGTACATGTTTTTGCAAAAAGTAATCCTTGTCTAAAATGACTTCTTCCCCGCTAATATTGCGAGAGCGAATGACTTCCCAGACATCTTCCTGTTCACTTATTTTCAGCTGAGACTGAATATACTGATCCGGTTTGATTAAACCCAATTCATGAACAGTTGTAACCGTCTTCCGTCCAAGCGTTTGGGAGAGCTCCTTAAAGCTGACGAGACCTGAAACAGGGAACTGCATTTTCTCCCGATTCAGTAATACAGAGCCTTTCCCGCGGATTTTTTGGATATAGCCATTTTGCACAAGGATGTTTAATGCCTTTCTCACCGTCTCACGGGACGTATCATACATGACGGACAGCTCATGCTCTGATGGGAGGATGCCTTTATCCTGCCATTCACCTTGTTCAATTCGTCTTGCGAGCTGATCATAAATCACTCGAAACTTATTCTCTTTCATTTTCCCTCCGCCCCATTTACTAGCGTTTGGTTAAATGATAAACGATTGACTCATATGGACGCAACGTAAAGCCCTTGATCTCTTCCGGCACATCCTCATAATTGGATAACAGAACTTGAACCTTCATCTCATCTACATCCTTTAATAGCTCGTCAGGAAGCGCAAAGTCCGCCTCCCCTGCATAAAAATGGTTGATTACGAGAATCTTCTCATCTTTACCTTCTCTGACATAGGCAAAAATCTTTGGATCATCTGCCAGCAGTAAAGTAAAGCTTCCATACGTAATCACATCATATTCTTTACGCAGCCTGCAAAGGGCTTGATAATGATAGAAAATTGAGGCGCGGTCTTTTAATGAAGCTTCCACCGAAAGGTCGTTATTGGCGGGCTCAATCCATGGTGTTCCTTTTGAGAAACCTGCATTTTTTTCTGAGGTCCATTGCATTGGTGTACGGGCATTATCTCTTGATTTGACCTGTAAAATCGCCAGCGCTTCTTCCTCGGTTTTCCCTTTTTCAAGCATGGCTTCGTACATATTAAGTGATTCGATATCGCGGTAAGACGAAATGTCCTTAAAGCGAGGGTTCTTCATACCAATTTCTTCACCTTGATAAATATACGGTGTACCTTGCATCAAATGAATCGTAGTCGCCAGCATCTTTGCTGATTGCTGATGGTACGTGCCATCATCACCGTACCTTGACACGATACGAGGCTGGTCATGATTACACCAGAATAGCGCATTCCAGCCGCCGCCCTCATGCATTTTCGTCTGCCACTCAGACAGAATAGACTTCAATTCTTGAAAATCAAATGGCTCGATGGCCCACTTTTCACCGTTGGGATAATCCACCTTTAAATGATGAAAGTTAAACGTCATATTCAGTTCCTGCCGATCAGGTCTTGTATACCGAATACAGTCTGCGATATTCGTTGAAGACATTTCTCCAACGGTCATGCTATCGTATTTCGAGAAAACCTCCTGGTTCATTTCATGCAGGAATTCATGAATCCTCGGACCATCTGTATAGTACATGCGGCCGTCGCCCTGTACAGATTGCCCGGCATCATCTAAGAAGCGTTGATCCTTTGAAATATTATTGATGACATCCAGTCTGAATCCATCAATTCCTTTTTCAAACCAAAAGTGCATGATGTCATATACTTGCTTGCGCACCTCATCATGTTCCCAATTGAGATCCGCTTGGGTGAGATCGTATAAATGAAGATAGTAATCTCCTGTCGCTTCATCTAGCTCCCAGGCTGGTCCGCCAAATTTTGACTGCCAATCATTCGGCGGAGAGCCGTCTGCTTTTGGCTCCTTCCAAATATAATAATCTCGATAAGGGTTATCCTTTGATTGACGCGAGGCTTGAAACCACTCATGAAAAATTGATGTATGGTTGACTGCTAGGTCCATGATGACACGGATTCCTCGTTTATGCGCTTCCGTCAGCATCTGTTCAAAATCAGCCATTGTGCCGTACATGTCATGGATGCTTTTATAATCACTAATATCATAGCCATTATCGTGCTGCGGTGACTCATACATAGGGGTCAGCCAAATACAATCCGCCCCAAGCTCTTTAATATAGTCGAGCTTTTTCGTCACGCCATTGATATCACCTGTACCAGAGCCTGTTGTATCTAAAAAGCTCTTCGGATAAATTTGATAGACCACCGCTTTTTTCCACCACGGTTCGTTTGTTTGTTGATTCAATTTCCTTCACCACCACTAGTTAAGTTCTTATGAAAAAAGAATTACATCTCATCCTTTTTCTTTTTTAATTTTGCATATAAAAGGGTACCAATGAATGGAATAGTGAGCACAAGGACCATTCCTATTGCAAATGCGCCCCAATATTTCGGAATGATCGAAAAGATCCCTGGAATACCTCCAACGCCGACCGAACTTGCGAGTACCCCTTGAGATGCGATAAACATACCGGCTATCCCTGAGCTGATCAGTGCAAAAACAAATGGGAATCTATAGCGCAGGTTGACCCCAAACATCGCCGGCTCGGTAATCCCTAAGTAAGCGGATATACTTGATGTCAACGAGAGTCCTTTTTGCTTTTCATCTTTTAAAACAAACATCATTGCAAGCGCAGCTGATCCTTGTGCAATATTGGACAGCGCGAGCATTGGCCATAGGAACGTGCCGTGCAGCTTTGAGTTAATCAATTGAATATCAACAGCTAGGAACGTATGGTGCATACCTGTGATGACTAACGCTGCATACAATCCGCCGTATAAAAGACCGCCAAGTGCAGCGAATTGCTGAAATACTGACACAAGTCCAGATGTTAAGACGTTTCCGATGGCAAATGTAACAGGCCCAATTACGATAAATGATAAAAATCCAATGAGTAATAAAGTTATTGGTGCAACGACTAACAGCTGAATACTTTCAGGTGTCCGTTTTGTGATAAATAATTCGAGCTTTGCAAGTAAATAGGATGCGACGAGTATCGGAAGAACCTGCCCTTGGTATCCTACCTTCTGCACTTCAAGTCCAAACAAATTCCATACAGGAATGTCACCAGACTTTTCAGCCGCTCCATAACCCCAAGCATTTAACAGGTCAGGATGTACGAGCATCAATCCAAGGACCATCCCTAAAAGCGGATTCCCCCCAAATCGCTTCACAGCCGACCAGCCAATCAATGCTGGCAAAAATGTAAAGGCAGTGCCTGCAATCAGGTTGATCATATTTGCTAAATCAGCCCATGCCGGATACACATCCACAATTGATTTTTGATCAAAGAAAATATCAGGAGCTGTTAAAATATTATGAATCCCCATTAATAAACCGGCTGTGACGATAGCAGGGAGTATCGGAATAAAGATATCCGCAAGCGTTTTCACAGCACGCTGCAATGGATTTAATTTTTGATCAGAGGCACGCTTGACGTCCTCTTTTGTTGCTTCCCCAATTCCCGTCTGTTTGACCATTTCGGCATATACTCGATTGACAATCCCTTGGCCAATGACGACTTGATACTGACCGTTCGCTGAGAAAGATCCTTTCACTTCTTCAATTTGTTCAAGTGCTTTCTCGTCAACCTTCCCCTCATCTTTCAGCACAAACCGAAGCCTTGTCACACAATGTGTTGCTTGATCAATGTTTTCTTTGCCGCCGATGGCTTTCACAATCTGATCTGCTGCTGCCTGATAATCAGCCATGCTATCCCCTCCGATACCATTTTTTTATAAGAAAAAAGAACCAAAAAACTTGTATATACATGTTCACTCCATATTTTATATTTGTATATACATGTAGTCAACAATAAATGTAACGCTTTCATAAAAAAAGCTCCCTCAATGTACTCAGAGAGGCAAGCGTGTCATCATCTTTTTTTATGCTCCGTTAATTTTTCGTAGACCCTGTTTTTATAAAAGGAGGAGGCTGGACGTGCAAAGGTTTGGCGTTTTGAGGTGAGTTCATCCAGACGTTTTTGTTTTTCTTCGCATATGAGAGAGAGTTGTTTTCTTTCCTCTCCATCTATACTGGTTTTGAGTAACTCTTTGACGGTCATGAGTTCTTTTTTCAAAGTCGTTTCTTCCCCAGCAAAGCCTGCATTTTTCATGATTCGATAACCCATTCTCAGTTCTTCAGGTACATGAGCAGCATCATCTTTTGGCAGAGGCTTCCCAAAGCCTGATAATCCTTCAAATGCTCCGTTGTCCATGGCCTTTTTGATCCGTTCTTCTGACAATCTCTGCGAAAAATCCATGGTGTCACTCCTTTTAATCGCTTTGATTTTGGTTAAGCATAGCAAAAAAGCTGACTCTCTCACAAGAGCCAGCTTTCTCGTTATTGCTTGTCGATTTTGAATGTAGATACCATTTGTGCTAAGTCTTCTGACATCTCAGAGAGCTGTTCGATCGCACTTGAAATTTGCTGCATGCCAGCACTTTGCTGTTCTGTTGCTGCTGCTACTTCTTGAGAGCTGGCTGCATGTTCTTCTGACACAACCGAAATTTGTTCAATCGAGGTTGAAATGGTTTGATATGCTCGTTCTACCTGTTGAATCGATTGAAGCAAATTGTTGGTTCTTCTTGCAAACTGAGACACTCCGTCGTAAATACCAGTGAAGTTTTGAGACGTTCCTTGCATTTGTTCACGTCCTTCTTCCACTGCTCGACTGCTTTCCTCTACGCTTTCAAGGACACGCTGACTGTTCTCCTGTGTGCCAGTAACTAGGTCTGAAACAGTTTTAGCCGCATCTGCTGACTGCTCAGCTAACTTACGAACCTCGTCTGCCACAACAGCAAATCCTTTTCCTTCTTCTCCAACACGTGCCGCTTCAATTGAAGCATTTAGTGCAAGCAAATTCGTTTGCGCTGAAATGTCCGTAATAATGGAGATAACACTTTCGATCTCAGTTGAATGTGATTGTAATTCTTCTGCTGCCTGCTTTGAGTTTGTCATCATTTCGTGTAACATATTGAGATGCTCAAGGACATGCTGCACCAGTTTTTGACCAGATTCTGACTGCTCTTGCACGCCCGATGAAACAGATTTCATTTCATCTACTTCTCTTGTCACACCTTCGATTTGAGCATCGATTTCCGCAACAGAGGTCGTGCAATCTGTAATATTTGCTACAGAATCATTGATCCCTTCACTCATATTGGTCATCGCTTCTGACACTTGCTGTGCGCTTTGACTCGATTCGTTCGTCACCGTTCGAAGCTGTGAAGACATTTTAGAGACTTCACTTGATGAACTTGAGATTTTGGCAATAAGCTCTTTGATCCGTCCTTGCATCTTTTGGAAGGAAGCAGCTAATTGGCCGATCTCGTCTTTACTTTCCACCTCTACCGTTCCAGTTAAATCACCATCTGCAATTCGGTTCGCTGTTTCCATTAATGAACGTGCTGGCTTTGCGATTCTTCTTCCCATGATAAATGAGAAGAACAGTCCACCGATGAGCACAATAGCAGATGCAATGGTAATGTAGATCGTCAGCTTCTTCGTTGTTTCAGGCACAACAGACGCATCTAAATCAATCCCTAAAATCCCCGTCAGCTCACCGCCTGAATCTTTGATTGGTAAAAAGACTGATTTATGTGTTCCAAATGAATCATGGTAAATATCACTTTTGACCATTTTATCTTCAGAAAGAGCTTGTTTCATCTCATCTGAAAACGCATAATCTTGATCAAAATCATTGTCTTCCCCAGTTAATACAATAATTCTTTCCTTACCATCCTTATTTGATAACACGTATAAGTTCTCAAGCGAATGATTTTCTTGAAGCTCTGTGATTTTCTTTTTGACCTCCACATAAAGTGGATCGTCCTTCCCGCTAATGCTGAGGACGTTTCCATCGATACTGTCCATTTCTTTTTTCGCTGTATCGATATCTGTCGTTAACCGAAAATCAAATTGTTTTAATAACTGGGATGATAAATCCTGGCTGACTAGATAAAATGTTAGAACGAATAATGCAACGGTTGCGAGTAATGTTCCGACAACGACTGACATGATTTTGGAGGATATCGTGAATCCTCCAAATTTCCTTTGTTTCGCCATTTTTTTCTACATCTCCACTCTCAGATTTGATTTAAGCATGTACACTTTCAAATTGTCCACAAACAGATGCAATCACATCTTTTAAATAAGATACGATATGAGGGATATGCTCCGGTAGCGTATACGGTGAGATGACAAAAAACTTACTAACACTTAGATAGAATTCTTGACCTTCTTTCGCCTGTACTTGTAAAAACTTCGTTGTATCGCCAAAGAACATCTCGTCTCTTTTCTCTCCAAGCTTTTCAAACAGCATTTTGTTCAATTCATTGTTGCGCTCAATTTCCATTGAAGTTGCCTCGCCTGAGATCTCTTCTTTAAAGCGCGGAGAGCCGTATAGGTAAATTCTAAACAATGTAGCCATTCCGACATTGTCATCATTTACAACTTCAGCTTGCGGAACTTCCTTTCTGAGTGCTTCTCTGAATGCAAGGTTCACCTCTAAAAATTGGCCGAGCAAGCGCTGGTATCCTTCAATCCCAAACGTTAATAGCACGCTTAACATGCTGATAGAGCTTCCCATTCTTGAGCATTCGAGTGTATAACCCGTATGGTATTCCCCGTAGCCTCTATGTCCTACATATGGTGTTTCCTGTTCTTCTAGGTCTAAACGCTTTAAGTCAGCAGCGTTTTTCACTAAGAATAAACTGGATGTATACGGTGTTTGGCCGAGTTTTTGAAAATCAAAGCACATCGTATCTGCAAGAGACAGATGCTGGAATTTCGCTTTGATTTCCTTTAACATACGAAGAACACCGTCTGAGAATTGCAACGGGTTTTCAGATACATCATACTCATTAAAGAAAGCAAAGAAACCGCCCAGTGCCGAATCTGCATGAATATGAGGCACCTTAAGACCATACTTCTCAGCAACTGCTTCTGCTGTTTCACGTACCCCTTTTACATCATCAATTGCAATGGCATCTGTTGTTCCTGTTGTTGCCACAATATAAACGGGAATCCCGCCATTTTGTGCAACACGTTCCATTTGACAACGCAAATCTTCCATATCCATTGAATGATCCTTATTCGTTTTAATTCTGATTAAGTTGTCTGTGCCAATTCCTGTTGCTTCCATTGACTTAAATAAGCTGTAATGTGCTGCATCAGAACAAAACGCATAAAGATGTTGTGGGACACCTTTTCGTAATGACTCCGGTGCGACTTTTGAAATCGCTAAACGAAGTCCTGAGAAAATAGCCCCTTGACCTCCCCATGTTGTGTATCCCCCGCTCACGTTTGGATCGTATCCGATGAGTTTAGACATCATTGAGACCACTCTGACCTCAGCTTCCGCACCTGCTGGTCCATAAACATCCCAAAGGTTGTTCCCATTTACCAGCATAGCCGTCAGCATGCCTAGAATTCCTGGTGTACTTGCCATTGGCAAAATGTTGGTGAAGAAATACTTTGTATGGTATGGATGGTTATGTAAAAGCTTGAGTAATTCTTCATTCACAAGTTCTGCTTGCTGGCCATTGACCGGAATTTGACTTGTTTCAGTGAGCTTTTTGTAAAAGTCCTCCCCACGCTTCTTTTCACCCTTTAGGTGTACACGGTTCGGGTCCTTCAGGTGATCGACCCCTGAAATGATCTGTTCCATTAATTTGACGAGTTCTTTACGCTCCCCTGCATTTCCGTCCTCACTCGGAAACCAGTTCTGAACGAGGTTCTCTGCTCGTACAGTCATATACTATCAATCCTTTCAATGGAAGATTTCCTGTCAATGTCTATATCGACCCCAATTCAAAAGTTTATAGTCTCGAAATGTTCACTTAAGTATATTTAGATAATTTGTTTATTCATCAAAATTGATAAAACCCTTACAAAACAAATCAAAACCATTATTTTGTGAAATAACTTAATATATTGGTATATCATAAACAAGGGATTTTTATCCATCTGTTTTCGTTGTTCATTTGCTCATTTTTTTTACTTAACCTGCATAAACATTAATAAACACTGGAAATTCTCTTGAAAACACCATTGTAGAAATTAAATTAATTCTTTAGACTTATGTCTTTTTACCTGTTTTATTGATATAGCAACAGGAAAAATACTGAATTTTCTGTTAATATTAGGATAAATTTCACAAAAAGTTTTTCGGTGGTCGAGTATTTTCGATTTCTCTCCTTTTATTGCTAGGACATGCTGTTCTCACTCTTCATCGGTTATGACTTTTCTATTTGTGCATTTCATGGTATATTCAAATGGTTCGTTTTCCTTCGTTCCGCCTCTTCCTTGAACCGGAGAAAAGGAGTGTTTATATGAAAACATTTATTCAAAAAAGAGGCCTCGGCTTCTTTGTGATTGCAGCCATCTTACTATGGCTCAAAACGTATACAGCTTATTTAATTGAATTTAAACTTGGTATATCAAATGTGCTTCAGCATATTTTGCTTTTCGTGAATCCTATTAGCTCTAGCTTGTTCTTTCTTGGCTTTGCTTTATTGTTCAAGAAAAAATGGCAGCCTGCCGCTATCATTGTGATTCACTTTTTCATGTCTTTTTTACTTTACGCAAACATCGTGTACTATCGATTCTTCAATGACTTTATCACGCTGCCTGTTGTGATGCAGGCAGGAACGAATGGCGGACAATTAGGTGATAGTGCATTTTCACTCATGCGTTGGACTGATGTGTTTTACTTTATCGATACAATCATCTTGATCGTACTCGCAGTCCGCATGAAAAGGCAGCAGCAAACAAGTACAGGCACTGTACCTGTTCAAAAGTCAAAATCGTTCAGACTCGTTCTTGCGTCTTCAGTTGTGATCTTTGTTGTCAACTTGATCGCTGCAGAGATTGATCGTCCAGAGCTTTTATCAAGATCATTCGACCGCAATTATTTAGTGAAATACTTGGGCGCTTATAACTTTACTGTGTTTGATACCATTCAAAATGTGAAATCAAACAGCCAGCGTGCTCTGGCAAATTCAAGTGACGTAACAGATGTAGAGAATTATTTAAAAGCGAACAGCGCTGATCCAAACCCCGCCTATTACGGGAAAGCGAAAGGCATGAACGTGATTACGATTTCTCTTGAATCTCTGCAAAATTTTGTCATTGATTATAAGGTGAATGGAAAAGAAGTCACCCCATTCCTTAATTCATTGGCACATGACAACAAAACGTTTTACTTTGATAACTTCTTCCATCAAACAGGACAAGGAAAGACATCTGATGCCGAATTTATGATGGATACTGGGCTATTCCCATTATCACAGGGCTCTGTTTTTATTAACAAAGCTCAAAACACGTATCAGGCACTTCCTGGCATTTTGAAGAAAGATCAATACACATCAGCAGAATTCCATGGGAATACGAAAACCTTCTGGAACCGTAATGAAATGTTTAAGTCCTTTGGATATGACAGATTTTACGATTCTGAGTATTACGATATGAACGAGCAAGATACGAAGAACTATGGATTGAAAGACAAACCATTCTTCAAAGAATCAATGCCAATGCTTGAACAACTGAAGCAGCCGTTTTATTCGAAATTCATTACGTTATCTAACCATTTCCCATTTGGTATGGATGAAGGTGATACCGATTTCGAACCTGGTGACTTCGGAGACTCTGTTGTCGATAACTACTTCCAATCTGCTCATTATCTAGATGAGGCCATTGAACAGTTCTTCAAAGACTTGAAAAAGTCAGGCCTATATGACAATACAGTTGTCATCATGTACGGAGATCATTATGGCATCTCAGAAAATCATAATGAAGCCATGGAAAAAGTCACTGGACAAAAAATTGGAGATTATGAAAATGCCCAGCTCATGCGTGTGCCGCTCTTTATTCATGTGCCAGGTGTGAAAGGCGGACAGATTCATAAATACTCTGGTGAAGTCGATATCGCTCCAACCCTTCTACACCTGCTCGGCGATGATACGAAGAACTATTTAATGTCTGGTTCTGACATCTTATCGAAGAACTTTAAAGAGCTTGTGCCATTTAGAAATGGAGACTTCGTGTCTAAGGACTACACAAAAGTAGGCAATAACTATTACAGCAACAAAACAGGCGAGAAAATCGAGCCGACTGAAAAAGCGACACAAGAAAATGAAACGGTGAAAAAGATGCTAGAGACATCTGATAAGATCGTCACAGAAGATTTACTCCGTTTCTACAAGCCTAAAGGCTTTACACCGATTGACCGCAATGAGTATGACTATACAAAGAAAGTACAGGATGAAAAGGATTCATCTTCCGCCAAAGATAAATCAAGCTCTTCTTCAAACTAACTTTCTTATTCAAAGAACCAGCCGATCTAAGATCAGCTGGTTCTTTTTGACGTTTGCTCCTCATTGCACCGGGTATAGGAGAGCAAGGAGGAATTTATCATGAAAAAACAGCAGCTTTGTCGTGACCGCTTCACTCGCTTCTTCCACCTTATTCGGTTTCAGCCCTGCGATCTCAGCACACGCCATGACCAAAACAGCAGCAGAACAATCCATTCCTCAAGGTCCTCAAGCAGCGCTCAACAGCATTTATCAGCTGGCACATAAAGGACAAATGCCCTACTATGCAGAAGGGCTGAAAATTGGCGTTCAAACAAAAAAAGACGTTCATCATAAACTAGGAAATCCATATCCAGAAACAGGTCAAAGCAGCTTTGATTTGTATCATGCTGAAATGGGGAATCCCGGATTTGCTTTTCACTATGACAAAAAAGGCAAAATGAATGAAATCCAATATTTCGGTACAAATGTAGAAAAAGAAACGAATATCGGCAGGATGACCCCTTCCCTATTAAAGAAACAACTTGGACCTGCCGATTCAGTGAACCATTCCACAAACAAAAGAGAAAAAGTATGTTTATCGAACCGGTGATGATGAGCTTGAATTTATCGTCGGGCACGATCCAGATATCAACCAGCACGAGCTTACTGTCCTGCATATCAATCTCATCAAAGCCGATTCCTAAATAAAAAAACATCCTGAGCATACACATAAGCTGAGGATGTTTTTCTTTATTATGATGCCACTTCTAAATGCGGCTTTCTTTTAAGTGTTCGTTTGAAGATTGGACCTGCGACATAATCAAGCCCCATTTTCCCTGCATTCCCTTTCGCTGCCATGATGATGATCGCAATGAGAAGAAGAAGAGGGTTAACAGAGACGGTTCCAGCTAGTAAGAAAGAAACATTCATCACGCTACCGAAAAAGGCTGCCGTTGTTGTGAACAATCCAACAATTAACCCTAGACCAACTAAGATTTCTCCCCACATGACCATTACACTGAATAATCCCGCATTTGGCAAAGCGACATTTTCTAAAAACCATACATAGAACGGATACACAAGATGTCCATCCTTGACAACAGGTTCAGATATGGCAAATTGCAAATATCCTGATGCATCGAATCCCCCTGTTAGCTTTCCAATACCAGATGTCAGCCAAGTCCATCCGATATAAAGTCTTGCTACCAAAAGTATCACGGCTGCCCACACATTCGTTTGTAAGAATTTTGTAAACATGATGATGCCTCCTTTTTAATTTATGTGAAATATTTCACATTTTATTTATGATCTTATTATACTATTCTATATTTGTTTTGTGATCTTTTTCACATATATATTCACAAATTGTTCATGAATATCTAGTTGAGGTGACCTTTTCCCTTTCTTAAATTGTCTAAATCATTTCAGACAGGAGCCTCTACCTATCGAATGCCGCTTGTTGTTTCATTTCTCTTGATTGGCTTTTTCATTTGGGCTGCCGAAAATGTCACCACCCTTTTAGGGGCTTGGCAATATCCAAATCAACAGCATGCTTGGTCTCTCGTGCATCTTGGGAAAATCAGTTCATGGTTTTTACTTGTTGTCATCAGTATTGTCCTAGTGATCGAACAGCGCAAATAAAAAAGCGTTCAGCCCATTTGACCTGGCTGAACGCTTTTTTTAATCTCGGTCGACTTCCTTGCGGAGATCATCTGCAACAAATTCCACATTCGTTCCAATGATGATTTGTACGGATGTTTTTCCTGAAGTCAGTACCCCTTTGGCACCCGCTTTTTTCAATGTCCCCTCGTTCAATAAATTCGTATCCTCTACTGTTAAGCGAAGACGTGTGGCACAATGATCAATGGTAGTGATATTGTCTTTTCCGCCAAGTCCCTCTACCAGCATACTCGCTCCGGCAGAAGTAGCATCCTCTGCTGGGAGATCTTCGATATCATCATCTTCTCTGCCCGGTGTTTTCAGCTTTAACAGTTTAATGAGGAAATAGAAGACAACAAAGTAAATAACGCCATAGATTACTCCAACCACAAGTAACATCAACGGTTTTTGAGCAATACCAAAGCTTAAGACGTAATCAATCGCACCTGCTGAAAAGGCGAAACCGCTATGAATTCCTAGGGCGTTCACAATAAAGAGCGAAAGACCTGTTAATATAGCATGGACACCATATAAAAGTGGAGATAAAAACATAAAGGAAAATTCAATTGGTTCTGTGATCCCTGTAATAAATGACGTCAGCGCCATTCCAATCATCAGCCCCGCTGTTGCCTTTCGCTTTTCTGGCTTTGCTGTTACAATCATGGCTAGACATGCCGCTGGCAGACCAAACATCATCACTGGGAAGAAGCCAGTCATAAAGACGCCCGCACTTGGATCTCCTTGAAAGAATCGCGCCAAATCTCCTGTTGCTCCGCTAAATTCCCCAAATTGAAACCAGAATAAGTTATTGAGCACATGGTGAAGTCCTAGTGGAATGAGCAATCGGTTAAAGAAACCAAACAGCCCTGCACCCGTTGCACCAAGACTTAAAATCCATTCCCCTAAATCATTGATCACACTTTGAATCGGAGGCCACACATATCCGAAAACAGCCGCTAATAGAATGGTGAAAAGTGCTGTCATAATTGGCACAAGCCGTCTTCCGCTAAAGAAACCTAAGTATTCCGGCAGTTTCGTATCCTTAAATTGATTGTAAACGTAACCTGCCAAGAGCCCGCATAAAATACCGCCCAATACTCCCATATTGTTCGTCGAGTTAATCGTCGTTGTACCGGCTGACAAAATGAAATAAGAGATGGCCCCTGATAACGCCGCTGCTCCGTTACCGTCCTTTGCAATGCCGATCGCTACACCCATTGCAAAAATCAAAGCCAAATTCGCAAAAATTGCATTCCCTGCCGCGTGAATAAACGGGATATCGAATACATCCTTGCGTCCAATGGCCAAAATAATACCTGCTGCAGGAAGCACAGCGATTGGAAGCATAAATGATTTTCCTAACTTTTGAAAAAACTGAAACACCATCTGAATTCTCCCCCCCTTTGTCATCATCATGACCAAATCTCTCATGATGTTCATAAAAAATATATCATATGCACGTCTAGTTATCTATACCAATTTGTCCATATCTACTCGAAATCGCACTCTTTACTCTTCTGGCGTAAAATGTGGTAAGCTATTGAATAGAATGAAGTTATAGAAAGCGGGAATGAACAGTGATTGTCAAACATGATCATGAGTTAGAAGCCTTAAAAAAAGTCGGCCGAATTGTCGCTTTGGCCAGAGAAGAAATGAAAAACCAGGCGAAACCAGGCATGTCTACAAAAGAATTAGACTTGATTGGGAAAAAAATCTTAGAAGAGCATGGGGCCAATTCAGCGCCTGAAAAGGAATATGACTTCCCCGGTACAACTTGTATTAGCGTGAACGATGAAGTCGCACATGGTATTCCAAGTGAAAAAACCATTTTACAAGAGGGTGACCTCATTAATATTGATATTTCAGCAGAGCTGGACGGATATTATTCCGATACGGGGATTTCATTTGTGTTAGGCACAGGCGATGCTCGTCTTGAAGCATTATGCCAATGTGCAGAGGATGCATTCCTTGAAGGATTAAAGCATGCGAAAGCTGGTAAAAGGCAAAATCAAATTGGCCGTGCGGTCTACAATACCGCAAAAGAGCAAGGTTTTACGGTCATTAAAAACCTGACAGGGCACGGCATTGGGAAAAGTCTGCACGAAGCACCAAACCATATACTCAACTATTATGACCCATTCGATAATGCTTTGTTTAAGAATGGTACAGTGATTGCTTTTGAACCTTTCATTTCAACAAATGCTGAATCTATTTATCAGGCTGATGATGGCTGGACATTTAAAACACCAGATCAAAGCCTTGTAGCACAGATTGAACATACAATTGTGATCACAAAAGACGAACCGGTTATTTTAACGAAGCTATAAGTTAATGAGTCCCCTCTTTCACTGGAGGGGATTTTTTTCGTGTCCCTTTCACGAATCTGTCATGACTAAACAAAAATGCCTGTGGTAAAATAGGCAAAGATATGCGAAAGGGGTCTTATTTGATATGTGGTTCATCATCATAGGTGTCATCTTTTTCATCGAAAGTATTATCTTAACGGTTGTGGGTCTCAAGAAAAAACAATCCATGATGACATATCTTGGTGTTATCTTGATGATTATGACGATCGGCATGATCATTGTCACCCTCAATCCACCAAATTCATAATTCATCATTTCCAGCATATACATGAATCATAGGCAGATAGAATCAGTTTTCATTTCTTAACACCTGCACACTTTTCACGTCCTTTTTTGAGATGTTACAATGCAGGCAGTTTCCATTGAAAGGAGTTTTCTATCATGCATTATGGTAGCAAAGGCTGGTATGTCGAAGAGTTAAAGAAGCTTGGTGTGACCAAGCATGAAGGAAGAAAGCTTCAAAGCTTTAAAACCTATTTCCTTGCAAATCTTCTTGAGCAAAAGAAACCAAGCTCATAAATGTTGAAAAGCCGTACATCTTGTGCTGATGTACGGCTTTTTTTAGCTGTGAGTTATTCGTTTTTGTAAAGACTTCCTCACTACATCTGCCAAGGCATCTACTTCAAGAACAGCTTTCAGCCTATCTGGATCTGCTTGACGATATTTGACTTCGTTGACTTCCTGGACCGTGATGTGATGGGGCGCTTTTTCTACTAATACAAGAGGTTGATCAGGCGATACCATTCCTTCTTGTAACACACGCAAATAAAAGCCTGTATACCCTGTTTGCTGCACTTCCTTCACAAGTTTCATATTGCCGTGCTTAAGAGATAGCTTCACACATGGCTGTCTTGGCTGACTGACCTCAACAAGCGCTTCTCCAAGCTGAAACACATCTCCTATGCGCACTTCTGTCTCCACAAGCTGATGCACTGTCACATTCTCGCCGAAGGCTGCCTCGTGTAACGAAACTCCTAAAAACTGCTCGAAGTAAGCATAGTGATCATATGGAAAGACACAAATGGCTTTATCATAGCCGCCATGATGAACCAGATCGCCCTGTCCATCTCCCTCAAAATTGAGCTTGCTCAAATAGACAGGCTCGTCAATACGCCTTTTGTTGATGGCTGTTTTGATCTTTTTTCCATTCGCATAGGTGGTGATCGGTTGCCCCACTTGAATTCCTTCTATGTCGTACCTTTTCTGCCCCACGATGGCCATCTCCTTTGATTGTCTGATTCCTTTTATTTTACATGGTTTGACAGCCAAATCCTAGTCGGTGCGTGAAGGAAAGATGCAGGCTATGGTACGATGAGAAAAAAGGAGAGATGACATTGATTCATTATCATGCCATTGTAAAGGGACGGGTGCAAGGAGTTGGATTTCGCTATTTTGTTCAAGGAGAAGCGGTCAATCGAGGGATGAAAGGCTGGGTTCGTAACACAGACGAAGGTCATGTCGAGTTAAAAGTGGAAGGTGAGCAGCAGGAGGTTCATGACTTCTTAGAGACAGTCCGGAAAGGAAGCCCTTTTTCAAAAGTCACACATATGCAGATGGAGCCACTCACCGAGTTAGCCCATTACGCGAACTTTCGGATAAGAGGATCATGATGTTTTATACAAATGAAGCATGATACAAAAAAACCTAGCTTCCCGCTAGGCTTTTTCTGCCCCATGATAGGGCTTATCCTGATAAAAATAATTCGGTTTCACAATGGTATTGTCATAGTGCTGATGAAAAATGTGGGTAGCAGCAGGTGATACTGGTGGAATCAGCCATGTCCAATCTCCAGTCAGCTGACGCTCTGCCTTTTCTTCCTGTTTTTCAAACTGTTTCAATTGATGAGCTGCGGTATGGTGATCGACAATGGTCACCCCTGCCTCGCGATAGGAATGAAGAACCGCCACATTCAATTCTACAATGGCTTTGTCCTTCCAAAGTGACACATTCTTTGTCGTGTCCAGCCCTAAGATAGAAGCGACTTTTTTCAGCATATTGTAGCGATTTTCATCTGCTAAATTACGTGCGCCAATTTCTGTTCCCATATACCAGCCGTTAAACGGTGCAGCGTTGTAATGAATGCCGCCAATCTCCAATTTCATATCAGCAATGATTGGAACAGCGTACCATTTGAGTCCTAAGTCGTGAAATCCTTCATATTCAGGATGGGTGATCTCCACCTCTTGAACGATCTCTTTCGGAAGATCATACAGAACAGGCGGCTGACCTTTTAGCTGAAACATGAGGGGAAGTATATCAAAATGCGTGCCTTCCCCTTTCCAGCCATGGGCTTCACAAATCTTTGTCAATTCAAGTGATGCCTCGTCACCTATAATGCCATATTCCGTCTCATACCCTGCATAACGAACAAGCTGATGATTATAAATAACGACTTCTTTTCTTCCCTCGTGCTCTGGTGGAAAGATCGTAATGGACGGTTTGATTTTCCCGCCATTTGTCGCATATTCAATATGATGAAAGAGCGCCGCTTTCACCTCATCTTCTGTTTTCACATGGCGGCAGTCATGGACGTGCAATGTCGACCAAAACAAACGGCCAATGCAGCGGTTACTGTTGCGCCACGCCATTTTAGCCCCGTGAGCTAATTCCTCTGGCGTATGAGTATATATGCCTTCAGACTCAATTTCTTTTTTTATTTCATGCAGACGTGCTGCTTTCTCTTCATTTGATTTGTTTAATTCTTCATAGCATAAAGAAATAAAAGCTTCTGCTTCATTCCATAACGCTTCTTGGTTACTCAAACATACTCGCCTCACTTTAATACGAATATATCCATTGTAGCGGTTTCCATTAATAAATTCACTTGTTTCAACCATTTTTTATCATATGATCCGACCATTGTCCTTAGACAGTGGATGAATCAATGTCCTCTAGGGTATTTTGGAGCCAGCGAACATATCCTTTTTCTCTTTCAATTGCTCTTGTCAGTACTAAATAATGCCCGAATTGTGCTGAATGCAGCGATTGAGCGGAAGGATCTTCATCTGTTAAAGCATTCAGCTTCTGTTCAAGCATCTCTACTTTCTTCGTTCGCTCTAGTAGTTGATGTGCAAACAGGCCGGCCGCTTCTTTTTTGTCCATGGATGAGATAAAGAACGTTTTCAGCATAAATTCATCCTTTGTTGTTTCTGGAATTGGGCCTTTTATCCTTAACCACTCATGCAATTCCGTTTTTCCAGCCTCTGTGATTTGATAAACCTTTTTCTCTAACTTCTTTCCTTGTATACGAATATCAAATTCAATAAACCCCTCTTCAGTCAGCCGCTTCAGCTCCGGGTAAATTTGGCTGTGCTTGGCGCTCCAAAACTGACCTAGGGAATCCTTAAAGTGTTTGGTGATATCGTATCCCGTCAACTCACACTGATCTAGCAAGCCAAGAATGGCATATTTTAATACTCTCATGATGTGCCTCCAACGCATATTCTTTGACAATATTATACCATACATCCTAAAATAAACATGTAAATTATAACATGTTTTAAACAACATCATTTTAATGAAAGAAGGAATAAACATGGATCAATTCGTTGGACTTCATATGATTTATACGTATGAAAATGGCTGGGAATATGAGATTTACATTAAAAATGATCACACCATTGATTACCGCATTCATAGTGGAATGGTTGGAGGCCGCTGGGTTCGTGATCAAGAGGTCAATATTGTGAAGCTCACAAAAGGCGTCTACAAAGTCTCTTGGACGGAACCCACTGGGACAGACGTTTCACTGAACTTTATGCCTGAGGAAAAACGCATGCATGGCGTGATCTTCTTCCCAAAATGGGTGCATGAACGTCCAGATATTACGGTTTGCTATCAAAATGACTACATCGATCTCATGAAAGAATCGCGTGAAAAATACGAAACATATCCGAAATATGTTGTTCCGGAATTCGCAGACATTACGTACATCAACCATGCAGGTGTGGATGACGAAACGATTATCGCAGAGGCACCGTATGAAGGCATGACAGATGAGATAAGAGCTGGACGAAAATAGAAAAAGCAGCACAATGCGTGCCGCTTTTTCTATTTGATACCTAACGTTTTTTGATGAAGCAAGAAACGGTAGACTGGCAGTTCATCGCCTACTTTTGAAGCGATAAACCCTGATGACATATAGCTGTCTTTTGATTCTGGTTCAAGGGCAAGTGACAGCAAATTGGTTTGTGGCTGTGCTGTCATATACACCTTGGTTCCTTTTGGCAGCTGACGTTTCTTTTCAACGAGTGTTGTTTCAAGCTGAATATCTTGTTTGCTCTTTTCCTCTCGTTTTGTCACCTGATAGGCTTGTACTGGCACTTTCACGCCAACAGGCAATGTGACACTTTTTAATCCTAATGTTCTGAGCTTCTTCTCTACCCCTTCATGTCCCGGTAAGATGAGATAGGCTGTCGGTCTTTCTCTTGTCAATACGGGCACAGCATCGCTCGCACTATGAAAACGCACAGGGACATTGATGATCTGTCCTTTCTCAATATCCACCATTTCCAGCGAATCATTCACAGGTCCTTGGAAATCATCTTGAATGACCACTTGATCGTCATCATTTGTTTGAAGACCTTTTTTCACCAGCTTCAGCCGCTCAGTGACCATTTGCTGCTTGACTTGCTTAGCATGCTTCACCGTTGTCTCAATAATTTTTTCATGAGTGGTGACTTGTGCTGCTACGCGCCGGGCAAAGTCTTCTCTTCCGATCCCTATTCCCCTACTTTCTACAAGGAATGATAGGGCTGGAGAGAGTCCAAGTGCATTTCGGCCAATTCGTGCATCCGTTCCGCCTTCATAGAGGTCAATCTTTCCATCCTTTCCTCGTGTGTTCGTATAATAAAGATCATTAGAAAACCCTTTATTCGTCAGCGTTTCCCGAACTCCGTTCACATACAGTTCATTTGATGTGAGACGAACACTTTCAGGGATATTCAAATTTTTACCCGATAAAATGAGCAAATCGTGATATTTCAGTGCACCTGACGATCCAACATCTACAAACTGTTTTTGGCCCACATCATATTCATGGGCATCAATGACAACCTCTGGCGCATAACGATTAAATTCTTGATGCAGGGCTGTGAGTTCTGGAGATTCTAATGTCATGTGATCACGGTTGCCATCCATTCCGCTTGCAAGCCTGCGGTCAAATGCATAAGAACCATCTGGGTTGATTCTTGGGACGATGATGATGTTGACATGATTGAGTATACGCTCTCCTTTTTCACCTGCTAGCCGTTTAGCGATAACAAGGGCAGATTCGCCAGAGGCTGGTTCATTTCCGTGTATTTGTGCTTGAAGCCAGATCGTTGGCTTTTTTGAAAGTGGAGAGATGTGACGATCCTTTGTAAAGTATAGGGCTGGAATGGATCGGCCGTCAATGGATGTTCCAATCTGTTTCTGCGTGGCGTAAGGACTTTTGCGGACAATGTCACGTAAGAAATCTTGAAGCTCTTCTTGTGTGGTAAATGCTTCTCCTTTTTTCGTAAAGGCAGGGGTGTCGAACGTTTCGTCAGGCTCAGGGTAAAGTTTCTTAACCGAGGCTGGTTGTTCATAATTTTTCCCATAATAAGGGGTGTCTGCATTTGCTGAAGCTGGGGTCATCATCGACAAGCTTCCAGTTATGAGGCATACAGCAGCAAAAAGAATCGTTCCTTTTCGTTTGGACATGCTATCGTCTCCCTTCGTTGATTTGCATTATAAAGAAAAAAACAGCAAAAGTGTCAGCATTTTTCAAAAATATATCTTTTGGAGGAACAAGCATTTCATTCTGTAGGGCAAATGAAAGGATCTTGCTCGGCAATAGGACCTAAAAAAGAGTGTCTGCTTTTCAGCAGAACACTCCTTTTCTTTACCAGATGGAGATGGCTCCAATCAGAACCGCCATAACGGTCATGGCGACGACTGCAAGCACAGCCCATTTCATTCCAAATTTCTGATGCTGATCCAGTGATACCCCCACAAGTCCAACAAGTAAGTGAGTCGATGGAACAAGTGGACTTAACATATGAATCGGCTGACCAATAATAGATGCTCTTGCAATCTCAATTTTATCGACACCATATGCTGCCGCTGTTTCTGATAGGATCGGCAGTACCCCATAAAAGTATGCATCGTTCGGCATAAAGAAAGTAAATATCCCGCTTGTTAGGGCGACGATGACTGGAATAAATCCGCCAAGCTGCTCTGGAATAGCAGACACAATAGAAATCGCCATTTCATCTACCATTTTCGTCCCAGTTAAAATGCCTGTAAAAACGCCTGCCGCAAAAATCATAGAAGCAATCGCTAAGACGTTTGTTGAATGAGCCGCAATCCGCTCACGTTGCTGCTCTAAATTCGGGTAGTTCACGATAATAGCCACACAGAAAGCAAGGACAAACAGAACCGTTAAGCTGACTTTTCCTGACACTAGCAATAGCACCAATAACAGAGTAAGTATCAGGTTAAACCACCAAAGTTTCGGTCGTTTGATGTCATCTTGCAATGCCGCTGCCATTTCATTTGCATGGATCGGCTGTTCAAGCTCAATGACACCAAGACGTTTCCTTTCGGATTTCCCAAGAAAATAAGCAACAACAATCATACTCAGAACCCCTGCACCAATGACTGGAATCATTGGTCCAAACAAAAGTGATGGATCAACGCCAAGTGCACTCGCCGCTCTAGGTGTTGCACCACCCCATGGAATCGTATTCATAATGCCCATCCCGACTCCAGCAATACCAGCTAAAATGATCGGCCGGATGCCAAGCAGCGTAAATAACGGAAGCATCGCTGTTGTTGTAATCATGTACGTCGTTGTCCCGTCACCATCAAGTGCGACAAGCATGGTCAGGACAGCTGTTCCGACAATAATTTTTAATGGGTCGCCTTTGACGATGTTTAAGATTTTCGCCACCATCGGATCAAATAAACCTGCATCAATCATAATGCCGAAGTACAAAATGGCAAACATAATCATGACCGCTGTCGGAGCGACTTGCTGCACACCTTTGACAATCATGTCTGAAATTTCAGTAAAATGAAAACCTGCAATAAGAGCAAATGCAATTGGTGTTAATACCAATGCCGTTAAAACAGACAGACGTTTCGTCATAATCAAAACCATAAATATAATCATCATAAGAAATCCTAAGATTGCTAACACTTTATTCACCCCTTATGTTGTATACGCTTTCATTAATTGTTGGTATCCCACTCCCAACCCTTTCTGTCATCATATCTGACGTTGAAATTGAAGTAAATATTATGAATTTTAATTCTTTTTCGGTCGATAAATGCTTTTTGTTCATTTTGTGCAACTGGTTTTTTTCTTCATTCCAAGAAAAAAAGCGATCTCACTTGACCGCTTGTTCTCCTTGAATGAAATGCTCATATCGTTTTAATTGTTCTTCCATGAAGACCTTTGCTTCTTGACTGTTCATATAACGAGCTGTCCAGCCCTTTTGTTTTAATTGTTTTTTCCATGACTTGGTTTGCGTCATTTTTTGGAGAAGTTGATCCCATTCTCGAATGTCATGCTGATTCATTTGCTTCGGTCCCATTACACCGCGCCAATGAGAGAAAATAAGGGGGATTCCTTGTTCTGTCCAAGTAGGCACATCTTCAAATCCATCTAAACGCCGCTTCGTTGTAGTTGCTATGAGCTTGAGTCTCTTCTTTTCATAGTCATGGCGAACTTCTGTAATAGTTGTAGTCGCTGCATCCACCTTATGGTCGATGAGCGCCTGAAATAAGTCATCTGCACTGTCAAATTTCAAAAATTGAATGCGATATGGATCAATTCCTGCCATTTCCGCTGCTCGTGCGAAGGAGATTTGATCGTCATTCCCAAAGTCAGGAGCAAAGCCAATCTTTAAGGAATCTGTTTTTTTCTTTAATGTGTTTAACAGTTCCTTCCCATTTGAGAAAGGAGAATCAGCAGGGACTGCGACGACCTGCCACTCTTCCGCAAGAATAGCGAGTGGTGTCACATCATTCATTGTCACGTTACTGCTGCCAAGCAAATTACGGCTTAATAATAAACTTGAATTTAAACTAATGTAATGGGCATCTTGCTCCATCATATACGTCCAGCCTTTATCCACCGTCCCGCCTCTTTGATATAGGGTGTTCACAGGCTGTTTCACCAGCTTCTCTTGTTCAAGCACTGATTTCATTACCTGAGCCGTTTGGTCAAATCCACCGTCAGGCACACCAGACACCACAATATATAAAGGGCTACTCTGTAGGAAAGAATCTTTAGCTTGTTTTTCATTCAAGGTGAGCGTCATACAAAGGCAGATCATAATGACAAGAAGTATTCCTTTTTTCATCTTTTATGACTCCGCTTGCTTTTTGGCAGGATAATATTTTCGTTCTGGTCTGCCAATGATCCCGTACGCAAGCTCTGCTCGACATTCTCCCGTTGTCACGAGATACTCCACGTATCGTCTCGCTGTTGTACGTGATGCACCCATTTTTTCTCCGAGTTCTTCAGCTGTAATCCCACTATCCTCTGATGCCACCAGTGTTTTCACCTTGCCTAAGGTCAGTGAATTAATCCCTGTTGGCAGGTCTCGGTCATCCTTGTGTTTTGGTTCTTCCTGCATCTGGCCAAAAAACAGATCAATCATCGTTTGATTGACTTCATCCTTTGAATTGATTAAGTCCTTCTTTTCTTTAAATTCGGTTAAGACCTGTACAAATTTTTGGGCTGTCACCGGTTTAATTAAATAATGAACCACCCCATAATGAAGGGCATCTCTTAAAAGCATCGTTTCCGTTGCAGCGGTGATAATGATCACATCTACTTCAGGATAACGTTCTCTTAAAAGCGGCAAAAGGTTTGTGCCAAGCTCATCAGGCATATACACATCAAGTAAAATGAGATCGACTTGTTCTTGTTGGAGTGCTTCCCACATATCCTTTGCACTCTTTGCCTTTCCAGCGACTTGAAAGCCTTCTATCTTTTGTATATAGGATTCATGAATGGCAGCGATTCGAAAATCATCCTCCGCAATGAGTACCTTCATCACAATCTATTCCCCCTTTGTGCCTTTCGGTATGTATACAGTGAAGATGGCACCGCCTTCTTTTTCGTTCGTTACTTCAATCCATCCCCCAAGCTCGTCCAATACTTCTTTGACATTGGCTAGCCCGTACCCTCGCCCTTCTCCCTTTGACGAATGACCTCTTGTAAAGATGTGTGACAGTTCTTTTTCATTGATGCCATCACCTGAATCGGACACTTCTATAATAATATCAAATCCAATATCTGTGATGAACAGACCTACCTCTCTCTTCTCCTTGTTTAATACGGCCTCAAAGGCATTGTCTACAAGATTGCCAATGATGGTGATAAAGTGAGACAAACTCAAATGAGCTGGAAGCGGCTCTAACGAACTATTTTCATCAATGCGAAAATGCACTTTCTTCTCAGATGCCTTTCCTAATTTCCCAAGTAAAATCGCTTGTATTTTAGGAGAGCGGATTTGCTTCATAAGTAAATCATACTGACGATTTTGCAGTGTATATTCTTCCTTGATTAAGTTGATAGCTTCATTAAATTGTTTCAGCTCTAGTAAGCCTAAAATCGCATACAGCTTATTTGAGAACTCATGTGTTTGTGCTCTAAGGTCTTCAGAATATTGGCTCACCTCTGTCAATGTATCTAGCAGCTTCGTCAGCTCCGTTTTTTCTCGAAAGCTCACAATTCCTCCGAAGACTTTATTGTCCTGTACCACTTTTTTCACATTTAACACAAAGGTTTTATCATTGACGACTGTTTCTATGTTAGGTTCAATCGTCTCTACCGTTAAATAGGAAAGGAGATGGGTATTTGGCAGGACTTGGTCAATACGAAGAGGCAGCTCTGAAGAAACGCTCAGCATATGTTCAGCTGACGTATTCATCATCGTAATCGCACCTTTGCGGTCAAACGCAATGATTCCTTCTTTAATGGCGTGCAGCATCGCTTCTCTTTCTCGATATAATGAAGCAATTTCATGCGGTTCAAGCCCTAATGTATCTTTTCGAATACTCTTGGTTAAAAAAATGGCTCCAAATAGGCCAGGCAAGAGCACAAGAAGGGCGATATAACTCAATTTGAATAGTTGATGGGCTGTCGCTTGGTCGATGTCTCTTTTTAAAAATTCGACAGTGACTGTCCCAATAATTTCTTCATGCTGTCCGGTTTCTTTCATAATCGGGGCACTGCCTCTGACAACGGTTTCACCATCAGCATCACCAGTCGATATGGAGGTTCCTCCAAATAGCAGGGTACTCCTTCCTTCCGATACACTGTTGGTTTTTCCTACATCCTCATGATTCGTATGAAAAAGGACCTTTCCTTTTTGATTGGTGATGAAGATGGCATGTGCTCTTACTTGGTCCTTCATTTGCTCAAGCACTGCCTGTTCTTCATTTTGGGACGCTGATGTTGCCACCGATGTTTTAATTGGCGGCATATATGATATCGTTCTAGCGGTTTGCACCGCCAGTTGTTCAGCTTGTCCCTGCCTTTCTGATGTCTGCAACAAACCAAAACAAATGGTCAATAGCGCAATGACAACAAGCAAAAGCCCGATAATTAATCCCAAAATTTTCGTTTGTAAAGTGACTTTTCTTTTGCCCATCCTCACCGCTACAACCCCTAATTCCAGTAGATTCATAGAATAGACTCTAAGAAAATCATATCATTTTTTCTGACTAAGTTAAGAGAAAATTCATTCAAATAAAAAAGGACGACTCAAATTGAGTCATCCCTGTGTGTTTATTACGTGATGGATAATCCAGCACTCGCATAGCCTGCTACGGTATTCACTAAGGAAAGACCTGTAGCTGTTGCAGAAAATACAACAAGCAATCTAGTTTGCGGTGTGACTGATACATTCAGACCAGTAGCGATACCGTTTGAAATAGCACCTATCGCTAAAATCCCAGTTAAGTCTGGAGCCAGTGTGACGCTCGCTACTTGAGTGAAGCTGTTATCTGGTGTTGGTGAAGCAAACAAACTAGCCGTAACGGTTATACTCGTGCCAACCAAAGAAAGGGCTTCTGTCGTACTAAAGTATCCAGCAAATGAAGTAATCGTTCCTGCTCTCGGTACAGAGAACGCCATGTTAAGAAGTGTACCTGCTGCACCTGTTAAATCAATGATTCCACCTACAATGCTGACACCTGTCGCTGAGCTTCCGAATCCGACCAAACTAGATGTTCCAACGAGCCCGCCTGCAACTGTAGTCAACATAGCAGGGGTACCTGATGCAAATGGAATGATTGCACTTGATCCTGTTGCACCAGTTGGACCAGTGACTCCGGCGGCTCCTGTTTTCCCTATTTTTCCTGTTTTTCCTGTTTTTCCGGTAGCGCCGGTTACCCCTCTTTCTCCCATCACTCCTGTTGCACCTGTATCTCCGGTGGCTCCCGTGACTCCTGTGACTCCTGCCGCTCCCGTAACTCCTGTCGCTCCGGTGGCTCCCGTGACTCCTGTGACTCCTGCCGCTCCG
>NZ_NKHG01000147.1 GCF_002744245.1 Bacillus pumilus | reverse complement strand
GCGAATGCCACACTACCATCGGCGCTACAGCGTTTCACTTCTGAGTTCGGCATGGGGTCAGGTGGTTCCACTGCGCTATTGCCGCCAGGCAAAAATCTTCAATCTGAAAAAGCTGATTTAGTTCTTCGTTCTCGGTATCTGCTACAAGCCTTCGAACACTTCTTGGGTGTTGTATGGTTAAGCCTCACGGGTAATTAGTATGGGTTAGCTCAACACGTCGCCGCGCTTACACACCCCACCTATCAACGTTGTGGTCTCCAACGGCCCTTTAGGACCCTCAAGGGGTCAGGGATGACTCATCTCAGGGCTCGCTTCCCGCTTAGATGCTTTCAGCGGTTATCGATTCCGAACTTAGCTACCGGGCAGTGCCACTGGCGTGACAACCCGAACACCAGAGGTTCGTTCACTCCGGTCCTCTCGTACTAGGAGCAACTCCCTTCAATCATCCAACGCCCACGGCAGATAGGGACCGAAC
>NZ_NKHG01000146.1 GCF_002744245.1 Bacillus pumilus | reverse complement strand
ATGGTGATTCATGGTATGTGATCACTGGGAAACCCAGCGGCGGAGAGCCCTCCCGGGCAACCGATGCTGGTACAAAATCGGATCCAGCCCATAATGGAAACAAGCATGCGCAAGGGGCTGACTTCATATGAAAACGCTACATGTGAAACCCATGGTCAGGAAAAACGGACTCACGTTGGTATTGTTGGGCATCATAGTAAGCATTGCTATGATTTTTAT
>NZ_NKHG01000145.1 GCF_002744245.1 Bacillus pumilus | reverse complement strand
GCAAATAACCACTAAGGTTAATGTCCGTTGTTATCTGCTTTGCGACCAAATAGGCAAACTTAATCATTTCCAACTTGGCTGTTATTACACACAGCGTATAAAACTCAATACCCCATGCAGCAAACCGGTGAAATACCCCCGGCACCTCTTGAGTAATAGTGTAATGAACATCGTTGAGCTTATCCCCCACATAGTCGAGGAAAGACGGTTCGTCGGCGGCCATCGCCATCGCAGGAATAAACATCAAACACAGTATGAATATATTACGCATCTTTCCTCCCACCTAACAGAATGCCAAAGGCAATAAGCACAGCCAGGAACCAAAGCACTTGCTTAGGCCCCAATGAAAAGAACAATTCAAGGTTTGATTTCCCGCTCAAATCAACACGGGCACCGTGAATATCTTGATAGTCATTGTCATAGGTGCCAGATATCTCAAGTTTTCCAGGCGAAAACACCTTTCTGACCTCAGCCATCTGGTCTTGTATGTCATCCTTACGATCTGCGACCTTCTGCTTAAGCCCCTCAATGTCTTCATCGCTGAACACAGATGAAAGGCCAGAACCTGAGCCTGACGAACTGGGCGGCGTGAAGGTACAAAGCGGCCCTGTACAGGGT
>NZ_NKHG01000144.1 GCF_002744245.1 Bacillus pumilus | reverse complement strand
AATTGTACTGTTTCAATAAATCATGGTGAACCGATTTTCATCAGGGCTGGAGATGGATTTTCAATGGATCATACTGATGCGCCAATTTTTAGTTTTGTCATTAAAGAAAAAGGAATACAGTATAATTTTGCTGGTGCTCACACATGAGCTTCTTTAATCCAAGATTAAATAAAGGAATATCTTTGAAATGGTCTTTTGAATATATCTCAAACAATGATGAACAACATGTTTCATCTATCGAAGTTCCTGAATATAATCCACTTAAAGATCAGCTTGCGGTATTAGTTGGAGGGGTAGAATGCTCTCCGTCTAGCTACTTAAAAACAGATAGTAACAGAATCACCTTTAAAACTCCTGTTGATACAACTTTGTTTGAAATTATGGTGAGATGTTTTGGATAGAAATGAGGTGATAATTTGAATTTAATCTTACAAACCATACATCATTTAGTTGACAAAGAAGGCTAAAGCCATGTTATCTTTCTCTATCCTCTTCTTTAAATTCTTTTCATTCTTAACATTCTTGTTTCCGCATTTTTCTCCTAAAAAGAGGTGTGTCAGAATTTCATTGTGGGGGCTCGATTATTGAAAGCTAAAAGAGGCATTTCTTAAACTTATATCTAATTATATCAAAAGGAATTTACATTCCATTCCCTAAATCGGGAGGGATTCATTTGGAAAAAAATTATTAACCATGACACAGATCGCAAAACAATTAAGCCTTGCTGAATCCACGGCAAGATTTTATAGAGATCGGTTTGAAAATTATATTCCATCTGTTGGTGAAGGGAGAAAAAAACGTTATAAACCCGAGACCATCGAGGTGTTGCGATTCATTGCGGAAGGGTTCAACCGCAACCTAACCGCAACTGACATCGAAGAGGGCTTATCCCGCATGATTGCAAGAAATACTGAATTTGAAGAAGTAACCGCAACAGCGCAACAGCAATCAAAAAACGACCCAAATCACTACGCTTTACAGCTTCAAATAGCAATCGAGCAAATGAGCACAGCTATGCAAGTTATTGGTAATCAAAAAGAAGAGATTGCTGAATTGCGAAAACATGTTGCGATGATAGAAAACAAGCAACAAGAGCAACAAGAATACATCAATACCAAACTCGAAGAACGAGATCAAATGCTAATGGAATCAATAAGGGGAATACAAGATATTAAAACAGTTAACACATCAATCGATAAATTTGAAGCTAAGAGTCATTCGCACAACAATAAAGCAGTTATTGATAAATTTTCTGAGCAAAACGGAAGTCTAATATATGGCTGCTCAAAAGTAGCTAAGATGCACTAATAATAGGAACTTTGGTTCCGTTTAAATCAGATAAATTCAACCAACTAAACGATTAGACATAGTCTATAGTTCACTACCTACTAAGGATGTTCAGACATCACATCTGAACATAATATATAATTCAAATCCTTAGATAGTTACATTCTAATTATTTTTTGTTCTATTTCCATAATCAACTTCAATATTTTTCAAAACATTATAAGTATTAATTTCTCTATACTCTTCATATTCTTGATCCTGCCTATTTTGACCAAAACTTCGTTCAATATATAATTGAACCTCTTCAATACTAGGCTTGTCACCTTTTAATTCTAAATAAAAGCTAATTAGTAAAGCAATTGTACCACTAAAATGAGCACACGCAAGACTAGTTCCAAAATTAACCATATATCCAATTGGAAAACCTAAATTTTCCCTAAAACTGTCTGTATCGTGTATATCGCTAGGGTATGTAGTAAGAATCACTTCGTTCGGATCTTCTGTTTCAAAAAGACTTTCTCCTCCAGGAGCGAGTATACATTTATTACTATAATTTGTGTACGTTGCTAATTCGCCTCTTTTATTTGAAGCAGCAATAGTATATACCTTTGGATGAAAACCTAATATATGTATTTTTTTATAATCATCTAAAAAAATACCATTATTTCCAGATGAGGTTACAATAAGTATACCTTCATCATAAGCTTTCTCTATTAAACTATTCATCACACTTATAATATTGTATTGACTAATCTCAATATACATAGAAAGACTTAAGTTAATTACATCAACTTTACAATTAATTGCATGTTTAATAGCTTTAATTAAATTTGAAAGCTTAAATTGTCTATTTTCTGTTACTTTGCAGACAACTAATGATACATTAGGTGCTATCCCCATTAATCTTTTATTGCTACAAATTATTCCTGCCACCATTGTACCGTGACCGTTGAAATCTTTTATAATGTCAGACTCTCCAGTGAAATTTTTTGAGTTTATAAAATCAATATTTGAGCCTAAACTTTCATGATCATAGTCTATTCCACTATCAATAAGTGCAACTTTAACGTCTGCCGAACCTTTACTAAATTTATAAACTTCACCATTGTTGGTGAGTCTAGAAATGTTCCATTGATACATAAAAGGAATAGTATTATCTGACATGCTTGTACTCTTTTAATATCATGGAAATTTCATGTGAAAGTTGTTCTTTAGATTCTCTTGTATTTACTTTTGACTCCAATATAAGTTTTGAAAGTTTAGGGTCCTCTTCAAAAAAAGCTTTATCGTTTTCATATATCCTTTTTATTTCTGGATTCACTTTCGAAATTTTGTCTATTTTTACATTAATTTTTCTTTGAGGAGTTCCATAGCCTAGTGAAATATATATATTTGCAATAATGTCTACAACTATGTCTAATAAAAACATTTTATCCCACCCTAATAGTATAGATTCTAATAATAAAATATTAGTCACTTCATATATAAAAAAATATAAAGTGACTAGAAACAATTTTATTATTGATATGCTTTTTTGAAATTTTGATTTTGTTTAAGTTCTTGAGTTTCAACAAATAGAGTATATTTTCTATGACTACATAATAGTTCTTCATGAGTACCAATACCCGTTATCTCACCGTTATCTAAGAATATAATTTGATCGGCATTTTTAATAGTGGATAATCTATGTGCAATTACTAGAGTTGTTCTACTTCTCATTAAATTGTTTAAAGCATCTTGAACTAATTGCTCACTTTCACTATCGAGATTAGATGTGGCTTCATCTAAAAGAAGAAGCTTGGGATTGCGCAGAAATGCTCTTCCTATAGCAATTCTTTGTCTTTGGCCTCCTGATAGTTTGACCCCACGTTCTCCAACCATTGTGTCATATCCTTCAGGTAACTTAACTATGAATTCATGAGCATTTGCTAATCTAGCATATTGTTCTAACTCTGCTTTTGCCATATCTTTATCTAATCCATAAATAAGATTTCCTTTGATTGTTCCATTCATCATTGAGCTATCTTGCATAACATAGCCAATTGTGTTCCTCCATTCTTGTAAACTAAAGTTATATATTGATTCTTCACCATATAATATATTACCAGATGTTGGTTCGTACATGCGTTCAATTAAATAAAACAATGTAGATTTTCCTGAGCCAGATGGTCCAACTATTGCTGTCGTCTTATTTTTTGTAATATCAAAATTAATATTTTTTAGTACTTCAACGTTATTATCATAACTAAAGTTCAACTCTTTTATAGATAAGCTTGTGTTTCTTTCATGCTGAATATCTAATGTGTTTTCATTTACATCTTCTTCAGGTGAAGAATAAATTTCATATAACCTTTCAGTAGAACCCATTGCTTTTTTATAATCTGTATAGAAAGAAGACAAAGAAGTTAGAGGTGTTACGGACTGGATTAGATAAAATATTATAGCAACAAAAGATCCAGCTGAAATATCCCCACTAGATACTCTTAGTCCTCCATATCCTATAATAACAATCAGTATAATCACCATAGTTCCTGTTACGATTGGAGAAACTATTGCTTGAATCTTTGCTTCTTTTAAGCGTAATTTTAACAGCTCTTTAAGCTTTTTCTCTCCATTATAATACTCTCCGTCTTCTGCACTATAACTCTTAACAAGTCTAATTTCAGTCAAAACCCTACCTAACAAACCTGAATATTCCGCTATTTCATCTTGTAATTTTAAAGATATTTTGTAAGTTAAGTTTCCAATCGGTAAAATGATAAAAAAAGTTACTGGTATGATAGTTAACATAGCTAACGTTAGCTTCCAATCCAAAACAAATAACATTACTACAGACCCAACAATAATAACTATTTGAGATAATAAATTAGGGAGTTTCTCAGCAATAAAATCGTTTAGGATATCTACATCATCGGTTAATCTGCTAATTGTTGTTCCACTTTCATTCTTATCGAAATATGCAATCCTTAGTCTTAATATTTTATTCCACATAGCTTTTTTAATAGAATATATTGCATTTTCCCCTAAGTATTTCAACATATAAAATGAAATTCCACTTAGGCAAGCATTAAAGATAAAAAAGACTACTAATAATATAATCCAATACCAGTTAATATTTTCGATTGAAAAATCATCAATTACATTTTTTGTGATAATAGGAATTATCAAATTAATTACCGCTGCAAAAATTGACAATAAAATACTAAAGAAAATGATTTTTCTCGGCCAATTTACTATTCTTAAGAGTTCAAACAAATGATTTTTTTTCAAACAATTAATCCTCACTTTTTCTAGTTAATTAAAAATATTTTTTCCCATCCAGTATAGGTCTTCCTATTTAAATAATATAGTAAAACTAAATAAATTCCTGTATTACCCGATAATAGTCCTGGTTTGTTAAATTTGTTTTCTTCGTTTAAATACAATTCAATATCATAGAATCCAAATTCAGAATTAGTATCAAAGTTTTCTAGTAACTCGTTTAGGAAAAAATCTTCCATCTGTTTAAATAGAGGTAGGTTAGTATCCTTATTCATTTCGATTAATATGTGTAGTATACCTGCTAGACCATGACAATATGTTGATGAAATTAAGCTATAATTTTTCATTTGTTTGTAAGAACCTGAAAAAACTTTTAATGCGAATTTTTCATAATATTTGTTATTCAAAGCTTTTCCTGCCTTCCAAAGAATTCTAGCAACTGATAAATCTCCATAACACCAACTGAAATTCAAACTATCATTATAAATCGGTTCAGCTTTCTTATAAGAAGTCAATGAGAGCTTTTTTTTCCAATATAAACTTTCTTCTTCCTCATTTACGTTTTCGATTAGCCAATCAGATAAATATGAGATGGCATTTTTTATAGAGTCAACATCCTTATAATCTTCAATGCACATAACTAACGTAGAAAGAACTCCTGTAATACCATGAGAAATACTTAAATTAAAATTACCCTCTGGAAATGCTTTTGTTTCGCTTTTTAGAAATTGATTTTTAGAAGGAATGTACCAATTTGGTATATTAATTTCTCCATACTTAAATTCTCCTGATAGTTTGATTAGATATTCTACAGCATCATTAAAAAGCAATTTTAAGTCGTGATCTCTTTCTTTTTCATCTAATAGATAAACAATTATTCCTGCTATACCTTCCATCAAATCATAATCAGTCATGTGTACATCATGAATATTCAAATTATGATTTGCTGACTTTATTTTCTCACTAATTAACTCTTTTAGTATATCATTTATTTCTTTAATTAAGTTTTCATACCTTGTATAATTCTTTGAAACGGATTTTATAGCTAAACATATCCCTGCTAGTCCACTCATTAAGCTCGGTTCATTAACTTGTAATATAGAAGCCCTATTGACCCCTATTTTAAGAATCTCTTTGGAAAAATATGCGAATTTATCGTTAGGATATAAATAGTCCATCTCTCCAAGAAAAAACAAGTTCCCTAATAGACCTTGACCAATATCAAAATAACTAATGTTATGAAAATATTCCTGTATTTTTATATCAAATTGATCTGCATCTTTAGTGATAAACTCTATTAGAGTAGGTAAACTTTCAAATTTTCCTCCAAAATTGAGAGCTCTATCACTGATTTCAGATTTGTTTAACATAGTTGTCCACCTTATTTTTATTTCTTAAATATTTTTCTTTTTCAATGAAATATAAAAAGTTCATTAATTGTTGTTCTTTCTCCCCATGTATGCCCAGTCTATTTAAGTGCATATGTAAAAAAGATAGAATGATCTGGTTTAAATATGCTTTGTCCGAATGAACCTCATCATATTTTCTCAAAAATTTTTTTATAGAAGAAATCAAACTATTTGTTTGATCTTCCAACAAAACATCGATTTCTCCCAAAAGTTCTTGATATTCTTTTTTGTTATTTTTAAATAATTTACGATATTCTTTATAATGCTTTTTATCCTCAATCATAATTTCTTCTAACCACTTAAAACCATCCATATCTTCTAAAAAGTATTTTAATAATAGAGTAAGAGTAGAAACAGCTATATATTCTAAATTATTATTATCGCTTTTTATTAATCTTAAAAGTTCTAAATTTAACAAACTGTTATTACAGAATAGGTCTTCAGCATCCTTAATTAATGAATGCCCTCCATACCTTTCTTTTTCCTGGATATAAGTATCATATGTTGAATTGGTAAGTAATTTTTCTTCTCGAAGATTTCCTACAAATTCATTCAGGTTATTTAATAAAACTGTTAAATCTTCATCTTCTTCAATACGAATTCTAATTCTAATATGAGGGTATGGATCAGCGTATCTAATAAAATAAAAAGAACTATTCATTTCTTGGAATTGATTCTTAATCTTTTTCAGAATCTTATTTTCATAACCTCTTGGATGATACAACTTTAAGTAAATCCATTCGTTACCTAAATCCTTGTATCTATTATCCTTAGAGTAGTACGCAATGGATTGTGCTGAAACCTCTTTCTTTCTTGCACCTTCGTAGAATGAGCTACAAATGAATTCATTTGCAAATTGATTTTCTCCATCTGATATTATACTTTCTTTCAATAGTTCATTTGCAGCAATAAATTGCAATGTCTCTTTCTTTTTAAGTTGATTAGAAAATAACTCCATCATCGTTTTTGAGTGAGTATCAATAAAAATATAATTATCAAAATCGATTATTTTAATATACCTCGATACTTTATATTTTTTAAAAAATTCACTTATTAATTCGTCTAAGTTCTTTTGATCTAATTTTCTTTCTTTCTTTATACTTATATTCCACATTTCCTCTTGAAGGATAACTTTTCCACTCCTAATTCTAGGAAGATAAGGAAATCCTTCATATTCGCCCCAATTAAAAGGTGCAACAGGACCTCTCTTGAATTCTGATATTTCTAATAGAAATCTATAGATATTAGGCATCCCAAATTGATAATTCACCATATGTGATTTCATAGGAAAGAGCAATTCATCTCTGCTTTTAGACCACAAATGAAAATTTTCTCCATCACTATAAATAAAAATATCATTAATTTGCATAGAGTCTTTAAGTGGATTACTACTAGATGAAATAGATAACTCATACTGATATTTATTGGAAACATTCATAACATTCGATGCTTTTCCCTTAAGGGGTTGTATACTTATGCTTAGTAATGATTCCTTTAATTGCAACTTATTTTCTTTATCAAATATTTCTTGCTGAATCTCACTTTGTACACTTGGGAATAAATCAAGAAACCTTCCAAACGTTCTACCTGCAAAAGAAGAGGCAACATTTCCAGAAGGATAAATTAAGTAATCATTATTCTCATAGTGTTTTTTAGTTTCAGCATAAATTGAAAAATATAAGTCCATACTAGTCGGCGGAATATTATTTACACTTTTAAAACTTTCTTCTAGATACTTGGATATATCAATTTCGGGTTTTCCATTAACTAAAGCCTTATATAGTAAACCCTTTAAAAAAGAATCTTGTTCATTTTTCCTTTGATTATTATAATCATAATCCAATAACCCTAAAGGATTTGAATAAGTCGGTGGAGGCCCCAATTCAGATTTATCTTCTAAAAGATCTTTTACAGAAATTGCATTATACACCCCATAATAATCTGTAAATTTACTGAGATAATAATCAAGATGATCCATATTTTTTTTGGTAATATTAGAGAATTTAATCATAGTATCACTGAGATCCTGAATATCCTTTTCAATAGATGAATTTAAGCTAACTGGATCAGGATAGAATGAATCTATATGTATGTAGTCTTTCGCCTCTACAATTTCCTTTAAAATCTCCTCTAAATAATCTAGTTTATTCTCATTTAAATCTCCTTTATTTAATAGTTCTAACTCTTTAATTATTTTCTCTAATTTTGAATAATAATAACCTTCACTTTCTCCTAATTCTCTTAATTTTTCCAACAAAAAGTTTAAAGGATCTTCAATTGAATTAGAAAATCTTAATTCAGAAATCAAAAAATCCTTTTTCATTAAGTCACTGATATAACTTAATAACTTACCTTCGGAAATATCATTACTAGATTCTCTTTTGAAAACCTTCAAAAAGTCAGATACTTTAGTTCCGTTTTCAAATTTACTTAACAGGTAAGAAAGGAATTTATTATCTGTAAGAGCTATGTCCTCAATAATACCGTTTTCTTTACTTGCTCCTTCAGTAAAATAACTAAGATGTAATTTATCAGATATTTTCATTATCATATTATTTTTTTTAAGATTGATTTTTTTTAGAAGATCATTTTCTATCATTGAGACTAATTTATATATCCAATCATGGCTAACTCTAATTTTATATTGAACTTTTTGAGGGTCTATGGACATGGTAGTAGAGCTTAGTTTATTAAACTCACCTACACCAACACTTGAAAAGGTACTAAAAGGGGTAGGTCTTGAAAACATTCTAATATAGTATTTTAATAACGAAAAGTATATGTTATTTATATTTTTTTATCTTTTTTAAGTAAATTGTGAAAAGTGGCATATAATTTTGGACTAGCTGTCTTTATAGCTGTTTTAAACTCTTTATTTTCTAACAACTTGTGAATACGTTCTAATTTATCCATAGAATTCTCATCAAAATAACTAATAAGATTCATAGAATCTGTATCAAAATTTGGAGACCTAAACATGAATTTACTTAATACTAATGGATTACTTTTCATCAAATCAAACACACTCTCTTTCTATTACTCTAAGAGGGGATATGGCATTGCATATCCTTAAACTAACATAAAATTGAGCAGTAATTAGTACAGTTACAAGTACAAGTTGACTTACAAGTAACTTTTGTCGCTAGCTTTGTCGTAGTTTTAATTATACTTATAGTATCAAGTTCTCCTTCTAAATTCATTGATTCATTATTAACTTCGAAGTCTAAATTAAAATCATTGTCGTTAAAGCTAAGTTTTTTTTCCATTTTCTCATCCACCTCATAAAAATTACTTCACATGTAATTTTACACCAATATCCCCAATAGAGATAATAATATATTAATTT
>NZ_NKHG01000038.1 GCF_002744245.1 Bacillus pumilus | reverse complement strand
TTTGTCTACACGCTACCGTCCTCACAAGTGAGGACGATCACACCTCTTTACCCCTGTTTTGCTGATAAGCAAAATGGTTGGTAGGCCCATGCCCAGCACCAATATGCAAAGGATATGTGATGGCCTCATGGACAAAGGTTTCTGCTGTTTCAAAGGCTTCCTTCATGGAACATCCTTTGGCTATTTCTGCGGTTAATGCCGCTGCAAAAGTACAGCCTGTGCCGTGTGTATGCGGTGTATCAATATGTTCATTTGTGACTTCAATAAAGCCCTTTCCATCATACAACAGGTCTGTAATCAGGCCGCCAGAAGGACAGTGGCCACCTTTGATCACGACATATTTCGTGCCAAGCTCATAAAGTCGTTCTGCTGCTCGATAGCGATCCTCTTTTGTCTGAATACGCATGTCTGTCAGTACTTCTGCCTCAGGGAGATTTGGCGTTACCGCATAGCTGACAGGCAGCAAATGTGTTTTCAGTGCAGTAACAGCGTCTTCATTTAATAAAGAAGCACCACCTTTTGCAATCATGACTGGATCTACAATCAGCTTCATCTGATATTGCACCGTTTTTTCAGCGACGGTGGTGATCATGTCAGCACTCCACAGCATCCCTGTCTTGACCGCATCCGGCAATAAGTCTTCTGCTACTGCATCTATCTGGCTTTTTAGTGCCTCGATAGAAAGTGGATATATACCGTGAACGCCAAGTGTATTTTGTGCCGTAATCGCTGTGATGGCAGACATCCCGTATACACCGAGCTCCTGAAAGGTTTTCAAATCTGCTTGAATTCCTGCCCCGCCGCCAGAATCTGAACCTGCGATTGTTAACGCTTTTTTGATTGTCATTTCACCACACCCTCTCATTAGCCAATCCATTGATGATAAATCGTTCTCGCTTTGGCAATATCACTAGTACCATGCACAAGTGCTCTGCCATCTTTGAATAAGACGAGTTTGTACTCATCCTTTTGACAGGAAAGCAAATACGGATTTTCAAGCACATCCATCCCTGCTTTCTTTAACCGAAGGGCCACTTCATGTAAAGGCGGTGGTGCATCAGCAGCACTGCGGATTTGTACCGTATTGCGTCCACATAGTATGTCTGCCTTCGCTCTTCGGTCATATGATAAAAATGGGTATGCCTTGAGTCCACAGCTTGGACATTGTTCTTTCTTTAATGATGAGACGGAGCGAATATCAGATCGTTCATTTGTCCATAAATCAAAAGACCTTAATATCGGCGTGACTTGATGTCCTGTTAGCAATTTAAGTGCATCTGCTACTTGATATGCCGCCACCTGCTGCACAACCGGACTAATAATACCAGCTGTATCACATGTCATGCCTTGTGCAGGCAAATGGTCAAGCAGGCAGTGTAAACACGGCGTCTCGCCAGGAATGACAGTCAATTGAATACCATAGCTGGCTACACAGGCTCCATAAAGGAAGGGAATTTGATGTTTGATGGCCGCATCATTTGCGATCATTCGCACCTCAAAATTATCCGCTGCATCCACGATGATTGAAGCGTCACTGACAAGTTCATCAATATGTTGAGCGGTCACGTCGATGACGATTCCTCTTACATGCACCTCACTGTTCACCTGCTGTAACCTTTTCTCAGCTGCTACAGCCTTTGGTAGCCGATCTTGTACATCTTGCTCTGTGTAAAGCTGCTGACGCTGAAGATTGCTCCATTCAATATAATCTCGATCCAAAATGGTCACAGAGCCCACGCCAGCACGAACGAGCATTTCAGCACTGGCTGTTCCAAGTGCTCCCGCTCCAATAATAACGGCCTTTGAGCCGTTTAGCCGCTTTTGCCCATCTTTTCCGATTGGTCTAAAAAGCTCTTGGCGTGAATAACGTGTGCTCAAAACGCTGGCATTCCTTCCTGCGGACTGCTGGCTGTACCATAGTTTTTCAAAGGAATTCGACCTGCCTCGAAACCAAGTCTTCCCGATTCAATCGCCAGCTTCATCGCTTTTGCCATTTTCACAGGGTCCTTTGCGCCAGACACAGCGGTATTCAGTAGTACAGCGTCAGCCCCTAATTCCATCGCATAAGCAGCATCCTTAGGAGAGCCTACACCGGCATCAATAATGACCGGCACCTTCGCTTGCTCGATAATAAATGAGAGATTCAGAGGGTTTAGTAAGCCTTGACCTGAACCGATTGGAGAAGCCCCTGGCATAATGGCATGAACACCGAGTTCTTCTAATTTTCTTGCCAGCACCACATCATCTGATGTATATGGCAGCACGATAAAGCCTTCTTCCAGTAGCATTTCAGATGCTTTTAACGTTTCGACTGGATCTGGAAGGAGAGATCTTGAACAGCCAATCACTTCCACCTTGATCATGTCACACAGTCCAGAAGCTTTCGCTAAACGGGCAATACGCACCGCTTCTTCCGCTGTACTTGCGCCTGCTGTATTCGGAAGCAATGTATATTTTGATAAATCGAGCTGCTCTAAAAAATTCGGCTGTGATTCTTCGAAAATGTTCATTCTTCGCACAGCAAAGGTCAAAATTTCAGCTTCTGACACGTTCACCGCTTCCTTTTGAATCTCAAACGATGGATACTTTCCTGTACCAAGTAATAATCTTGATGTGAATGTTTTTCCGCCAATGTGTAGCATGATGTCATCCTCCTCCTACAAAGTGAACGATTTCAATCGTGTCATTTGGTTTAATTTCTACTTGTTGAAAGACTTCTTTATCAATAATTTCTTGGTTCTTTTCGACAATCACCACACGGTTTTCAAGCTGATAGGCTGATAGCAGATCAAAGATTGTTCCGTTCTCTTTATCGAAATCAACCATTCTGCCATTCAATTGAATTTTCATACAAACAACGCCTCCTTTCGGCCAATCCGAAATGCATGTAGCCATTCCTCATTTACAGGCTCGCCTAATATGAGGTCTCGAATGATTTCTCCCGTAATTGGCGCAAGTAATATGCCATTCCGGTAATGTCCTGTAGCAAAAAGAATACGCTCATCGTCTGGGTGTCTTCCGATATAGGGATGCAGGTCGCTTGTCGCTGGACGAAGACCTGCCCAGCACTGATCTATCGGCATCTCCTGAATGGAAGGCATGAGCTGAGACGCTTTTTGAATAACAGCCTCAATACCGCCAAGTGTCGGAACGGCCTGCCACTCATTTGGCTTCATCGTTGCACCAATGACCAGCTTTCCACTATCTCTTTGAACGACATAACAATGATCATGATAAATGGTATGTGCAAGCGCTGGACCGCTGTTCCATACAGACACACATTCTCCTTTGACTGGATAGAGAGAATGAGATAATCCTAGCTCTTCAAAAAACCGGCCAGACCATACACCACTTGCTACAGTGAGGTGATCACATGTGAATGTGCCTTCGGCTGTTCTGATAGTCAATGCCTCTTTATCCCGCTCCACTTCGATAACGGGTGTAAACTCCTTCACATCCGCCCCGTACCAAACGGCCGCCTGCCACAATGCCCTGCATACCGCATAAGGCTCAACATGGACATCATCTTCAATCAGACCTGCTCCTATAATGTGATCTGCGATTTGGGGCATTCGTTTTTTTACACTGCTTGCTTCAAGCCATTGAAAAGTAGACAAATGCTGCATCCGGCAAAGTGCACGTTTTTCTTCTTCTGTAAAGGCCACCTTCATAATGCCGCCCGCTGATGTCCGAATATCAATGCCTGATTCATGCCGAAGATCGACTTTTAATTTTTCGTATAATGCCTGGCTTGCTCTGCCCACTTGAAAAAAAATATCCTCATGTCCCTCTCCTTCAGCATGTGCACCGAGCATCCCAGCGGCCGCACTCGTCGATTGCTTCCCTATCTCGTTCGCCTCAAGTAAGGCAACCTGCTTTCCTGCTTTAGCAAGGTGATAGGCAATTGACACCCCTATGATTCCACCACCAATGATTGCAACGTCATAATGCTTTTTCATAAGGATTCTCCTTTAGCTTTTTAGAAAAGGCATGCGCCATGATGCGCGGCTGATGTTGAGAAAAAATCCCCGACATGACAGCAATTCCTTTCACATTCACATGCATCATTTCCGGAATGCGCTCAGGCGTCAAGCCGCCAATCACCACAACCGGAATGGACAGCACGGAAGTCAGTTCTTCTACAAGCTCTACTCCCCTTGCCCTCAGTCCCGGTTTACATGAGGTGTCATACACATGCCCAAACATGACATACTCTGCCCCGTTCTTCTCTGCTGCTTTGGCTTCTTCGATCGAATGAACAGACACACCCGCATGAAGGTGAGGAAATTTTTGTCTCAGCTCCTTTGGCGAAAAGCTGTGGCCCGGGAGATGTACTCGGTGAATATTGGTGAGCAACGCGACGTCGACTCGGTCATTGATCACAAGTTTCTCTTTGGGTACTCCTTCTGAAAGGAGTTGTTTTACAAGATAGATGAGCTCACTGGCTGTTTTAGATCGTTCCCGGATATGAATAAAGTCCACTTCAAATTCAATGGCTCTTATTTGCTTGATCAGCTCGATGACGGGAAACGAATTATTTGTTACTGCGTGGAGTTCCATTTGCACCAGCCCCATCTAAGCATGCTGTTTGCCACGTTTCTTTTTCATATGCCATCTCCCAGAAATGGTATTTATAATAACTTGAAATCACAAAATTTTCTTTCATATTGGCCCGCACATGTTCTGGTGCTTTTTCTGCGAGTTCATCAAAACGGTTAACCTGTTCAAAGACAAGCTCTTTAAACCAATCCCCTCCATAAGTCAAAATCCATTCTTGATAAATGGGATGGTCAGGTGTCGTTTGTTTCAGTTTTTCACCCACCTCATAATATAGCCAGTAGCACGGCAATAACGCGGCTAATATTTCTTCAAATCGCCCGCTTTTGACAGACCGGTACATATGAGAGGTATACGCATAAGCAGTTGGAGAAGGCTTGAAGCTTGCGAGAGCTTCATCAGAGATCTGAAGGAGCTCTGTGAATTTCCTATGCAGTGATAGTTCTGCTTCATACGTGCCCTGCGCATGATACGCCATTCTGCCAGTCGTATGTAAGTCCTCACTAATCGCAGCTCCATACGCTTGCACCTTGGCAAAATGGGTTAAGTAATATGAATCCTGCATCACATAATAGGTGAAACGATCGAGTGAAAGTGTGCCATCTCCAATCCCTTTCACAAAAGGGTGCGTAAAGCTTCCATTCCACCATGTCGCTGCCGCCTCTTTACATTCCTGTGAAAATGTCATGTTCCTCTCCTCCTATTTTTCCATATAAAAAAGCCACTTTCCGCGTAGAAAGTGGCTTGGAATTTGTCAAAAGCATAGTCAAAAACCGCACCACTTCCCTACGCAGGTATGAACCTGTTCAGGTAATGAGGGTCTAAAAGTCTACACTTTTATCTCAGCCCTTTTAAAGGACTCCCCTAGTGGATCAAACATATGATGTTGTACCTCTATCTTAATCAGGAATTGTTCATTGGTCAAGGATTCATTGTAACTCTAATTGAGCTCTAAGACCCGCCACATACTCCCGGGAGCCTGACACAAGCACGCGATCACCGCTTCTGAGTGTCGTATCCCCATGCGGTACTATGCTGTCTACTCCTCTAAAAATACGGACAAATACCAAATCCCCGGTAAAAGGAAATTCCCGGAGCATGACATTATGATACCGATGATTGTTCATTTGAATTTGATACAAAGAAGAATCCTCATTCGTTAACAATCGAATCGCATCAGGTACTTCAATTAATGCTCTGAGCACCGTTTTAGATGATAGGAAGTTGGAAAAGGTATCAATGCCTGCTTCCTTTAATGTCAGCTCTGACTCAGCTTTGTTCACACTTGCAATGACTTGTTTGGCCCCTTCTTCTTTTGCAAATAAAGCAATTTCTTTATTTTTTGTTTCACTTCCTGTTGCAACGACTAGAACATCCTCTTGGCCAATGCCTGCCTTTCTCAGGGTATCATCGTCGTATTGTTCAATGGCTTCGACTTCAAAGATTGAGTCGGCAAGCAGGACTTCTTTATTTTCTTGAAAGACATGCAAAATACGGATGTCATATTCATCCTGATGTAAATCAAGTGTCACAGGTAAGGTCAGCTGGTTTGCGCCAATAAAGGTCACACGCTTTTTATAACTGGTTTCACGTTCTTTTTTAAACAGTGCTTTAAACCAAACGGGTGTTAAAATACTCGTCAATACAGCGACTAAAATAAGTGCTCCTGACATTTTATGATCAATGATACCGAGCCGCTCACCAATCGTGGCAGCTGCAATGACGAGTGATAATGTCGATGTTAATAAAAAGCCAGAGCCGATGACTTTTTTCATATCATACCATTTCTTCAAATAAAGAATTGGGACGAGCTTACTAAGTAGTAGTGCGATAAACAGCAGCGGAATCATGATCATAATGGTTGGATCTTTGAACAGTGCCCATATATTCAGGTCCACTCCAACCATCACAAAAAAGATCGGGATCAAAAATCCGTAACCGAAGGAGTCCAGCTGCTGGACAAGCTCTTTATTTGGTGAAAGGAGGGACACGAGCACGCCCGCTAAAAATGCCCCAAGAATATTTTCAGCACCCAATGATTCAGATAAGGCAACTAAGACTATAATGAGAGTAAAGATCGCCCTTGTCCCAATTTGCACCGTTCCTTTTGACATAGACAGAAAAATGGATTTTGTCTTAAATACTCGGCCAAATAAATAAAGAAGTATGCCTGCTGCAAATAATAATAAGAGCAGCCACATGTTCCCTGTTCCATCGCCATAAATGGAGGAAAACACAGCGAGTAAAATCATCGTCACCAAATCAGCAATGACTGCCACAAGCAGAATGATTTGACCAATATTCGTTTGCATCAGCTTTTCCTCTTTTAAGGTAGGAACCACTACACCTAATGAGATGGTGGAAATAATGAGCGTCATTAAAAAGGCATTTTGGATAAACCCTGCGAGTACAAACGCATAGGACAAGATAAAGGAAATACAAAATACCCCAAGAAAAATAATGATAGCTGCTTTAAATGTATTTGGTTCTTTTAAACCATTTGGAAGTTCTCGTGCTTTCTTCTTTGATTCAAAAGAAGAAAAATCTATTTCAAGCCCACTTAAAAACATCAGAAAAATAAAACCTAGCATGGACAACGTATCTAGCCATGCATCGTGTTCGACAACAAGCTGAAAACCGCTTTTCCCAATGATGAGCCCCATGATAATTTCAGCGACAACGACTGGAATGGTCAGCTTAAATCGGTGCAATAAAATAGGGGTGAAAAAGGCTACAATAATAACGACAACGAGTGATGAAACAGATGTATGCTCCATTGACTAAAGCCTCCTAACATTTATGTTGAATCTATTAAGTCTTACGTTAAAGCATTGATTCTAACAATTGCTCCAGCGAAATGAAAGTCATATGTTATATTTTCTAAAATTCAAACTTCTCCATACCCGATGAATAATGAGAAAAATCAGGAGGAAATCTTATGAAATTCGATATCGTTGGTGATATCCACGGCTGCTACGAAGAGCTGCTTACCCTCATACACAAACTTGGATACGAACTCAAACACGGATTACCCGTCCATCCTGATAAGAGAACACTTGCCCTTGTCGGGGATTTAACAGATCGAGGTCCTCAATCAGTAGAGGTGATGCAATTTGTCATACATGCCTATACACATGGAGCGATTCGCTACGTGCCTGGCAATCATTGTTTTAAGCTTTATCGCTATATAAAAGGAAATCCCGTTAAATTACTGCACGGCATTGAAACAACTGTGAACGAAATCAAAAAACTGCCACTACATGAACAAAACAAGTTATCTCATGAATTTAAGTGGTTATTTGAGGAGGCGCCCCTTTACGATGTGCTGATACCAAATGAGCTGATCATTGCACACGCAGCGATGAAGGAAAAGGATATTGGAAAAACGCCGAATAAACAGATGCGATCGTATTTATTATTTGGAGATGTCACAGGAGAAACTTGGCCGGATGGACGGCCTGTGCGAAAGGATTGGGCGAAGGATTACCATGGTAAACCATGGATTGTTTACGGTCATACACCAGTAAAAGACCCCAGATTTGTAGGCAGAACGATCAATATTGATACAGGCTGCGTCTTTGGCAATCAGCTGTCTGCTCTTAGATATCCTGAGCTTGAAACTGTCTCAGTTCCTTCATCTATGCCCTATGATGATTCTAGGTTCCATCATTTCACATAAAAAACCCGGCCCTGCTTGGCAGGTTACCGGGTTTTTTATAGAAGCAATGACTCCATATCATCTGGCAAAGGAGCAGAAATTGTCATTTGCTCCCCTGTCATCGGATGAGGAAAGACAAGGGTTTCACTATGCAGTGCCTGCCGGTCCATCCGCTCGCTCGTTTCGCCATATAGCGTATCACCGATGAGCGGATGACCAAGGTATTGCATGTGCACACGAATTTGATGTGTTCTTCCAGTTTCAAGTGAAAGAGACACATCGGACATGTTGAGATCAGCGTCTACCGCTCGCACTGTATAATGAGTCACTGCCTTCTGGCCTGTATCATCGACCTTCCGTTCAATGATACTATCCCCTTTTCGAGCAATGTTGGCTCTAATGGTTCCGTGCTTTTGTGTGATGATGCCATGTGTAAAAGCTCTGTATGTTCGCTTTACTTCACCTTTTTTTTGCGCCTTTGATAAAAGGCTGTGCGCAAAGCGGTGTTTGGCAACAAGCATCACACCAGAAGTATCGCGATCAAGGCGGTTCACCAAATGAACGGTCAATCGAAGAGGCTCTTCAGCATAATAATGGAGCAGTCCATTCGCAATACTGTGCTCAGGGTGCTCTCTAGAAGGGATTGATGGAATATATGGCTTTTTATTCAGCACAAGCACATGCTCATCCTCGAATAAAATATCGAGCGGGATCGGAGCAGGCTTTAGCCCTTCACTCACCTTTTCCTCAGGAAATAAAATGGTGAGCCTGTCTCCCTTATGGAGCTCATACCGCACGGTGACATGCTCTCCATTAATAAGGAGATCACCGCCATCAAATTTAATAGCTGTAAGCATTCTTTTTGAGATGCCAAGATCGATTAAATAATCCTTTAACAGCAGTCCCTCTTCTTTGGCTGCAATCGTTTTGGTTAACTTAAAGTATTCCAGATTAGAACGACCTCTTTCTTATTCTCCTTTTCCGATAAAGGAATCTTGCACCCTTTTCCAAAACGGAAATGGTCTAAATCGGGCAAAACGGACATTCTCGTCTGCCACACGACATTGAATGGATTTCACATCTTTATGAAGCAGCGTCAAATGATCAATCGTCACCTGAAAATCCACATCGTTGATCGGTTTGATCACACAAGTGTGGTGGTCTGGCAAAATAAGCGGTGAACCGACTGTCCGGAACACCCTGTTATTAATCGAAGCCATTTCTGCAAGCTGAATGGCTCTAATCGAAGGATGGATAATGGCACCGCCAAGTGCTTTGTTATAAGCCGTACTGCCAGATGGCGTAGACAAACAAAGACCGTCACCTCTAAACGTTTCAAAAAGCTGACCTCTAATTTCAACATCTGCCACAAGCGTACCTTCCATACTTTTGATCGTACATTCATTCATTGCTAAATATTTCTCTTCCCGGCCGCCATCGTTGTATCTGACAATGACTTCAAGAATCGGATATTCCACAATATGATAAGGTGTTTTTGCAATGGCAAGGACAAGCTTTTCAATTTCACTCGGCACCCAGTCAGCATAAAAGCCAAGATGCCCTGTATGAACACCGACAAAAGCTGTTTCATTCAGGCGGTTGCTATAGCGGTGAAAAGCATATAAAAGGGTTCCGTCTCCCCCGACAGTAATAACAAGATCTGGTTCCTCTTCATTTAATTCCATGCCAAAATCCAGTAAGTAGGTCTGAATTTTATTTTTGAGTGTGTCAGATACAGAATTCCCTTTTGAAGAAACGGCAAATTTCATGAATTCTTCTCCTTTTCCACCTTGCTGCTACAAGAAGGCAGCATCATATATTTGATCAAGCTTCGGTTCAGCTATCGGTTTTCTTTTTCCGGGAAAATGCCACTTGTGCTTCTTGAATTTCTCCTCTAATTTCAGACATCTCCTCATCAAGACGAGATGCTGCCTCAGAAGCTCTTTGAAGGCGCAGTTTGACCTTTTCCGGGATATTCCCGCTATATTTATAATTCAGAGAATGCTCGATGGTCGCCCAAAAGTTCATCGCAAGTGTACGAATTTGGATTTCGACGAGGAGCTGCTTCTCTCCGTTGACCGTTTGCATCGGATATAACACAACAAGGTGGTACGAGCGATATCCGCTTTCTTTATGTTCTGCAATATAGTCGCGTTTATCAACCACCACAAAGTCTTTTCGTGACTGAAGCATTTTTTTCACGACTTGTATATCTTCTACAAACTGGCACATAATGCGAAGCCCAGCAATATCCTGCATCGTTTCAATCTCATGCATCGGGATGTTTTTACGCTTTGCCTTTTCTAATATGCTGGCAACGGGTTTCACTCGGCCTGTGACAAATTCTACTGGTGAATGGTCATCCTCGAATTCATACAGATTTCGAATACCTTTTAGTTTTACTTTTAATTCTTCGACTGCTTGCTTATATGGTGCGAGGAATTGATCCCATTGTTTTTTGTCCATGAAACTTCCCCCAATTCCAAATACCTAATTATTTCAGAGGAATGTGCTTTTCACTTTCTCTTCCATATCTCCGTAATTGGCATTGTCTTTAATATTGTCGATTAAATAGTGTAATTCCTGATGAAGGTGAATGAGTTCTAACGATATTTCTTCCGCTGTCAGATAGACAGGGATGTCGCGATTCATTGCTTCTTTTAATGGAGCCCAAGTGTTCTCTCCTAAAATAAGATACGTAAAAGACTCATCAGTTTCAAGTATGTAAACGAACGCAAAGTGATCAGAATCAACAAGCATTTGTCCTGATGCCTTTGCTTTTTGAATTTGCTTATCTGACTGGACCGTCAAAATCAGCCTGTCTTCTTTTAAAGTTGCTTCTGTGATTTCAATTCTGTTTTGCATCATGATCTCCTTTACAACAAAGTACAGCTTTATTTTACCATATCAAGTTCAATATTGATAAACCGAACTTTTAAAGAAAATCTCGATTTCTCCTTTCAAATGATGATTTTGCATCATTCAGTCTAAACATGGACACATACATATTAAAGGGATAGATGAGATACAAAACTAGCTTTTACATGGCGAACACACATCATGTACAATAAATATATTTCCTCTAAATGAAAGGTTGATGTCAAAATGGCACAGGAAATTGAAATAGAATTAAAGCAATTATTATTGAAAGAAGAATTTGAACAGCTGAAACAATATTTTCAATTGAAGGATACGGATTTCCGCACTCAAACCAACTATTACTTGGATACACCTCAATTTGATATAAAATCTCAATTTGCTGCCTTACGAATGAGAGAAAAAGATGGTCAATGGGTTCTTACATTAAAGGAACCACATGAAATTGGCTTGCTGGAAACCCACCAAACATTAGCTCCTCCCGCTAGCCTTGAACAATTTCAACTACCAGAAGGCGAAGTAGCAGACAGGTTAGACAACCTGAACATTCAAAAGGATCAAATTGTGTATTTTGGTTCACTTGAAACGTCAAGAGCAGAAAAAATGATCAACGAGGGCTTAATTGTTTTAGATCACAGCCGATATTTAACAGTAGAGGACTATGAACTTGAATTTGAAGTGAGCGATTTAGAAATCGGACAAACCGCATTCTCAGCATTGCTCCGTCAATTTCAGATCCCAACACGAAAAACGAAAAACAAAGTGGTTCGTTTTTATGAAGAGAAAATGAAAACACAGAATAGATAAATTCCTTGAAGGAGGAACATGATGAACGTCAATCAACTTCAATCCTTTATGCAGCTTCAAGCGCTCAAAACGTTACAATCAGATAACGGACAAACGCAAATGTCGACCGGCCAAGAATCAAGTGCACAGGCCTCATTCCAGTCGCTGCTGCAAGATTTTTTAGGCGGGTCAGAATTATCACGCCTTCCACTTTCAATCTCTGCTTTCATGGGCACGGACCCATCAACGGCTCCGAACACGCAATATACACGTACGAATCCGTATCTTTCTGCCATGACCAGCAGTGAACCATTGTCTTCTCAATCTTTATATGCAAATGACGCTCAATTGAATACGGCGAATGGCATCGGAAACGTCTTAAACAACAGCTATACGCCGCCACTTCAAAAGACCACTTCAAGTGCTTCATCAAAAGAGATTAACCAGATTGTCTCACAAATGGCTCAAAAGCATGGCGTTCCAGAGAAGCTGATTCACGCGGTGATCAAGCAAGAATCCGGCTATCGTACGAATGCTGTCAGCCATGCAGGTGCGCTTGGACTCATGCAGCTCATGCCGTCTACTGCTAAATCACTTGGCGTGAATAATGCCTTTGATGCGGCCCAAAACATTGAAGGCGGAACGAAGTATTTAAAACAAATGCTTCATAAATATAATGGAAATGTCTCACTCGCTTTAGCTGCCTATAACGCAGGCTCAGGGAATGTAGATAAATACGGGGGCATTCCTCCATTTAAAGAAACACAAAATTATGTAAAGAAAATCACTGCGCAGTATTTCGCCTAAACCGAAGAGAATAACCCCTTCGGTTTTTTGTATGTCGCTTTTCACCTTTTTTTGACCGAATGTGTTATGATATGGTCAATTAACACGGAATCCACCCCTCTCTCTAATTCCAGAGAGCCAAAGCGGTTTGTTTGTGGAATTGAGTTGAGGTTGTTAAAATAAGTATACAAGAATAGAAACAATAAAATAGAACAAACTGAATATCACTTTTGAAATAAATGAAATTCGCAATAGGGTGAGCCATCCTATTAGCTACGAGTAAAAGGAGTAGTCAACATGGTACAATCGTTTAACGCACCTTACGAAGCGGTTGGAGAGGAACTTCTATCGCAACTTGTTGATACTTTTTATGAAAATGTAAAGTGTCATCCTTTGCTTCATCCTATTTTCCCGGATGACTTAAAAGAAACAGCAAGAAAACAAAAACAGTTTTTAACTCAATATTTAGGCGGACCGCCGCTTTATACAGAGGAGCATGGTCACCCAATGCTGCGGGCGAGACATCTCCCTTTTCCGATTACTGAGGAGCGGGCTGACGCATGGCTTGAATGCATGGAGGATGCAATGGATCAAGTAGGACTAACCGGCGATATTCGTGACTTTTTATTTGAGCGGCTTTCTCTGACGGCTCGTCATATGGTCAACCAAACACCTGAAAAGGACGGACGATCTTGAGCTGCAATCCGCACGATCAATATTTTTCACACTGTCACGGACATCCTCAAAAGCCGATTGAAATCTATGTGTTCATTGATCCTCTTAGCCCAGACTGCTGGTTATTAGAGCCATCAATTAAAAAATTGAAAATGAAGTATGGCCGTTTTTTCACTTTGCGAATGGTCACAAGCTCTAGTATTAATGCATTGAACCGGAAAAGAAAGAAGCATTTGCTGACTGAAGCATGGGGGAAATTTGCCACCAAAACTCAGACCAAAAAAGAACAAATGCTGTCTGAACAAATTGTAACATCACCCTATCTCGCCTCGCTCGCACTAAAAGCAGCTGAGCTTCAAGGCAGAAAATGCGGAATGAAATTTTTACGCCTCATTCAGGAATCACTTTTTTGCCATCAGCAAGACGTTACAAGTGAACATGTCTTGCTAGAAAATGCAAAAATTGCTGGACTGGACATTGAGGAATTCCAGCGGGATATCCATTCGCAAAGTGCAGTCAAAGCCCTAAAATGTGATATGAAAATCGCAGCTGAAATGGACGTATCCGAGCTTCCTACCTTCGCCTTTTTCAATACGGTGAACGGGGAGGAAGGATTAAAGATTTCGGGTGCATACTCATATGATGTATACGAGGAAATTCTTTTTGAAATGATTGGTGAAAAACCAACACCTTCAGAACGACCACCGCTTGAATGGTTTATCGCTTACTTTCAATTTGCATCAGCAAAAGAAATTGCTGTTGTATATGACCTGACGCTTGAAGAAGTTGAACGTCAAATGAAGAAGCTGGCATTCGCTAAAAAGGTAGAACGTGTACAGATACATCAAGAAATGTTTTGGCGCTATAAAGAAAATGAGAACCATTCAGATCTTAATGTCTACGGCTGTGAGAATGAACATGGGTGCTGACCCATGTTTTTTCTTCACCTTAAACAAGAACATTTGTTCTGAATATAAACACGAAGAAACCGCGCCGGGATAAGCGCGGTTTCACTATGTCTTAACGACAACAAAGGGGATGGGAGAAATTTTTCACGGTCAAACAAAGGGGTAATGTTTGTATGTGATTAATTTCACATCTGTAGTATATCAAATTTTGTCGACTTATGACAACTGATATGCTATATGTTCATATTTTTGTCACAAAACATAAGAGGACTGTCACTTTCATATAGTGAAAGTAACGAAAAAATGGGGGGATCTGCATGCGCAGCATAACGATTGGACTTGTTGCCATCGGCTTATGCTTCTTTTTAAATATATTAGGCTTAATGAAAATTCTGCCTCTTTATCTGACGTCACCGCTCTTATTTGTTTCGATTCTCTTTACACTATATCGACTGAATCACCGTAAGACCTTTAAAGGATTTAAAGGGTGAGCATTTGAAAGGCTTCTCCTCTTCTTCAGGAGGGGTCTTTTTTTATTATCCCAAGAAAAAACTCCTGCCAAAAGATGAGCTCGCACTCACATATTTGACAGAAGTCTTTTCGTTACTCACCAGTTTTGGAGATGAGCTCTTCCATTTCTTTTAGTTTTTCTTCGAACAATTGACATGCTGCTTCAATTGGTTCTTTAGATGCCATATCAACACCTGCTTTTTTCAGCACATTGATTGGGTAATCGGAGCTTCCTGCTTTAAGGAAGTCTGTATAACGCTCTACCGCAGGTTTACCTTCCTCTAATATTTGCTTACTTAACGCTTGCGCAGCACTATAGCCTGTCGCATATTGATACACATAATAGTTGTAATAGAAATGAGGGATTCTCGTCCACTCTAATCCGATTTCTTTATCTACAACCATGTCGTCACCAAAATACTTCTTATTCAAGTCGTAATAAAGGTTCGTCATAAACTCTGGCGTTAATGCTTCTCCTTCTTGTGCTTTCACGTGAATCAGATGCTCAAACTCAGCAAACATCGTTTGTCTAAATACCGTTCCTCTAAAGCCTTCTAACAAGTGATTTAACACATACAAACGCTGCTTTTTATCGTCTAATTTATTTAGCAAATATTCCCCTAGTAACGCTTCATTTGTTGTGGATGCCACTTCTGCTACAAAAATACTATAGTTTCCATACGGATATGGCTGATGTTTTCTAGTGTAGTAGCTATGGACAGAGTGACCAAATTCATGAGCCAATGTAAATAAATTATCAATATTATTTTGCCAGTTCATTAAAATATATGGATTTGTGCCGTAGCTTCCAGATGAATACGCACCGCTTCGTTTCCCTTTATTCTCATAAACATCCACCCAGCGATTGGTAAGTCCTTTTTTTAAGACGGACACATATTCTTCTCCTAATGGAGCTAAGCCTTTCAGCATATAATCCTTGGCTTCATCGTAGGTCAGCTTCATGCCAGCATCTTTCACAAGTGGAGTATACAAGTCATAATTGTGCACTTCATCAAGTTTTAATACCTTTTTACGCAATTCTATATAGCGATGTAATAACGGTAAATATTGATGAACTGTATCAATTAGATTGTCATACACTTCTTCTGGAATGCTATTTCTTGATAAAGCTGCTTCCCTTGCGGATTTGTAATTTCGGACTTTCGCATAAAAATTATCCTTTTTAATCGAACCGCTAAGTGTAGAAGCAAGTGTGTTTTTATATTGATCATACGTTTTATAAACGGCTTTGAAGGCGTTCTTTCTCACTTCACGGTCATCACTATTTAAAAATGTAATGAAGTTGCCATGGGTAATCTTCTTTTCTTCCCCACTCTCATCCTTTACAGATGGGAACGAAATATCTGCATTATTAAACATACTAAATGTAGTGGATGAAGATGATAGAGGTTCAGATGCCTCAGCTAATAAAGCTTCTTGCTCCTCACTTAAAATATGTGGACGCTCTTTGTTAATTTCTTCTAGAGCGTGAGAATAAAGTTTTAATTCTTCTTTTTCCAAAATAAATTGCTGCAGTTTATCTTCTTGAATGGATAAAATCTCTGGAACAATATAAGCAGATGTACTGGACATCTGTGTAAATAAATTAGACGCCTTATCATTTAATGCCTGAAATGATGAGTTTGTTGTATCTTCATCATATTTCATGTGCGCATATGTATAAAGCTTGCCAAGCTTTTCAGAAAGTTGATCCTGAAATGTTAGGGCTTCATACAGAACATCAGCAGAATGGGACAGCTTGCCTTTAAATTGGGCTAGCTTCGGAATTTCTTTTTTTACAGCTTCGAATTCCTTGTTCCACGAATCGACGCTTTCAAAAATATCTTCAAGGCGCCATTTGTTTTCTTCTTTTACTTCGCTTCTGTCTGGTAAATGGTTGTTTTTGCTTTGTGAAGTCATATGAATCCCCCTTGCATGAGTTGTGTTGAACCAACCTTTCGGAAAGTGAAAGAAATTGGTGTTGTGTTTATCTTCTTTGTTTTGAACTATATTTGTCAAATCATATGCAGAAATAAATACCAAACAGGCTAAGAAAATGAGAAAAAAGCGTTTCTTTCTATTCAATAGCACCACCACCTTATTCTTATGATGATCAAAGTGGGCCTGAAACATGCTAATGAAATAAGAAAGCATCTCGTTTAAACGCTTCATTTACTGTTCGTATAGGCATTTGATTCGACGTTACTTGATAATTACCCTCTTTCGTCATGTGTAAAAACCCTTTGCTGATGAGAGCCTTAATATATGCAGTGATCACGTCTTTGACTTCTTCGATTGTGACATTGGCATATCGGAGCTTCACTTCTTTTGCCTGTATACACCGATAGATTTCTTTTATCAGCAGTTGGATTGTCACTGGTGCTCTTCCTTTTCTTCTAACCATCCAATCATAAAGGCACCCCTGCCAGACATAAACCGGACTACTAAAGATATACGCTTCTGTCAGTGGAATAAACAAATCAGTTGGAAGAAATGGAAATGTCGTGCGATGATGCTCATAAAAAATGTGTCTCAAACGCTTACTTTCATTTGATAAAATGCGGGGAGGCCGCTGCCTAAATTGCTGAACGCACCTCACCCATTGCTTATTTACTGGACGCTTGCTCAAGGGAGGATCGAGGAGTGCTGAAAGTTGATGGTATGCTGAAGACGGCCTGACAGTCATTGTAGCACATATTTTCGTTGACTGAAATACGAGGAGATGATCAAGATGGATGAACATTTGCTGAATCGGGCAATAAAAGATCAATCTCCTTTTGTGCGATTGCCTTAAAACTCCCCAATGAATGGAAGAGAAAGAAAAGAGCTGGGTAGATATTCGTGTTAAACGATTTGCACCTATGATCCATATAGGAAAAAGCCCTGCGGCACGGAGACCTCTTGTTCTTTTCCTTACCTCTTGCTGAGAAATATTCGCACATTGAAATTCGATCGCGTAGCCTACATCTCCCTCAACGACGGTCACATCAGGGGGCTGTTGAATCTTTGAAACATATTTCTCCAGCATTGGCTTATGTCCAAGTCGTTTGAGCCAACCTTCGAGGTCTGCCTTTCCCGACTGATGGTAAACCGTTTCGCCTGCAGCGGCTAACGGACATGCTGTCAGCTGTTTATGTGCAAAATGATAGACACGATGCTCACCTAACTTTAATTGAACCTCCTGACTGCATTCAGGACAATAAAATTTGCACGTAGCCCTTACATGCTCTAACCGACTTTTCGTTAGATGATGTGTAATTCGGATAAGCTTCCCATTATCCATGATCGCTGCATTCATTCAATTCGCTCCTTGTCTCTTCGATGACCGTATTATAGCTTGATTTTGTATAGGAAAGCGAATATGGAAAATGGTGTTTTTTTCTTCCAAAACATATATTTCACAATTATTTCATCGATAAAATAAAAAATCCCCCTTTAAGGAAAGGGGGAAAATACAATGTTTATAAAAGTGGTGATAATAATCTTGCTGTTGATTCAAATAGTCTCACTCTCAGAGGTCTCTTTGCGAATTCTTCTGGGACGATTTCATGCGACTGCTCTAAATCACCTAAGAAGTCATTGACCAGCTTCTCCGTGCTTTTGGTTTTATAGAGGAAAGCATTGACTTCAAAGTTTAAATGAAAGCTTCTCATATCCATATTCGCTGTCCCAATTGAGGCCAGTTCACTATCAACAATGATAAACTTGCTATGCATAAAGCCTTGATCATATTCATATACCTTCGCTCCTGCTTCAAGAAGTTCAGGGAAATATGAACGAGACGCGTGGAATACAATGCGTTTATCTGGATTTTTGGGAGCAATAATCCGAACATCTACTCCGCTCAAAGCAGCAATTTTCAGAGCTGACAAAATATCATCATCTGGCACAAAATATGGTGAAGCGATCCAAATCGATTTTTTTGCTGAGATGATCATGGAGAAAAAAAGATTTTTAATGACCTCCCACTGTTTATCAGGACCGCCAGCAATCATTTGTACGCCCTCTGTTGTACTCTCCATGTGGCTAAAATCTTTGAAGTAGTCTACGCCTGAGCATCTTTCATTGGTCATATAATACCAATCCTGCATAAAAATCTGCTGCAAATCGCGAACAGCCTCTCCTTTAATCATGAGGTGCGTATCACGCCATAACCCATATTGTCTGCTTCTACCCATGTATTCATCCCCGATGTTAAGCCCTCCGACAAAGCCTACTTCTCCATCAATCACAACAATTTTTCGGTGATTTCGGAAATTAATTTTATTATTTAACAAAGGCAGTCTCACTGGTAAAAACGGTACGATCTGCACACCGGCCTTTTCTAGATCAGCAATATATTGACGAGAGAGCTTTAAGCTCCCTACATCATCATATAAAAAGCGAACAATGACGCCATTTTTTGCTTTCTCAATTAAAATGTCCTTTAGTTCTTGACCAAGGTCATCATGGCGGAGTATATAATATTCTAAATGAATATGATGTGTGGCTTTTTTAATCTCTTCAAAAATATGAGAGAACGTTTCTTTCCCATTGGTTAGGACTTTAGAGGATGTGCGATACGTAATAGGGGTATGTCCAAGTCTGTGGGCCAGCTTAAATAAGAGCTGCTGATGGTCACCCATATGTGTCATTTTTTCAATCGCTTCTCTTTGAATGCGCTCATCTTCCTGGATTAACTGTTCATCCAGTACCGCTTTCTTTTCAAACAGCCGGCGCTTTTTAATATTGCGTCCAAAGAAAAAATAGAACAAAAAGCCGAACAGCGGAAAGCTGCCAAGTAGGACAAGCCACGTGATGGTTTGAGACGGATTCCTGTTCTCTAAGAAAATGACAAATCCGATGAAGATAATCGATAAAGTGAATAGGACACTGATGGAACTTAGTACACTTACCGCTAGATCACCGGCAAAAATTTGAATAATCAAATAAGCACCTATCGTAATGATAAGAAAAAATAGAACCTTGACTAAATTTCTCATTTCATTTTCTCCTTGCCGATCTCTTTGTTTAACTATTCATCAGATAAAAAAGCCGATTCCTCTATAGAAATCGACTTTTGTTGTTTACGAGAAGTGCTGTTGAATCGTTTCAAGGGCGTGACCTTTAACAATCAGCTGACCGTATTCCTGCAGTCTGTAGATGCTGACCACTGATTCATGAGCATATTCAAGCAGAATGCTGAGCTTATTCTCCACTTGCTCATCTGACAAATCCTCGTGGAAGTCAACATATAGATAATAACGGTTTTCAAACGAATATAAACTTGTGGTAAAATCCTGCATATTTAATTGAGAAAGTGCAATCAAATCTTCAAAGTCATCCATTTTCAACACGAATTGAAGTTGAAGTTTTTTGTCCTTCTCATTAGTTTCTTCTTGATCCTGCTCTTCTTTATGAAAATCATCAAGCAGTGCATCTAGACTTTCTTCATCTGTTTGATTCTTTTTATCCTCTGGAATCGGCAATTCGAGCTTTTGTCCATCTTTAGAAAGTTGGGCTTTTGTCACGACAATTTCAAGACCTTTATCAAGTGCCTGTACTTGAATCCAAAGTGGCCCCTCTACTGCAAACTCTTCTTCTTCGTGCACTTCGTCCATTACTTCCCAGAACAGCTCTTCACTGCGCTCACGATTATACCAAATCTCTTCACGATCAAAACCGCGGTCTTCAATATCACCGTAGGAAATATAAAATTTCACTGTATGTTCATTGATTCTTTCGATTTCCATTTTGCCAACCTTCCCTTCTATATAAGATGTTGAAGGGACATACAAGCTCCCAATTAATAGTACTTTACTACACTTTACCCGTTCCGTCTACATGTTAACCGTTTAAAGAATTGAGGTATTGCTTTGTACTGTCTATTTTATGATAAAACATGAATAAAAGAAATAAAAACGCATTTTTTACAAAGAAAACTTACAGAAACATATATTTGAATTGTCTTCATATATTGGTTGTACGAGCTCTATAGTGAATTGAGGTGATTTGGATGGAAACAGAGTGGATCGTATCTTTACTGATAATTATTGGCATAGACCTGATTTTAGGCGGGGATAATGCTTTAATCATTGCGATGGCAAGTCGAAGCTTATCAAATGATAAACGCAATAAAGCCATATGGATCGGCACACTTTTGGCAGTGCTAATGAGAATAACAATGACAGGTGCTGCAGTCTATTTATTGACCATCCCTTATTTGCAATGTATTGGCGGTCTCTTCCTCCTTTATATAGGATACAATCTGTTGATCGAACAAAAGAAAGAATCCATTCGCATTAAAAGCAGCGGCTCCCTTTGGCGTGCTATCCAAACCATCGTCATTGCAGACCTCTTCATGTCACTTGATAATGTCATCGCTGTTGCAGGTGCGGCTAAAGGCAACATGTGGCTCACCGCTTTTGGTTTAATGATTTCAGTCCCTATTATTATTTGGGGGAGTAAGCTCATTCATGCCGCATTAACCAAATTTCCTTTTCTTTTATACGGAGGAAGTGCTCTTTTAGCTTTTACGGGCGGAGAAATGATCGTCCGTGATGTAAAATTAAATGAATTTATGGCACAACATGCAACCCTTGAATTTTTGCTTCCATTTTTAACAGTCGCAACCGTTATTTTAGCCAGTCTATTTTATGAACAAACTGCTGAAAACAAATAAAAAAAGCTGCCAAATGATCGGCAGCTTTTCGCTTTTCTATTAGTTAGCAAGTCGCTGAGCTTCTCTTAGTTGGAATGTACGAACCTTTCTTGGAAGGAAACGTCTAATTTCATCTTCGTTATACCCAACTTGCAGTCTTTTTTCATCCAAAATAATAGGACGTCTTAAAAGACCAGGATGCTCATTGATCAGTTTATACAATTGTTGAAGCGGCATTGTTTCAACATTCACATTTAGCTTTTGGAACACTTTAGAACGTGTTGAGATAATTTCATCTGTACCATCTTCCGTCATTCGAAGAATTTCTTTGATTTCATCGATTGAAAGAGGTTCAGAGAAAATATTTCTCTCTTGATAAGGAATATTGTGCTCTTCTAACCACGCTCTTGCTTTTCTACATGATGTACAGCTTGGTGATGTGTATAATGTTACCATAAATCTTCACTCCTCAATTTGTAGAATGAATATTGATCTGTATTCTTAAATTAAAATTGTTCTAAATAAGTAATCTTTATAGTGATTATACTATAAAAAAGTAAGTATGAACAGATTTTCTTGCAATTTTTGTGACAAAAACTAGACAATTTCATTCATTTTATGATGATGCTTGATGTCTGAACATTCTCATTTAGTCGAGATGATCGAAAATATTTTTTTGTTTTCTATTTTCAATGACCTTTAACACATCATCAACATCCTCATACGATTGCCCATACCATTCTTCATCTTTATACGTATGGATTCTTTCGTATGTCTTCCTCATGGCCTCCATCATTTCTTCCTCATTATCTGTAAGAGGCGACCAATAAAGGATTTCCATGTGGTTCACTTCATTGGTTGCAAGTGACCTGCGTTTGTATCCGATTGATTCGGCATGCTTGAAATGCTCTCTTTGATAAAACTTTAGGCGTTTTGCAGTATCTGCATCATCTTCATCTACAGGCTCGACCTCAAGCAAGATGGGTTTCTTTTTCTCCTTCAGCTTATGAATGAGCTTTGATCCGAGACCTTCACCTCGTGCATCTTTGGAAACAAATAAATAATCAATAAAGATGAAAGAATCAAATTCTGCATACATCATCACATGATGAGGCCCTTCCTCCTTATGATAAATATCACTTCTTTCCTTTAATAAAGCTTCCATATGCTCTTTTGACTTCATTTCTTCTATCGGGAAGTATTCACTGAGCTTTTCATACCAGTTCATGGATCTGCTCCTTATCATATAGTTAAGAACCACTTCCTTAGATATTCCCGATTTCCTGCTAATTAAACACCTGTACTAGTAAGACGCAACAATGTCATAGGTGGTTTCACTTTTTTTCAAACAATGCAAAAAAAGTTTTATATCGAACGATTCATCAGCATTTGAAAACAGAATAATAAAATCAGTGTCATTGCTATTTGAAACATGATGAAATAAAGATACTTCATACGCCGCACTTCTTGCTTCTGATTGCTTGTATTTCGGTAAAGCATATATTCCACCGAAAAAGACACGATTCCGATAAGCACCATATACGCAAGCATCCACTTTCCTCCGTTTGGTTCCGCCAAAAAAGACGTTGAAAAAAGCATAAATACGATGAAAAAATGAAGCACTGAATAGCGAAAAGTTTTCCATGTCGACATCTGATTTCCTCCTGAAATTTGCTCGTTGCTACCCGGAAATTACCATGATATTGTTTTTTTGTAAAATAAAAAAGAAGCACTGACCATGCAGTGCTTCTTTTCCGTACTTATTGTTTCGCCATGAGCTCTTTGAATTCTTCCTCTGTGCAGCTCACAAAGTGACCAGGCTTCACTTCACGGAACTCGGTGTTTGTTCCTTTATGAACAGATGGATCGTACTTCATTCGTTTGCGGTTACGCTCATAATCAGGATCTGGAAGCGGAATCGCAGATAGTAAAGATTTTGTATATGGATGAAGCGGGTTTTCGTATAATTCATTCGCTGGTGCCAGCTCAACCAACTTCCCAAAATACATCACGCCGATACGATCACTGATGTATTTCACCATAGAAAGGTCATGTGCAATGAATAAATACGTTAAGCCTTTTTCTTCTTGCAGTTCTTTCATTAAGTTGACAACCTGCGCTTGGATGGACACATCTAGTGCAGAGATTGGTTCATCGGCAATGATGAAATCCGGCTCAACAGCTAATGCACGGGCAATTCCAATACGCTGTCTTTGACCACCTGAAAATTCATGTGGGTATCTGTTCGCATGCTCTTTGTTCAAACCAACTGTTTCAAGTAATTGATACACACGTTCTTTACGCGCCTGCTTTGTTTTTGCGAGACCATGAATGTCAATGCCCTCTGCAATGATATCAAGAACTGTCATTCTAGGATTAAGCGAGGCATACGGATCTTGGAAAATCATCTGCATTTGGCGGTTGAATTCAAGCATTTTCTGTCTTGATTTCTTCCCGTGTACGCTTTCCCCTTTATAGAGAACCTCGCCATCTGTCGCATCATAAAGTCGAATGATGGAACGGCCGGTTGTGGACTTACCACATCCAGATTCACCTACAAGTCCAAGTGTTTCACCTTTATAAATATCAAATGAGACACCGTCTACTGCTTTCACAGTCCCTCTTGCTGTATGGAAATGCTGCTTTAAATTTTTAATTTCTAACAGTTTTTCTGCCATGCTATTCACCCTCTTTTACTAATACAGGTTTTTCGTAGCTACCTTCTAGTTCACGCATTCTCGCCTTAACTGAAGCAGGCGGTTCAACTTTAGGTGCATTCGGATGAAGTAGCCATGATTTCACATAATGCGTATCTGATATTTTGAACATTGGCGGTTCTTGTTCAAAGTCAATTTTCATTGCATAATCGCTGCGGAGTGCAAATGCATCTCCTTTCGGCGGGTTTGTTAGATCTGGCGGTGTTCCTGGGATCGCTGTCAGCTTCCCTTCAGCTCCACCATCTGTATCTAAACTTGGCATTGATGCTAAAAGTCCCCATGTATATGGATGTTTCGGATTGTAGAAAATTTCATCAACAGTACCTGTCTCCACAATCTGCCCTGCATACATGACGGCTACACGATCAGCAACATTGGCGACAACACCTAGATCGTGGGTAATAAAGATAATCGATGTTTCCACTTTTTGCTGAATTTCTTTCATTAATTCTAAAATTTGTGCCTGGATCGTCACATCAAGTGCAGTTGTCGGCTCATCGGCAATCAATAGCTTTGGATCTGCCGCTAGTGCCATCGCGATGACAACCCTTTGTCTCATCCCGCCACTAAATTCGTGCGGATATTGTTTGATTCTTTTTTCAGGCATTGGAATCCCAACAAGCTCTAATAATTCAATGGCTCTTTTTTCAGCCGCTTCTTTTGAAATTTGTTCGTGCTTGAATAGTACTTCTGTAATTTGTTTCCCTACCTTCATCGTAGGGTTCAAAGAAGTCATCGGATCCTGGAAAATCATAGCGATGTCTTTTCCTCGAATGGTTTGCATTTGTTTTTCCGTTTTCTTGACAATATCTTGCCCATCAAACAGGATCTCTCCGCGCTTAAAATAACCTGGCGGCATCGGAATTAATCTCATGATGGCCTGTGATGTGACACTTTTACCAGAGCCAGACTCACCTACAATAGCAAGTGTTTCGCCTTTATTTAAATGGAAGTTCACACCACGAATGGCTTGAACCTCTCCACCATATGTTTTAAATGAGATTGCAAGGTCTTTCACCTCTAGAATACGTTCACGTTCCATCCTAATCACTCCTTATTTACGCAACTTCGGATCTAAAGCGTCTCTTAGTCCGTCTCCAACCACGTTAAAACCAAACATTGTAATACAGATAAATGCGGCTGGGAACCACAATCTCCATGGATAGTACGTCATGGCGGGAATCCCGTCAGACGCCATTGTTCCCCAACTAGCTAATGGAGCCGGTACACCAAGCCCTAGATAGCTCAAGAATGCCTCCGTGAAAATAGCAGAAGGGATCGTTAGTGTCATCGTGACAAGAATTGGTCCCATTGAGTTTGGAATCAAATGTTTAAATAACAGTCTAGATGTTTTCGCACCCAATGTTTGTGCTGCAAGAACGTACTCCTGGCTTTTCAATTGTAAAACTTGTCCCCGAACAATACGTGCCATGTTAATCCAGCCTACGACTGTCATGGCGAGGATAATCGTCAATAAACCTTTTGGTAGTACAACCATCATTAAGATAACCATTAGTAATGTTGGAATAGCCCATAAAACGTCTGCAATTCGCATCATGACTTCATCTGTACGGCCGCCTTTGAATGCAGCGATACTTCCCCAGATAATACCGATGATCACGTCGAGAATAGCTGCAGCAAGACCGATGAAGATCGAAATTCTTGCCCCTACCCATGTACGAACAAACATGTCTCGGCCTAAATCATCTGTACCAAACCAATGCTCTTTTGAAGGCGGCTGGTCTGCATTAAGCAAATCAGTCGTCGAGTAATCATATTTAGAAAATATCGGAACAAAGATCGCCAGCATCACAATAATAAAAATGATTGTGAGTCCAACCATTGCAAGTTTATTTGCACGGAAGCGAAGCATAGCATCCTTCCATAAAGATAGACTAGGTTTAGAAATTTTTTCAGATTCTGCTGCGTCAGCCGTCGCCGGCACAAATAAATCTTTTTTCATCTCTTCCATGTGTTAGACCCCTTTCTTCGCCTTCGTCAGTTTAATTCTAGGATCGATAATACCGTAGAGGACGTCAACGATTAGAATACTAATTAATAGAATGATACTGTAGAAGACTGTGACACCCATGATGACGGTGTAATCACGGTTTGTAATGCTTGTAACAAAGTGAGAGCCTAATCCAGGAATACCAAAAATCTTCTCCACGACAAAACTACCGGTTAAAACTGAAGCTGCCATTGGTCCCATGTATGTAATAACAGGTAACAATGCGTTTCGAATGGCGTGTTTGATCGTAACAGCTGATTTCGTTAATCCTTTCGCTCTAGCCGTTCTAATGTAGTCACTGTTTAGCACCTCAAGCATACTTGACCGTGAAAGTCTGGCGATAAATGCCATTGGCATGAAGGAAAGTGCAATAGAAGGTAGTACGGTGCTTGCCCAAGACTCCCATCCTGCAACTGGGAAAATCGCTATAACGCTTGCCTCAGATGCAAATACATATTGTAGTAGCGCCGCTAAAATGAAACTTGGAACAGAAATTCCAAAGATCGTTAAAATGGCAATCGTATAGTCTTGCCACTTATTATGATAGAGCGCTGCAAGGACCCCAAACAATACACCAAATGCTAATGCGAGGAGAATTGCCTCAATTCCGAGGGTAAAGGAAACGGGGAATCCAGAACTGATTAAGTCATTTACGGTTTGTCCTTTATACTTAAATGAGGGACCAAAATCTAATGTTGCAACTGAACCTAAATAGTTTACATATTGAACAAATAAAGGCTTGTCCAGCCCGTAGTGCTCGTTTAGGTTTGCTTCAATTTCAGCAGGAAGTTTCTTCTCTCCAGAGAATGGACCACCAGGTGCTGCCTGCATGAGAAAGAAAGTTGCAGTTACAATAACAAACAGTGTGATTAAAATATATATTAATCGCTTACCGATATATTTAAGCAACGGAATTGCACCTCCATGATTTTACAACATTTTCTCTAATCAGCAAGAAAGGTATATGGAGAGACATCCTCCATATACCTTAAGATCCTTGCCGTAGATCTCTTACACTATAACTCTTACTTTTCGAAATGTGCCCATTTGTATTGAACATCACCTAGTCCAGATACAACTACACCTTTAAGTTTTGGATCTTGTACCCAAGGCTGAGTGTAGAAGTAAATTGGTGCTATAGGCATATCGTTGATGATGATTTCTTCTGCTTTTTTCAGCATTTCTTCACGCTTCGTTTTATCTGTTTCTTTTGCAGAATCATTCAACAATTGTTTGTACTCTTTGTTTTCCCAGCCAGTGTCGTTGTTTCCACCGTCTTTATCTTTGTAAAGCTCAAGGAAGTTCACTGGATCATTGAAGTCACCTAACCAGCCCATACGTCCGATTTGGTAGTCTCCGCTGTGGATTTTGTCGATGTATACGTTCCACTCAGAGTTATCAAGTTCAACTTTCACACCTAAATCTTTTTTCCACATTTCTTGAATTGCTTGTGCAATCTTTTGGTGGCCTTCATCTGTGTTGTAAGAAAGTTTCAATGCTGGAAGATCAGAAACAGACTTATAACCTAATTCTTTCGCACCTTTTTCAAGAAGTTTTTTAGCAGTATCTACATCATGATCTTTGAAGTAGCCAGTTTTGTTATCAGTGAATCCTTCCATTGTTGGTGGAACGATTGCCATAGCTGGAACTTGTTCACCTTGCGTAATTTTGTCAACGATCGCTTGACGGTTGATTGAGTATGCAAGGGCCTTACGGATGTTTGCATTGTTTAAAGGTTTTACTTCTGTGTTGAATTTGTAGTTATAAATACCAGCGATCATTTGGATTTTCAGACCGCCTTCTTTTTTCAATGTTTTTAAAGACTCAGTTGGAAGGCTTCCAGTTGGCATACCAGCCCAGTCAAGCTCGCCTTTTTTGAACATGCTAAGCTCAGTGTTTGTATCTTTGATCATAGACATGTTGATTTTTTTCAATTTCACAGTATCTTTATCCCAGTATTCATTGTTCTTTTCAAGCGTGATAGAACCGCCATGTTTCCATTTAGAAAGAACGAATGGTCCGTTAGATACGTAGTTTTCACCAGCATTTGTGTACCAGTTTTTATTCTTTTCAGCCACTTTTTTGTTGACTGGCATATACGTATAGAATGCAGTTAGTTCAGTAAAGAACGGTGTTGGGTTCTCTAGCTCAACTACAAGCGTTTTGTCGTCTTTAGCTTTCACACCAACATCAGCAACTTTTGCTTTTCCTTTATTAGCTGCTTCAGCACCTTTAATATAGTAAAGCTGATAAGCATATTGAGATTCATTTTTAGGATCTAATGCCCATTTCCAAGCATATTCGAAATCTTCTGCTTTAACAGGGTCACCATTAGACCATTTTGCATCACGAAGTGTGAAAGTGTATGTTTTCCCATCATCACTTGTTTTGATATCAGAAGCCATCGCATTTTCTGGCTTACCTTCAGCGTTAATTCTTGTTAATCCTTCAAAAGTCTGACGGATGACACTTCCTGAAGTTGAATCATTTGCCAATCCCGGATGTAGAGAAAAAGGCTCAGTGGAGATATTCACATTTAATGTTGTTTTAGCCTCTCCAGAACTGCTGTCGCCTGATTTGTTTCCGCTGAAACCACAAGCGCTTAATACAAGTGTGAAAATAAGCATTAAAGTAACAACAGACCAACGCTTTTTCAACTGTATTCCCCCTTATAATATGTTTTAGTTCAAAGGTCTCGATAAAGATGAGATTCAGATTTAAGAAATAGCGTAAAAAAGTCCCTGAATAGCTTACTTTCTATTTCTTTTGTTTTTTCTGAATTTTCACTATGTAAAGAGCCTAGCACAAACGTGTGAACAAATTCATTATAATGAATAGAATAATTTATTGCAATATCAATTTTATATATTTTTTCAAAACGTAAATGGGGATAAAGAGGGGTTTTTATAAACTAAAGTCTCAATTACTTCAACAAATTAAAGCGTAAATTGATTAAAATAATTTAACAAATTCAGCAAGAATAATGTTTTATACATATAATTAATCGTCCTTTTTAAAAAAATTCTGACAGTTAGTTGATATTTTACCTAAAATTTTAAGTGTCAAACGACATGATGAGAAGGTCACATAAGGGCTTCGTGACATTTTCATGGTCATCCTTTATAATAGTAGACATACTGTTGCGATGAAGAAGAAGAGTACATATATTCACCATTTACAGAGAGTCTGCGGCTGGTGCAAGCAGATAATGGCATGTATGGAATGGGCTTTGGAGCAGCTAACCGAACACTTCGCAAAAGTTAGTAGGCTTAGACGGAGCAGTCTCCGCTATCAACGTCTTGAGTGATTTCTGATTGAAATAACAAGGGTGGTACCACGGTTCATTCGTCCCTTTTCTGTTGAAAAGTGACGGGTGGGCCTTTTTATATTGAAGAAAAGAGGTTTTAGTATGACAAAGAAGACAATTTTCTCAGGCATTCAGCCTAGTGGTTCTGTTACATTAGGGAACTATATTGGAGCAATGAAGCAATTTGTTGATTTGCAGCATGACTATCATGGCTATTTTTGTGTGGTGGATCAGCATGCGATCACAGTAAATCAGGATCGCTTAGCTCTCCGTCAAAATATTAGAAGCTTGGCGGCTCTTTATTTGGCAGTAGGACTTGATCCAGAGAAGGCGACACTCTTTATCCAATCAGAGGTACCTGCTCACGCCCAGGCAGGATGGATGCTGCAATGTGTTGCTTATATTGGGGAATTAGAAAGAATGACCCAATTTAAGGACAAATCCGCTGGTAAGGAAGCTGTCGTTTCTGGCCTGTTAACATATCCGCCATTAATGGCTGGTGATATCTTATTATACGGTACAGATTTAGTACCTGTCGGTGAGGATCAAAAGCAGCACCTTGAATTGACAAGAACGCTTGCTGAGCGCTTTAACCGAAAGTATAACGATATCTTTACTGTACCAGAAGTGAAAATTCCAAAAGAAGGCGCTCGGATCATGTCTTTAACAGATCCAACGAAAAAAATGAGCAAATCCGATCCGAATCAAAAATCTTTCATTACCTTATTAGATGAACCAAAGCAACTTGAAAAGAAAATTAAAAGTGCTGTGACCGATTCAGAAGGCATCGTCAAATATGACAAAGAAAACAAGCCCGGAATCGCCAACCTGCTGACGATTTATTCTGTATTAGGGAACATATCTATTGCTGAGCTTGAACAAAAGTATGCAGGCAAAGGGTATGGTGAGTTTAAAGGAGATCTAGCAAACGTTGTGGTTGATGCGTTAAAACCGATTCAAGATCGATACTATGAACTCATTGAATCTGACGAACTTGACCGCATTCTAGACGAAGGCGCTGAAAAGGCAAATCGTGCGGCAAGTAAGATGCTGAAAAAAATGGAGAATGCCATGGGTCTTGGGAGAAAACGCAAATAAAAAAAGCTTGCAGCTCAGAATGCTGCAAGTTTTTTTCTAATTCACTTTTGATTCGTTTTCCATTTCCCATAGCTTTTCAAAAAATGGTTGTCCTTTAATCATTTTTTCACAAAATGCTAAGTGATTTTCAGACCATCCATCAATCGTTTCATTGTAAAGCATGTTCCAAATCTCCTCGAATGACATTCGTTTGATTTGGTTGTACATGCGCGGATTCCATTCTGTATACCAATAGGCAATTTCTGCTCTGTTTTGAAGTCCTTTTAATTGATCCAGCGCCATAAACATCAGCTGCTTCAGCTGTCTTTCTTTTCTCGTTAATCCACTAATATGCTGTGGTGGCAATGACAAAATATGATACTCTTTCGTAGACTCAAGGCTGTCTGTTGAGAATTCATATTCCTCTGCCTTCACATCTTTCACCATTTCATACACCAATTGCTCCTGCCTTGGAATCAGACGGCTCTTTCTCACAGGAATCGAATACCCAATCGTATCCACAGCAATGATCCGGATGCCATCTGTTACCACAAAGCAATACTCTAATTTTCGTCGTTCATGATTTTTTCGAACATATGATTTCTCAAATACAGATTCTAGCAGCGTTTTCGGCAGCTCTGATAGATCATTCTCTATGTAATCAAACAAAGGACTCTGCACCTTGAGTAAAGGCACTTGATCTAACAACTCGACGCTGTCCTCCTTGCGCCACTCATGAAAATGGCACACATTATAGCCATTTTCTTCCCCTTCAAACCAATTCACCCATACATCATGAAGAAATAACATAACCAATCCCTCACTTTTTAAAAACTGTTGTCCACAGTATGGGCAAGGGATAGAGAAATTATTCCAAGTTTATTAAAACTTCAAGCAGAGTGAATGACGGCTTGCATTTCTTTATTTCATCAAGCAAAAGGAGAACACACCGCAGAGTCCCTTTTTTTCATTTCATCCGTATTGTCATTAGGTTTGAGTCTTACTTTAGTTTTTTAGGGTCAAGCGCATCTCTCAGCCCATCTCCTAAGAAATTAAAGCATAGAACGGTGAGCAGGATGAGTAAACCTGGGAAAAGCGGATACCACCACGCTTGCACCATAATCGAGAAATTTTGTGCATCTTGCAGCATGTTGCCCCAGCTTGCTGTTGGCGGCTGAATACCAAATCCTAGATAGCTCAGCGTCGATTCTGCTAAAATCACGGAGCCCACTTTCAATGTAGCTGACACAATAATAGGACCGATACAGTTCGGTAAGATATGTGAAAAGATAATGACATGGTTTTTGGTTCCAATGGTTCTTGCCGCCAAAACGAATTCTCTTGTTCGGAGAGATAAGAATTCACTACGTATCAGTCTGGCGGTTGTTGTCCAACCGGTTAAAGCAAAGATCAAAATCAATTTATCAATACCTGGTTTGAAAATCGTCACTAGCGTAATCAATAGAAAAATGTCTGGAATAGACAACACCACATCAACAAGCCTCATTAACACAGAATCAACAAATCCTTTAAAGTACCCTGCCACCGCTCCAATGACGGTGCCAATGGTGATTGCTCCGATCACTGAGACAAAGCCAACTAACAGAGAGACTCTTGCTCCATAAAGCACCCTTGAGAAAATATCACGGCCAAACTTATCAGTTCCCATCAAATGCTCTGCACTTGGGGGCTGGAGCCGCTTTAATAAATCTTGCTGCTCTGGTGCGTAAGGTGCAATCACTGGCGCGAACATGGCAGAAAAAATAATGATCAGCAAAATAACAGAGCCGGCAACCGCCAATTTATTTTTGAAGAATTTTTCACAAAATAAACGCAGCATCGTCTCTGGTTTTGGTGGGAGGCCTTCCTTTAATTTGAGATCAACAGGAGGTGTTCCCATATTAGGCTGTGCCAATTGTGCTTCAGCTCCTTTCTAATACTCAATACGCGGATCAACGATCGCATATAAAATATCCGCTATTAAGTTTCCAACAACCACTAGCACTGCTGAAATGACGGTCATCGCCATAATCACCGGATAATCTCTTGAAAAGGCAGAATCGATAAACAGCTTTCCAAGACCAGGCCACGTGAATATTTGTTCCACTACCACAGCGCCGCCAATAAAGGATGGAATCATCAGTCCAAAAATCGTAATGACAGGCATCAGGCCGTTTCTTAAACCATGCTTGAAGATGACCTTGTTTTCTCTGAAGCCTTTCGCTCGTGCCGTGCGAATATAATCCTGCCGCATGACATCAATCATACTTGACCTTGTATACCTCGTAAGCCCTGCCATATCAGCAGTTGCTAAAACAAAGGCTGGTAAAATGATGTGATGAAGCCGGTCAAACAAATTAAAATCTGCATTCAAAGTAGAGACCCCACCAGTCGGAAACCACCCCAGATTCACTGATAAGATCATAATGAGGATGAGACCAAACCAAAAGTTCGGGATAGCCAGTCCAATAAATGATGTAACGGTAATACCATAGTCAAGCTTCGTATATGGACGTTTTGCCGAAAGAACACCAAATGGGATCGCGATAATCAAGGCAACGAATGTAGAAAAGATCATGAGGATGAGGGTATTTGGCAGCCGCGCGAAAATCAAATCAGCCACGGGCGTTCCCTTTTTTACAATGGATGTGCCAAAGTCACCTTGAAGCATATTGCCAAGCCATTTCAAATATTGCACATATTCAGGATCGTTCAAGCCGTACTTATCAATAAAGGCTTCCCGATCTGCAGCACTAATCGTGGGGTCCATCATGAGTGACATCGGATCGCCTGGTGCTGCTTTCATAATGGCAAAGGACAAAATCGTAATACCAAACAAAATGGGAATAGAAAGCAATGTCCTTCTAATGATATATGTAACCATATGCACAACTCCTTTTTCATCGGATGCCCATACTGTGATAAAAAAAGGGGAGAAAACTCCCCTTCTTCACAAGCATCCTACTGTTCAATCCACCATTTTTCGATTTTGTAATATTCATCTTTCGGGTGGTAAGAGTAGCCTTGGAGATTAGATGGCATCGCACGATGTGAGTTAGCATAATAAAGGAACGTATATGGCTGGTCTTCTGCGATCAGCTCATAAATTTTTTCATACGCCTTCGAATATTCTTTTCGATCGCTTAAGTTCTTGGCATCAACTAACAGCTGATCGACCTCTTCATTTTTATACCAAATGTTATTCAAGCCTTTTTCTGACTGACTTGAGTGGAAGATGCTGAACTGATCAGGGAATGTTGCAAGGCTCCAGCCGAGCAACAAAGCATCATAATCCCATTTTGGCGGTGTTGTCTGTTCGATTAATGCACTGAATTCCACAATTTGCGGCTTTGCTTCAACGCCAATTTCTTTGAGCTGCTGCTGGACAACGACAGCGATATCTTCACGGACTTTGTTGCCTTGGTTCGTCTTTAATTCAAAGGAGAACTTTTTGCCATCCTTATCAAGATAGCCATCTCCATCTGTATCCTCCCAGCCCTCTTCTTTGAGCATCTTTTTCGCTTTTTCTTGGTCAAATTCAAACACTGGGACATTTTCATTCTTTGGATAGTTCCATGACAGCGGACTTTCTGGAATGTTAGCCACTTTGCCATCTCCATTTAACACTTGATCCACAATCGTTTGACGATCAATGGCATGTGTAAGAGCTTGGCGGACCTTTTTACTTTTGAAGAGATCATTTTTCTGGTTCCAGCCAATATATGAATAATTGAGCCCTAGATCAGATTCAATTTTGATGTTGCTGACTTTTTCAGCTGTTTGCAGCTCTACTCCCGGTACAGCAAAGAAATCAATATCACCTGCTGATAGCTGAGCAATGGCTGCATTTTGATCAGGAATGGTTTTAATGGTGACCGTATCAAGGTTTGGACGGCCATCCCAATAATCATCAAAGGCTTCTAGTTTGACATAGTCTCCTTCTTTCCACTCTGCAAATTTAAATGGACCTGAACCAATTGGTTTTTTTCGGTTAAATTCATTTTCGCCGAGATCCTTTACAGGCACATCACCTAAAATATGCTTAGGCAAAATGCCATAGCTTCCTAGTGTGACATTATAAAAATACGGATCTTTTTTATTGAGCTTGAATTCAATAGAGTAATCTCCTGTCTTTTTGACAGAATCTAATACTTCAAAGCCTGATCCACGCTCTCCGTTGTAATCCTTATTGATCGGAATGCTGTATGTAAACACAACATCATCAGCAGTCAGTTCTTCACCATCATGAAACTTCACACCTTTTCTAATGGTCACATCAAACTGCTTGCCGTCATCAGATTCTTTAATATCCTCTGCCAGCGATAGCTGCGGGTTGAGTTTTCCGTCTGTTTGAAGTAAGAAGCTGTAGATTCTTTCCTCTATATCAGAGCTTGCCGCATCAGTTGAATAAAGCGAGTTAAATAACGTAGGCTCTGCAATTGAACCAATGACAAGGTCTCCGCCTTGTACAGGCTTACCAGTGGATTTCTTTTCACTGTCTCCAGATGTTTTATTTCCACCAGAGCAAGCCGCAAGTATCAGTGTAAAGATCAGCAGTAAACTGACCAGAATGGACTTTTGATTTCTACCTTTCATGTACAATTCCCCCTATTTTTTTTAGAAATGATGACAGATGCCGCTTTATCCCCCCTCTCAAAGATGAGATCATACAAGCTGTTTTAAGCGTCGTAGAGATGGCAGGCAACAAAGTGGTTCGTTCTTAATTCCTGAAATTTTGGTGCTTTTTCTTTACAGATTTCTTTCGCATGCGGGCATCTTGTGTGAAACACACAGCCTTTTGGCGGATTCGCAGGACTTGGTAAATCGCCTTGCAGCATAATCCGCTCTCTCTTCACCTGACCTTTTTTACGGGTGATCGGAACAGAAGAAAGCAGTGCCTGAGTATATGGATGGAGCGGGTCATCGTACAGGCTGTGCTTATCTGCAAGCTCCATCATTTTGCCGAGATACATGACGCCCACTCTATCACTAATGTGCCGGACCACACTTAGGTCGTGAGAGATAAATAGATAGGTCAGGTCAAATTCCTCCTGAAGCTCCTCCATCAGATTAATGACCTGAGCCTGAATGGATACGTCGAGTGCTGAAACAGGCTCATCTGCTATGATCATTTCTGGATTCATGGCAAGCGCACGAGCGATGCCGATCCGCTGCCTCTGTCCACCAGAAAACTCGTGCGGGTAGCGATTCGCAAAGCTTGGATGAAGACCTACCTTTGATAAAAGCTGTTCTACTTTTTCATTTCTTTCTTTTAAGGAGTATAAATGATGTGTTTTGTAGGGTTCTTTGATGATGCTTCGAAGTGTTTTTCTAGGGTTGAGTGATGCAAAGGGATCTTGAAAAACCATTTGGATGTTTTTTCTTGTCGATTGTCTTAGTTTTGATTCAGATACGTGAGAGATATCTTGCCCTTTAAATAGGATTTGTCCGTCTGTTGGTTGATATAAGCGAATCATTGTCCGTCCTAATGTTGATTTACCGCATCCTGACTCCCCAACAATGCCTAACGTTTCACCTTTATAAATCTTGAGGTTTATGCCGTCAACAGCTTTGACCGCACCTACTTTCTTCTGCAAAATTCCCGCTTTAATTGGAAAGTGCTTTTGAATATTTTTCAGTTCAAGAATGGTTTCTTTCTCTGGAAGATCTGTCATTTGTGGCTGATTTTCAGCAAGTGTCATGTTTGGCTTGCCTCCTCATATAAGAAACACCTGACGCTTCTGCCGTTTTCAAATGTTTTCAGCTTGGGCAATTCCCCCATGCAGCGATCTTTGACTTTCGGGCATCTAGGAGCAAAGCGGCAGCGGCCGGAAGCTGATCTGGCGCAGGGACATTTCCTTTTATCGCTGTTAATGGCTGAATCTCTCCGTCAATCACGGGAATGGATTCAAGCAATCCTTCTGTGTAAGGATGAAGCGGTTGATCAAACAATTCTTCAACGGTCCCATTTTCCACTACCTGTCCGCAGTACATAACAATGACTCGGTCCGCTACTTCAGACACGACACCTAAATCGTGTGTAATGAGAAGAATGGATGTACCAAATGTTTGACACAAATCTTTCATTAAGGTGAGCACCTGGGCTTGAATGGTCACATCTAGAGCGGTTGTCGGCTCATCTGCAATGAGAAGCTTCGGATCACAGCTTAGCGCAATGGCAATCATCACCCGTTGACGCATACCACCTGATAAACGGTGCGGAAAATCTTTGATGATTTGTTCTGGCCGAGAAAAACCAACAAGCTTCAGCAGGTCAATTGCTTTTTTGGTCGCTTCTTTTTTTGAAAGGTTTTTGTGATAGATGAGGATTTCTGTTATTTGTTCCCCGATGGTTAAGACGGGATTAAGTGAGGTCATGGGTTCCTGAAAGATCATGGATACATCATTACCGCGAATGCTGCATAATTCCTTTTCACCATATGTAACAAGGTCTTTTCCATCAAGCTTGATGGAACCGTCCATAATCTTTCCACCAGTCCCATTAATCAGTCCCATGATGGATAAGGACGTAATACTTTTGCCAGATCCAGATTCACCGACTAATGCAACAGTTTCTCCTTTTCTTATGCTAAAATCTACGCCATCCACAGCGGGTATCGGTTCCTTTTTCGAAAAAAATAGGTTTTTAAGTTTTGTACTTCAAGTAGTGTGCTCATTCATTCGCTCCTTCCTTCATAGATCAATAGAACCGAATCGAAATATTTCGTGTTTTTCGAATAAAAAGAATTATCAAAATTTATATTTGTATATTATTACATCAGCATGACGAAATCAAGAAGTATTTAGTAAATTTGTAATATGTCTCTTTTTATGTGAATTATTCACTTTATGATTCTATCACCTTTAAAAAGGTTTCAGCTGGCTCTGCAATCATAGACTCCTCGCTGATTCGGTGCTCACTGAAATACTTTTTCACGATATGAAACCCAGTCGCGTAACCAAGCATTTTGGGGTAGTTCCCTTTTCCATAAAGGAGGTTCTGTATCAGCCTTTCGTCGTCCTGGACTTTCTTATGAAGGTGACTGGATACCCATTTCTTGTACATGCGTTCAAGCTGCGTTTCGTCATATAATGTGGTCCATTTTGCTGTATAGCTTTCTCCATATCTATGATACACAGCATATTCGGCCAACCCTTCCATCATGATTGTATCAAGGAATGTAAAATCATTTTCTTCTTTCGTGAGAAAATGCAGCCTGCATACATGATGATATTCATGTGTCATCAATGTACCAATACGCTCTTTCGGGGTATGCGGCGATAAGAACAGAAAAATCTTGTCGTCAAATGCCATGCCGGATTGATAATAAAAGTGCTCTCTGATCTCTTTACTGCTCTCATTGACAGGCAAAATAAATACAGGGATGTCAGGGCCATCCCACAGTTTTTTCAGCGTTTGGTATTCTTTCATGACGAGCTGAAAGTACCCTTTTTCTTTGAGCTTGTCGATCATTTCCTGACACGCATTCCAAGACCTCACCATTCCATGATGCTGTAAATGGGAGAGAATAGAGGACCATTCTTTTTCCACCGCTCCTTTAAAATAAGGGACAAAGCGTGCCGAAAGCTCCTGAAATGATGCTGATTGATGGATGAGATAATGTGTATTGACCAGACCCATTCCGTTTAACACCTCCATTTTCATCCTATGCAAAAAGGCGGCGATCTGTTTATCGATCGCCGCCTTCTCAGGACATGTTACGCTTCGTATTTTTTGAAGATAATTGTCGCATTGTGCCCGCCAAAACCAAGTGAGTTACTCAAAGCAACTTGTACTTCTTTTGAACGCGCTTCGTTTGCTACATAATCAAGATCACATTCCTCATCCGGTGTTTCAAGATTAATTGTTGGCGGAATGACACTGTCTTTAATCGTCAGAACAGAGAAAATCGCTTCTACTCCACCTGCTGCACCAAGTAAGTGACCTGTCATTGATTTTGTCGAACTGATCGCAAGCTGATTCGCATGCTCTCCGAACACTTCTTTAATCGCCATTGTTTCAAATTTATCATTGTAAGGTGTGCTTGTTCCGTGGGCATTGATATAATCAATTTCTTCCACAGTCAAACCTGCATCGCGAATCGCTTCTTTCATCGCACGGACGCCGCCTTCTCCGTTTGGAGCTGGAGCTGTAATATGGTATGCATCTCCAGTTGAACCGTACCCAACGATTTCTGCATAAATCGTCGCACCGCGTTTTAATGCATGCTCTAATTCTTCAAGAACAATAATCCCTGCTCCCTCACCCATCACAAACCCGTCACGGTTTTTATCAAATGGACGGCTTGCTGTGTCTGGATCAGGATTTGTCGAAAGGGCTTTGTTTGCACAGAAACCGGCAAACGACATTTTAGTTAATGGCGCTTCTGTTCCGCCTGTAATCATTGCATCAGCATCTCCGCGCTGAATGGCTTTAAATGCATCACCGATTGAGTTTGTACCTGTTGCACATGCTGTGACTGTACAAGAGTTGACACCTTTTGCGCCAAGGGCAATTGAAATTTGCCCTGTCGCCATATCTGGAATCATCATTGGGACAAAGAATGGGCTTACGCGTCTTGCCCCTTTATTTGAATAAACTTCAAACTGCTCTTCAAATGTTTCAAGTCCACCAATACCAGATCCAACCCATACTCCAACACGTGGTGCGATTTCATCTGTAATTTCCAGACGTGAATCTTCTAAAGCCTTTTGAGCAGCTACGACTGCATATTGAGTGAAGCGTGCCATTTTTCTGGCTTCTTTTTTCTCCATGTAATCTTCGATGTTAAAATCTTTTAGTTCTGCAGCTACTTTTGCGGTATATTCACTTGAATCGACACGTGTGATCGGTCCAACACCTGATACACCTGCTACAGCATTGTTCCATGTTGTCTCTACATCGTTGCCAAGAGGTGTCAAAGCACCTAGTCCTGTAACAACTACTCGTTTTTTATCCATTAATTTGTGCACCTCACTCTTTTATCGGCCCCATCGCATAACGATTGCGCCCCACGTTAATCCGCCACCAAAACCAACCATTACAATCACATCGCCGTCATGAATTTTGCCGGCTTCGATTTCTTCACATAGTGAAATTGGAATGGATGCTGCTGATGTGTTTCCATATTTATGGACAGTCTTCGACATTTTTTCGATGGGAAGTTCTAAGCGTTCGCGTGCTGCTTCCATAATACGAATATTGGCTTGATGCGGGATCAAGAAGTCAACATCTTCTTTCGATAGTCCAGCTTTTTCGATGACGTTTACACTTGACTCGCCCATCTGTCTCACTGCAAATTTAAATACTTCTCGTCCATTCATGATTGTATGATCTTTTTCATCTAAGTACAAGTGCTTTCCGCCGCTTCCATCGGCTCCAAGCTCAAATGATAGAATTCCTTTCCCTTCACTGACTGATCCTAACACAGCAGCACCTGCTCCGTCTCCGAACAAAACAGCTGTATTGCGGTCATCCCAATCGGTAATGCGAGAAAGCTTTTCAACGCCAACGACGAGCACATGCTTGTAAGTTCCTGATTCGATAAATTGTTTTCCAGTAACAAGCCCATACATAAAGCCAGCACAAGCAGCGCTAATATCCATTGCACATGCTTTATGTGCACCGAGCTGTTCTTGAATCATACAAGCGACTGTCGGAAATGCTTGATCTGGCGTGACGGTCGCCACAAGAATCATATCAATATCTTCTGCAGCTACACCGGCGTCAGCTAATGCTTTTTTTGCAGCAGCAAGCGCCATATGAGATGTATTGACATCATCAGATGCAATTCTTCTTTCTTCTATACCTGTTCTAGTACGAATCCACTCGTCAGAAGTTTCAACCATTTTTTCTAAATCAAGATTTGTTAATACTTTTTCAGGTATATAGCGGCCAAGGCCAATAATTCCAGCATTCATTGAATAAGACTCCTTTTACTCATACGAGCATGTAATATTGTGATCTTATATTAGTATCTGGTACTAATTTTACCTTATTTTTTTCTTCTTGGCAATACAAACGTCTAACCTTTCCGTTCACTTTTTTCATAGATTAATGATATACCAATAGTAGAAAGGAACATGCGATATGGCTCAAAAGGATATTTTCTCGGCGATGATGTTTGGCCAGCAACTAGAAAAAGAGAAAAGCGAGACAGAAACAAAGGAGGAACGAGCGAATACATCTTCAAATGATGATTCGATCGACTATATGCATGTCATGAATCAAATTGGGAACATTATGAACTCGATCGACGAGCTAAAGCCTGTGTTTAAAGATGTTGGCCCTATGATTAGTGCCTTCAAGAAAAAAATATTATAAAAAAAAAGCCACTATTCTGTGGCTTTTTTTGAGTCTGCTTCTGCTTTTCCAAGCTCATATGCCTCTTGCATGACAGATGTGATCAATGATAGAAGCGGCTGAAGTGCTTCTGGATCAAGCTGAATCCCTGCTTTATCCAACTCTTCTTTTGCTTGCGGGAAATACTTCATAGCTATTTGTAAAAACTCCATCGATTTTTCGTGCTGCATGTTCAATATCCTCACTTTTCATTTGGCAGTTTGCCTGTTTTTTTATAATACGAAATATCACTTTCAATGCTTTTCACAAAAGCGTGATCAACGGTTGAGCTAAATTTCCCCATTTCGATCACTCCTTCTTTAAAGTCAAAGGAGTACTCACCTTGTTCGTTTAGCTTGCCTTCATTAAATTTCTTTGCAATGATACTGTACGCTTTATCGACATGCTGTACTGTGCTGGTTAAGACGGTATGGCTGCCGAGGTTGGATTGATCGGTGACATACCCGATAGCTGATAAATGATCGGCTTTGATTTGTTCAATGACAGGTATATTATAAGCATCGCCTGCTGGATAAACAACATCTACGTCCTGTTTTTTCAATTTTTGATAGAGATCAACGGCTTTGTCAGCATCATCCCAGTTTTCGACAAATTTCACTAGCACTTGCACATGATCGTCTTGATATTTTGCACCTTTGATAAAACCGTCTACTTCGCCTTGCCAATCATATGTAGCAAGAATACCAATCTTTTTTGTTTTTGACATATGTGCTGCTGTCATGCCTCCGAAAAAGCCCATTGCTTCTCCTCTAAACGTCAAATTTGCGACATTGTCAGCCTGGGGCTTGCCTCCATTGACCGTAATAAATTGTGTTTTGGGATAATCTTCACTGATCAAGTTAAAAATTTCGCTGTATTCATTGCCATGACCAATAATCAAATTAACTCCTTTTTTATGGAATTCTTCAATGGCATCAACGATTTTCTCCTTGTCGACCATTCCTTCCTTATAATAAACATCTACACCCAATGTTGATTGGATATTCAATAAGCCTTTATAACCTTTCGTTCCCCAAACTTGATCATTAATCGTATCGGGGACGAGTAAACCCACCTTCTCAATATGTCCTTTTAAAGGCGCCTGCGAGCAGGCAGATAATAGGAGAAGGAACGAAAAGATCATGACAAGCCATTGGTACCTCATGCCATGTTCAACTCCCTTTGCAACATCCAAGCATGAACCTGTATGTTAAATATAGGTTTATTTTATACTGAAAAAAGAGAAGATGGAAGATCATTCTTGCTTTTTGTCGAAAAATGTTGAGTTTTGTCTTTTCCAATCTGCGATCAATTTTTCTGCTTGTTTGTCATCTGTTTGTCTTTCTACCTTCAATTGATGCCTCATATCCTGCCTTTGATTGGTGCACGAGACCCACTTCAAGAGATCCTTTACGGCATCTTCTACAAAAAAGGAGTGATCACTCCTTGTTCTTCTTTCGTGATTGAGGGTCCATGGTCCGAACATGCGAGGAAGGATAATTGCTGGTACGTCCTGTTTGAACGGCTCTTCTTCTAGTTCTTCAAAAAGTAATTGGTACATTCCATGTCTTGCTTTAAGGTCTGTCTGCCTTTTATTTGCTTCCTCTGATTGAATAAAAATAAAGTCATACGTCTCTTTGCTATCCCCAAGGTCAATGAAACGAACGAGATCATTTCTGCCGAGCCACATCATCCGCTCTTCTAATAGCATCTTTTGGTCTTCTGTCTGATCGTGAGGACACGTAATGTCCACTTGTATGCCCTCTTTCATCATATGTTCACAAAGTGTCAGGCCAAAAAATTCATCTGCACCTATGATTAGTCCGGTTTCCATGTTCATGTCCCCTTTTTTAGCATATCGAATAAAAAGAAGAGCCCTTTCCATGAAGGGCTGTTATCATCCTATTCATTACAATTCCCTTTCATGCGATTTATAAAACTTGTGAATGGACTGAAAGATTCTTCGTGGGTGATCAAACATATGCAAGGTGAGATCTACCTGACAATGTTCCGGATTCATCATATGCTGATCAATAAAAGGCTTTGCGTGAAGTTCATATGCATATGGCGCTCCGTTTAGTCTTTGCCATATATGAATCGGTACATGAGCTGAATGAACGGAACAAGAAGGAAGTGGGTGCGTTTCCGCTTCCTGTTCAGAGCATCTATAGCTCTGTGCTAACTCTTTGATCAGCTGTTTGTAGAAGAATTTGTGTTCTTTTTCTCTTTCTCTTTGTGCATGCAGGTTCAAACATGGATTCAGCATCGCAATGGACCTTAATACTTCTGGCATCTCTTCGGCCAGACTCATGGCCACAAGGGCACCCATCCCCTCTGCTAGCACATGAATTTCTCTGTTTAATATTTCTTGTTTTAATGTGTGATGAACGAGCTGCTTTGCACTAAAAACAGCATCTTCGCATCCCCAGTGATTCCCATGAAGATGACTATTAAACAATGTATATCCTTCATCCTTTAAGGCAGTTAAAAGCTGGTTTCTTCCATAATGCTGAAGCCAGAATGATGTATTTTCCTGCACAAAATGATTTCGGTCACCGAGGATCAGAATGCCAAAGCCATTTGGTTTTTGAGGAAGGTGAATGACGTTCCACTGGGAACCAAGCTGGAAAAAACGTTTGCTAACACCCATATGGCCAGCCTCCTTTCAGTGATTCTGCTATCTATGATATGAACAATCACTCTCTTAGGAATAAGGAAATCCCCTAAAGACAGAAGAATTCTTTTTATTTTTATAGCAGAAGGTCTCAAAATGGTCACATAAAGGCGGAAAACAGTCTTTTCCCTTGACTCGCATCTATGATATGATAGTCAATAGATTGTTACATAAAGGACGGTGGGATTATGCGTTATATTATCACCCTCATTTGGACTTTTCTACTAACACATATGGCTGGTTACATCGTTGCATCTATGAATGGAGCTGCTTATGATTTTACGTTGACTTCCATTCTTGCGGTTGTGTTTACGGTTATTTTATTCATCTTTGCTGAAGTAAGTCCAATGAAAAAAACGGAAAGTTCAACTAAACACTCTTAGAAACGATTGCTGACAAAGAGCTAAAATGATCTATATTTTAGCTCTTTTTCTTCTTTTCAGCATGTTTTGAAAACCCTTGAAGCCTGTACCGGAGCGAATTTGAGATTCGTGAGCACCGGCACGCAGTACTGCAGGCGAATGCGAAAGTTTGTCTTCACGCTAAAACCCCCTGTATGATAGACAGGGGGTTTTTATTAGTTTACGCCTCAACCGTTTCAGACTTCTGTTTTTCAGCCGTTAAATGGCTTTTCGCCAGCCCTGTAAATAGGAAGATCGCGATGCCCGATAAAATTTCAAGCACCCCTCCACCAGCAATGACAGGTCCAGCTCCAAATCTTTCTGCCAGAACGCCCGATACGACAGCCGCAAGCGGGAGAAAGACATTGGATGACGCATTGATCACAGCGTATACTTGCGGCTGATCCTCTTGGTCAACAGACGTTTGAATAATGACCATTTCCGGTACATTAATGGCACTGACGGCGGCACCGAAAATAAAGGAAGCAAGAAGAACTATCGGCAGCCATGTGCTCATTCCTGTGATAAAGAACGCTGCCCCTTCAATCATTCCAGCGACGATAAAGAACAAACCAAACCTTTTAATTTTGACCTTGGCAAGAGCAAAACCCATCATAAAGGCGCCGACTGCGGCAACACCTCTTAAAATGGAGTAAACCATTGAATCACTTTGCAGCGCTTCTGCTACGTATACAGCAGATAGGGCCTGCCACGGGGCTGCTGCGACATTCATCAGAATACAATAAAGCGTCAGCGCAAATAAAATGTGATGATTTTTGACAACAAGGAAGCCTCTTTTTAAGTTATACAGATATGTATTCTTTGCTTGTTTAATACCCGCTGCTTTCTCTTCTTCTGTCTTCTTTAGTTTAACGCCTATAATAAACAGGCCAGATATGATAAATAAGGCAGTTGTAATCAGCAGAGTATCTGCAGGTCCAATTAATTTGACCAAAAGGCCTGCCACCATCACTGCGGCAAGTGCGACAATTTCAAAAGAAGATTGCAGGATTGCATTTGCTTTTTGAATAAGATGTTTCGGAACAATCTGCGGTAAGATGGCCACAGAAGCTGGGTTATACGCTGCACCAGTTGCCGATTGAATAACCATTAAAACGATCAATAACCATAGGGGCAATACATGCGAAAAGTGCAATAGTGGAATAATGAGTACAATTGTTGCTCGAACGACGTCTGAAGCGAACATCCATTTAGACAAATGATGCTTTTTCATAAGAGGTCCTAGTATTGGGGCTAACAATGATGAAGGAAGAACTGTAACTGCTAGAAGAAGTCCTGTACCGAGCGCTCCATCTCCTCTTAAAATTAATAGCCAAAGAACGGATGTAAAAGCAAAGCTTTCCCCTGTATTTTTAATGAGTCTTGATATGAATAATGAGGTAAAGCGTTTATTCCAAACACTTTCACTTAGATTCGTCTTTTCCATCACACAAATCCTTTCAACTTTTCTGCAAATTACATATTTTACCTTAAGTTTTCTTTTTTATCCTATTTATTTGAAAATTTGAACTTAATTGTTTTTTATTATAAAGAAAAAAGAGGCATGACACATGCCTCTAAAGACTTATTCATACGGACTCTTAGTCAATTGCTTACGGCTTTCTTTGGTAGGTCCAAACACGGTTATGGTTCGAGTTATCCGGAAAGACGTCGCCTGCTTTGAGCTTAATCTTTAAAGGATCTTTCACCATACTTCCGGTTTCGCCGATCTCGACATAGACACCGTTATTTGGTGCTTTATTCCCTGTTTTAAACTGATGCTTCTGACCCATTTCCATCCTCCTTTCTCGATTGATATTATTATGTCCCGTCACTTGCTTCTCCAATCCAATATGCAAAAAGTCCCTACTCATACGAGCTAGGGACAAATATGGCTTATTTCGTTTGTTGATACATGAGCTCTTTGATTAACGCTTTTTGCACATGCAGACGATTTTCTGCCTGCTGAAATACTTTTGAATGTGGCCCGTCAATAATGTCAGCTGTCACTTCTTCTCCGCGGTGTGCAGGCAGACAATGAAGAAAGATATAATCCTTTGCTGCATGACGCATAAGATCATCATTGACTTGATATTCCTTAAATTCAGCAAGACGTTTCTCGGTTTCAGCCTCCTGTCCCATGCTTGTAAATACATCTGAATAAATGACATCAGCATGCTGAACAGCGGTTACAGGATCTGTGGTGACGATCACTTCAGCTCCTGATTGTTTTGCAAACTCACGTGCAGTGTCTGTAACTTCTTGAAGTGGTTCATAGCCTTTTGGTGATGCGACAGCAATGTTACAGCCTAACTGCGCACAGCCGACCATGAGGGAGTGAGCCACATTATTTCCATCACCGATATACGCCACTTTGACTCCTTTTAATGTCCCTTTTGCTTCTTTAATGGTCAATAAATCAGCAAGTGCCTGACATGGGTGTGAGTAGTCAGTCAATCCATTGATAACAGGAATGGACGCATATTTTGCAAGTTCCTCTACCTTCTCATGTTCAAAGGTCCGAATCATAATGCCATCTACGTAGCCAGACAACACTTGCGCCGTATCACTAATGGATTCTCCTCTGCCAATTTGCAAATCATTTGAGCTGAGGAAGAGCGCATGTCCCCCTAGTTGTGTCATTCCCGCTTCAAACGACACACGGGTTCTAGTTGAAGATTTTTCAAAGATCATCGCTAACGTTTTCCCTTTGAATAAATCCTGATATGGCTGCTGTTTCATTTCTTCCGCTTTTTCAATTAAGTAAGCAATGTCATTGATAGAGAAATCTTTTAACGATAAAAAGTCTTTTCCGTATAATGCCGGTTGCACGTCGACTTGACTCATGCCGTCACTTCCTTTTTTTATAATTCATGGAGAGATACTGGCGACACATCTCCATCTTTCCCTTGCAGGAATGCTTGTGCTGTTTCATATTCAGTTAGTACTTGAACACCATGTGTGAGAGCTTTGACACGCTGCTCTTTTGCCTCTTCATCATCCCCTAAGTGAATGTGAAGGGATTTATCGCCTTGTTGCAGCCAGGATTCAAAGCTGCCAGTCCAGACGACAAAGCCTGCTTCTTTCGCTGCTTTTATTAATCGTTCACTGCCTTGTATAAAAAGGCTCCCTTTCTGACGCCAGATGAGCGCAAACACTTTTTTCAAGGCGCTTTCTACGTTTTTGCCTACACACATACCTTCACCTGTCGCTTTCATTTCAGGCGTCAGCTTTAAATCGATATCTTGAATGGCATGTGACGAGAAGACTGGGAATTTAACAGCTGTTCCCCCTTTGTTATTCGTTGAAGGGTTCAGTTCTTCAAGCGTCGCACCAGCTAATAACTGGGTGGCCATCGGAATCATTTCAATGCCCATCACCTTACTAACGACTGGGACAGTCCGGCTTGCCCGAGGATTGACTTCTAATACAAGCGCCTGATCACCTTTGATCACAAATTGAATATTCATAATGCCTTTGAAGGCTAATTTCTTCGCTATTTGTTCAGATGCGGCATACACCTGCTGTTTAATCTCTTCACTAATAGAAACACTTGGTAAGATGGCAAAGCTGTCACCTGAGTGTACACCGGCTTTTTCAACATGCTCTACGATCGTTGGAATGAACGTCGTCTTTCCGTCAGAAATGAGGTCCACTTCAAGTTCTTTTCCAGTGACGTACTCATCAATTAGGATCGGATAAGGCAAATGATCTGGCTCATCAAGCAGTGATGCCAATTGCGCTTCTGATTGAACAACGATCATCCCCATTCCGCCAATGACATACGATGGACGAATTAATACAGGGTACCCGATGCTTGTGGCATACACGAGAGCTTCCTCTTTTGAATGAGCAGTATCTCCTTTTGCATGAGGAAGATTCAGTTCATCAAGAAGCTGATAAAATAAATCACGATCTTCTAACGCATCTAGTGTGTCAAAGGACGTACCGAGTAGAGTGACGCCGGCTTTTTCTAAACCTTCTGCCACATTGATCGCTGTTTGACCGCCAAATTGGACGATGACAAAATCAATTTGTTCCGCTTCTACAACGTTTAAAATATGTTCTAATGTAATTGGCTCAAAATATAAACGATCTGCAATCTCATAGTCAGTACTTACTGTTTCTGGATTGTTGTTCATCATGATTGTTTCAATTCCAAGCTGTTGCAGGGTGAGAACCCCATGAACCGCACTATAATCAAACTCGACCCCTTGCCCAATTCGAATTGACCTGAGCCAATGATCAATGCACGCTGTTTTGTTTTCTGCTGATGCTCTCCATCACTTTTTCCAAAGTACGTGGAATAGAAGTAATTCGTTTTTGCATCGAATTCCGCAGCACATGTATCGACAATTTTAAATGAAGCGGCAATGCCATATTCTTGACGAAGCTGTCTAATTGCCTTTTCACTGCTGCCCGTGAGAGAAGCGATCGTTTCATCAAGGAAGCCCTTTTCCTTTACCTTTTTCAAAATGGCTTTGGATAGAGTTCCTTTATTCTCTTTCAGTTCCTGTTCAAGTGTGATCATATGCTTGAACACATGTAAGAAAAATCGATCAATTTTCGTCATTTGATGAATCGTTTCAACCGTTTCTTGTCTAGAAAGAAGCTCCATGACAGCGAAAAAACGACGATCGTCTGGTGTTTTGATTAATTCAAATAATTGTTCAGTCGATTGTTCTTTCAGTTCTGGCAAGTGGAAGCCCTTTGTTTTGATTTCAAGTGATGCGACGGCTTTTTGAATGGCAGATTCTAAATTACGGTCAATGGCCATGACTTCACCTGTCGCCTTCATTTTTGTGCCTAATTTGCGATCTGCATGTTTAAATTTATCGAACGGCCAGCGAGGGAATTTCACGACAACATAATCAAGTGCCGGCTCAAAGCTAGCATAGGTTGTGTCTGTGAGCGGGTTTTTCAACTCGTCTAGTGTATAGCCCACCGCAAGCTTTGCAGCCATTTTTGCAATGGGATAGCCTGTTGCTTTTGATGCAAGAGCTGAAGAACGGCTGACCCGCGGATTGACCTCGATGACAAAGTATTCTTTGCTGAGTGGATCAAGAGCAAATTGAATGTTACATCCGCCGACTACATCTAGTGCTGAAATGATTTTCAGGCTTGCTGAGCGGAGCATTTGATAATCCTGATCGCTTAATGTTTGAGATGGTGCAACGACAATCGAGTCTCCTGTATGCACACCAACTGGATCGATATTTTCCATGTTACATACAGTGATACACGTATTTTGACGATCTCTCATGACCTCATATTCGACCTCTTTAAATCCAGCAATGCTTTTTTCTACTAAACACTGATGAATCGGGCTCGCTAGAAGGGCTCCTTCAATGAGCGGTTTAAATGCCTCTTCAGTTAAAGCGATTCCTCCACCTTTACCGCCAAGTGTGTACGCTGGTCGAATAATGACTGGGAAACCTACTTCTTTTGCAAATTGCAAGGCATCTTTCGCATTATCAACAATTTCACTATCTGGCACAGGTTCGTTCAAATGCTTCATGAGAGCACGGAATTTCTCACGATCTTCACCGTTTTCAATTGTTTCAACTGATGTTCCGAGCAGTTTAACCCCATGCTTGTTCAGCACACCGGCTTTTTCTAACTCGACAGCAAGGTTTAAAGCTGTCTGTCCGCCAAGGTTAGCTAAAAGACCATCTGGTTGCTCCTTTTCAATGATTCTTGTTACTGAATCAACTGAAAGCGGTTCAAAATAGATTTCATCAGCAAATGATTCGTCTGTCATAATGGTTGCTGGGTTGTTATTCACTAGGATGACTTTGTAGCCCTCTTCTTTTAAGGCCATACATCCTTGTGTCCCTGAGTAATCAAATTCTGCTGCCTGACCAATGATGATTGGACCAGACCCGATGACTAGAATGGTTTGTATGCTTTGATCTTTAGGCATGTGCGACTTCTCTCCTTGCTTGTTTCACTTTCTCAATAAAATCATCGAATACCCATTCACTTTCAGCAGGCCCTGGGTGTGCTTCTGGATGAAATTGAACTGACATAATCAGCTTCTCTTTATGAATGAATCCTTCGACAGATCCATCATTTACGTGGAGGAATTTCACGTCTACTTTTTTGTCATTCATGCTTTTTTCATTCACGACATAGCTGTGATTTTGACTTGTCATGAAGACACGTTTTGATTCTGTATCTTGTACGGGATGGTTCGCCCCCCGGTGGCCAAAAGGAAGCTTATACGTATCCCCGCCCAGTGCAAGGGCAATTAATTGATGGCCTAAACAGATGCCAAGCGTTGGGAAGGTCATCATGATTTCATGAATTGTATGCAAATATGGCTTTAGCGTTTTGGGATCTCCAGGTCCGTTTGATAGCAGAATCGCATCCGGCTTAATGTCAAACACCTTTTCCATTTGTTTATATGGAATGACTGTTACTTGACAGCCGCGCGCCTCAAGCAAATCTGCAATTGACTTTTTAAAGCCAAAATCAATGAGTGCCACATGTTCTTGACCACTGCCTTGTGTGTAGATCTCATCCTCTGTTACCTGCTCAACCACATTGTCTTGTTTCATCGCCGGCGGCGTTTCGTTTTCGTCTAAACTTAACATAGCGTTCATCGTGCCATTTGCCCGGATGTTCTGCACGACTGCGCGGGTATCTGTATGTGTAAGAAGCGGAATGTTCCACTTCTGCAAATAATCTTTTAAGCTTACCGCTGCAAGATGGTGAGAAAAATGCTCAGCTGCCTCATAGACAACCACAGCTTTTACTTGTGGTTTTTTGCTCTCAAAGTCTTCATGATTGATGCCGTAATTTCCGATCAGCGGATACGTGAAAACAATGATCTGTCCTTTATAGGAAGGATCTGTGAGCACCTCTTGATAACCTGTCATACCTGTAAAAAAGACCACTTCACCAGTGATGCCAGCTTTTCCTGTCAGATCTCCTTCAAAAGAGGCTCCATCTTCTAAATTTAAATAACCTTTCATACTTGTGTCACCCCATATTGAATAATTAATTATATAAATGCATTTTTATGCGTTTGAGTGTAAAAAAAATTACACCGTGACCGTTTCATTTGCTAAAACTTGAATAATGGTTTCAATAGCTTGATCCAATTCTGCTTTTTCTACATTCAGCGGAGGTAATAAACGAATGACATTCGGACCAGCTGGAAGCACCAGCAAACCTTGTTCTCTAAGGGCTGTGATGTAGTCACCTACCGGATGATGACACTCAATGCCCGCCATCAAACCCTTTCCTCGAACTTCTTTTACGATGTTCAGCTGTTTGACATCTTGCAGTTTTGTTAAGAGGTAAGCACCCTTTTCTTTGACTTCTGAAAGAAAGTCTTCTTTGAATATAACATCAAGAGTTGCGTTCACAGCTGACATGGCGAGCATGTTTCCACCAAATGTTGTTCCGTGTGAACCTGGTGAGAAAGCGTCTCCTAAAGCTTTTTTTCCTATAACCGCACCGACTGGGAAACCATTCCCTAGACCTTTTGCAACTGAGATAATATCAGGATCAAGTCCCGCTTGCTCGTATGCAAATGCTGTGCCTGTACGCCCAATGCCCGTTTGGATTTCATCTACGATGAGTAGTGCTTGATGCTTTTCACAAAACGCTTGAACTGCTTTTAGAAATTCTACTGTAGCTGGATTCACTCCACCCTCACCTTGCACAACTTCCAGCATGACCGCGGCAACATCCTCGACTTCACACGCTGACATGGCTTCACGGTCATTAAACGGTACATAATGAAAGCCTTCCAGCATAGGTCCAAAACCGGTTTTGATTTTATCTTGACCGGTGGCAGCCATACCAGCATACGTGCGCCCATGGAAAGAGTGCAAAAATGTCACAATATTTGTTTTCCCTGTGGCTTTACGCGCTAATTTTATGGCACCTTCATTTGCCTCAGCCCCGCTATTACAAAAAAACACGAGATCCCCTGAACTGTTTGCTGCCAGCTTTTCTGCTGCTTTTTCTTGCAGTCCATTTTCAAATAGGTTCGATACATGCCAGACGTGATCAAGTTGTTCTTTGATGGCTTGCTTCACCTTTGGATGATTGTGACCTAAATTCGTGACCGCAATACCTTGAATAAAGTCTAAATATTTTTTCCCCTTTGTATCGACTGCCCAAGAACCTGCTGCCTCTTTAATTTCCACATTCCACCGGCCATATGTTTGAAAGAGATGACTCACAGGACCGCCTCCTTTTGTTTCACAATTCGTGTTCCTTTAAAGGTTTCCCCTGTAAAAATACTGCCTTTGCCATTTACGATCATGACTTCATCCACATCTCCTGATAAAGCACTTACAGCTGATTGTACTTTTGGAATCATTCCCCCGGAAATAATTCCTTCATCAATGAGTGAAATGGCTTCCTGTTCGGTGACGACGTCTAACAGCTCACCATTTTTTAAAATGCCTTCAACATCTGTGACAAACATCAGTTTGTCGGCTTTCATGGCTCCTGCGACAGCTGATGCTGCTAAATCGGCATTCACATTTAAGGTTTGGCATTCTTCCGTCATGGATAACGGTGCAATGACCGGAATGAATTGTTTATCCATTAATGCTTCTGCCATCTCTGGATTGACTTCTTTAATTTCACCAACATACCCGTACACGTCTTGATTGAGAAAATCGGCTACAAGCATCTGTCCATCTTTTCCAGATACGCCGACAGATGAAATGTCATGCTTTGCTAACTCTGAAACGAAGTATTTATTGACCGTTCCCGAGAGGACCATTTCGGCTACCTCTAACACAGGCTTCGTTGTTTTACGCTGTCCATCAACAAATTCCGTTTTCACTTCTAATTTTTGCAGCATGTTGGTGATTTCAGGACCTCCGCCATGTACGATAGCCAGCTTAAATCCAGCAGCTTGAAGTGAGCGGACATTTTCATAAAAGGTATCTGAAAGTTCTCGAATGACACTACCTCCACACTTGAACACGATCGTCTTATTCATGTCTATCCCCTTCATTATGTGCGATAGCTCGCGTTAATTTTCACATAATCATAGGTAAGGTCACAGCCCCATGCTGCCGATTCACCTTCCCCTTCATTCATTTGAATCAAAATCGTGATCTCATCCTGCTCTAGATACGCTTTTGCTTCCTCTTCTGAGAAAGGCTGCGGTTCATTCTGTTTAAACAGACATTGTCCGCCTAAATAGACTTCAACCTCTTCCGGTGTAACGGAAGCTGCGCTATGACCGATTGCTCCGATGATCCGGCCCCAGTTTGCATCTGTTCCATATACGGCTGTTTTCACAAGACTTGAACCAACGATTTTTTTCGCAATGATGCCTGCTTCTAAGTTATTTTTAGCGCCAGAGACTTTCGCTTCGATTAATTTGGTTGCGCCTTCTCCATCTCTTGCAATCTCTTTCGCTAGATCCTCACAAGCTAGCTTTAAGCCTTCTTTAAACAATGGCCATTCTGGATGCTCTTCATTCAGCACATCATTTTCTGCCATTCCATTTGCCATCACAAGTACCATATCATTTGTCGATGTTTCCCCATCGACGGTAATTTGATTAAAGGTCACATCTGTAATGTCACGAAGCGCATTTTGTAAGGCTTCCTGTTCGACATGAGCATCTGTTGTGACAAAGCCAAGCATGGTTGCCATGTTCGGATGAATCATGCCAGAGCCTTTCGCTGCACCAGAAATCAGGATCTTTTTGCCGTCTATCGTAAGGGTGTATGTTGTATTTTTAATCACCGTATCAGTCGTTAAAATCGCCTCTTCAAAATGGCCCTTTTCTACTTTTGCTTCTTTCAGCTGTGTGATGCCTTTTTTAATTTTATCCATATCCAGACATTCTCCGATGACACCAGTAGAAGAAACAGCAATATAATCAGGCGCTACCCCTAGCATATCTGCACAGGCTGCCTGCATGTCGTATGCATCCTTCAATCCCTGCTCACCGGTACATGCATTGGCGATGGCACTATTGACAATCACACCTTTTAATTGCCCTGTCTTCTTCAAGCTTTTTTGTGTAACTTGTAGAGGCGCAGCTTGAAAGTGACTTTGTGTGTATACCGCTGCACTCGCTGCTGGTACTTCACTGATGATTAAGCCAAGGTCTTTTTTTGAATAACGTAAGCCAATATGAATCCCCTTCGCTTCAAAGCCTTTTGGTGATGATACGTCACCGTCTATTTTGACAATGCTTTTTTCATTCAATTCGATCATGTTTGTTGTCTCCCCTGTTCTTATGGATAGAGAGGTGTCATTGTGAGGCCCGCCTCTTCATGTAAGCCTTTGATGATGTTGAAGTTTTGAACCGCTTGGCCGGCTGCGCCTTTCATTAGATTGTCTATAACGGACACGATGGTCAATCTGCCTGTTCGCTCATCTAAATGAAAGCCAACGTCACAGAAGTTACTGCCGTATACTTCTTTTGTTTGCGGATACACCCCGTGATCTCTCACTCTTACAAAATAGGAATCTTCATAAAAGCCTTTCATACGCTTCATCAATTCTTCTTTTGTGACATCTGATTTTAATTGTGTATACATCGTCGCCATAATCCCTCTTGTCATCGGGACAAGATGCGTTGAAAATGTGATGTTCGCCGTTTGCGGATTCCATTCTCTTAATACTTGTTCTATTTCAGGTGTATGCTGATGTTCATTCACCTTATAAATTTTAAAGTTATCGTTTAGCTCTGAAAAATGCGTTCCAAGTGAGGCAGATCGTCCGGCACCGGACACCCCTGTTTTCGCATCGATGATGATCATAGATTCATCGATTAGATTCTGTTTCATCAGCGGTGCTAAACCGAGAAGAACTGCGGTTGGAAAGCACCCTGGGTTTGCAATGACTTCAGCCTTTTGAACTTTTTCTCGATTCAGTTCTGATAAACCGTACACGGCTTGTTGAACGGATGCTTCTTCAGCTGCCCTTCGTTTATACCAAGCTTCGTACGTTGCTCCATCTTGAATGCGCAAGTCACCTGATAAATCGATGATCGGCACCCCTTGATTCATGAGCTTAGGCGAAAGTTCACTTGATACGCCTGCTGGTGTCGCTAAAAACACCGCATCTGTTTCTTCCACGATGGCAGCCGGATCAATGGCTTTTAATGTTTGATCTGCAATCTTTGTCAGATGCGGATAAGATTGGCTGTATGATTGCCCATCACCACTTGATGAATACAATATACATTCCTCCACATGTGGATGGTGCCTTAAGATACGAACCAATTCTGCACCACCGTACCCTGTAGCACCTATAATACCTATTTTCAACGTTCATACACCCTCTTGATCTTTGTGAAATTATTTAACATTATAACATGTATAAAAATTAATTCAATTGTATATTTAATATTTGTTTTCGTTTTTTTCATCAAAAAATCCGCATATCTTCGTGAGACATGCGGATTTATCTTTCGTTTTTGATATTGATGACCATAAGCGCACTGCATAAATATAATAAGGAGCTTGCATAAAAAATAAAATGAACGGTAAAGAAATCAGCAAACATACCGCCAAGCATAATGGCGATGGAAGAAAAAAGGGCTGTCCAAAAATGATAGTGTCCGACTTCTTTCATTCTTTTCTTCTCAGTTGTCAGTTCGGTGACGAGCAGTTTCTCTCCGTGCTTTTGAAAACCACCAAGCGCACCTAGTGCAAGCTGAATTATATACACTTGCTCTACTTCTGTAATATGTGGAAAAAGCAACAAAAGAAAAGCCATTCCAAACGAATGAATGATTAAAAAGAGCCGTCTGTCGGTTGTTTCAGGCAGTTTCCCTAATAATAAATGAATAAATGCACCACTTAAACCAAACAGACCATAGGCAAGACCAAACTGAGAATAGCTTGATCCAACATTTTTGATGAAAAGAATATAAAAAGGGAAGATCAGGCTGCTGGCGAAAAACAGCAGGCTTTGTGAGTAGACGAACCATTTAATTGCGATTGCATTCATTGTGTATTGTACCTCTCATAAAAGTAGTTGATAAACCTGCCATCTGGATCTGCTTGCTTTTTCTTTTGAAAGAATAAATCGGTTTTTGGATACGCCTGTTTCATTTGTTCCTTTGTTTGATAAGGCATGTACGGTAAGTAATAGCTTCCATTGTGCCGAAGGGTGACATCCGTCATTTGGCGGATGAGCCGTGCTACTTTCGCCTTTTCTTCTTTCTCAAAACCGTAATTCACAAGAAGGACAAGTGCAAACATATCTTGTTTTGCATATGAAAGATCCGCTTTTTCATTTTTTTGCACATAACGTATCGTGATATTCATTAAATTCAACTCTTTATTTTGTAAAAGGTCTCGCATCTCATCAATATACGCACGAAAGCGATCAACTGGGACAAAGTATTCTTGTAGTACATCGGTGTCTGACTCATTTTCATATTCTAAAAATGCAGAATCAGACCGCATCACATTGTTTCTAGTGATGAGCTGATCATTTTGACTTTGGAAATATTGCTTTTGCAAATTCCATAGTAGGTCTTTGCCCATATCAAACCTTCTCGAGAGACCGAGCATAAATTTTAAGGGTATGACAAGCTGATCTTCTTTTAACTCACGGTATGATTCTAATTCTTGATCAGAAGATAGGGTGTAATTGGTGACATACATCTCCTTCAAAAAGTGTTTCTTTGCTGTTGAGATTCTTGCAAGATGCATGCGAACCTCTTTATTATCTTTTACATGTTTTTGGAAAAAATCGGTGTAATCACGATAATCAAGAGAGGTTGTCTCCATTTTGTATAATTCATCCCTTGTTAACGAAAGCTCAACGTCTAAAATGACGCCGAACAAGCCGTAGCCTCCGATGACAGCAGTGAATAAGTCATCACTTGGTTTGACTGTGATGATTTTCCCATCTGCTTTTAACAGCCTGAAAGAACGAACTGTGTCAATGAGTGACCCGTAGCGAATGTCACGTCCATGTGCGTTTGCACTTAATGACCCTCCAATTGTAAAGATATTTTGCGATTGCATCACCTTCACTGCGAGACCGTATGGGTTCACAAATTTTTGAATATCATCCCATGTGGCACCGCTTTGGACCCGAATCGTCTTCTTTTTTTCATCAAATGCTAAAATACGACGAAATTTAGCCATATCGAGCACAATGCCATTTTCATAATACGTGTGACCACCCATACTATGCTGCTTTCCAGCAATTGAAATCGGTAGATTGTTTTCTTTTGCTTCTTCTAATACCTCTTTTAATGTCTCTATTTCTTTACCTTGTACCACTTTTTTAATTTTGACAGGCATGAGATGACTGACATCCGTAAATGCCTCGAGATTTTGTTTCTTGTGTGCTTGCCCATCTCGAAGGATGACAGATCCTATAAATGAAACAGCATATAACAGTAAAAGAACGATCCACATCCACTTTCTTTTCATTATAGGTACTCCGTTCTATAAATTACATTCATTATATCAAGCCATTCTCTTCCCCTACCTTAATTTTTCATAAAAAAACTGGTATGAGTCAAACTCATACCAGGCGTTATGCATATCAGCTTATTGAATACCAAGAGCGATTTTTGCGTATCTTGACATTTTGTCACGCGTCCAAGGCGGATTCCATACGATGTGAACTTCTGTTTCTTTCACATCAGGCAGGTCACTTAATGCTTTTTTGACTTCATCTACGATAATTGGTGCAAGAGGACATCCCATTGATGTTAAGGTCATCGTGATATCTGCTTTTCCATTCTCATCTAGATCGACATCATAGACAAGTCCAAGGTTGACGATGTCGACGTTTAACTCAGGATCAATCACCTGTTCTAGGGCGCCTAAAATATTTTCTTTCATTGCTTCATCCATGATATCCACTCCTTTTTCCATTAGTATAACGTACTTTCTCTTTTGGCTAAATGTTTGTGCTTTTCAGATGTGTCTCAAACCAGTCAACCGTTTCAAACATCGCTTGTCTTGTGACCTTATGGCCTGCTTGTTCATCTGTGATAAAACGAATCAGGTGCGGGGCTTGCTCATATTGGGTTGACGCTAACTCATCATATAATGCTTTTGCATGGCGATAAGGGACAACAGGATCGTTTTCTGCATGCCAGAATAACAGCGGTCTTTTGTTTAATCGATCTGTTTGCAGCGTTAAATCATAAGGACGCAGGGCGTCTAATTGCTGATTCACCTCTTCGTCCGTGATGTCTTTCATCAGACCCTTATGACGCATGTCCATGATTTGTGCCTTTAGAAAAGTGGTATATTTCGGGCTGCCCATCAGGCTGACAGCCGCCTTAATCCAATCATGCTTAGCAAGTGCGCCAAAGGTGGTGATGCCTCCCATGGATGTTCCAGCAACACCTATCAGATCCGCTTTAATCAAATTTTTTTCTTGAAAATGGGTTTTGAGTATGTCAATTTCACGAATTTCGTTCAGGACAATTTCCCAAAATTTCGATGCCAATTCCTCTAAGCTGAGGTTTTCTGATCTTACCCCATGATAAGCACAGTCAGGCAAAATGACCCTCATGCCTTTTTCCGCCAAATGAAAGGCGAAGTGTAAGTTATGCTCGCGTGCACTTGTAAACCCATGAATAAAAAATACAAGTGGCAGCGGTTTGTCTTTATTTTCAGCTTTTACGATATGTAAAAATGGAATATCGTGTTCAATTTGCTCATCAATGGTGATCACAGCCTATGAATCCTCCTTTATCATTCCCGTCTTTGTTTATTTTAACATGTAGACAACGAAGATGTGATAAAGATACACTATAGACAGGGGCAACGCACTCATTGCCTCCTATCACTTACAGATCAAAGGAGATTCTATGGAGACTAAACCTTATCTAATCGCACTTGACCTGGATGGCACGTTATTAAAAGATGATAAAACCATTTCTAATCACACACTTGACGTCATTCAAAAAGTGAAAGACAGCGGGCATCATGTTTGTATATCAACAGGCCGGCCATTTCGTTCTAGCTCTCCTTATTATCAGCAATTACAGCTCGATTCACCGATTGTGAACTTTAACGGAGCATTTGTCCATCATCCTCTTGATGAAAAATGGGGCAGATTCCACACGTCACTTGATCTTCAAGTCGTCAAACAGCTTGTGGACATTAGTGAAGAGTATAAAGTACACAATGTGTTAGCTGAAGTGTTAGATGATTTGTATTTCCATTATCATGATGAAAAGCTCATTGATACATTTAATATGAATGCAAACAAAGTAACCGTTGGAGACCTTAGGGACAATCTTGGAGAGAATGTGACGAGTGTCTTAATTCATGCAAGAGAAGAAGATGTCGGAGCCATTCGGAGCTATTTAACAGATGTTCATGCAGAGGTGATTGATCACAGACGATGGGCCGCTCCGTGGCACGTGATCGAAATCATTAAAACAGGCATGAACAAAGCCGTCGGACTGCAAAAAATCAGTGATTATTATAGCGTTCCGCAAGAACGGATTGTAGCATTTGGAGATGAAGACAATGATTTAGAGATGCTTGAATTTGCTGGTTGCGGCGTTGCGATGGGCAACGGGATTGACGCAGTGAAACGCGTCTCAAATGAAATCACAGATACGAATGAACAAGATGGAATTGCCAAATTCCTAACGAATTACTTCTCGCTTTAATTTTTCCATTCATACATAGCAGAAGAAAGCGGGCATACTACCGTTAGACAGGTTGTCCTGTCAGCTTGTGTAAAGGGGCGGATTCCGAATGGGTAAAAGAAGCAAATCGAAACGCTTTATACAACAAGGTAAAGATTCAGTCAGTCTACATGACGCGCGATTTCCTTATCGTTCTACACTTGAAGAAGCTGCAGACCGAGGGGATATGAAGACTGATGCTTCTGGAGGTTCATTGTGAGAAACGAACTTTTTGATCAAGCCAAATCATTTACTGAAGAAGCCCTTACTTCTTCATTTTCATCTGGGTTAGAGCGTCAACAGGCTGTCAAGCGAGCAAAAAATGCCGTATCATCTGCATTTGCCAACTCGACAGATGCAGAAAGAAACCAGCTGCATACCTTCCAAGACTTGCTTGATGATCTTTAACGTAAAAAAGCTGTCCTCTATCTGGACAGCTTTTCATATTCTCATCAAGCAGCACGGTTATTTTACTTTGAACGTTTTCTTTTCTATGATTTGCTTCAGCCCTTCTGCTTTTCCTTTAAACGTTACAACCACTTCATACATTCCTGGCTCCACACCGTTTGACCACGTATCTTGAAAATCATACGTTTCCTCTCTCTTAAGCACAAAAGATTGGATAGCCTGTGTGAACATACGATCTTTCGAGTAACGGTATTTTTCATTCCCATTTTCGTCATACACACTTAGCTCGAATTTCTGGCTTGTGTTAAATGTAAATTCAATATCTCGATCTGTTTCATTTTTCAGTGACATGTTAAATTGAACCGAAGAACCTTTTTGGACGGGGTCTACTGTGAGGATAACTGTTTTTTCTCCCATTTGACCGGATACCTCCTTGTCTGGTTCATCCTTTTTTTGTTGTCCACAAGCTGCTAAAACCAATAGAACGAAAAGAAGCACCAAAACTTTTTTCATCTGCTACCCACCTTTTAATCTCGTCTGAAAAATCCAAGAATATTGGTTGTTTGAACAATATTTGTAAAGGCCTTTGGATCGACTTCCTTTATAATTTGTTCAAGTTCATACAGCTCATACCTTGTAATGACAATCACCATCATTTCTTTTTGCTCGTTGGTAAATGCGCCTTTGGCAGGTACTGTCGTAATGCCTCTTACCATTTTTCCATAAATGGCTTCTTTGATCTCATCTGCTTTCTTCGTCACAATCATCGCCGTCAGCTTCTCGTGTCTTGTATGGATGGCATCAATGACCCTTGTGGTCACATATAATGTAACAAGGGTATATAATGCTTTCTCCCAACCTTGTAATAATCCTGCTGTAAAAATGATGATTCCGTTTAAAATGAAGAAATACGTCCCGACTGGCTTATCTTTCCATTTCGCTAAGATCATCGCAAGGATGTCGAGGCCGCCTGTTGATGCTCCGTATTTCAGCGTAATCCCGATACCAAGTGAAGAAATGACACCGCCAAACACAGCATTTAACAATATATCCTCAGAAACGCTCGTCTCTGGTAAAATACCGAGGAAAATGGTCGTCAGTGCAACACTGATAATGCTATACAAAGTAAAGGAGCGGCCAACCTTCATCCAGCCTAAAATCCCAACTGGAATATTTAATATAAATAAGAGGATCCCTGTGGATAAATAAAATGGCGCATATTGATCGATTAAACTGGATAACAGCTGGGCGACCCCTGTAAAACCACTCGCATATACGTCAGCTGGGATTAAGAATAAATTCAGTCCAATCGCATTGAGTAATGCACCAATGACGACGACAATGATTTTTTTTGCTTCTCCAATGAACATATTGTCATTCCTCCACTTACCATTCTCTCTATGGTTTTCCCTAAAATATAGAATTTGAACACGAAAAGATGATTTCTATGATATAGTTAGGCTAAAAAGATGTAAAATATGGCTAATTTCTTTTAGAAAGAAGGGATTTTGATGACAGTTCATATCATAGCAGACAGTGCTGCTGATCTGCCTCTTTCTTATTATGATGAACATCACATGACACTCATTCCGCTGCGTGTGTTACTTGGCGAGCAGGAATTTGAGGATTTGATTACCATTGAACCAAAACAAGTATTTGATGCGATGAGACAAGGCGCAAGTCCAAAAACGTCACAGGCTTCACCAAACCGGATCAAGGAAGCCTTTGTTTCGGTCGCACAAACCCATACATCTGCCATTTATGTCGCCTTTTCATCAGAGCTTTCAGGTACATACCAAACAGCTGTGATGATGGCAAACGAAGTGAAGGAAGAATACCCTGATTTCGATTTACGAATCATTGATACTAAATGTGCTTCACTTGGCTATGGACTTGCTGTCAAACACGCTCAAGCACTTGCCATTGACGGAAATACAATACAAGAAATTGAAACGTCTGTAAAGCATTTTTGTGAATCTTTACAACATATTTTTACTGTAGACGATTTATCGTATTTAGCAAGAGGCGGAAGAATCAGTAAAGCGTCCGCATTTGTTGGCGGCCTGTTAAGCATTAAACCCATTTTACACGTCGAAGATGGAAAACTGATTCCGCTTGAAAAAATTCGTGGACGTAAAAAATTGCTAAAACGCATTATCGAGCTGATGAAAGAACGCGGAACGGACTGGTCAAACCAAACAGTTGGCATTAGCCATGGTGATGATCCTGCACTCGCCGAAGACATGAGACAATTAATTGAAACAGAATTTCATCCAAAAGAAATAGACATTCATATCATCGGTGCAGCTGTTGGGTCCCATTCAGGCCCTGGAACGCTTGCCATCTTTTTTACAGGCAAACCATCATAAAAAGCACCCTTTCCCAACATCACGGGAAGGGTGCTTTTCTTATGAAAGTTTAAATCGATGAACAGTTTCATTGAGCCTAGCCGTCATACTCATGAGCTCTTCTACCTGTTTGTTCATTTGATGGAACGATTGCAGCTGTTCATTGGCTGAGGCAGAAATTTCTTCACTGCCTGCTGCTGTTTCTTCTACAACCGCACTAATATTTTCAATAGAGTGCAGTACTTGTCCACCAAGCTCTGTCGATTGAATAATTTGTTCATTTAAAAATGCCATCTCTTGTTTAATATGTAGTGCTTTTGTTTCTATATTTTCAAAGGAGTGTGAGGTTTTGTCCATCGCATCCTGCTGTTGAAGAGAGAGTTTTACCCCTTCTTGTACGGTTTGACTAATGGACTGAATGCCTCTTTCAATATGACTGACCATGTCAAAGATTTGTCTTGTTGCGCTAGACGATTCATCTGCAAGCTTACGAATTTCATCTGCTACAACAGCAAAGCCTTTCCCAGCTTCTCCTGCTCTTGCCGCTTCAATCGCTGCATTTAGCGAGAGGAGGTTTGTCTGGTCCGCAATGTCAGAAACCGTTTTGGCCATTGCGGAGATTCCGCTTGCGTATTGAGTGAATTCTCCTGCTGACTGCTCGATTTGTCTTGTTGCATGTGTATTTTTTTCAATCGCTGCTTTTGTTTCTGTTAACGTGTGCTTTCCGCTGTCCACTGCTTCAATGGCATCCTCTGTACTGCGGATGACTGTAAGTGATCTCTCCGAATTTTTGCGTCCATGCTGATCCATTTTCTCAATTAAACTAACGCCATGCTGAAGATCCTCGGAAATGGCTTGTGAACCGTTTGCCATCTCGTCTGTGGATACAGACACTTGATTCGCAGATTCCATCAGCTTTTTGTTTTCATCGTCTAACTGGATCGAAAATGTCTCCACTTGACTTGAGACATTGCTGATTTCTTTAATAAGACTTATGAGCTGAGCTGTCATTTGATTGAATGATTCATTCAATCCGCCAATTTCATCTTTACGCTGGGTGTTCATCCGCTCGACAGCGAGGTTCCCTTCTGCGATCTGCTTTGCTCGATAAGATAGTGATTTGATTGGTGTCACAATGGATCTCGTTAATCCAATATTCAAAAAGACGGCAATGACCATAAGTGAGAGGGCTGCGACTGATGCGCTTGTGATGATCCACTGTACGTTTTCTGCTGCATTCTCTACATTTTGTTCATACGCTTCTTGAGCTCTTTTATTCATCGTATGCACGTCGTTTAAGACACCATTAATTCTGGCTGCCACACGTCTTGCATCAGATGCATTTTTTTCACCAATGGCATTGTTCGCTTCCTTGGTCCACGTATCAAACTTGGAATTTAACCTCGTTAATGCTTCTTTATTCATTTTTCCTGTATGTTTGTTTAACGTTTGCAGGTTCTTTTTCGCTGTAGAAATATCGTTTTGAACAACCCCCAGCTGTTCATCTGCGAGTGTCATCGAATAGTTGGTCATAGCTTTTTCGACACTTTCAAAGCTTGCCTTCGTTTTTTGTACGTTCAGTAAAGTTTGAACTTCTGTTTCGTTTGATGATTGGATCTTTGTCATGCTGATAATGATAAAAGCGATGACACCGACCGCTAAAAGAAGTGAGATCAGTGAGTTGAGCAAAATTTTGACACGTAAGCTCATGATGCTGCCCCCTCTTCTTTCAGAAGCGTCTGCTTCAGTCCATTTATTTTTTTGGTCAATTTTTCAGCATCTTTGAGCACTCGGATTGTTGCCATATCGATTCCGTCATTGCTTAAATCGTAGACAATATGACCGTTTTTGATTTGATTGTTCTTTACCAGCTCTTCGCTGAATTGATAGACCACTTCATCGACTTTTTTGACCATGGATGAAATGACGGCTTTTTCAGCTGTATAGTATTGATCACTATCCACTCCGATTGCATATTTGCCCTGTGATTGCGTTTCTTTTAATACACCAACACCCGTATAGCCAGCTGCGGCATACAAAACGTCTGCTTTCTTTTTGATCATTTCTTTGGCTATTTTACTGCCTTTGCCTGCGTCGCTAAACGTACCTGCATAGGTGGATAAAATCTTGATTTTCGGGTTCACAGATTTTGCGCCTTTTTGAAATCCTTTTTCAAACCGGTGGATCACATCCGCATCAACGCCGCCAACAAAACCAATGACATCACTTTTCGTTGTCATGGCAGCAAGTGCTCCCGCTAAATAGCTTCCTTGCTCTTCTTTAAATGTCACTGAGGTGATATTTTTCAGTTCAGATACGGCATCAATCAGCAAGAATTGCTTCTTTGGATATTTTTTCGCCACTTTTTCTAGGTCCTCTTGTACGCTGAAGCCTACACCAATGACAAGGTCATTGCCATCTTTTACGAGCTCTGTCAGCCCTTTTTCATATGTATCGGTTTCTGTAATTTCTCTATAATCAAATTCAATGCCAAGCCCGTCACGTCCTTTTTCTAATCCTTTAAATGATGAATCGTTAAATGATTGATCACCAAGACCATCATCTGTCAGCATGACACCAATCCGCTTCACATTTGATTTCGGTGGTCCTCCCTGTTGATTGCTGCATGAGGCGAGCACTATAAGCATGGCTGCCATCAGAAGTAATGAAATCTTCACTTTCATCCAAAAACACACTCCTTTTATCGTCCTTACTCCTTTCTTATCGGATTTGAGGAGCGTTATTTCAATGATAAAGAGAGGTTTTTCATGACTTTTTTCACTGAAAAATCCCATTATTTATAACAAAAATAAAAAAAGTGAGCAAAAGCTCACTTTTTCTCGTATGTCCAGCCTTCTTTTTGGTAGACTTGATCATTTTTCATCAGATGACCTAATGCTCGTTTAAAGGCAGCTTTGCTCATTTGAAATCTTTCTCGGATATCTTCTGGGTCACTTTTGTCCCAGTAAGGCATGGCGCCATTTCGGCTTCTCATATAGGTCAAAATTTCTTCTGCATCGACAGATAACGCATCTTGTTTTCTAGGAAGAAGGGAGACATTCACAGTTCCATCCTCTTTCACCGCAATTACGCGGCCTGTAACGGTCGATCCCAATCTTGGTTCTTCCCTTCGTTCTGTACGGTGGATAAATCCTCTCACCCCTGTGTCTGTCAGCATAAAAGAACCTGTTGCAATTAAGCGATAAATCGTCCCCGTGATTTCTTTGTTCATTATGATATCTGGGGCCTCTGTAAACAATTCGCTGATCACATCTTCAGTGGCTGGCTTTGCAAACATTCTACCGTAGCTTGTGACTTTCAGCATACAGTATAGTTTGTCTCCTTTTTTCGGCCATGCTTCCTCAAAAGGCGGAAGATGTTCTGTTGCAACAAGTGCATCCTTTGACAAACCAACATCGACAAATGCACCCATGTCTTCTACAACGTCTACGACTTCTACCCAGCCATATGTATGTGCATTAATTGTAGGCATTTTCATCGTAGCTGCTAGTCTTTCCTCATGATCTACATATATGTAGACCTCTACTTCATCTCGATCTTCAATATCCTCTGTCATCTCACTGCGGTGTAAGAGGACAGAATCTTCACCATCTGTCAAAAAGTAGCCGTACTCCATCTCTTTCTCTATTTGCAAGGTCAATTGCTCACCTGGTCTCATGTTCTCTTCCTTCCTATCTGCCCATTAAGAGCGTTCGTTCATCATTTGATTCACTTTATTCTACTATACTTCATTCAACATGAACATCTCTAGTTCTGTTAGCTAAAGTGGACAAACTGCACTCGATTTATACCGCATGCGGCTGAACTCTTTGAATTGTCTGTTCGATAAAGTTTCTTCTTCCCCTATTTGCATGATAAGATAGACGCAATATCTATACATGGAGGTCATGTGTTATGGCAAAAGAAAGTTCATTTGATATCGTATCGAAGGTAGAGCTCCCCGAGGTGCAAAACGCCATTCAAGCAGCGCTTAAAGAAATTAAAAACCGCTATGATTTTAAAGGGAGTAAAAGTGATATTTTACTCGAAAAAGAAGAGCTCGTTCTCATCTCTGATGATGACTTCAAGCTTGAACAGCTAAAAGATGTGCTTGTGACCAAGCTGATTAAACGAAATGTACCAACTAAAAACATGGACTACGGAAAAACCGAGCATGCCCTAGGCGGAACAGTTCGTCAGCGCGCCAAGCTGATTAGCGGCATCGATAAAGACAATGCAAAAAAAATCAATGCACTCATTAAGCAATCTGGTCTCAAAGTAAAATCTCAATTTCAGGATGACCAAGTGCGCATCACAGGGAAAAATAAAGATGATTTACAAGAGGTCATGTCACTGATGCGAAAAGCTGATTTGCCGATTGATGTCCAATTTATAAATTTTCGATAAATTTAAAATTTTCCATTGATTATTTTCGATTTTTTCGATACAGTTGATGGAAGTTCAATTCATTGACATGTTCATAGCGTTTTCTTATCAAGAGAGGCAGAGGGACTGGCCCTGTGAAGCCTCAGCAACCGGTGTAATAGAAATGGATGTTTCTATGACCAAGGTGCTAAATCCAGCAAGCAACTGCTTGGAAGATAAGGAGAAGAATTACGATACAGCCAAAAGTCTTCTTCTTATCAGAAGGCTTTTTTTGTTACATAGAAATAAGGAGGAATACAATGGGCCTATTACAAGACTTACAAAATCGCGTACTGATTGCCGATGGAGCAATGGGAACACTTTTATATTCTTATGGCATCGACCGCTGCTTTGAAGAATTAAATTTATCAAAAGAAGATGAAGTGAAAAGAGTTCACGAGGCATATGTTCAGGCTGGTGCTGACATCATCCAAACGAACACATACGGCGCGAATTATATTAAACTATCCCGCTATGGCTTAGAGGAAGAAACGAAACGCATCAATACAAAAGCGGTACAAATTGCAAAAGCAGCAGCTGGCTCTGCTTATGTACTCGGAACGATTGGCGGCATTCGAACATTTAACAAAAATGCCTACTCTTTAGATGAGATTAAACGAAGCTTTAGAGAACAGCTGTACATCCTATTAAATGAGCAGCCTGATGGATTATTGCTTGAAACGTACTATGACCTTGATGAGGCGAAGGCCGTTCTCCAAATTGCACGCAAAGAAACGACTCTTCCGATTGTCATGAACGTCTCCATGCATGAACAGGGTGTTCTGCAGGACGGTACACCGCTGAAAGACGGTTTATCTGAATTATCCTCTCTTGGCGCTGATGTCGTTGGCATCAATTGCAGGCTGGGTCCTTATCATATGATTCAGGCACTCGAAGGCGTCCCACTTTTAGAAAATTCTCATTTATCTGTCTATCCTAACAGCAGTCTCCCATCCCTTGAAGAAGGCAGACTTGTTTATGATACAGATAATGATTATTTCCGAAATAGTGCACTATCATTTAGAAATCAAGGCGCACGCATCATCGGCGGCTGCTGCGGAACAACACCTCAGCATATTAGTGCCATGGCTGAAGCGGTCAAAGATTTAGCACCAATCACTGAAAAAGAAGTGAAGGTTTTAAAAGAAGAAATGATTTCGATCCAAGACCAGCGGACAGAACCAGGCCTTGACGAGCTGGCTGTTAAAAAACGATCGATTATCGTAGAGCTGGACCCGCCAAAGAAGCTGAACTTTGAAAAATTCCTTGTCGCAGCGAACGAATTAAAGAGTGCAGGCATTGATGCCTTGACGTTAGCTGATAATTCTCTTGCTACCCCGCGTATTAGCAATGTGGCTTGCGGCTCTTTATTGAAACAGCAGCTTGATATGCGTTCACTTGTCCATATTACATGTCGTGATCGTAATTTAATCGGACTCCAATCCCATTTGATGGGACTTGATACACTTGGATTAACCGATATTTTAGCGATCACAGGCGACCCGTCTAAAATTGGTGATTTCCCAGGCGCAACGTCTGTTTATGATTTAACTTCTTTTGATTTGATCCGTCTGATCAAACAGTTTAACGAAGGACTTTCTTTCTCTGGGAAGCCTCTTGGCAAAAAGACCAATTTTTCAGTGGCAGGCGCGTTTAATCCAAATGTGCGCCATATTGATAAGGCAGTAAAACGGCTTGAGAAAAAAATAGAATACGGTGCTGATTATTTCATCTCACAGCCTGTTTATTCAGAAGAACAGCTAGTGAAAATTCATGAGGAAAGCCGTCATTTGGATAAACCGATTTATATCGGCATTATGCCCTTAACAAGCAGCCGAAATGCAGAGTTTATTCATCATGAAATTCCGGGTATCAAGCTATCTGACTCGATTCGTGAGATTATGGCCAAGGCAGGCGAAGATAAGGAAAAGCAGCGAACAGAAGGCTTAGCGATTGCCCGATCTTTATTAGATACAGCCTGTGAATTGTTTAATGGCATCTATTTAATTACCCCTTTCCTTCGATCAGATTTAACAGCAGAACTCACGACCTACATCCACCAGAAAGAAAAGGAGCCAAACGCACATGTCAACTATCACTGAACAGCTCAAGAAACGCATCCTCGTCCTTGATGGTGCTATGGGGACAATGATTCAAAACGCCAATCTCACCGCAGAGGACTTTGGCGGAGAAGAGTATGAGGGCTGCAACGAATATTTGAACGTCACAGCCCCTCACATCATTTCCACGATCCACCGGGAATATCTTGAGGCAAGTGCGGACTTGATTGAAACAAATACATTCGGCGCTACGAAACTTGTTCTCGATGAATACGGGCTTGGACATCGTGCCTATGAACTCAATGTAAAAGCTGCTCAGCTGGCAAAGGATGAAGCAGATCGTTTCTCCACACCAGAGTGGCCTCGTTTTGTAGTAGGCGCAATGGGGCCCACAACAAAAACATTATCTGTAACAGGCGGCGCAACTTTTGAAGAGCTCGTCGCAAACTATGAGGAGCAAGCCCGCGCCCTTATTGATGGCAAATGTGATGCGCTTCTTTTAGAAACAAGCCAAGACATGCTGAATGTAAAAGCTGGGTTCATAGGCATTCTGGAAGCCTTTAACGCCACCGGCATTCAATTACCACTCATGGTGTCAGGTACGATTGAACCAATGGGAACCACCCTTGCTGGTCAAGATATTGAAGCCTTTTATATCTCACTTGAGCATATGAAACCAATCAGCGTTGGCCTAAACTGTGCTACTGGTCCAGAATTTATGACAGACCATATCCGCACGCTCTCCTCCATCGCAAAGTCGGCTGTCAGCTGCTATCCAAATGCTGGTCTCCCAGATGAAGAAGGTCAATACCACGAATCCCCTGCTTCTCTTGCTAAAAAAATCGCCGCCTTTGCAAAGGAAGGCTGGTTAAATATCGTCGGGGGCTGCTGCGGAACAACACCAGCTCATATTCAGGCATTATCAGATGAAGTGCGCTCGCTTCAGCCGCGTAGCATGGCTCAGGAATCCTCTCCGCATACTGTATCAGGAATTGAGCCACTCATTTATGAAGAAGCCATACGCCCGCTTTTTGTAGGGGAGCGGACAAATGTCATTGGTTCTCGCAAATTCAAACGTTTGATTGCTGAACAAAAGTTTGAAGAGGCAGCAGAAATTGCTCGTGCTCAGGTGAAAAATGGCGCCCACGTCATTGATGTGTGTTTAGCAGATCCAGACCGTGATGAGGCAGCAGACATGGAAGGCTTTTTAAAAGAAGCCATGAAAAAGGTCAAAGCACCTTTTGTCATTGATTCAACTGATAAGCACGTGATTGAAAAAGCGCTCACTTACTCTCAAGGGAAAGCCATCATCAATTCCATTAACCTAGAGGATGGCGAAGAGCGGTATGAAGAGATTCTTCCGCTTGTGAAACGATATGGCGGCGCACTTGTTGTTGGAACGATCGATGAAACCGGGATGGCTGTGACGGCAGAACGGAAGCTTGAGATTGCCGTTCGTTCCCATGACCTGCTAACGAAGAAATATGGAATTCCTGCAAGTGACATTATCTTTGACCCTCTTGTCTTTCCAGTTGGGACTGGCGATGAGCAGTATATTGGCGCTGCTGAAGAAACGATCAAAGGCATTCAACTGATCAAAGAAACACTGCCTGAATGTCTCACAATTTTAGGCATCAGTAACGTATCTTTCGGTCTCCCGCCTGTTGGCAGAGAAATCTTAAATGCCGTCTATTTGTATCACTGCGTCCAAGCAGGACTTGACTATGCGATCGTCAATACTGAAAAGCTTGAACGATTCGCTTCGATTCCAAAGGAAGAAATCAAGCTAGCTGAAGCATTGCTATATGAAACGAATGATCAAACACTTGCTGAATTCACTCAATTTTACCGCGGGAAAAAGAAAACAGAGAAAAAACCAAAGATCTCCTTACCGCTTGATGAGAGGCTGGCGCTATACGTCGTCGAAGGAACAAAGGAAGGACTGATCGATGATCTATCCCTTGCCTTAGATCAATTCGAATCGCCTCTTCATATCATCAATGGACCATTAATGCAGGGGATGGCGGAGGTTGGACGTCTTTTTAATCAAAACGAATTGATCGTGGCTGAAGTGCTTCAATCTGCAGAGGTGATGAAAGCATCCGTTTCATATCTTGAGCAATTTATGGAGAAGCAGCATGCAAGCGGAAAGGGAAAAATTCTTCTTGCGACCGTTAAAGGAGATGTTCATGATATCGGGAAAAACCTTGTCGACATCATTTTGAGCAATAATGGCTTTCAAGTGGTCGATCTTGGGATCAAAGTAACACCTCAAACATTGATCGAAGCAGTACGAAAGGAAAAGCCGGATATGATTGGATTATCAGGATTACTTGTCAAGTCAGCACAGCAAATGGTGCTAACCGCTCAAGATTTACAAAAAGCGAACATCTCGGTCCCCATTTTGGTCGGCGGTGCTGCGCTTTCACGGAAATTTACGAAAATGAAAATTTCGCCTCATTATGACGGACCCGTTCTTTATGCAAAAGATGCCATGGACGGCCTATCATTAGCCAATGAGTTAAAAACGAATCCCCTTCAATTTCAAAGAAAGTCCCCAGCGGAACAAGAGGCAACCACTAAGGAGAAAGAAGTGAAACAGCCGAAAGCCGTCATCGAATTACTAGAAAAACGCGCGACATTACCAGAGGCTCCGGTTTTCACACCTGAGAATACGAAACGCCATTATGTGCGGGATATTGATTTACATCATATGATGCCTTATGTGAATGAGCAAATGCTCATCGGTCATCACCTCGGCTTAAAAGGAAATGTCAAAAAATTATTAGCTGAACAGCATCCAAAAGCATTAGAGTTAAAACAGCTTGTCACAGATCTTCTCCATGAAGGCAGAGAGAAAAATTGGTTCGCGCCTGCATTTGTTTATCAATTCTTCCCTGCCAGTTCAAACGGGAATGATCTGCATATTTATAACCCAGAAGCACCTGAGCACATCATTGAAACGTTTCAATTTCCAAGACAGGAAAAGCTTCCATACCGCTCCATTTCAGATTATGTGCGGAGAAGCGAAGAAAATGAGAAAGATTATATCGCCTTATTTGCCGTCACAGCTGGTGCTCACATACGTGAAGTTGCGCAGCAATTTAAGCAAGAAGGTGATTATTTAAAGATGCATGCTGTTCAGGCTCTGGCGCTTGAGCTTGCAGAAGGGTTAGCTGAACGAACCCACCAATTGATTCGTGACAAATGGGGCTTCCCTGACCCAGTCGATTTCACAATGGAAAAGCGGTTCCAAGCCAAATATCAAGGGCAGCGCTATTCCTTTGGCTATCCAGCTTGTCCAAATCTTGAAGACCAAGAAAAGCTGTTCAAGCTGCTTCAGCCTGAAAAAATCGGCATCTATCTGACAGAAGGCTTCATGATGGAACCCGAAGCATCCGTTTCAGCGATCGTCGTTTCTCATCCTGAAGCTCGATATTTTAATGTTCATTAAAGCAGGACCTCCGTTACAGGGGGTTCTTTTTCGATAAAATAATGGAATAAATATCAATTTTTATGATTATTTACCGATATTACAAATGAAAGGAATTCACTTAAAAGGAGATGTTTGTCATGTTCAAAAAGAAGATAGGGTTCTTACTGCTTACCGGCCTCTTCATCGCTACACCTCTCTTTCAATCACCTGCAGAAGCAAGTGAGGCATCTACGAAACAATCAAAATATTATACGGAAGAATTGGAGCACCTTTACCCTGACAGTGATTATGCGAACAATGATACGATGGAAAAGGCTCAATTCTTACAGCATTCTCTTCATCTCAACAAAACGTATTTATACCATGAGGGTAGTATCTCTTCTATGGATGACATCGATTTTTACCGTTTCACCAGCTCCAAATATGATGGAGCAGATGGACGCTTTTCTATTAAGCTCGTGAATGTGAAAGCTGGAAACGATTTCGACCTCTATCTTTACAATAAGAGCGGATCACTGGTATCTTCCTCTGTAAGGACAAACAACCAAAACGAAATCATTCATATGCCAAAGATTGCTGCTAGCACTGACTACTACTTAGCCGTTAAACCAAAACGATTATTAAATGAAGAAGATAACAAGTATCGTATTGTGTTTGACAAAAGCATTGAAAAAGCAACAACGAAACGATATGGATCACCTGCCACACTCAACAGCTTCAATGAAGCCGGTTCACCAAATTCTTCTTTTGATTTAAGCAGCTTACCGCAGGATGCTATCGTAACGGGCCTTTCATTAGAGGCTGAAAAAGGCAGTACAAACGCATACAATTATGTATTCACCGTTTCTTCCTTAAAAGGCGGGACAGTGAACGTACCTTGGAACGGACAAAAGGTGGACATCACTTCCTATAAAACAAGTCAGGTTCCAGCAAAAGATCGCTTTTTTGTTTCTTTCAATGCGACAGAGGTCCCTCAGTTTATCGGTGGACGGTTAATCAAAGTGGGTGTTGTGTCGATTAAAAACTTGCAGCTCACCTTTGAATATGAGTACAACCGTGACCTCAATTATTAACAATCCAAAAGGAAAAGGAGCTCCCTTTTCCTTTTTCTTTTGCTTTCTTATGGTACGATACATATAGATCAATTCAGCTAAGAAGGAGTTGCGTGTATTGGCAAACGTTATTCAACGATCATTAACATTTGATGACATACCAGATCTCATCGCATTGTCAAAAGAGGTAGACTGGCCTGATTACAATGCTGAAGAGCTCACATCTCTTTTAACAAATGGACACTTTACAGGTTTTACAACAAACGACGGGCAAGTGATCTCATGTGCAGGCCTGTTCCAATATGACAGGGTGGCATCAATTGGTGCTGTCATTGTATCTGAGACACATCGCGGCTTAGGTCTCGCACGTCAAATGATTGACACCTTGCTTCGTCAAAGTGATCAAAACGTTCCTGTCGTATTAACAGCCACTGCACAGGGGCAGCCGGTTTACGAAAAACTCGGATTTCACACGGCCGGTTACATTCATACATACAAAGCTCAGAAAACAAACCCTTCGGCACTTCGCGTTTCAGGTGAGATTCATCTTTCTCCTGCTGAAGAAACGCACCTTCCGGCCATTGAAGCACTTGATGAGAAAGGCGCAGGCACCAATCGATCAAGCTTTTTAAAAAACCGGATGAAACGTGCAGCGTTTCAGCTGATGGCAAAGAATGAACATCATGAAACAACCGGCTTTGCGTTTGGCGTTGAAACCCCTGCCAATCTGATGATTGGACCGCTTTCAGCAAATGATGAACAAACGGCGCTCTCACTGATCCAATCGCTCATCTCTTCTTATTCGGGTGAAATTCGTTTAGATATGCAGGAGGAAACAGCTGAGCGCCTGCATGCATCACTGATAGAAGCAGGATTTACGAAAACAAACAAAGCTCACTTTATGATGATTCGCGGAAAAGAAAAGCAGAACGATCCGGCGCTTCTCTACTTCCTTGCCTCTCAGGCATTTTCTTAAAAAGCTAAAAAGCTGTAGACACTTGATGTCTATAGCTTTAGATTGTTGACAAAGGGCTAAAATGGATTTCCATTTTAGCCCTTTGTCTTCTTTTCAGCGTGATAGAAAACCTTTGAATTCTAGGAAGGAACGAGTACCGGCACGCAGGACTGACACCAAATACGAGGGTTTGTCTACAGCTTCTTTTTTACTTCTCGCAGGCTGATGAGAGAACATGAGCGAGTGCATTCGTGACCTTCCCGTGCTCTGACGCATGCGGGCGGTCATCTCCATCCCCATAGCCATAATCAATCATTCGATTACGGTTTAAGCAAAGCTTTGTCAACTGAGGCTGGAATAGGTCAAATAAATCAAAACGGTCCTTCAGCTGCGGGAATTGCTCTTGATAATGCTGAATTTCTTCTGCAAGCAATCGCCAAAGCGTCTTTTCATCTAACAGCTGATGATTGTCTAACACATTTGATACGTAACGCAGATTACAAATAAACAGTCCCGTAAAGATAAATTGTACAAGACCTTCCGGCGGCTCACTGCGCAGCACTTCTTTTAAATCATCATCTAGAGATGCTAATTCAGGCAGCGGCTGATCACTAATATTCACATCATCAACGAAATCTTTTATCGCTAAACGATGCGGTTGATGATCTTTTAACACAAGAATCGTATTTTGCCCATGCGGTGAAAAGACCGTTCCGTATTGGTACATAAAGTGCAGCAGTGGCGGCATGACGACATGGAAGAATGACGACATCCATTCTTTTGCTGTGAGACCCGATTTTTCAATGAGCTGTTTAATATACGGCTCTCCTTCGTGATCTTCATAAGTAAGTGCCGCAAGTGTAACAGGGCTCTCCTCTTCATCTAAGTACGTATAAATGCTTTCTCTATAAATCGCACCGAGCATTTCAAGGTATTGATACGGCGCACCAGGTAATTTGCTGTAGTATGGATGATCGACATTGATACTTGCATTCTCACCTGGTAAAATCACGCGACATACGTCAGATAAAAATGAATCTTGATCGGCAATCCCTTTTATATGCGCTGTAATACGGGGAGCGATGACTGTTCGTTCTGACGGAAGTCCTCGGTACACAAGTGTATTTAAAATACTCATTGGCAATTTAATATGATGCTTGCCTTTATTTGAGATATTTGTAAAGGTTCTGATCGACTGCTGCGGAATATATTGATCAAGCCCCTCTCCTAAATATACAATGCGGCGCATGGCCAAATCTTCGGGGAAATGCTGAATAATCATATGTGTCCACTGCCATTTATGAACAGGCATCATATAATAATCAGCCGCATTCAACCCTTCATTCTTTAACACGCGGTGAAATTGACGAATGGTCACTTCATCTAATTCTTTTGCGATCACTTGTTCATAGCTTTCATGTTCAACCGCATGGAATGTGGCAAGCTCTCGGTGCACAGCAATCCAAGACAGCTGCACACTTTCTTGCATTTCAGGTGCATAGGCTAAGTAATCATCGTAACTGAATCCAATGCGCCCTTTGTTATACACAATCCAAGGATGTCCTGTCATCTCCCCTTCAATCCATGCGTAATCGGTATCTGTCAGTTCATCCGCACGAAGTGCCTTTTTCGACAGCAAATGAACATCTGCCAGCAAGGTATGATGAAGCTCTTTCATTAGATGACCTGTTGTGTCAGAAGACATTGGAATGAGCGGCTGGATGTCTAGTAAAAACACAATGGCACTGACATCCTTCGTCCATTTTCCGTCTTGACAGCACTCGATCGATTCAGCGACCGTATCATAACTATCAAACAAACGAGGTTTTGCGAGATAGCGATACTTCTTATGTTCATGAATAATTAACTCATATTGTGCAATACCATCCTTACCCTCTAGCTGAACAGGATGAAGCATGTCCTCATACATGTATTCAGACAGCATTTTTGCCACCATTCGCTGGTTTGCCTTTTTCCAAGCAGCAGGATTTACTGCTTTTTTCAATTCATCTTGTACATTCATCGCTTCATCCTCCTTAACCTTTGATTTCTTCAAATGTGTTTGCGTTCTTGTGTGTACCAAATGTCTGGAAGACGTGCTTTTGGTAAAGTGGATACACGGTGTGACGAGCAAGTTCATTGATAATGACACTGTTCCGATAAGCCCCAAGTCCTAAATCTGGTGTGCCGACCCCATGTGTATGAAGTTCTGCATTTTGCACAAAAATATCATTTTCACCCATTGTGTTTGTTTTCAAGCGATATTCACGTTCGACTTGGAATCTTCCTTGATCATCCCATTGAATATGATGAGCAATTGGATCGATAAACGGCGGCAATACCGATTGATAGCCCGTCGCTAAGACAACAATATCTGTCTCATGTGTAAAGGATTCCTCTTTTACCCATTGAGAGCAGGAAAGTGACAAGCCACCCGCTGTTTCCTCAATCAAATGAATCTCTGTCATCGCTTGCAGCATTGTGTTCAATTGTTCTCCGCAAGCAGAACGTTCATAAAGCAAGTGATAAATATCACGGATCATTGCAGAGCTGATCCCTTTATACAGTAAATCTTGCTGCTTTAGTAATGCATCTTTTTTTGATTGCGGAAGCTCATAAAAGAAATCAATATAATCTGGAGAGAAATATTCAAGACCAAGGTTCGAATATTCCATTGGGAAAAACCCTTTAGAACGAGTGAACCAGTGAATATCCTTCGCCTCATCATCTGATAAAATGTCATAAAACACTTCTGCCGCACTTTGACCAGAGCCGACGACCGTGACAGATTTTCCTTTGAAACAGCCTTCTTTCTTTCGTTTTAAATACTCCGCAGAATGAAACACCTTGTCTCCTAAAGCTGGCTGGAGCGCTGTCGGTATGGCTGGCTGTGTACCAATTCCTAAGACGAGATGCTTACTTTCAAATACCTCTATTGTTTGATCTTTCACATGACGGACATGGACTTCATATCGCTTTTCTCCTGCTTTCTCGATCAATGAGACAGATTCGACATTCATGCCAAACCGGCAAGAGTCTAATTGGTCAGCGACCCATCGGCAATAATGACTGTATTCCTTACGCGGGATATGAAAGTCCTCTAGGAAATAAAATGAATACAAACGGTTTTGCTCCTGTAAATAGTTGAGAAAGCTGTATTTGCTTTTCACATCTGCCATGCTGACAAGGTCGGCTAAAAATGGGACTTGCAGTGTGGTCCCTTCAATCAGCATACCAGGGTGCCAGTGAAATGCTTCACTTCTTTCAAAAAACAAGGCGTCAATTTCATTTACTTCTTCAGATAAAGCGGCAAGCCCGAGGTTAAACGGGCCAATACCAATCCCAATTACATCCACTTCATTATTTTGCTTGTTGAACCGCGTCATGGTTATACTTCCTTTCAAATCGATCTCGATCACAAAACATCAAAAGACCTGTTTTATCCGGTAAATTCACTGGCTTTACCCGCTCGAAGCCGCATTTTTCAAAAATATGGATCATTTTTTCATTGCGAATATCGGGTTCAGCGACGATCTTTTCTGTTCGTTTGTTCTGCTCAAATTGAAATGCTGTCATTGCCTGTAGCAAAGGGGCGGCAAACCCTTTTCCAACATAATCTGGCTCCCCTATTAACAGGTGAATTCCTTGATCATGCGGAGAAGGCTGATAATATGATTCAATAACATCGCCTTTCACATTGTACGCCTCAAAATAACTCATCGGAGTCCCGTCAATCGTTCCTAAATAAAGGGTTTGATGCGGATCATGAATCGCCTGATAAAAATGCTTTTCAAAAGCAGGAAACGGAAAATTTAAATGCCAAAACGGATGAACATACTCTTCTTGCATCCATCTGTGGACAAGCCGGACGTCCCTTTCATATTCAGCGCGGATGAATCTAATACGATGCCTCATCCAATCAGCGCCTCCTTATGTAAGAAAAGTGGATTCAACACAGATGTGTATCGAGACTGTGTTTCCAGCGAACCCGTCAGCTCATCCATATCTTCAAATCTTGTCAGCAAATTCGCTTTTGAAGGTAGTTCCTTTGAGCGGAGAAGGCTGTTTGTCAGGTCAGATGCACCATATTTTTCTTCATGAGCAAGCAGTGTGTCTCTAACAAGTGCCAGCAAGTCTTCTTCCTTTGCCAGCCCTTCTGTTCCAAAACCGTTTATCAGACCAAATAAATGATTAAAGAAGAAATAGTAACGAAGTCTTTCAACGGCTACATCATCTGCACAAATGGTTTCACTTCTGACGCTCAAATTTTGGACAAGATTTGCGAGTTTATCCTTTTTAGATTCACTATAATAGTAGCCTTGGTTATCACGATAATAGAATGTGTCTGGGTAACCAGCCTTCAGCTGCACCACGGCGTTTTGCTGATGGGCTTCCAGGGCAAGACCATACGTTTCAAACAGCCAAAGCATCGGCTCTAACGAAATGGTTAAATAGTGTCTAAACCAATCTTGGCTGACAGCCTCCGTTGATCTACGTTCTGTCTCTGCTAGTTCATGGATGATCCCTGCTAGGCGTGATTTCCCTCCATACGCATGATCCTGACATAGCCCAGCAATTAAGCTTGCCCCTTTTTCATGATGCAAAAATGGATTTTGACGAATGACCACTTCAAAGCCAGATTCCGCCTCATCTCCTTGAATGGATAGATACGCAGGATCTTCAATCACCCGAAATCCAGAGAATCTGTCATATAAAGAAACGCCCAATTCTGTTTTTAATATGCGAGACATCTCCACCCCACGATCAAGTTCCTTTTGTTTGTTGACGCGCATGGAGTTCGTAATTTTCACAGGGACAGAGAATTTGAGCATGTAAGCAGAATCCTTTTGATAGACGGTTCTAAAGGAAGAGGTCGCTGTGTATTCAGACCCTAGCGGCCCTAAATAAGTCAGCTTCCCTTCCTCTGCATAACGCTTGACGAACGCTTTTTCCATGACCACTTTGACTTGTAGTGGGTGGATCGGAATGAGCACATATTCTCCGCCTTCTGTTAGTGTATGCAGCCGCTCTTTTTCTTCCGGCATCTGGCGTGAGAGCTCCTCTAGCATGAGGCTTGCCGCAGACTGTGAAATAGAAGAATCCTGAAGCACAATAGAATGATGTGCTTTAAAGTAATGAAGCTGGAAAGACCCTTTCAGCTCAGGAGAATAAATCGCTTCCTCCTCTTCTGTCATTCCTTGTCTACTCTTTGGTGTAGGGTGCGTTAAATGTCCAAGGAGTAGTGACTGCTCCGCCTCGATATACTCAAAATCAGCTTGAGAAAGAGCCGCTTGATCACTTTCTCTCTCCTTTAAGAATCGTTCAATATTCCGGCAGCTTAAAATGATGCGAAGCATGAATTCATCCTCTGCATCTGTGCGGCCATATTCAATGAGAAGTTCCTTTGAACATAAAGCAACGAGTGTTGTGTAATCGACTATCGTTCCCTTTTGTTCACTTCCTTGCGGGCGAAAGCGAATCGGATTATCAAATAGATGACGTCCTACAGGTGAAAAATATCGGATCGGAATCACGAGTTCAAGATCCTGCTTTGCTAGTTTTGCCACGAATACAAGCGAGCCGTCTGCTTTGGTCTCTTTTTTTGCAGATCGATCGATTCCTGTTTCACGTAAAAAACAGTTTAAAAAGCTTTGCATGGTTGCATTTTCAGCCATTTGTTTATATTGACTCAACGTAGTACCCTCCCGGATTGAATATGAGCGATCCCGATATCAACGATGTCAGAAAGGATTTCTTCTATATGTGTGATGGTCGTTCTCGGATTTAACAAAGTGAATTTTAAACATGTATGACCATTTACCACTGTTTTTGCGACGACAGCAGTACCTGTTTGGAATAATGTCCGATGAATGATCTTATTGATGTCATCCGCTCGCTTTTCATCCATAAATCGAAAAACAACTGCATTTATTTCTGGTTCAGGATTGATCACTTCAAGATGATCATTCTGCTCAATGAGAGCAGCCACATCCTGCGCAAACTGGATGGTATGGTCAATGATGTCACCAAACCCTTCTTCCCCAATCAGACGAAGAGAGAGAAGTAATTTCAGCGCGTCAAACCGGCGCGTCGTTTGTACAGATTTATTGACGAGATGAAGAATTCCTTCCAGCTCATCTTCCTTCGGATTGAGATAATCTGCATGATAATCAATCAACCCAAAATGTCTTTTATCCTTTAACAAAAATGCCCCGCAGGAGATCGGCTGATAAAATTGTTTATGAAAGTCGATCGTCATGGAATCAGCAAGTTCAATGCCGTCTAGTTTGCCTCGGTAGATTTCGCTTAACACAAGGGCACCGCCATATGCAGCATCTGCATGAATCCACAAACCGTCTGGCTTGGCGATATCATACACATCACGAACAGGATCAATACTGCCAAAATCAGTTGTTCCGCAAGTCGCCACCACTGCAAATGGCAGCAGATCATGTTCCTTTAGTGCAGTGAGTTTCTGCTTCAAATCGTTCAGGTCCATTCGATGATGCTCATCCGTCTCAACGAGCACGACTGCCTGTTCCCCTAAACCTAGCTGGGATGCTGATTTCTTCACAGTGAAATGAGCATTCTTAGAACAGAGAATCCGCATACGGTGAGCTTCGCTTGGTAAACCTTTCTGCTGAACATTCCATTGCCATGTGTTTTGGCAAAATGCATCTCTCGCAAGAAGCAGCCCCATATAGTTAGATTGGGTTCCCCCGCTCGTAAACGTCCCATCTGCTACATCTCCATAAGAAAACTTCTTACATAGCCACTGAAGGATCTCCTCCTCAACCAAAGAGGCAATGCCACTTTGGTCGAAGGAATCCATTGATTGGTTAAAGGAACTCACCAACACCTCGGCAGCAAGTGCAGGGATAAGAGGTGGGCAATGAAGATGCGCCAAGCATTTAGGATTTGACACATCAACTAAATGTGGCAAAAGGTGTTCTTTTATATCTTGAAAGACAGATTCAATTGGCTCTCCAAAGGGTTGAAATTGAAATAACGATTCGACACTAGCTGCTAATTTCCCAGGCAATATTCCGCTATACGGTCCTTTGTCTTTTTGCCACTCGGCCAGTAAGGTGTCGATTGATGTATGGAGAGCTGCTTGGAAGGATTCCCTCCCAAGCTGGCTTTGATTAATAAATAATGAATCAACAGAAGACTTAGTTGACTGCATCGTAAACTGCCTCTTTGAAAATTGCGATGACTTTTTCAAGCTGTTCTTCTGTCATGATCAATGGCGGTAAGAATCGAATCACGCTGCCGAAACGGCCTCCTGTCTCAACAATTAAGCCTTTATCGAAGCAATTCTTTTGAATAAGGCTGGCTAGCTCTGGATTCGCTGGATAACTTCCGTCCACGTCCTGTTTCTCATTTGGATTGACTACTTCAACACCGATCATTAAACCTCTTCCTCGCACATCACCGAGAGCAGGTACTTGTTTTTGGATGTCTTTTAGGCTAGCCTGCATACGCTCACCCAATTCTTCCACATGATCAAGCAGATTTGTTTCTTTTATAAATTTAAGCGTAGCTTGATTTCCTCTAAATGTGCCAATATGTGCACCTGGATTCCATTGATCCAAGTCTTTGTCATAAATGACAACGGAAAGCGGCAGGCTACCACCAATTGCTTTTGATAATACAACGACGTCTGGCACAATGCCTGCATGTTCAAAGGCAAACATCTTACCTGTTCGGCCAATGCCTGATTGAACCTCGTCGATAATGAGCGGAATTCCTTTTTCTTTTGTGATTCGTCTCATTTCTTTCATCCATTCAATGGATGCTGGTATGGAGCCGCCCTCGCCTTGCACGGCTTCAAAGATCATTCCTGCTGGCGGAAGAATACCACTTTCAGGGTCGTTTAATACACGCTCAATATAGGAGCTTGAAATACGGTGCGAATCTTTACCGCCAATCCCAAATGGGCAGCGGTATTCATATGGATAAGGCAGGAAATGTACATCTGGCATTAATCCTTGGACTCTTTCCTTTGGAGACAAATTCCCACTTAATGACATCGTACCGTGTGTCGCACCATGATAAGCGCCGTGGAAAGAAAGAATCGAACGATTTCCTGTCGCTGTTTTGACTAGTTTAATGGCTGCTTCTATTGCATCACCGCCAGTTGGTCCACAAAATTGAATTTTTGCTCTTTTTGCAAACTCCTCTGGCAGGCTAGAAAAAATCTCATTCACAAATTCTTCTTTAATTTCTGAGGTTATGTCCAACGTATGCAATGGTCTTTTTTCATGAAGCATACGTTCAATAGCGTCTATCACAACCGGATGATTGTGACCAAGTGCAAGAGTTCCTGCGCCTGCTAGGCAGTCATAAAACTCTCTGCCATCCGCATCTGTCACGATCATCCCCTCGGCTTTGTGCATGGCTAATGGGAACCGTCTCGGGTAAGACCTTGCATTAGATTCTCTTTGATTTTGCTGCTCTAAAAACTGCTGATTTTTAGAAACGGTTTTGATGGACATATTAAAACACTCCTCCAATTGATAAAGATTATCATTTTCATTTACTAGACTAGAGGATGTGAGATATGAAAGTCAATTGTATTCAAAAAGATGATCCGAAAAGCATATGAATGCAATATTTTCTTTTTTACGAGTATTTTCGCGTATCTTTCACAAACATCTACTGTCATAAGGAAATGAATCGTTTGATAGCTAATGATGTTGAAAAAAATTACAAATCAATCTTCCTAGTTCTTTTGTTCTACTTGTCACTGGCACTTGTTTTATACTAAAGCTGGATGAAATGAATGGAGAAAAACAAAGAAATAAAGCAATTCTTTATTGATATAAATGGTTATAATGGTATAATTTCTCTGAAATGAAAGGGAATCGAGGGGAATCTGATGATTTTAACGAAGCATGATCTTCACCACTACTTGGCACAGGATAAGAAAGCTTTAGCCATCACTCGCAGAAGACCAAAGTGGTTTGGTGATGATATATGGAAATATCAAAGGTATTTACGAAAATATGAATACTATACAAATAGTGGGGCCACGTTACGCAAATGGTTTTATCGCTATTTACATAAAAAGAAAGGTATGCAGCTTGGCTTTGATATTCCGATTGGCGTCTTTGGACCTGGACTCAGAATCAATCATACTGGACTCTTGATTGTGAACAAGCATGCAAAAATTGGGGCATTTTGTGATATTCATCAAGGCGTGAATATCGGTCAAAACCATCATGATATGGATGTGCCAACCATCGGAGATCATGTATGGATCGGCCCTGGTGCTAAGCTGTTTGGGAGCATCTATATTGCGAATCACATTTCAATCGGAGCAAATGCAGTGGTGAATCATTCCTTTCATGAAGAGCATATTGTCATTGCAGGTGTTCCTGCTCAAAAGGTAAAAGAAAAAAGCCCTTCTTCATGAAGGACTCACCTGATAAAAAAGAAGCATACCGATCAAAACAGACATCAGCAGCATGAGATAAAAAAGGATTGTGAAAATGAGAATCGTCAGCCTAGCCCCTTCCTCTCTGTCTTGATCAAATATACCAAGAACAATAAAAAGTACACCGAGGATGGCATTGTGGTGCTTTTTCGCATCAAACCATAAATAGATAGCGACAGCAAGTGAAACAAATAAACCCATGATTCTCAAGATCAACCTTCCTTATGTACACGTGCGCTCTCTATTATGCGTTTGAGTATCCGATGATCAGCAATAAGAAGTAAAAGACATAGACTAGGATAAAAATAGAATAGATGATAATGGACACAATCAAAACTGTCCAGCCTAGTCCTTTTCTTCCTGTTTTGATGAGATATACGCCTAGCGTAAAGAGTCCAAATAACAGACCTAAAATGGCCCATAGCCCTTTATTTTTCCCATGTTTAGGCGCATCTACAAATAGATAGATTGCGACTACAATTGATACAAACCATCCGGTTATCCAGCTCACAGTCATCTGCCACCCTTCTTCTTCAGTTCATTCAAACATACGGTTCTTTTGTCCTAAAAATAAAAATAATTATTTATAGGTATTGCGTGCGAGGCTTTGCCATTCTTCTCTCAGCATTCCGTAGCGCATAGAATCATAGTACTTTCCTTGATAGTAGCGGACCTTTCGCAGTCTTCCCTCAAGCATAAATCCGCATTTTTCCGCACAGCGCATCATGCGTTCATTTCCAGACCAAGTGGTGAGACCGATTCGCGGGATATCAATGTGCGAAAATAACTGATCTATCCATAGACTTAACGCCTTTGTTCCAACTCCTCCATTCCAAAAGCGTGAGTCATAAATTAGAATCCCGCATTCAAGCCAGCGTGTTCGTTCATTCTCCCAATAATAAGAAACCGTGCCTTTTAATTCGCCACCTACATCAATTCCAAATAGCTTTGGCGGAATGGAATCGTCCTGTAAGTATCGTTTCTTAAATTGAGCTAGTGGGATGGTATGTTCATAAAAATAAGGTGCATTCCACTTTCGATAAGACTGGTCTGATCCTTTAAATTTCAAATGCCACACTACCTCTAAATCAGTTTCGTCTAATGGACGGATGCTCACAAGCTCCTCTTTTTTCCCTTTCATCAGTTCACGTTCCTTTACTTTGTCGTCCTTCTTGCAAGATGACGGTATTGGATAGGCGTCATACCTTCATTTTGCCGAAACAGCTTAGAAAAATAAGTAGGATCATCAATTCCTACACGTTCTGCAATGGCCGCTATTTTTTCATTCGTGGAGGCAAGCATGCTTTTGGCTTTTTCAATTTTGAGACGATTGATGTACTGGCTAGGAGTCAGTCCATATACAGTCTGCATGCATTTTGTAATGTAGTCAGGATGATAATGAAGAATGTCTGCCAGCTGTTCCATTTGTAATTTTTTCATAAAATGATGCTCGAGATAGTGAACTACTTCCGATGCGACTGTCTCCTTTGCACTTGGGATGTGAAATGCTTCTTTTTGTAAATGAATGAGCAGCTCCTCAAATTGAAGCTGTTTTTTCAGCGGAAGCTCAGACGCATCATCATTCAATGCCCTCATTGTTGAAAGATGTTTCTCTAACACGTTTCTCCCTTTCACTTTTCCTTTACGAGGCAGACTAAATTTATATTTTGCAGGTTTTTCAAAGGTGGCTTGATTTTGTTTCATATCAAACCAGTGTTCTCTCGATCGATTCGTGAACTCAAATGGATCAATTAAGAAGTGCAGCCACTCATAATGTGTTTCTTCTTTGCATGGCAGATGTCCGCCATGAGATAGGCCTGGTGATAGAATGATATATTCTCCTTCTTTTACATAATGGGGTACTTCGTCCTCTGTGATCCATAGGTCACCTTTTGTGACATAGAGAAGATCAAATACGGTGAAGATTCTAGAGATATGCCTTTCTCCTTGATGAAATACACCTTTGCCTGAGGCAATATAATCCGGAAACGGCGGAACAGTAAATGTAATAAATGAACCCATATTCATCCCCCTATGAAGTCGGATTTCTCCAATAAGTTTCGGTTTCATCTCTTCTTATTATAGTCGATGCAAGGTACACTATAAATCGGATTTATACGAAAGGGGGCGATGTGATGAAACCACAAGCACTGCCATTTCAAAAGGTTCAAGCCAAAAGGGAGAGAAACCACCCTTCTTTATTTACGTTAACTTGGCCTATTTTTATAGAAATCTCATTATATATGCTGATGGGAAGCGCGGATACATTCATGCTCAGTCAATATTCAGATAACAGTGTTGCCGCAGTAGGTGTCAGCAACCAGCTCCTTAATTTATTGATTGTCATGTTCAGCTTCATTACAACAGGGACGACGATTGTGATCGCACAGCTTTTAGGAGGCAACCAGCAAAAGGAAGCGACTCAAGTCGCCTATGTCTCACTAGGAACCAATTTCCTTATTAGCTTTGTGATTAGTCTTCTCATGTTTGTGTTAGCTGTTCCCATCCTGCACATGATGGGCTTATCAAGCGCGCTGATGCCGGATGCGACGGTGTTTTTACAAATTGTCGGGCTGCTTTCTTTTATTCAAGCGCTCATTATGACATATAGTGCTATTTTAAAAAGCTATGGATTCACAAGAGATACGATGTATGTCACCATCGGAATGAACTTGTTAAACGTTACCGGTAATTATTTGGTCATTTTTGGGCCGTTTGGCTTCCCAGTATTAGGTGTGATGGGAGTTGCTCTTTCAACATCATTTGCTCGGTTCATCGGATTAATGGCCATGATCTTTATTGTTCGCCACCGAATGGGATTACGCTTTTCAGTGAAGCGAATGTTTCATATTCAGCGGACGCATTTAAAAAAACTGCTAAAAATCGGAATTCCTTCTGCTGGAGAGCAACTTTCTTATAACGGCTCTCAAATGATCATTACGCTGTTTATTACATTTATGGGAACTCAGGCACTAGCAGCAAAAGTATATACTCAGAACTTGATGATGTTCATCATGCTGTTTGGCGCAGCCATTAGCCAAGGGACTCAAATTTTAATTGGACGCCATATTGGGGCGAAAGAATTCGATGCCGCCTATCACAGATGCATGAAAAGCTTATACTGGGCCATTGCCATCTCGCTTCTTTCGTCCACTGCTTTATCTTTATCATCGACGCATTTACTTGCTTTTTCACTAGCAACAGCGATATCATTCAAATTGCCGGCACACTGCTTCTATTGACGATTATATTAGAACCTGGACGTTCTTTTAATATGGTCATCATCAACTCTTTGCGGGCAGCTGGTGATGCGAAGTTTCCAGTGTATATGGCGATGATTTCAATGTGGGGAATCGGCCTTCCGATTGCTTACCTTTTAGGTATTCAGCTTGAGCTAGGGCTGATTGGGGTTTGGATTTCTTTTATCGTGGATGAATGGGTAAGAGGTATCTTCATGTATAGGCGATGGCGTTCAAGGGTATGGACGGAGTATCGACTTTCTTCCACATAAAAGGACTGCGGGTGCAGTCCTTTTTTCATTACATCATATCTTCTAAAATCAGTGCTTTTTCCTGTTTTGAAATAAATGATCGCTGCGTAAAGACGCGATACTCATTTTCTCTTGTTTTATCTAAAATAGCCTGATAAAAGTGGGCAGCTGCTTTCACTGGCACACGTGAATAAAGCGGGAATTCATGAAGATGGTCAAAAAATTCCTCGTAGTACGCTTCTGCCTCAAAAGCAATGTACTCCCATACGTGTTGGAATGCTTGATTGACGACCCCTTCTTGCAAATCTTGCTCTGTATACCCAAATTGATCCATCACTTGCTTTGGCAAATAAATGCGATCTCTTTCAGCCTTATCCTCGCCAATGTCACGAAGGATATTGGTCAGCTGCATGCCAATACCTAGCGAAATCGCTGCTCCTTTTAGCTGTTCCTTTTTACGCGGCGCAATGATCGGAAGCAGCATTAATCCAACTGTACTTGCGACATGGTAGGAATAGATGAGCAGTTCATCTAATGTTTCATACCTTCGCTGCGCTAAATCCATTTCCTGTCCTCGCATCAGGTCGCGGAACGGGGCTTCATCCATACGAAACTCTTGAAAGGTATGCTCTAGCGCCACCCACATTGGATCATTATGGTCTACCTCGCCATGTAAAAAACGATCAAACGCCTGCTGAAAGGACGCTAGCTCCTCCTTTGGTGAAGGAGACTCATCTACAATGTCATCCGCTCTTCGGCAAAAGGAATAAACGGCCCAGACTGCCTGTCTTTTCTTTTTAGGCAGCATGGAAAAGGCACGGTAAAACGTTTTAGAATGTGTTTGAATGGTCTCCTCACATACTTTCAATGCTGTTTGTACATCAACCACTTAGCTTCACTTCCTTTCTGTCGTTCAAATCCTTTAGTAGCACAGAAGCCATGAGCTTCGCACTTTGCATCACGATGGGTACCCCGCCGCCAGGGTGGATGGAGGCACCTACCGCATAAAGATTGTCTGTCTCTACCACCTTCACTTGCGGGCGAAAGACACCTGATTGAAACAAATTAGGCGCAAGTCCAAAACTGCTCCCCTCAAACAATCCCTCTCGCATTGAATCGTTAGGAGTTCTTACTTTTTTCCACACAATTGACTCTCGCAATTTCGGAAAGCCTCTTTTCTCAAGACGATCTATCATTTGATCTACAAAGTCTGTCTCCTCTGCCCAGTTGATATGATCTCCTGATGGAACAGGAATCAGCATATAAAGGACACTACAACCTTCTGGAGCAAGAGATGGATCAATGCTCGATGGATGAAATGTATAAAACGAAGGGTCTTGAGGAACCGTTTTCGTTTGAAAAACCTCTTTCATATGCTGTTCAAAGTGGTCTCCCATAAAAAATTGATGAACAGGTGCTTCCTGGTACACCTTGTTTAATCCTAGATATACCATCACGCAGCCAGAGGAAGGAACGTATTTACGCCGGTCTTGTTCATGTAAACCAAGCTGTTTTAGTGCCGCTGGATAATCTCCATTTATGACAAACGCATCGGCTGCTATATGTTCATCATTGACTTTAGCCCTGACAGCCCGTTTCCCCTCAAACTCCAATTGTACTACTTCTTCATTTCGTCTTACATGCACACCCATCTCTAGGAGTCGTTTCTCCAATATATCTACTAAACTCGCATATCCGCCTTTTAAATAGTAAATTCCGTGCGCATGCTCACTATACGAAACAAGCGAATAAATCGCAGATGCTTCATACGGGTTTCCTCCTACATAGAGGGTTTGAAGTGCGTATGCATCTCGTAAGCGTTCATCAGAGAAGTATTTTTTTAGAGCGCTTTGAACCGTTCGGTATGCTTTTAATTTCATCAAAATCTTCATGTTTGCTTTCGTAAAAAATGTACGTTTTTCATGAAACGATTTTTCTAGAAAAGCTTGCTGCCCTTCTTGAAACCGATCCGTCATTTCTTCCATAAATTTCAGAAACCCTTGATCTTCCTTTGGAAACACACGTCTGAGTTCTTCAAGCTGACGAAGCGCATCAGAGTATTTCGTAAAGGAGGTGCCATCCTGATATTGAATCGTGTACAGCGGATCAAGCTGCAACAGATCAAGAGATGCTCCGTCAATTCCTACCTCATGTAAAATTCCTTTTAACCTATCAGGGAGTAGGACAATGGTCGGGCCTTCATCTACTTTATATCCTTTCTCATGTACAAAAGCAAGTCTTCCGCCAAGCCGTTCATTTTTTTCGACAAGAGTCACATCATGTCCAGCTTTTTTTAAATAAAGCGCTGAGATCATTCCACCAATACCGGCACCTGCAATCAATATATGTTTTTTCATGAGGCGCTCCCCTTTTCGTGATGTGGTATCGTTTTGTACGTATGTTTCTCTTTTGAAAGAATTGCGTTTGTCGTGATGCGTGCTGATTCTAAAATGGTCGGCAGCCCGCTTCCCGGGTGTGTTCCCCCTCCAACAAGCCAGCAGTGCTTCAATTCATCAAATTCATTATGCGGCCTTAGTACCATCATTTGCGTAAGCTGGTGACCAAGGTTAAATGTAGCTCCTTCATACACATAAAGATCTTCCTCCCAATGTTTCGGAGTGATCATCCGCTCGACTTCTATATGCTGTCTAATATTTTTAAAGCCCGTTTTTCGCTCCAGCGTATCCAGCACAAGTTCTCTGAATTCATCTTGATGTGCTTCCCAGTCAATACCGCTTTGATTATTGGCAACTGGTGCTAAAACGTAAAGAGCTGACTTTCCTTTTGGGGCAAGCGAGTCGTCTGTCACACTTGCATTTTGAATATAGATAGACGGGTCATCTGGCAGCTCATACGTTTTGGTAATTCCTTTGACGAATGTTGCGTAATCATCGGAAAAAACGATCGTATGATGCGGCTCGTCATACATTGTATCTAATCCTAAATACAGCATAAAGGTGGAGCATGAGAATTTTTTCTTTTTCAATTTCTTCTCGCTATATTTCTTTAAAAGACCTGGCTCTACAAGCTTTGTCATCACATGAGCAAAGTCTCCATTTACGACAACCTCATCTGCCTGTATTTCTTCCCCAGATTCTAAGCGAATGCCCTTCACTTTTTTGCCTTCAGTCAGCAACTTTTCGACTCCAGATGACAGATGAATCGCTGCTCCAGATTCAACAGCCGCCTTTGCCATCGCTTCCGACAGCTGATTCACACCGCCCTTCGGGTGAAAAACGCCTGTGTCATGCTCCATAAACGAAAGGATTGAGAACGCACCTGGGCATTCCCAAGGGGACATTCCTAAATACTTTGATTGAAACGTAAATGCATATTTCACCGATTCCTGCGAGAAATAGTCTGAGAGCACATCATATAAGCTTTTATTTAATGAAAGCTGTGGAAGTGCTCTGATGACCTTCGGACGCAAGTAATGATGAAAACGATCCATTTTACTTTGCAAAATTGGTGTAAGACGATCCATTTTTCGCTTTGTATCGTTCATAAAGCGTAAATAACCATCCCCCTCACCAGGTGCAAAGGCTTCTAACCGTTTGTACATTTCGTCTCGATCTCGAATCATATCAAGCTTCTCGTCTTGAAAGATCAATCTATACATTTCTTTTAATTCAATAACATCAATATAGTCATAAAGATTTTTGCCAGCAAAGGTGAACAGCTCCTCTGCAATATGAATCATGCTGAGAAAGGTAGGACCTGTATCAAACGTGAAATCACCAAGCTGAAACTTAGAGTTACGTCCGCCAAAAAAGGGCTGTTTTTCATATACATGAACGTCATGTCCTTTGCTTTGTAGCATCATAGCTGCTGCAAGTCCCCCTGGTCCTGCTCCAATCACAACGATTTTCATTATCCTTTTTCCTCCAAATTAATTCATTTTAAGTTAATTATACAAATTAGAAATGTTAGATCAACTTTTGATGTGCTCTAAAAGCCTCATGTTATGTATCAAAAAAGCCGCTCTCTTTCAACAAGTGCAAGAAAGCCGACTCTCTGTTACGCGTCTATATCAATTCGATATGTTTCAAACCAATGATGAATCTGCGCCAGATGGGCGATCAGCTGCGGACCCTTCATTAATTGGCCATACCAAGGAACTTGGAAGGAAGCCCCTTCCGTTTCAATCAGCCGTTTCAATTGTTGTGGATCTAAAAATTCGTGAAGCACAGAATCCTTTTGCGCAAGGCTATCTGTTAACATCTCTTTTACTGCCTGGGTATAGGCTGGATGATGTGTTTTTGGGTAAGGACTTTTCTTGCGATAAAGCACTTCATTCGGTAAAATTCCCTCTAATGCTTTTCTCAAAACCCCTTTTTCACGATTTCCATGCATTTTCATTTCCCAAGGAATATTCCATACATATTCGACAAGTCGATGATCTGCAAATGGGACACGCACCTCAAGGCTTGCACCCATACTCATTCGATCTTTTCGATCAAGCAGCGTCGTCATAAACCAAATCATATTTAAGTAAAAAAGTTCTCTTCGGGCTTTATCTATGCCAGTTTCTCCATCTAAAAGAGGCGTTTCTGCCACGGTTTCTTCGTATTTGCTTTGCGCATATTCCTTCAGTGATAGTTTCTTTTGCCACGATTCTTGAAGAAGCTGCGTACGGGCTTCAGTCGATCTCATCCACGGAAATCCATTCGTTTCATTTGCCATGTGAAACCACGGATAGCCTCCAAAAATTTCATCAGCACATTCACCTGACAAGCCGACAACGAAATCCTTTTTGATTTCTCGACAGAACCAAAGTAAGGAAGAATCAATATCTGCCATACCCGGTAAATCTCGAACTTCAACAGCTTCCTTCAAATAAGAAGCAAGCTCTTTTTGACCGATGACACAGCTGTGGTGCTTCGTTTGAAATGCTTTGGTCATTTGATCAATCCATGGGCCGTCAGCATTCGGCTGGAATTGACTGGCCTCAAAAAATTGATCATTTCCTTCATAGTCAATGGAATACGTATGAAGTGGTGCTTTCCCTATTTTTTCAAAGTGCTTGGCGGCGATAGCGGTAATGGCACTAGAATCGACTCCACCAGATAGAAATGTACAAACTGGCACATCAGAGACGAGCTGCCTTGTGACGGCATCTGTAAAGAGATACTTGACGTGCTGAGCGGTGTCATCTAGTGAGTCTATATGCTGCTTGCTTTTGACATTCCAATACCTCCACACGCACAGGCCATCTTTTGAAAAGGTCAAAGCATGTGCAGGTCTGAGCTCTTTCACACCTTTAAATACCCCTTGCCCAGGTGTTCTAGACGGCCCTAAACCAAAGATCTCCGATAGTCCCTCACGATCGACTTTTGCTTTCATATCAGGATGGGCAAGGAGTGCTTTGATCTCCGAACCAAATAAAAAGGAATGATGACGTTCTGTATAAAAAAATGGCTTGACGCCGAGCCGGTCTCTTCCTGCAAACAATAACTCCCGCTCACTATCCCAAATCACAAATGCAAAAATACCATTAAAATGGGTCACACACTCTTCCTTCCATTCTGTGTAGGCGTGAAGAAGAACCTCTGTATCAGAATGCCCAAGAAAGCGGTGCCCCCTTTTTAATAATTCTTTTCTTATATCTTCTGTGTTATAGAGCTCTCCATTGTATACAATCGTATACGCATGGTTTTGATGAGTATACGTCATCGGCTGCTTTCCGCCTTCTACGTCTACAACCGCTAACCTTTTATGCCCGAAAAGAACATGCTCACTTTTCCACGTATTTGTATCATCTGGCCCTCTTTTAGATAATGTATCTGTCATTTGATTGATTACATGATCCTGTTGGATGAGCTGCTTTTTAAAGTCTGCCCAGCCTGTTATTCCACACATCATCATCAGCTCCCATCCGTTTTTCATCAAGTGTTCTCATTTAGCCTTTCTTAGTTTATGCATCGTCTCCTTGATAGTTGATTTGTCCTTTTTTCCCGGTGTATAGGACAAGCATCATTTGGTAAGAAAAGAAAGAGGAAAGGAGCTTTTGCCAATGGAGAAACGAATGAAGCATCTTCAGCGCTGTAGCCAAAGATGGTGTAATGGGTATTTAGTCATTGAAAACGGGCATTGCCTCATTGAAGATGAAGAAGGGGAAATCATGCTGCCTGAAAGCCTTCAAAGCTCTATGGTGTTTTTCAAAGAGAATGACAGATGGACAAAAGGAGAATTGCTCGGGTCCATGATTCTTCATGAAAACGGACAGTTGATGGAGGTAACAGGCGGTGAAGTGATTCAATATACAGCGTCTCTTGCCAAAGGATGGCTTGATTTGCTCATGTTTGTACCTGAAAACGTCTTTTATCAAATGATTGAACACGTAGAACAGCTTGGCTTTTCCGTCTACGATTGTGTCTTCTCCTCCTTTCATCCTTTTCATTGCGTATCTTTCTTTCAGTTTTCGGCAGATACACAATCGCTTGCACTGCAATGTCACCATGAGTCCGCCGCCGGTCATATTCGCTTTGAATGGACTACTTCTGACGGTCACCGGTCGATTTCTCAGTTTGATGTCACATAAAAAGGGCACTGCTTCGTATAAGCAATGCCCTTTTTATATTAAAAAATATGGAAACCGATCGGCAGACGTAAGCCGAGAAGTATGGTCACAATGGCGACCACGATAAAGCCAATAAAAACTCCTGTCACCGATTTTCCTTTTTTCTTGCGTACAAGGACCATTTCCATTAAGCCGATCACAAGGATACCAAGTACCATTTTTCCGATATACTCGCCCTCGAATCCTGGAATTTTCATTCCAGTACGAACATACAGTTCTGCTCCTGTTGCGATAATGAGCAAGTAAAATAATCGTACGATCATATGCACTATTTTAGCACCTTTGTCATTTTTACCTGCTAAAGCAAAAGCCACAAAGAATAAAATAATTCCTAGCACCCACGCTGTAATATGTAAATGTGTTCCCATCTGTTATTTCCCCCTTTATCAGAACAAGTACCTTCTCATCGTACCACGAAATAAGTCGAACACAAAGCGACAATCCTGTGTCAACATGCACTTTATTTGACGCGATTCGATAACGTCCCAATCGGTTCAATGGTGATTTCAATATGATCACCTGAAGCCAAAAACTTTGGTGGTTCAAAGCCTTTCCCTACCCCCGAAGGTGTACCCGTTGCAATGATGTCACCTGCTTCCAGCGTCATTCCTTTTGAAAGCGTTGAGACAATGTCCTCAATTGAGAAGATCATTAATTCCGTACTGGCTGACTGACGTACCTCTCCGTTTACCTTTGTTTCCACATGCAGCGTGCCATGATCCTCAATCACTGACTTATGGATAATATAAGGGCCTATTGGACAGGATGTATCTAAGCTTTTTCCGATAAAAAATTGTTTATGTTTTTTCTGCAAATCTCTTGCCGTCACATCATTTAAAATGGTGTAACCGAAGATATAATCGTGTGCCTTTTCAGGCGGAATATTTTTCCCTGATTTGCCTATGACGATGGCAAGCTCTCCTTCATAATCCAATTCACTTGTCACATCTTCATGAAGAAGGATGTCCGCTTCGTGTCCAACAACAGTGGTAGGCGCCTTTGTAAAGATCATCACGTCTTCAGGTATATCTGCTGCACTCCCCATTTCCATGACATGATCTTGATAGTTCTTTCCGACACACATGATGTTTTTAGACGGCTTCGGAATCGGCGCATGGATTTTCACTTCTGAAAGCGGATAAACATAAGAACCGCGGTCTTCCTCTTTCTTCTTAGCCCAATCAAGCAGCTGTCTGACGTGGTCGACAAACTTGTCCCCCATGTTGATGCATCCAGATAAAGAGTTTGGCAGCGTCTCCAGCTCAAATAATTTGGCTTCTGCTTTTTTGACGTCCATCACCCATTCATCATCAATGACTACCCCAATAAACATACTGTTATGTATCTCACCTGTAAAAAACTTCATGTCTTCCCCTCACAATCTTCATTTCGCTAAGTTATGATGTCTCAATTTTATTTCTCTATGAAATAAAAAAACCCTTTTTTATCATACTCTCTTTTAAAAAGGGTTTCAAAAATGATGACTTGATGTTAACGGTAGCGTCGATACTCCCACATATTCCCTTGATCCCATTTGCGATCAACATTTCTTCTGTTTCGGGAATGATGCTTCTTCTTTCCGCATCCTCGGCAAGAGTGACTTCGTCTGTGGTGATGAGAACGTTTAGATCGATGGCTGCGGTGTGACTTGCGGCAGCTTTTCTTATGATGAGATCTGTGTTTGCTACGGCATGATTTTTTACTTTTACATGGTTTTTTACTTTTACACGACTTTTTACTTTTACATGGTTTTTTACTCTTCACGCTTTTCTTTGAACAGAAGCTTTTTTTAGTGCGATGGCTTTTGCGGCTTTTTTTGCTGCGGTGTGACTTACGGCAGCCAACTCCACCAAAGAACCAATGACGGTACTTTGAATGACGAGAACGTGATGATTTGTGTGAATGTCTTGATTCTGGTTCACGATCTAAGTGATGATCACGTCCCTCACTTCTAAGTGAATCAACTGCATGTTCAATATGTGAATGATCAAATGTGCTCACGAACATTTCCCCTCCCCAGTCTCTGCTTGACAAAACAAACAGACAAAGCTGTTTATCTTCTCTGCTTTATGTTACGAGACTCGATAGACAAGTGTTCTTGGCGAATGCCCCTTTCTTATAAAACTCCATGAATACCTATCAGCGGGTACAGGACATTCCTTCATTTTCATATAGTAAAGAAGATCATAGGAGGTTGATGCACACATGACCACAGAACCTTTAAAACAACTTGATATCTGGATTCATCCAAAGGATCTCATTGAATTAAGAAAGGACGTATGGAACGATGAGCCTGTTGAAGCGATTCTTAAAACTGGTCACACCAAATCACATGTTTATGCTTCTTACCGAGGATCACACATTAGAAAGCTCAAGAAAAAGTCCTATCAAATTCAATATAGAAAACCAAAGCAAAGACAAGGCGAAGCCGTTTTTCACTTGAATGCAGAGTACAATGACCCTTCTATTATTCGAAACAGGCTATCCTTTTATTTTTTCGAACAAATGGGGGTGCTAAGCCCTGCAGCTTCTCATGTGTTTCTGACCATCAATGGAAGAAAAGAAGGCATTTATTTGAAAATAGAATCCGTTGATGAGCTATTTCTCCAAAAACGACAGCTAGATGGCGGAGGCATTTACTATGCAGTGGATGATGATGCTAATTTCTCTCTTTTGAGTTCGTTTGATAAAAAGCCAAAAAAACATCTTCTTCTTGGTTACGAGAAAAAAGTGGGGACATCCAAACATGACGAGCAACTGAGCGAATTTATTTACTTTCTGAATACTGCAACAGACGACGTGTTTGCGAAAAACATTGAGCAGTACTTGGATGTCACACAATATTTCCTCTGGCTAATTGGTGTCGTGTGCACTCAAAACTTTGATGGTTTTGTTCATAACTATGCCCTTTATGTGAATGACCAAGGGAAGTTCCAAGTGCTTCCTTGGGATTATGATGCGACATGGGGACGGGACATTCATGGAGAAGAAATGGCGTTCGATTATATCCCAGTCAACGGCTTTAATACATTAACCGCTAGATTACTAGATATTCCTTCGTTTAAAAAGGTCTATTATGCTCTTTTCCAGCACGTACTGGATACACATTTTTCTGAAGAACCCCTTTGTCCCATGATTGAGAAATGGCATGCCTCCATTGAACAACGATTGGCGGACGATCCATATCTGAAAGATCGAAAAAAGATACTGCAGTCAGAGCGAGGGCTCATTCGGCAGTATATCAACAAAAGACGACGTTATTTACAAGCTGAGATAAGAAAAGAATTAGCTGGCATGTAAGGATACTTTCGAATTTTGTCACTTTATTACTCATATTGACGAAACAGCTTTTTTTATAGAAAATTAGGGTATACTAACCATATCCTTCTATTTGATAAAAAATGTGAGAGTTGGCGTCCGTTATGATCAATTATGAAATTGAACAAAAAAGATTACATTTGATTAAGACTGCAAAAAAATTCGGTATGAATGCCGAAGAAACCATCAGGTGCAGTCAAGAGCTTGACACACTCTTAAATAAAGGCATCAAATACACCTCTAAAGAATGCTCGAAAAAAGGGTAAGCCATACACCTAATTCCTCTTATCAAAAGCTTTCAAAAAGACAATCACACATTAAAAGACCCATCATAAGCTATGGTGAAACGCCCAAAATCAAAGTGCCCTAATTTATAAAGGATGTGCACCGCTATGCCGGCTATTGTTGGAGCCTTTAAAGTAAATGCCGTCGGAACGAGCGGAGTCGTTCATGTTGGAGACTGCATCACCATTTCTCCAAATAGTCAGGTTAAAACATTTGCTGGCGCAGGCAGTTTTAACACTGGTGATCAATTGCGCATTAGCAACTATAAAAGTGTGACAAATACGTACGACAGTGATGTCATTGATCAGCCGCTTGTTGGTAACTTGTAAGGAGTGAGAATCCGTTGAACTTCTATATTAATCAAGCGATACAAATTAATTATTTACGTGTGGAGTCTGTGAGTAACTCATCTGTTCTGCAAATCGGGAGTGCTGGGTCCATCAAGGCACTTTCCAACCTGTATAACACGGGTAGTTACCTTGAACCAGCACCTGCCGCAGTAGGCACAGAAGGAATTGAAGAATCGGAAGGCGCAAGCACTACACCTTTTGTACCGCTTCAGTCACCAACATCTTAAGTTCAGTCTGCAATCCCCGGAGGTGTATGTAAATGTATGACTATCAAGGCAATGCTTCACAAATGTATGGCATCATTCAAAAGCAAACACAACAAATCATGATGCTTGAAAAAAGGCTTAACGAGCTTCAGAAGGAAGTGCAAATGCTCAAAGATACACCGACAACCAATATTGAGCGAATTGATTATCAATTTGATCAACTGAAAATCGAGCGGCTGGAAGGCACATTAAATATTGGCCTCAATCCATCTGATCCAAATAGTGTTCAAAATTTTGA
>NZ_NKHG01000143.1 GCF_002744245.1 Bacillus pumilus | reverse complement strand
ACGCATTTGCAGAGGCCCGATGCCAGGGATATCTCGATGATGCAAGCCCAGACACCATTTTGCGCAACCTGGCCCATGGTGAAGTTCGGATCATGCAACCCAGGAGCTTCGACTATTTTTGCTACCACGACTGGGATGGCCGTGTGTGCCTCATCAATGAAGGTGGCAGCCATCACTTTGCCACCGCTCGCTATCTTGCTGGTGTGGCTCGCTTTCCCCTTGAGTTGAAGGGAAGCCTCAAGGCGTACAGACTCAACAGCGCAGCAGTTACCGCTCT
>NZ_NKHG01000142.1 GCF_002744245.1 Bacillus pumilus | reverse complement strand
CTGACCCTGTTCGGCATGGTGCTCGCCATCGGTATCGTGGTGGATGACGCCATCGTGGTGCTGGAGAACGTCGAGCGGATCATGAGCGAGAAGAAGTGCTCCGCCAAGGAGGCTGCCATCCTCGCCATGCAGGAGGTCTCCGGCCCCGTGGTCGCCATCGTGCTGGTGCTCTGCGCCGTGTTCCTGCCGGTCGCCTTCATGGGCGGCATGACCGGGGTGATGTACAAGCAGTTCGCCATCA
>NZ_NKHG01000141.1 GCF_002744245.1 Bacillus pumilus | reverse complement strand
TGATTTTGACTGTATGGAATCTTTCAGCGAACGTATTGCAACTTTACCGATGGCCCAAGCAGCTTTCCAAATTGTCCCGCCTGTGCCTCCCATACTACGAATACCATTAGCAAAGCCTTTAGAAAAATCAACCCCTGTGCTAGTTGTTTTCACACTTGATAAGCCTTGTTTTCCTGATTGTGCTACGGTGCTACCTGAATTACTGGCGTTTCCGGCTTGGCTACGGATTCCCGATGCAAATTGCACCCCTGCTTTTTGTCCGCCCCCGCCATCGGTTGTTTTGGCAAGCTGTGCTGTTGCTGACGCACTAACGGAAGATGCTGCAGACGTATTGGCACCCTTTGTGCTTGTTATTCCTGAACTGTGACTTCGCCCTTTTGTTACACCTGCTTGCGTGGCTTGAGTGGTATTTTTGTTTAGGTTTGATAACGCTGTTTGGTTTACGCTGCTTGCTGCTACGCTTGTGCTGCCTTTTGTTGAGCTTATGCCCACGCTAAATGATTGGCCTTTGTGTGAGCCGGATGTATTAGCCTCTGCATTACCTTCACTTAGCTTTTGCCTAAGTGCTTGCTGCAGAACTGTACCACTGTTAGATACGTTAACTTTTGACGAACTGATACCATCGCTAAATGATTGACCTTTTTCTTTCCCTGCAATTCTAGGAATGCCGTTTTCCTCAAGTAATTTCAGATCCAGTGACTGTTTTAGAATAGAACCACTCGCCAATGTATTTGGTGTAGCATCTATTAGACCATCAGCAAATTTATTTCCTATTTTCTTTCCTGAATTACGGGCAGATGTTTCGCGGTTCATCTTCTTTTCTACTTTGGCAATTGTTTTGTCTGCCTCGGAGGCAGCTTTATCACTTGCTAGTCCTAATCCTTCGTTAAACTCAATGAGGGATTTTCTTGTTTGCTCTATCGCTTCTTCTTTGCTGTCCCCTAGTTTTTGCAAAAATGCTACTTGTTTTTCAGCCCAGCGCGCTTGATATGCAGTCTCGCTTTCTTCTATTTCTACGAAAATTCCCATTGAGTTACTTGAATACTCTTTTTGTCTTTCCAACGCTTTACCTGTTTCTAAATCTAACAGTTGACCATCTTTAGACATTTGATCAAAAAGAGCTTCTGAGCTTTTCTTATATGTGTTTAGGTTTTGAGCAAGAGACTTTTGATAGTCTGCATTAATTTTGGCTTTTAGAGCCTTATGCTGTTCAGCGTTTATCGCTTCTTTAGCAAGAGCCTCATCCATCACTTGAGACATATAATCTCTATCTTTTTTTGCTGCCTTCTGACCTTCCTTATACAACTCAGTGATCTGATCGTTATAGCCTTTAGCATTTTTAAAAGATAACTTATTTTGGCTCTCGGAAACTCTCTGCTGGATAGCCAAAGCGTCCTTTTGATTTGCGGCAAATTTACTTGTAGACTGTTGGAAGAATGTGATGATCTCGTTAAATGTTCTGCGTTGTACTTCGTTCATATTAGACGTGATTAGACCCGTCTCTTCCTTTAACTTTTCAAACTGCTTCATTTTTTTACGAACTGTTTGTACATCTTGATCAATTTTTCCGATAAGTTGATCAGACCATTCCTCACCTTTTTCTTTCATTTTCCCTTCTTGATCTTCAAAAAGACCATTAAGAACAGCCAATGCATCTGTTTTAAATCCTTCTAATTCTTTAACTAAAGAAGTTGACATTTTCTGATAAGTTTTAAGTAACCTATTTGCCATCTTATCTGCTTCTTCACCTGAAACCTGAGTTAATTGAAATAGCTGTGAAGTGGCTTTTTCACGTAGGCTGACATACGAGGCTGCAGCCTTTTGT
>NZ_NKHG01000095.1 GCF_002744245.1 Bacillus pumilus | reverse complement strand
CAGTCCCATAAGAAACGGCTTTTTCTTCTAGCTATTATGCTTTTTTTACTCTTGGGCTTCGTGGTTTATTGATCTTGTTTGCTTGTTTAATTGCCCTTCGTTCATCATTTAACGATTTATATAGTGATACGATCATCAAAATAATGACAACTGAGAATGGCAAAGCTGCGAGTTTTGCTGTGTTTTGCAAGGCTTCAAGCCCGCCTGAAAATAAAAGCACAGCAGCGACAGCTGATTGGATGATGCCCCAGCTCATCTTTACACTATTCGCAGGATATAATGAGCCATAGGTTGTCTGCATCCCTAGAACGAATGTGGCTGAATCTGCTGATGTGATAAAGAATACAGCAATTAAGATAAGAGCTAGGATCGACGTAATCATGGCGAGTGGGTATTGATTTAATACACCAAACAGCATCGTTTCAGTCGACATACCAGCAACATCGACAATGTTTTTTTGTTGTAAGTCTATGGCAGATACTCCAAAGATAGAGAACCATAGAAAAACGAGTATTGAAGGAGCTACTAAGACACCGATTAAAAACTCTCGAATGGTTCTTCCGCGTGATACCCTTGCAATAAAAATTCCGACAAAAGGAGACCAAGAGATCCACCATGCCCAATAGAAGATTGTCCATCCATTAATCCATTCTCTTCTTTCAGGGTCATTTGGGGATAATCTAAAGCTCATTTGCACAATATTTGATAAGTATTGTCCGATTGAATCTGTAAATGAATTTAATATATAAACAGTTGGTCCAGCAAAGAGTAAAAAGATCATGAGCAAAGCAGCAAAAATCATATTTGTATTGCTTAAATATTTAATACCTTTACCAATTCCGCTCCATGAAGAGATAAGGAACAGAACCGTGACGATTGCAATAATGATGAGCTGAGTCATGAAGTTATTTGGTATATCGAATAAATAACTTAACCCTCCATTAATTTGCGCAGCACCTAGTCCTAAACTCGTCGCTACACCAACTACTGTTGCAAACACGGCGATACAATCAATGGTTTTTCCGATCCATCCATGAATTCTATTTCCGAATACTGGGTATAAGGTTGAACTAATTAATCCAGGCGCATCTTTTCTAAATTTGAAGTATGCAATGCAAAGTGCGACAATCGCATAAATGGCCCATGCATGAAGTCCCCAGTGGAAAAAGGTATAACGAAGGGAATCGCGGAAGGCATGTGCGGTTTCAGTCTCGCCTGTTGGTGATTGAATGGCAAAGTGACTGATCGGTTCAGCCGCTCCGTAAAAAACAAGGCCAATTCCCATACCAGCACTAAATAGCATCGCAAACCAAGAAAAAAGGCCAAATTCTGGCTTTTCATCAGGCTTTCCTAACGTAATTTTTCCGATTGGACTAAAAATAAAGAATAGACAAAAGCCGACAAGCAGTGATACCACTAATAAATAATACCAGCCGAAGTCATTTGTGATGTAAGTTTGAATTTGATCTGTCATACTTTGCAGTGTTTCAGGAGAAAAAGCTCCCCATAGAACCGCTATAAATGTGATCGCAATCACAATCCAAAATACACTTGATACGTTTTTCACACCATCTCACTCTCCTGTTGATCTACACTTTTAAGCAGAGGATGTCACTTAATATCCCCTATCTCATTGTTTTTCAAACAAAAAGAGGCGAGTTTCTCACTCGACCTCTACTTTACCGTAACATGTTTCCCTTCTATTTTTCAACCATCGATGTGTGAAGACGACTTTTCCTCAATCCGTTTACGAAGGCGGTATACGTATTCTTTTAAGCAAACAGCGAAAATGGTAAAAGCCACAACGATGGCCACTTTTAATGGGGGAATCGACAGCTTCATGAAAAAGGCAGCTGTCAAACTAATAATGACCGCAAGTACAATCGGAAGTGCGCGTCTGATCATTGATATCTTATCTCTCCTTTGCTTCTAGTGCAGCATTCATGCCAGCAAGCCTGCCTGTCACAAGTGCTGACGTAATATTGTAGCCGCCTGTATAACCGTGAATGTCTAAAATTTCTCCACAGAAATAAAGACCGGCCATTTTTTTAGAAGCCATTTTCTTCGGTTCAATCTCTTTGACAGAGACTCCTCCTCCTGTGACAAACGCTTTGTCTAAGGAAAGTGTACCATTTGCATGAACGATAAAATGTTTACAATCATGGGCAAAGGCGCGCAGTTTATCCTTGGCAAGACCAGAAAATGTGTCTTGTGGATTAATCTCGTTCCGTTCTAAAAGGAACAACAAATAGCGTTCTTGCATCCAAGGCTTCAGTACATTCTTTATTGACTTTTTCGGTGCGTCCTTTAGGTCACGATGAAGCTTTTGGAACAGCTCCTCGTCATGAAACTTCGGATATAAATCAATTTGCAGGCGGACTGTCGGCTGCTTTTTTAGCTCTTTGACAACAAATCCGCTGCATCTAAGAATAGCTGGGCCTGATAAGCCAAAGTGAGTGAAGATCATATCCATGACATGTGTGACGACTGGTTTTCCCTTTTTGTTTAAAACACTCACAGCCACACTTCGTAAAGACAGCCCTTGAAGCACTTTTTCTTTTATAAATCGTTCATCTGATGTGACTGGTACTTCTGTTGGGAAAAGCTCTGTAATCGTATGGCCAGCGGCTTCTGCCCAAGCATAGCCGTCACCAGTAGATCCAGTATGCGGCACACTTTTTCCGCCAACAGCAATGACGACGGCCTTGCTTGAAATTTTTTCATCGTTATTTGTAACAATTCCTGCTGCTTGTCCGTCTTGATACAGAACTGTTTTAATCTTTTCATTCGTTCGAATGGTGACATTCAAAGTGCGCAGCCTTTCTAACAGGGCATCCACAACAGATTGTGCTTTGTTTGAGACAGGGAACATGCGTCCATGGTCTTCTTCTTTCAGTTCAATGCCTAGGTTTTCAAAAAATGTAATGATATCCTCGTTATTGAACTCAGAAAATGCACTATATAAAAAACGGCCGTTTCCGGGAATATGTTGAATGATTTCTTCTATTGGCAGGCGATTGGTGACGTTACAGCGTCCACCGCCAGAAATGGCCAGCTTTCTGCCAAGTTTGTTTCCTTTGTCAATTAACAGAACAGATGCCCCGTGCTCTGCTGATGCAATCGCGGCCATCAGTCCAGAAGGTCCACCGCCAATGACAATGACATCATAATGTTTCATGTTACATTCCTCTTTCTACTTCAGTCATTTCTCTATTATAACGAAGATTGGGGAAGGCTGAAATATGAATTGATTGGTTTTGTGACTTCTGTATTGGTTTTGTTACCTGTGCGATGAAATGATGTGGTAAAATAGTTAAGTTGAATATTCATTAGAAAAATGGTGGTTAAGCGCATGTCTAATAAACTGCTTCGTGGTACGTTGGTTTTAACGATAGGGACTTATCTCTCTCGTATTCTTGGTATGATTTACTTAATTCCATTTAGCGCAATGGTTGGAGCTACTGGTGGTGCGCTATTCCAATATGGATACAATCAGTATACGATCTTTTTAAGTATTGCTACGCTTGGTTTCCCAACGGCAGTATCAAAATTTGTCTCCAAATATAATGCAATTGGCGATTATGAGACAACAAGAAAAATGTTCAGGGCGGGTATGTCGGTCATGCTTGTCACCGGTATTATCGCCTTTTCTATTTTATATTTGACTGCGCCGATTTTTGCCAAGATTCAGCTTGGTGGATCTAATGAAACAGGCGGTTTGACTGTCGATCAAGTGGTATATGTGATTCGGATGGTGAGTTTAGGTCTTCTGGTTGTACCAATCATGAGTCTTGTGCGAGGATTCTTCCAAGGGCACTCGATGATGGGGCCGACAGCTGTTTCCCAAGTCATCGAACAACTTGTCAGAATCATCTTCCTATTAACAGCGACGTTTATTATTTTAAAAGTGCTTGACGGCGGGCTTGTCATTGCTGTCGGTTATGCAACATTTGCAGCACTGATCGGGGCATTTGGCGGATTATTTACGCTTTATTTATATTGGCTGAAGCGGAAGGATCGGCTTTTGGCTATGCAGCCGAATACAGGCGCTTACTCTGCTTTATCTTATAAGCAAATGTTTACAGAGCTGTTCAGCTATGCAGCACCGTATGTGTTTGTTGGACTTGCGATTCCAATTTATTCGTATATTGATACAAATACAATCAATAGAGCCATGATTGCATCAGGACATCAAGATATTAGTACGGCGGTACTTTCCATTGTGACGTTATATTTACCGAAGCTAGTGATGATTCCTGTGTCACTTGCAACAGCATTTGGCTTAACATTAATTCCGACCATTACGGAATCATTTACAGCACGTAATTACAAGCTGCTTAATCGGCAAATTGATCAAACGATGCAGATCATCTTATTCTTCGTACTGCCTGCTTCATTTGGAATCTCTGCTCTGGCAGGACCTGTTTATTGGTTTTTCTATCCGTCTGTTCATCCTGAGATTGGGATCTCTATTCTGTTCTGGTATGCACCTGTTGCGTTATTGTTTTCTTTATTCACCATTAACGCAGCGATTTTGCAAGGGATTAACAAACAAAAATTTGCTATCGTCAGTCTTTTGTTAGGGATCTTGATTAAAACGGTCCTGAATATTCCGCTCATTAGCTGGTTGCAGGGAAATGGTTCTGTGCTTGCAACTGCACTAGGCTACAGTGCATCGATCTTGTATATGTTTATTATGATTAAGCGCCATGCAGGCTATTCGTTCCGCAGGATTTTCAAACGTTTTATTCTCATTAGTATTTTAACGGCGATCATGGCTGTTGTGGCTTATGTGACATGTCAGCTTGTGAGTCAAATGATTTCTTATGAAGGCGGAATTGTACAAGCTGGTATCGTCATTTTGATTTCAATGATTACTGGCGGCGGTGTGTATATGTTCTTATCTTACAAGATTGGATTACTAGAGCGTGTACTTGGCAGCCGTATGCCGTCATTTTTAAGAAAAAAGAGTTAAGAAGAGGTGGCTATTCATGAGGCTTGATAAATTGCTTGCCAATAGCGGCTTTGGTTCAAGAAAAGATGTGAAGAAGCTGGTCAAGGCCCGGGCTGTCACAGTGAATGGGGAAGTGGCGAAGCAGGTGAAAGATCATGTCGATCCAGCGAATGATGAAGTACTCGTACACGGAGAGCGTGTTGAGTATAAAGAGTTTATTTATTTAATGATGAACAAACCAGATGGCGTCATTTCAGCAACAGAGGATGTGCGAGATGAAACGGTTGTCGATTTATTGGAGCCGGAGGATATTGCAAGGGAGCCATTCCCTGTGGGGAGACTTGATAAGGATACAGTTGGTCTTCTCCTCCTCACAAATGATGGGCAGCTCGCTCATCAATTACTTTCTCCGAAAAAGCATGTCCCGAAGACGTACGAAGTTCATCTGGCATACCCTTTAGGAGATCAAGACATCAAGTGTCTTGAGCAGGGAGTTGTCATTTTAGACGACTACCATACGAAGCCGGCAAAGGTTGAAGTAGATGCCAATCAAGAGGCGGATACACGCATCCGTTTAACGATTACTGAAGGGAAATACCATCAAGTGAAGCTGATGGCGCAAGCGGTAGGCAATGAAGTGATCTTTTTAAAACGGTTGTCGATGGGACCTGTCTTATTAGATGAAGATCTAGCCCTTTGGGAGTACCGTGAGTTGACGGATGAAGAATTAGACAGCTTAATTAATCGTGAATAGAAAAAGAACCGGCATATCGCCGGTTCTTTTGTTATATGGAAAGTCATTATACACTTAAGATGATATTTTCACTTTTTTTCTCGTTGTTTCCCATTTGCCCCTGCTTGGACTATGAACAAGATCGTTATAGGCAAGCACGTTTAAGTCTCTTTGAATGGTTCTAGGTGTGATCCCGAATTCATCAACCAGCTCTTGTGTCGTCACAAGGCCTTTCTCTTGAATGAACATATAAACTGATTTAATTCGAGTCATCATACGGTTTGTTGAAGGTTTCAAAAAACCACTCCCTATCAATAAGATCGGATGGACTTGACTAACCACAACTTACTACACTAAAACTGCGAAATAAGGACATGCGACAATGGTAAATGTTCGTGTTTCTTAATGTTTTATTCTATTATACACGTTATTATGCATCTAGTTCCACCAAAAAGTCAAATTTACGTGTTTTTTAACTTGTCTTCATGAAATAAAATATGCTATATATCATGATTTGAATCCGGTTACAACCCAATAAACATAAGGGGTGTGAGCAAGTCTGCACTTTAGAAAAAACAAAAAATAAACCCAGAAAATTTACAAAATAAAAAAATCAATTCTCACAAAAAGACACATTCCTCGTTTGAAATGTGCCTTTTTTGTTCTGTTATCCTTCTAAGAAAAAGAGCTGAATGAAAAATAAGATGGCAAAGATGAGAACAAGAACATGCACTTCTTTCCATTTCCCTTTTGCTAATTTCACAAGTGGATATGAAATAAATCCAAGTGAAATTCCTGTAGAGATACTAGATGTCAGCGGCATGGAGAGAATGACTAGAAAAGCAGGAAATGCTTCGTCAAGCTCGTTCCAGCGAATGCGCGACACGGAGTTCATCATCAAACAGCCGACAATGATTAATACAGGTGATGTGATGGAAGGTAACGAAGAAATGGCTTCAACCAATGGGCCAAAAAACAATGCCACAATAAATAGTCCAGCCACCGTTAACGAAGTCAGTCCAGTTCTTCCACCAGCAGCCACCCCTGATGATGATTCAATATAAGCAGTTGTTGGGCTTGTGCCAAACATTGAACCAACCGTCGTCGCAGCAGAGTCAGCGAGCAGCGCTCTGCGCACCTTTGGCAGCTGACCATTTTTCATTAATCCTGCTTGTTCTGCCACTCCGATCATCGTTCCTGTAGTATCGAAAATCGTCACAAGTAAGAATGAGAAAACAACGGCATACAAATGATGAGAGAACACGTCACCAAATGCAGCGAATGGATTTGTAATCAGCATGCCTTCTGGCAGCGCAGGAACGTCCATCAGCACTTTAGGAAAATGAAGCTGACCTGTCACAAGCGCAATCAATGTGGTCGCTAACATGCCGATAAACAGGGCGCCATTTACTTGAAGAACCATTAAAATCACTGAAATCATCAAACCGATGAGCGTTAAAATGACAACAGGTGAGCTTAAGTTGCCAAGCTTCACAAGATTCTCTGGGTCAGCAGCAATAATACCAGACTGCCGGAGACCGATGAATGCAATGAAAAGCCCAATCCCTGCTGTAATTCCGTACTTTAAATTATCTGGAATGGCTTGGATCAGTTGTTTTCTAAGGGATGTTAACGATAAAATAATAAAGAGTATACCAGCGACAAATACCGCGCTGAACGCCGTTTGGTAGCTGATGCCGCCGCCGCCGACAACGGTGAAGGTGAAATAGACATTCAGCCCCATGCCTGGTGCAATGGCAATTGGATAGTTTGCAAATAGTGCCATCCAGAGCGTACCGACGACAGCAGCGATAATTGTTGCAGTAAAGACTTGGTCAAAAGGAATGCCTGCTTTTGAAAGGATTCCTGGGTTGACGGCTACAATATATACCATAGTAAAGAATGTCGTCATACCAGCGAGTAATTCTTTCTTTATGTTGGTTTGGTTTTCTTTTAATTGAAACATAAAATCCTCCATTTACGAACATTATTACAAAACAATTAATATAATATTCGTTTTATGGATGGATTGCAACCTTTTTTCAAGGAGGAATGGAAAAATGAATTGGGAAGCTGAAGTCATACGAAAAAAAGAAGACTTGATCAAGGATACACAATCTTTTTTGCAAATTGAAAGTGTTCTTGATGAAGAAGGTGGAACAGAAGGGAAGCCATTCGGTGAAAAAGTGGATGAGGCTCTTCAGTACATGCTGAAAAAAGGGAAAGACGAAGGCTTCACAGTGAAAAATGTCGATGGCTATGCAGGTCATATTGAATATGGAGAAGGCGAAGACATTGTAGGTGTGCTATGCCATGTGGACGTCGTGCCTGCAGGTGACGGCTGGACAACCCCGCCATTTTCAGCGGACATGAGAGAAAATAAACTCTTTGCAAGAGGAGCCATTGATGATAAAGGGCCAACCATGGCGGCTTTCTATGCGCTTAAAATTTTAAAAGATGCGGATATTCAGTTATCGAAAAAGATTCGAATGATCATCGGAACAGATGAAGAAAGTGATTGGCGCTGCGTGGATCATTATTTTAAGCATGAGGCGATGCCGGACATTGGCTTTGCGCCAGATGCAGATTTTCCCATTATTCATGCTGAAAAAGGGATCATCGATGCCATTGTGTCATTTACATATCAACAAAGAAAGGGCAATAAGCGCTATACGCTCAAGCAATTTACATCAGGTATGAGGCTCAATATGGTGCCAGATGAGGCCGCTGCTATTGTGACAACGGCACAGGAATATGATGCTGAAGCGTTGAAAACGGCTTTTGAAGCCTATCTCGCTGAAAATCAATTATCCGGTGAGGTAAAGAAAACAGCGGGTGGACTGGATTTTACATTAAATGGTGTATCAGTACATGCAATGGAGCCGGCACATGGCACGAATGCAGGCATTCATATGGCAAATTTCTTATGTGAGCATGAAATAGATGAACAAGGGCTTGCCTTTACATCACAAATAAACGCTTTATTTGATCAAGACACAAGAGGACAAAAGCTGGGAATTGCTTGCCAGGATGACATAAGCGGGGACCTGACCCTCAATGTTGGCACCATCCGCTATACGCAAAATGAGGAAGCAAAGCTTGGGCTAAATGTCCGTTATCCAGTGACAGCAGACGGCAAGGACGTAAGAAAGGGGATTGAAAGAATCAAAGGGGCATCCCTTGAGAAATTTGACGACAGCCCCCCACATCATGTCTCAAAAGATCATCCACTTGTGAAAACATTGCAGCGGGTATATGAGGAACAAACTGGGGATCCAGCCTCCCTTATTGCCATTGGAGGAGGAACGTATGCGAGATCTTTAGAAGCAGGAGTAGCCTTTGGTCCTCTATTCCCAGGCAGACCAGATTGCGCGCATCAAAAGGATGAATATATCGAAATCGATGACTTACTGAGAGCAACAGCTCTATATGCACAAGCCATGTATGAATTAGCAAAATAGAAAAAGGTAAGGAGAAGGGGGAAATCACAGTGAAAAAAATGTTCTTATGCTCTTCATTTAAAGACAGTTATTCTCTCTTGTCTCACTTTGCTGGTGAATCATTAAAAGGGAAAAGCGTGACATTCATTCCGGTAGCTAGTGCTGTGGAAGAAGTGACGCACTATGTGGAGGCAGCAAAAGAGGCCTTTCATCAATTAGAAATGCAAATAGAGACGGTTGATATGGGGAAACAGTCTGTACAAGAGATTGCGTGTAGGATCGAAAGTAACGATGTCATCTACGTGTCGGGAGGCAATACCTTTTATTTGTTACAGGAATTAAGAAAGCATCACCTCGATTCCGTCTTGAAAGAAGAAATGAGCAAAGGCAAGCTGTATATCGGAGAATCCGCAGGGAGTATCATCATGGCGCCAAGCATTGAATATATTTCACTAATGGATGATCAGCAAAAAGCGCCGGAGTTATCATCGTTTCAAGGGTTTAATGAAATCAGCGTCTTTCCGGTACCACATAGGCACCATGCTTACTTAGGTGAAGCTGCACAGCAAATCATAGAGCAGTATCAGCATACGCACGCTTTATGTCCGCTCACTGATGAACAGGTTTTACTCATCACAGGTGAGCAGACTGAGGTGAAGTTGGCTCAATAGACATGATCTCCATATGGTTTACTGATGTGCAACGAGGAAAAAGGAACAGGGACTCATCCTCCTGTTCCTTTCAGCGTGTAGACAAACCCTCGCATTCGGTGTCAG
>NZ_NKHG01000019.1 GCF_002744245.1 Bacillus pumilus | reverse complement strand
GGTCGTATACGCCCAAGAACTATTTCCCGGGAAAATTGGCACAATGTCTGGTTTAACGGTTGGTCTTGCGTTTGGAATGGGTGCAATCGGATCGGTCGCCCTCGGCTCATTCATCGATGCCTTCGGTTTAACGCCTACAATGATCGGTGTAGCCTTTTTACCGATTTTAGGCATATTAGCCGTCTTACTTCCTAGTGATCAAACCATCTCCAAATGGAATGAATCATAAAATAAAAAACCGCTCAGATTTGAAGGGGACTGCCCCCCATAATGAGCGGTTTTTTCATATCTCATAAAAATGCGTGTCAGGAACATGCTTCTTCTCAATAAACCCTTGCTGAAATTCTGGAAATACCTCTTGCACCTGTTTAATTTTTTGATGAAGCAAATTGGCATACGGAATATACAACTGATTCACAAGCTTTTGTTCTGTCATATAGTAATACCAATTGAGATTAAAGGTACTCTCATCAATAATCGTAAAGGCAGAAAAATGATAGAAGAGCAGCGGATTTTCATCGAGGTACATGTTCCCTTCCACCATTGAAAGCTTGTAGTTTTCAATATTCCAAATCGCCGCATTGGCTCCTTTAGATGTCACAACATGGACACCATCAAAATCATCTATCCACCTTTCAACATACCGCTGGTCTCCGTATGTCTGTTTTTCCGTATCCATTTCTACTGTACAGTGTGCAATGCAGTTTTCTTTCCATTGCGTCACAGCCCGTTTAGCAACATCTGTGTTACGACAGCCTACAAAACCAGTATTAAAGCGGCCGGACAATTCATAATAGTGATAGAATCGCTTGGAATTCATATGATCCGTCAAAAATAAATGAGCGAGTGGATTCTCTTCAAATATCGCCTCTGGATCATGATAAAAATACAAATCAGTATCCAGATGAGCGAGATAATCCGCATCTGAGGACTCAAGAATTTTGAGTAGAAATGCAGGCTTTAACGTCCAGCAATACTCATGAAACGTACGATGGTCTTTTGCCTTTCGCAGCGAATCATCTTCAATATCTTCAAGCTGTTCATATTGGACCTGCGGGCGAGGAAACTCACTTAACACCTTGTAAGCCAAAGGATCAGCACATAAGACAGACAGCTTGAATGAATGGGCAGTTTGTTCAAGTGAATGAATCAGCGCGAGCAGCTAAAATACATGGGTATTCGACACAATGGTTGTAAAATGATAGGACGCCATCTACAACACATCCACTTGAAACAAATCAACGCACAATAGTTCTTTCGACAGCCCTTGAATCGCTTCTACAAAAACTACACAGTCATATTCCTGTCTTGCAAGCTGCGCAACCTCTGCTAACTTTTTCAAAGGAAAGTGCTTCGCTGTCAGCGCATCTTTTTTATCACGCTTGATGCCGACGTTCCGCTCTGTGATCAAATAAAGCAGCTCTAAAAAATAGGACAGTAGACTGTCAAATACTGGGTTCTCTCGCAACTGACGAATTTCTGCAACAATATCATTTGTTACGGTATGAGAAAAAGGTCCAGAGAATGCTAAATGGACATCAATGGAATCAATATTGTTGTACTTCTCACACATATACAAAATGTTATATTTGATATCATCAAATGACGTTAAATTACTTGGATGCTCCTGATGCACACTCATAATATCCTCTCGCAGTTCAAATGAGAGGCCAAGCTGATGTAAACGAATCCCTAAATCATAATCCTCAAAACCGTACCGAACGATATTTTCATCAAACATCCCAAGCGCCATGACATGCTTTCGCTTTACAGATGAGTTATTTGTAATGAAAAATCGCCACGGCAACTCATAAGAACCCAAATCATAGTGGTACGTGTCCAAGATGTCTTTGAGGATATCAATAAACTCGGATTGCAGGTCGAAGCTTTTCTTTAGAAATGCGCCGTTTTCGATTTCTTCCATTGATAAAAGAGGCGTTTTGTTCTTCATGTTTCTCTTATATAGACCTTGCTTTTTCAATCGCTTCATATGATCTTTATCAAACGATGTGTAAAAATAACGATAAATTCGCTTCCAACAAACACCGCAAATGACGAGATCCTCTTGAGAGACATGCGCCTCGGCATGCTTTTGAATAAATTGCGGCTCTGCCAGCATATCGCTGTCATGGAAAATCAACAGGTCACCCTCTGCCTCGCGAATCGCATGGTTTCGTCCCTTTGCAATCCCTTGATTAACAGGAATACGCACCTTTTTAAACGGAAAATTCACCTCAATGTTTTCGAGCATTTCCATCGTGCCATCGGTTGACCCATTATCGGCCACAATGACCTCAAATGGAATATCTGTTTCTTGAAGCGTTAAGGAAAATAGGCTCCCCTCTAAACGCTCTTTGGCATTATAGCTCGGAATAATGACGCTTACCTTTGGCTTTTTGTTCATGCGTCATCCCCCTCCAGTTTGGCATAACCGTTAAACCTTGGATTGACTTGCTCCACAGATTCAATCACAAGATGAAGCACTTCTCGATAGGCTTCTTGGAAAAATGGCAAGTCATTTCTTCCTTTTTCATGGATTTGCTGCATGTCAGCCTTACTCACGATCCGAAAGCCGCTGAAATGATAGCAAATGAGCGGATGCCCATCTTCAAGCAGAATACGTCCATCCTCTTCCTGATAGGAATGCTGTCCATAGTTCCAATGGCCAATATTGACGCCCTTTGTTTTAATATCTTCTACTTTTTCAAACAGCACCGGCATATGATCCAAATACCCCTGGTCACCAAACTTGCCTTCTCCTGGAGCATTTTTGCACTCTTTTAAACACTCTTCTTTCCACCAGCTGAGACACTTGCGGCCGGCTTCATCTCCCTTAAAGTGCAGGAAGCCTGAGTTATAGCGGCCCAAAAGTTTTTGCAGCATCTTTACTTCCTCTGGATCAAAGCTTGGAATGACAATATCCCCTCTCGATAGTAGAACAGAGGCATCCGGCTGGTTTTGAAAAATGACTTGCGGGCTCTCATAAAAGAACAAATCCGCATCAAGGTACGTCACACGCTCCGCCTTCTCCTGTTCAAATAACCACTCAATCCAAATAGGCTTTAATGTCCAACAATATTCCGAATCATCCCGTTCCTCTTTTTTCTCTAGCAGCTCCCGCGTTTCTAGCTCACGTACATGAACAAGATCGACATGCGGGAAATTCATTTGATGAAGCAAATCAAATGCAGCATCATCCATACATAATGTCTTGATGACAGCATCATCTTCTACTTGCTTCAACGATAAGAAAAACGCAATGGCTTGATAAAGTCTTCCACTTGATAGAACCGTACAATATATGCTGTTCATCTATTCACACCTCTATTTCTGAAAGAATTCGCGGTACCATTCAATCGTTTTCTCTAAACCTTCATCAATGGAGTAGTCCGGCTTCCAATCAAGCAGCTTTCTCGCTTTTTCTGCCGACAAATATTGATGCTTAATCTCATGCGTTCCTTGGTTCAGAATACGAGGCTTCAGATCACTTCCCATTGCTTTTAAAATATTATCAACGAGCTCAAGAACCGTCAGTTGAATTTCGTTACTAAAATTAAAGGCTTCTCCAGCAAGACCTTTTTCCTCCATCTTCTCTGCTAGCAGCAAATAAGCCTTGACCGCATCTTCAATGTAGAAATAATCACGAATAAATGTCCCGTCACTTCTAATCTCCGGTGCCTCTCCCTCTAACACAAGCTGGATGGTTTGCGGGATGATTCGGTTGAAATTCAAATCTCCGCCTCCGTATAAATTGCCGCATCGCGTTATACAAACCGGGAGACCATATGTGTTGTAATACGTGTGAGAAATTAAATCTGCACAGCTTTTTGATACATCATACGGGTGCTTCCCGTTAAGCGGCATGTCTTCATCATAAGGAAGCTGCTCCTGTTCACCGTACGCTTTGTCACTTGATGCCACAATCACTCGTTTGATGAGCGGCTGCCTTCTGCACGCCTCCAGCACATTCCATGTACCTAAAATATTGGCTTCAAATGTAGAAACAGGGTGTCTGTTTGCGACCCCAACAATGGCTTGGGCCGCCAAATGGAAGACGGTATCAATTTCGTATTCTCCTAACGCACGTTCAATCGTTTGCATGTCCTCAAGTGCGCCTTGCACTACATTCATTTTTTCAAATTGACTGCCTTGATATAAATTCGACCTTGGCACCTGATCACGTACCAGCCCTGTCACGTTTGCACCTTGATCAATCAATTCCTTGACGAGATAACTCCCTAACAGCCCTGTACATCCAGTCACAAATACGTTCTTACCATTCCAAAATCCGCTCATGCCGTCACCAAACCTTCCATGGTTGTTTTCCTTCTGTCCACATCTCGTTGACTTCCTTGAGGTTTTTATACGTATCAATTGCTGTCCAAAATCCGTAGTGCTCATAAACCGCAAGCTCTCCATCACTTGCCAGATTCTGAAGAGGCTCCGCTTCGAACACGCATTGGTCATCGTCTGTCAAATAATCAAATACCTTTGGAGACAACACAAAAAATCCTCCATTGATCATCCCGATGCTGTCTGTCTTCTCAGAGAAGGATTGTGCCATCCCGTTATACACCTTGAGCGTCCCGTACTGAGACATCTTTTCAATCCCTGTGACAGTGGCAGCTGCCCCAAGGTCTTGATGACGTTTGAGCAAATGAAACATATTGATATTGGCCAGCCCATCACCATAGGTCATCATAAAGGTCTCATCACCAATATAGTCCTGCGCCTGTTTTAAGCGCCCGCCTGTCATCGTCTCCTGGCCTGTATCTAAAAAGGTGATTTTCCAGTTTTCCGAGTTCCCTAAAAGCTGCATTTCTCCTGTCGACATATCCAGCTCTATGCTATGATGACGCCAGTCGTAGTTGAGAAAATACTCTTTGATCTGCTCTCCTTTATATCCGAGCAATAAGATGAACTCATCTACACCGTAATACTGATAGACTTTCATAATGTGCCATAGAATGGGTCGATCTCCGATCATAGCAAGTGGTTTAGGAAGTGCTTCTGTGACCTCACTCATTCTCGTTCCCTTTCCTCCGCAGAGAATGACTGCTTTCATCTTCTCCCCTCATCTCTCTATGAAATTTTTTGATTAAAACCCTAGCTTTATGCGGAAAATCAGTACATGTATCCTCATACTTTGTCCGACATCAGGTTTTGAATCTTCTCTATTCATATGTAAAAATGAGAGAGCATGCCACATAGCATTTAACTATTTTCACAAATAAAAAAGAGCGAGATTTGTATTCTCGCTCTTTCAAAGTTTAAATTGTATATTTTCAGGGTAGATGGTATGATAAACATGTGCATGAGCAGCACAAACAGCCTCTTTTCATAAAGAGACTACTAGATTGAATGAACTCAAGTGGCAGCTTGCTTCATTCTCAATATGAATCACGGAGGTGAATTCCCATGGCACAAAACGTACTTTGTGAAGTGAACTCTTGCCGTTTTTGGGCTGAAAACAGCTGTACAGCCTCTACGATTAAAATTGGTAAAAGCACAATGACTGACGTGACTCGCAATGCAGAAACTGATTGCGAAACATTTGAAACAAAATAATACAAGGTTTTCTGAGATGAAGGAACTGGCAGGTTCCTTCTTTTCTTTTATCATTCTATCAAGAATGATAATTATTATCAAGTGTTTTTCAATAAACATTTCTCGGGAAATAATGACACGATATTTCTCCATTCGTTGACGATTTTCACTCCTTTTTCTATACTCAACATATCCGAAGAAGAAAAAGTGGTGACCAATCAATGGATTTTACGATACGTTTTCTATCATTCTTTGTCGTTGAAGTAGAAGGCAAAGATGAACAAGCAAATAAACGGTTTAAACATTATCAAACATTAGACCAAGAAGAATTTGAACAAAGTGAGCTGAAAGACTTTCTAGACGGTGAGCTGAAAAAAATCGTCAAAAGAAAAGTGGACAGACACCCTAAATCTGAACAAGTACCGACCAAAATTGGCCGTTTCATTGTAGAACCGGGTCATGAGCTCGATTCGAACCCAAACTACAATTTATTTCATCAGACGCGATTTGCTGATACAAAAGAATTATTTAATGAATGCAGTGAACAATTTGTTCGCACATATTTAGATACAAGTGCTGTCAGGGGCGGCGTTTTTTTAGTTGCGTCTGCTGTTCCTAAAAAGTATTTCGATGACTCCTTTGTCTTTATCATGAAATGCGATTTTGAACAGAAAGTCGCTTCTATTGCTGATACATCTACCTTGATTCGAAAAGTCGAAATGGCCATTACAACAAAAAATATGAAATCGATTCAATATCCGTTTATGCCAGAAGAAGGCATGACAGAGGAAGCAGAAGTGAAAATTCACCAGTCCTCACACGCTCGTTATTTTGAGGACTTCCTCAAATTCGTCGAATATGGAGAATCGATGCCTGAAATCATGAAATCACAGGTCATGAACATGGTGCAGGAGCACGTATTTGAAACATTACAGGATGAAAGTGAAGAATTAAGACAATTTGAAGAAGATCTTGAAATATGGGAAGCGAGTGAAAAACGAGAAATCAGGGAACGACTCGATACAGAACAGGTCACATTAGCGGCTTCACACATTGTTGAACAAACACCTGATACGACGATGAAAATGCGCCTAGGTGAAACGGAAATCAAAGGACTTCTAGCGGACTTTGGGGACTCGATCCATATTGCGAAGGTAAACAATCGATATGTCGTGCTAGTTGAAGCAGACCAAATTATATTCGAAAAAGGAAGCACACCTGTTGAATTCCATAAGCCAAATGGCTTAAAAGAGGTCGTCAGCCAGCTGACACAAAAAGCATATAATTCAGATATAGAATAAGAGAACACCACTGCCTCTTGCGTTAAGCTGCATGAAGGCAGTTTTTTATGCTTATTTCAGCTTTTGCAAATATGCTATTGATGAGAACATATTCACTATCGTCTCTTCTAGATTCGCCTAACATCCTAGCATCGTAAGTAAGCGTATCCTCCTGCAATCGAAAGGGATAAGCTGTATATGTAAAAGAAGTCAATGAACAAAACTGGTACGTCAATTGACCATTTAGCCATGTTGAAGTAACATCAACATGAATTTTTACGCTGCATCAGAGGAGACATTTGGCTGTCTACCTCTCCCCCACAGGCTTAAAAGGAGTAAACTCATGATGATCATCAGCCAAAAGACGCTGTTCGATCCAAAAAATTGAATCACCGTATATCCGAATAAAGGACCTAAGGCAGCACCAATATCTTGAACGAAGGAATAGCTTGCAATGAAGCGGTTCTTATCTGTTTGAGTAGAGGCTTTTTGAAAGGCTAGCGTATCTGTCAACGTCGTTAGGATCGTTGACAGCAGCTGGATCATGAGTAAAATAACAAGAAACCAGCCATCCATCGTTAGCATGACCCCAAGAATACTGAAACCTGCAAACAAAAGAAACACCCAGCACAGCATTCGTTCTTTCGACACCAACCTGTCAAACCACCTGCCTGCTCTTGGTGCGACAAATGGTTCCCAGCCCCATCTGATTGCTTGAATCCCTCCACTTAAAGCAGATGCTCCTATGACATAACCGAAAAGAGCAAATCCATTCTGACTGATTTTTTCTTCAATCACATGACTTAGCGTTGAAGCGAATAAACCTTGTATCACAAGTGCCACGATCATACCTGTCATCAGTACTTTCACTACATCACGTGGAAACCACCTCTGTTTCATTTCGTGATACGCTTGCTTGCCTTCCCCCTTTTCAATCTCATCCAAAGACACGTAAAAAATACATGCTAGCAATGAGAGCAAACCAAATACGAGCGTAATCGATTGGAAGCCGAAGAAACTGGCGAATATTCCGCCAAATAACATTCCAAATAAACTGCCAAGACGGTAAAGCCCGTTATAAAGACCAGTCAAATGGCCTTGTGAGCCTTCTTCCATTTCAGCAATCAAGCGCATGCCACTCATACGCAATAACGTCCATGCCAACCCCCAAGCGCAGCGGCAGATGAGCAGCAGCCAAAAACCGCTGACACCATATAGCATCGTGGTCACTGAGGCTAGCAATATAGCGATTAGTACACCTTTCTTCATGGGCACATATCGGTATAGCCACCAAACAACAGGCGTTAGAGGGATGCGAATGAATCGATTGATTGACAGCAGTAAGCCGACCTCCCAAATGGACGATAAACCAACCTCTCTCCAATAGATCGGAAGAACAATATAAAGCATTGAATCCCCAAGCAGTGCAAACGCAGTGATGAGCGATATTAAAACGACTTGCTTTTGACGATGGTCCATTTTTCCCTGCCCCCTTCGCTACCTTTACGATAAGGGATGCCTTATAATAAATCTAATGAATGTTTTTGATTCAATCATCAAAATAATTGATAGGTGGTGCAAAGATGAATTTACATGCCCTCCGTATTTTTGCAAAGGTCGCAGAGACAAAAAGCGTCACACAAACGGCAGACGCGTTATCTTTGACACAGCCAGCTGTAACGGCTCAATTAAGAAGCATTGAACGAGAGATCGGCTTTCGCCTTTTTAAACGAAACGGCCGGGGAATTACACTCACGGAAATGGGAAAAATATTGTATCCTTATGCCCGGCAAGTGTTCGAGGCTGAAAAGGAAGTAGAATATCAGATCACGCTTTTACAAAACGGAAAAAAAGGGAGACTGCGAATCGCTTCTACTTATGTACCACTCAATTTTTTGCTTCCTGATTGGCTTGCTGTCTTTAAATCATCATCACCACAGACAGAAATTGAATTAAAGAGCGGAAACTCCGCTCAAGTCATAGAAAGCCTTCTTCAATATCAATCAGATGTGGCCATCGCTGTGATTGAAGATCTGCACCACGAGGAAATCCTCACCTCCCATTTGACTGATTTGAGCTATGATTTTATTGTCCCGGCGGACCATCCATTGAATGGAAAAACCGTGCCGCTTGAGAGCTGAGTCATGAACCTTTTTTAATGCGCGAAGAAGGCAGTTCCACAAGAGAAAAGCTCTTTTCTCTTTTCACCTCTAAAGGAATCAAAAAACCAACCGTTGATTTACAATTCAGCGGCGTCCATGAAGCCATTCAAATGATTAAAGCAGGCTATGGTATCACGCTTGTTCCTCGTGACGCTGTTCAGCAAAGCCTTGAGCGAGAAGATATTGGGCGAGTATACATCGAAGGAATTGACATCATCAGGCCGGTTGTTGTCTGCAAACGGGCGAATGATCTTGAAGAAAATATGACGGTGAACGCCTTCCTGCAAATGAAGGACATTGGTCCGTTTACAACTCCTGCTTTTAATTAAAAAAAGTGCCTGCGTAAAGAACAGGCACTTTCTCTATTCGGATAGCTGAACAATATCAAACGGAACAGCCTTGGCGGCTTTGACTAATCGTTCTGGTGTGATCAGAATTTCGTTTCCCCATTCGCCCGCTCCGACACCTAATAGCTCTTCATCGAGCAGCGAAGCTTCTATGATCGTGCGGAAGCCTTCAGGCTGCCAGCAAAATGGCGGAATCGAGCCTATTCGATAGCCTGTCACTTCAAGAACCGTTTCCGGTGAAGCCATTTTGATATTACGGGAGCCAGCCGCTTTCTTTAGTTTCCCTGATTTGATATGCTGGTCAGCTCCAACCATCACAAGCAGCCGCTCTCCTTCCCCTGTTTCAAAGATCAATGTTTTGATCATTTGTCTTTCTCGAAAACCAAGAGCTGCCGCTACATTTGCTGCACCTTTTTCTGTTTCGGCAGAAAATGTTTTGATGTCATATGGGATGGCGAGCTTGTCCAAAAAGTCATGTGCCGGTAATTTTCTCAATGGCTTGAACCCCTTTCTATACATAACTATCATTTAGCTTATCACAATCCTCTCATCCTTAAGATGTATTTTTCAACGGAAAGCCTCTGGGCACTTCATACCTATGCTATACTAAACTTGTTTTTGAAAAGGAGCCGGTTGATATGGGAAACAAGTTTTGGTTTTATACAGGCAGTAAGAGCCTCCTCATGCTGAGTGATATCCTTTTTGTGATGACCATCACCTTTGTCATATATCAAGATACACAATCTATTACCTATGCCGCGGTATTTCCACTAATTAGAACATTATGCCAGCTGATGGCTGGGCTTATCTCTCCGGTTTTGGCTGATCGCTTTCAAGCCTATCGTCTATTGAAATGGGTCCCTCTTTTACGTCTTGGGATGTTCATCGTGTTTACAGCTCAATTCCATTTCTTTCAACAGCATATGATCTGGCTGTTTGTTGCGCTCATTTTCATTTCCATCACAGGTGGATTCATCAGTCCTTTATTACAGGCCATCATGCCGATGCTTGTGCCAACAAATCAGCTTGTGAAAGCAAACAGTACAGCCTCAATTTTTCATCAAATGGTTCAAATCGCCGGCTATTCGTTTACTGGAATGCTCGTCTTGTCTATTGGGCCATTTTATTTATTAGGGTTCACTTGTCTCATCATTGTTTTATCTTCTCTTTGTTTCATGCCTGTTTTTCCTCTTCTCAAGCAAGAAGGCGTGATTCGCAAAGCAAATAAAATGAGCAGTTTCAAAGATGGCTGGACGGTCATTTGGAAAAATAAAACCGTTCGTACTCTGACCTTTATGGATGTTTGTGAAAATATAGCGGGAGCTGTTTGGATCGGGGCCATTACGCTTGCCTTTGTCACGCAGGATTTAATGGAAAGTGAGGATTGGTGGGGGTTTATTAATGCTGCTTATTATACTGGTGCCATTATAGGTGGGCTCTTGGCTGCGTGGATGAGTCGTTTTATTCAAAAGCAGCTGCTTCTCTTTATGGCAGCAGGTTCATTCATCTATGCGGTGCTAACCATTCTATTTGCACTGAACAGCCTTCCGTGGCTCGCACTGCTTATTTGTATCCTGATGGGGCCTGCCTATCAAATTCGAGATGTTTCGCAGCAAACCATTCTTCAAACGGAAACGCCCGTATCGCAATTATCTAAAGTGTATTCCGCTCACTACGTCCTTTCTTCTGTATCTGTCGGTCTATCCATTTTCTTTGTTGGTCTCATTGCAGATGCATTTGGGGCAAGGTTTGTGTATTTGTTAGGTGGTCTGTTTGTGCTCGTCTGTTCCAGCATCGCTATCCTTGCTTTCATGGTGCAGAAAAAAAGAGCGGCTGTTTGATGCAGCGGCTCTTTTACTTTTCTTTTAACATCGCAAACATGTCACGAGCCATCGTTTCTAAAATATACACAACGGGTGTCTGGGTGGTGATATTGGCCCTGTGCACTCGTTCATCTGTGACGTAATAGGCAATATTTAAATTAGATATACGCGAAATAGTGCAGTGCTGATTGTTTGTAATACTAATGATCGTACTGCCTTCTTTTTTTAATTTCGAAATATGATCAATCGTAATTCGGTTCTCCCCTGATACAGACAGCACGATGGTAACACTATTGTCTAAATACTGCATATTCATCGGAAAAAATGGATCATTGATGTAAAATGAAAATTTCTCAAGACTCGAAAAGTACCTTGCCCCATACTGCGCCAAAATGCCAGAACTGCCAGTCCCGATAAACAACACATTTTTTGCCTCAGCAATCAGCCTTGCTGCCTCTTTGATTTTCTCCTCAAAATCCCCTTTTAGTGTCCGTTCTATAAATTCATAGAGAAAATGCTGCGTGCTTTTCAAAGAAGGCGTTTGTTCTGATTCTAAATACATTTTGAGCTTCACTTTAAACTCTGAAAAGCCTTCACAATTCACTTTTCGGCAAAAGCGAAGAACAGACGAGGTGGAAATATGAGCGGCATCCGCCAAATCCCGAATCCTCATATACACGACCTTTTCACTGTTTTCCATAATGTATCGGTATAAAGCGCTTTCTAGTTCATTAAAGCTGGAAATGACCTCACTTGAAAACATCTGACTTCCCCTTTCTCCAACAACATGTCACAAAGTGTTTCTTCTATGTAACAAATCTCTAAATGAGACACCCTTGCCTAAAAACACTCAAGTCATTTACGCAATAGATGCTCTCACGATAAGCTATAGATGTACAAACAAAAGAAAAAGAATTGGCTTTTCTCTATTATAACATTGCGCGTTACATTATTCGGAGGTGCAGAACATGGCAAAAGGATTAAAGGTTGTCACAATCGGCGGAGGATCAAGCTATACACCAGAGCTTGTGGAAGGATTCATTAAACGGTACGATGAATTTCCGATTAGCGAACTTTGGCTCGTCGATATTGAAGCGGGAAAAGAAAAGCTTGAGATCGTCGGAAACCTTGCAAAACGAATGGTGAAAAAAGCAGGACTTCCCATCGACGTTCATTTAACACTAGATCGTAAGAAAGCGCTTGCGGGCGCTGATTTCGTCACAACACAATTCCGTGTTGGACTGCTTGAAGCACGCATGAAGGATGAACGCATTCCTTTAAAATATGATGTCATTGGTCAAGAAACGAATGGTCCAGGTGGTTTATTCAAAGGGCTTCGCACCATTCCCGTCATTCTTGATATTGTCAAAGATATTGAAGAATTATGCCCAGACGCATGGCTTGTGAATTTCACGAACCCTGCCGGTATGGTCACAGAAGCGGTCTTACGCTATTCAAATCACCGCAAAGTCGTTGGCTTATGTAATGTGCCAATCGGTATTCGTATGGGTATCGCCAAAGGGCTGGATGTAGACGCAAGCAGAGTAGAAGTCAGCTTTGCTGGGTTAAACCATATGGTATTTGGACTCGACGTGTTCTTAGATGGCAAAAGCATCATGGATCAAGTCATCGAAGACATGGCAGATCCAAACTCCACGATGTCGATGAACAACATTCAAGCCATTCCATGGGATGCAGATTTCTTAAAAGGTCTTGGCGTGATTCCTTGTCCGTATCACCGCTACTACTACAAAACAAGTGATATGCTGGCTGAAGAAAAGAAAGCAGCAGCGAATGAAGGAACTCGTGCAGAAGTCGTTCGTGCACTAGAAAATGACCTGTTCGAGCTTTACAAAGACCCTGATCTCGATATCAAGCCGCCACAGCTTGAAAAACGAGGCGGTGCCTACTACAGTGATGCAGCTTGTAACTTAATCGCATCGATTTATAACGACAAGCATGACATTCAGCCTGTGAACACCATCAACAATGGCGCCATCAGTGACATTCCAAATGATTCTGCGGTTGAACTCAATTGTGTCATCACAAAAGACGGCCCAAAACCAATCGCTGTTGGTGAAATGCCGGTCGCTGTGAAAGGACTGATTTCTCAAATTAAATCCTTTGAACGTGTAGCCGCTGAAGCTGCCGTTACAGGCGATTACAACACAGCACTTGTGGCGATGACCATCAACCCGCTTGTCCCATCAGATGCGATTGCAAAAAGCATCTTAGATGAAATGCTAGAAGCACATAAAGAGTATTTACCACAGTTTTTCAATAAAGTAGAAGCATAAAAAGGAACCGCACTTGGCAAAAGTGCGGTGTTTCTTAATTAACTGGGTGAAACAGCCGATCCATCTGTGGGCGATCGTATTCTAATAGCCAGTGCTGTAAGCCCTCATAGAGTGGGCGTAGACGTTTAGGTTCTGCCGCAATGAGATCACAGCCTCGATCATCATATAAGTGAAAAATCATCTTTTTGGAGAGATTCATAAGATAAATTTCATAATCAAGCTTCCCTTTCATGATTTGATTCGGTGCGTAGAAATCCTCTTGGCACATGGCACGGAGAAGCGGGCGCAATCGAATATCTTCCAGCTGGCAATTGAGTGTAAATCTCTCTAATTTCAGTGCTTCTTCTAGTTCTGGTCGTACATAGGTCAACAGCTCATGACGTAATCGGTGACGCACTTGCCGGTGGACATATTTTTGATAGACAAGGAGCTTTCGCTTCGTTAATTCATGTGCATGCTGTGTATACACATCTGTCACAAGCAGTATGTCGTCCTCTGGATGAAAAGCATATTTCACGATTTTAAAAGCTCGATCCCCTGCTTTTTCTAATACAACCGATTCCTTTCCTAACGACCAATCTGCCACTTCAAACCGAAGCCCGTAAGGCCATTGATAAAAAAGTGACGGCGCTAGTAAAAGACCAGGAAAATTATTTTTTAAAAACATATCTGTTTGATCACTCATATGATGTCCTTTCATTGGTTTTATTTCTTATTTTAATATTGAAGCATATGGAAAAACAATTGGAAATCATCTGTCATTTCTTATATGATGGAAAGAGAAGGAGGGGTGACCGATTGAAAAAATCCAAATGGTTTTTACAAGTATTCCTCACAGCATTGATCACAATGTGGATACAGACTGCACTGGATCAGGCGAACATCATTCATATCACCAATGTATGGGTGGATGCCAGCAGCTGGATCATCATTTTCTTTGTGATTTACGCTCTTCTCGAATGGACAGCACACGTCCTGTCAAAACGGAAAACCGCTCATCGTTAAACATCTCTTTTCACAGAGATGGTGTTTCTTTTTCTTGAAATAGCTCTTGTACAAGCTCATGAATCACACCCATTTCTGCCTGGCTCTGCCAAGAGTTAGACAACTCTCTGCTCATGCCATTCCACATTTCGCATTTTCTTCCGATAATAGTAGTGTAGCACTGATGAATAGTAGAAGGAGTGAGGAAAATGTCAGATCAACAGCACAATGCCCATGAAGAAGAAGAGGAATTTAATGTATACGCAATGCTTCCACCCGCAGGAACGATCATTGGAGAAGCAACAGAAGAAGAAATGGAAGCTGCGGCAGCATTAGAAGTGAGACATGTCGCGTTCATGCGCCTGCAAGACATGTACATTCAATTTGATGGCTCGTCTTATAAAGAATTATTAAAAGACTTCCAAGAATTCGAACTCGACTCCACAAATTTTTGGAGAGCCATTGCCAGACGTCTGCAAGTCCCATACGAATGGCCAATCCGAATCGACCACGCAAACGGCCCAATCTATATTGGTGAAACAGAAGATAGCCGTGAGGTTGTGGAGAGTGCGGAGTAGTGGTTTGGTGGACCCCCTTTTGGTGAAGGGGGTCTTTCAGTACACAGTGAAAGATAGCGACCATGATTGTTTATATTCATACATTCAGACGATCTTCAGCTCTTGATCACATTTATTGCGGGATATGAAGTGTACAGAAACGAAGATTTACAGCTCATATTCGTCGTGATCAAGAAAAATCGAAACAGTACACTCTGTGTAAATGCTTCTATTGAAAGATGATCCTGAATACCAAATAAGCAATATGAGCGTTGTCTCGCCCACATTGCTTAGTCTCACGTCATTTTAACTCTGGCCAAAATGCTTTATTCGCCACAATTAAGTCGTCTAAAATATCTTTTGCTACTTTAGCACTTGGCACCGTTTTCGATAATGTAATTGCCTGCCATAGTTTTTGATAAGAACCTTCTTGAAATGCTTCTACTACTAATTTTTCTACCCCAACTTGTTGCTCCATTAGGCTCTTTTGAAATCTAGGAATTTCTCCGACAACTAATTTTTCCGGACCATTACTACCAACGATACAAGGAATTTCGACCATGGCTGTTGGGTCAAAATTCCTGATGGCACCATTGTTCTCTACAATCATCAGCATCCGTTCTTTTTTATTAAAAGCAATGGCTCTTGCTAAATCAACGATATAGGAAGCGTGTTCATCAATGGTTAGCTTTGTTTCCTTCGCACTCCCTTTATCAATGATGGTCTGACATTCACTAAAAACAAAAGCTTCACGCCCCTCCATCACTTCATTGGCACGCGTGAACGCTATATTTGAATGTGCCACTTCTTCATCTGGAAATAGATAGTATTTCAAATACGTATTCGGTACTGTTTTTGGATCAAGTGCTTGAATATCTTTAGCCTTTTTTAATGTGCTGTTCCAGCTCTTCTGCTGTTCTAGTTCAGATGTTCCATCTGTTGCATAACCATGCTGGCTTACATGCTTAATCACCTCAGCCATTAAGCTATTTCCTGCTTGATCACGAATATCTGTCCACCAGCCAAAATGATTCAAACCATAGTAATCTACTTCCAGTTCTTTACGTGAAGATAAGCCTAAATTCTTTGCAATTAATTCTTCGATTCCAATCGGCATATCGCATATGTTTAAAATTTTGGAATTCGGTCTTAGCTTACGTGTTGCCTCTGCTACTATAGCTGCAGGGTTAGAATAGTTTAACATCCAAGCTTCAGGTGAGTATTTTTCCATATAATCGACAAGTTCTAATACACCTGGAATGGAACGCATTCCGTAAGCTATACCGCCTGGTCCGCATGTTTCCTGTCCGACGACTCCATGCTTCAATGGAATTTTCTCATCTAATTCACGCATTGCATATTTGCCGACACGGATATGTGCCATTACAAAATCGACTTGAGTAAAGGCTTCTTCCGGGTCCGTGCTTGCCAGTAATCGCACTTCTGGTGCTCGTTCTTTTAACATAATCTCACATGCATCTGCAATTGTCTTTTGTCTAGCTTCATCGTTATCATAGAGTTTAATTGTATGAATTGGGAACTCCTCTAGATAGTTTAACAGCATCAAAATGATCCCTGGTGTAAATGTACTTCCGCCTCCAGCAATGGTAATATTAAATGTTTTCATGATATCCAGCTCCTTTTTCAATTAAATGAAAGTTTTGTCTCAAAGGACTCTCTCACTTGCGGTACACTTAAGCCAACAATGATTTGAATGCTTTGACCACTTTTCGCCATTCCGTGTGCCATCTTATGTTTTGTAAAGTATTCCCTATCTTTCACCAAGCTAGGGTCAATCACTGTAATACGCAGACGTGTTGCACAGTTTGTCACATCTTTAATGTTTTCTTTCCCGCCAAGGCCTTCTAAGAAATAAACTGCTTTCTCTTCATACTCAGACTCATAAGCTGAAGATTGCTTTTTTTGATCGTCTTCTTTTTTAGCATTCTCATAATCTTGTTTTGTATATAGCCTAGTCTCCTCCTCATTTTTTCGGCCTGGTAATGGAATATCAAATCGAACAATCATCCATCTAAAGATGACAAAATACAATGCTGTAAATATCAATCCAGTAATGGCTTGGATAAGATAAATCCCTCCATGATTGGAAGAGAGCGGAATCCAGTTCAGCGCAGCTATCTCAATAAATCCGGAACCCATCATACCGACAACCCCAAACATATTCATCATCGTCACCATGGTCGCTCCAAGAAGCGCATGGATGACAAATAAATAAGGCGCGAGAAATAGAAATGTAAATTCAAGTGGTTCGGTAATTCCGGCAAATATTGCTGTTAATGTGGCGGGTAATACCAATGCCAAAACCTTTTTTCTGTTTTCTTTCGGGGTAGAAAAATACATCGCTAGAGCTATCCCTAAACAGCCGAACATCTTAATATTTCCATGCAGTAAAAATCCATATGGATAAAGATCCTTCAAATCGGAAGTTGAGCTCGCAAATTCATTTAAGTGAGCAATCCAATATGGTTTTAACCCCCCATTTACAGCAGCTGGACCAAATTCAAAAGGAGTATAAATAAAATGGTGAAGTCCTGTTGGAATTAACACCCTTTCCAAGAAATGAAACAGCCAGACACCAATATAACCAGACTGTGACATGAACCCTTGGAGAGATTGAATTCCTTGCTGAACATAGGGCCATACAAAAGCCACGATAAAAGCAATAGGAATCATCACAAAGAATCCGATGATGACAACAAATACAAGCCCCTGGAAAATTCCGAGCATTTCAGGCAACTTTTGATCATAAAAACGATTATGGATCCAAATCACGATTCCAGATATCATCACCGCACCAATGATACTTGTATCCAGTGTAGGTATACCCGCAATTTCTTTTACTCCCGCTACGTTCTCGACACCTTGCGATAAATCAACACCAAAAGCGGACGGCCAAAGTGTCAAAATAGCATGAATATAATGATTAAACACAAGATAAATCATCAAAGCTGCGAGCGTAGCACGTGCTTGCGCTTTTTTTGCAAGAGAGATGGGCAAGCCAATCACAAAGGCCAGCTCCATATGATTGAAAATCGTCCATCCCCCGCTTTCAATCAGTGCCCAAACCTTATACCACATCGTACCTTCTGCAGCCATTTCCCCCATAATCGCTGAATTCTTACATAAAGTCGCGAGGCCAACAACAATACCAAAAAACGCGAATAAAAGTACAGGAACTACCATAGCACTGCCAAATCGCTTGATTGCATTCATAAGCATCCCCCCTTTGTTTGATCCATAAGACCACTGTAAAGGTAGCGTTTACAAAAACCAATAGGTTTGACGTATTTAGAAATCAAGTTGTAACATTAGATTATATTTTCACAGAAAGAAAATATTTTCATGTTGGAGGGCACATCGCATGATATTGGACAAGCTGGTAAATGAATACTTCGAAGATTTAAATAAGAATGACCTGCACATTATTAAAACGATCCACGATCACCTTGAAGAAATGAAGACAATGAAAATTCAGGATCTTGCTCGTTATGCTCATACTTCCATCTCATCCATCCATCGGCTTGCCAAGAAAATAGGCTTCGACGGCTACAGTGACTTAAAGTCTTATGTGAAATTAAATAATCTTACTGAAGAAACAACACAAGATTTAATGAAGCTGCTCGATCAAGATATCCAGCAGACAAGGAAATATATGGAGCAGCTGGACTTTCATCAATTAAATCAACTGATTGATCGTGCACCGTATATTTATATTTATGGTACAGGAACAGCACAGCTCGATTTGGCCAATGATGTACAACGACAGTTATGGTCCCTGCATAAGAAATCTCAAGTTTTACGAAGTAAGCGAGACTTAACAGATGGAATCGTTGAATTTGGTGAAGATGACCTTTTATTTATCATTTCTTTATCAGGAGAATCGAAGAATTTAGATGAAATCATTCAACTGGTGAAAACGAGACATATCAAATTTATCAGCATGACCACATTGAGGAATAACCTCCTTGCACAAAATGCCATGTTTAACATCTATGTAAGCAGCACCCCGTTTCCCTTGTATAACAAAGTGGACAACTCCAGCTTTCTGCCATTTTACATTGTGGCAGATATTATTGTCAGGAAATTTAGTGAGTGGAAATGGAACCAATTGAATAATAGGACTTAAAAATAAGTTCTTAGTACAGTTTTGGAGTGAAATGGTGAAAGAATCCATATTGCTTCACAAAAAAAGAGAGACTCTTTTGTCTCTCTCAAAAAACACTGTATAACAACGGATTTGATGAAATATATCTACTTGTGGCTGCCTTTTCCTAGTAATGTTATTCAGCAGTATAATGCCCAGCAATCAGCTCATCAAACGAATCCGCTAATTTAAAATCCGTCTCATATTCTAGATCAAAGTAATGGATCGGCGGATTTTCCTTTGTTTCTCTATAATCCAATGCAATCCACGTATGTCCATCACCACAAATGAGCACAAGCCCCTCAGGCAATTCCCATTCTTCTATTAAATAATCACTATCCATGATGCCTTCGCCTTTGGCAATTCCTCTTAAATGATCAAATGACACATGATCCTCTGCCCATCCATTCGGTTGATCCGTTGGAAAAGCATTATGCAGGGTATAACCGCCATTTTGTTCAAGGATAAGTTTCTTATATGTATCTGGCAGGATGACGCCCAGCTTCTTTTCAGCTTTTACAATTCCTTTCTCATTGATTTTCTTAAATGTTTCTTCACTTTCTCTGTCTTTATCCCAGAATGATTTCAAATAAAATACCTCCAATTGTTATTTCTATCTCATTTTACCATTTGAGTGAACTAGTTTAATAGTCCTATTCATAAAAAAAGAGAAGGGTTGCCCCTCCTCTGTTTGATCATGATTGTTCTTGATTTCTCGCTTCAAATTCATCCAGCATCACACGCACTTCATCTGTTGATGATGTGTTCATTAATTGATTTCTTAAGTAACTCGCTCCTCTGAATCCTTTTACATAAATCTTAAAGAAACGGTGCAGTGCCTTGAATGGACGCAGACCTAGTGATGAGTATTGATCATGAAGATCAAGATGTAATCTTAAAAGACCAAGCAGTTCATCGCTTGTATGCTCCTTCGGCTCTTTTTCAAAAGCAAATGGGTTATGGAAAATCCCGCGCCCAATCATCACTCCGTCCACTCCATACTGCTTAGCGAGCTTTAAGCCTGTTTGACGATCAGGAATATCACCATTGATTGTCAAAAGAGTATCAGGTGCTACTTCATCACGAAGTTTAATAATCTCAGGAATGAGCTCCCAATGCGCATCCACTTGGCTCATTTCTTTTCTTGTACGGAGATGGATTGATAAATTCACAATATCTTGTTCCAAAATGTGTCTAAGCCACCCGCGCCATTCATCAACTTCAGTAAAACCAAGTCTTGTTTTGACGCTGACAGGTAATCCCCCAGCTTTTGCTGCTTGAATCAGCTCTGCGGCAACATCTGGGCGAAGAATCAAGCCACTGCCCTTCCCGTTTTGTGTGACATTCGGGACAGGACAGCCCATATTAATATCAAGACCCTGAAACCCTAACTCCGCCATTCCAATGCTCATCTGTCTAAAGTTCTCAGGCTTGTCTCCCCAAATATGAGCAACAATCGGCTGCTCATCCTCTGTAAACGTTAAACGCCCCTTAACACTTTGAATCCCATCAGGATGGCAATAACTCTCACTGTTCGTAAACTCTGTGAAAAACACATCCGGTCTCGCCGCCTCACTCACAACATGACGAAACACAACATCTGTCACTTCTTCCATTGGTGCTAATATAAAAAATGGCCGTGGTAAATCCCGCCAGAAATTTTTACTCATCTTTCATCCAATTCCTCTCATGACATAGCGCCTAAAGGGCATGTCCTTCTATAAAGTCTTTCAGCAATTTTATCATTATATACTTTAGTAAGGATTCAACGCAAAAGGAGCGTAAAATGAACATTAACAAAATACGATCAGCACTATATAAAATATCAAAAATTTCAGGAGACGTAAACGTTGTTCAAAAAGGTAATACTGGGAAACGTGTCATGCGACGGGTATCAGGTAAAGCATCCGCTAAACTAATGAAAAAGATATTCAAATAAAAAAAGCCCTATGCTGGT
>NZ_NKHG01000045.1 GCF_002744245.1 Bacillus pumilus | reverse complement strand
GAAGACCCAGCAATGAGCGGGTCTTCTTTTTTCATTCTTCGATGAAGCCTAATTCGGTCACTGCATGAAATATGCCGTCCTCATCCACTGGTTTCGTCACAAAATCAGCCAATGTTTTTAATTCACTCACGGCATTTCCCATGGCAACGCCTGTTCCAACAAACGAAATCATTTCTCTATCGTTCAACCCATCTCCAAAAGCAACCGTATCCTTTTGATCGTAAGGCAGTCTTTCAATAACTCTTTTGATTCCTTCGGCTTTTGATCCGCCTTTTGGCAAGACGTCTGTTGACAGCTCGTGCCATCTGACAAGGTCAATTCCTTCGCGGAACACCTCATATTGATTTTCCTCTTCCGCCTTACAGAATAAAAGCATCTGATAAATCTCATTTTCTTTAAAGAAAGACAAATCATGCTCGGGATGCTCTGCTTTTAAGGTTCCAATCCCTTCATGGATAAACGGATGATTCGGGACAGAGGCCTTCATCGTTTCTTCTCCCATAAAAACAAGCGGGTGATCATGATGATCCGCAGTCTCGTATATTTGCTCCATCAGCTTCTGTTTAAGCGGGTTACGGTAAATGACTTGTCCTTCATACATGACATATTGACCGTTATAAGCAATAAATGAGTCAAGCGCTAATTCCTCTAAAATAGGTTGAATCAGAAAAGGGGAACGGCCGGATGCAATGAATAGATGATGTCCTTTTTCTTTTAATAAACGAACAGCTCGCTTCGTTGATTCAGGTATTTTTTTATCATGGTCATATAAAGTTCCGTCGATATCAAAGAAGATGACTTTTTTATTCATACCTCGTCTCCTGTCTCTTGTTATGTATACTCTCTCTCCTTCATCATACAGAAAGATGTCCGATGACGAAACCACTTCCTTTTAAAACGCCCATTTCCCACATATAACCATGTAACATTCAATGGAAACATCATATAATACAAGTATAAAGAGAGAACGGAACTCGCTGTCTAATATAACCTCATATCGAAAGGAGGCGACCTGTGATGCTTCGTCGTCTTCGTAAGAAAATTCGAAGAAAATGGAAGGACATGCTTCGTAAAAAATCGATTGCTTAAAAGGATCTTCCGCACATTTGCTGAAGGTCCTTTTTTCTCTGAGACTTTTCTTATGCGCGTTTTTTTAATATAATAGAATAAGCGAGTGTAACATACGGTATTTAAGGAGAGATTTGGATGATATATAAGGTATTCTTTCAGGCAAGTACTACTGAGGTACCTGTAAGAGAAAACACAGATTCACTATACGTTGAAGCGGTTTCTGAAAGAGACGTACGCGATAAGCTGAAAAAACATAACTACAATATTGAATTCATTCAGCCTGTAGACGGTGCTTTTTTAGACTATGAACGAGAAAGTGAAAATTTTAAAGTATTGGAGCTATGAGAGGAATGAAATTTGTTAAAAACGATCAGGCGGCAGTTTTTGCGCTCGGCGGATTAGGTGAGATCGGTAAAAACACGTATGGCATTCAATTTCAAGATGAAATCATTTTAATTGATGCTGGTATTAAGTTCCCTGAAGATGAGCTTCTTGGGATTGATTACGTCATCCCTGACTATACGTATTTAGTTAAAAACGAAGATAAAATCAAAGGTCTTTTCATTACTCACGGACATGAAGACCACATCGGCGGTATCCCTTACCTTCTCAAGCAAGTGAATATTCCAGTTTACGGAGGCAAACTCGCAATCGGCCTACTTCGTAAAAAATTGGAAGAGCATGGTCTGCTAAGACAAACAAAACTTCACATTTTTGAAGAAGAAGATATCATTAAATTTAGAAAAACAGCTGTGTCTTTCTTTAGAACGACGCACAGTATTCCAGATTCTTACGGAATTGTCGTGAAGACACCTCCAGGTAACATCGTACATACAGGTGATTTCAAGTTTGACTTTACCCCTGTTGGCGAGCCTGCCAATTTAACGAAAATGGCTGAGATCGGTAAAGAAGGCGTCCTTTGTCTTCTATCTGACAGTACAAACAGTGAAATCCCTGAATTTACGATGTCTGAAAGACGCGTAGGTGAAAGCATTGATGACATCTTCAGAAAAGTAGATGGACGTATCATCTTTGCAACTTTTGCTTCAAACATTTACAGACTTCAGCAAGTGATTGAGTCTGCTGTCGCCAATGGCCGAAAGGTAGCTGTGTTTGGTCGCAGTATGGAGTCTGCAATTGATATTGGTCAAGACCTTGGCTATATTAAATGTCCAAAAAACACGTTCATTGAACATAATGAAATCAACCGTCTTCCAGCAAACAAAGTCACCATTCTTTGTACTGGTAGCCAAGGTGAACCGATGGCAGCTCTTTCCCGAATTGCGAACGGTACGCACCGCCAGATTTCGATTATTCCTGGAGACACTGTTGTCTTTTCATCTTCACCGATTCCAGGTAACAATATTAGCGTAAGCCGTACCATTAACCAGCTTTATCGTGCTGGTGCTGAAGTGATTCATGGCTCACTGAATGATATTCATACATCTGGTCATGGTGGACAGGAAGAGCAAAAGCTGATGCTCCGTTTGATTAAACCAAAATTCTTCATGCCGATTCACGGTGAATATCGCATGCAAAAAACGCATATTAAACTTGCGAATGATTGCGATATTCCAGAGGAAAACTGCTTTATCATGGATAACGGTGAAGTGCTTGCACTGAAAGGTGACGAAGCAAGTGTCGCCGGCAAAATTCCATCAGGCAACGTATATATTGACGGAAGCGGTATTGGTGATATCGGTAACATCGTATTAAGAGACCGCCGCATTCTTTCAGAAGAAGGTCTTGTCATTGTCGTCGTCAGCATGGACATGAAAGAATTCAAAATTTCTGCTGGTCCTGATTTGATCTCAAGAGGCTTTGTCTACATGAGAGAATCTGGAGATCTCATTAATGACGCACAGGATTTAATTTCAAAGCATCTTGAAAAAGTAATGGAACGCAAGACGACACAATGGTCAGAAATTAAGAACGAAATTACTGACACTCTTGCCCCTTTCCTTTATGAAAAAACAAGACGCCGCCCAATGATCTTACCGATTATTATGGAAGTGTAATAAAAAAAAGAGACACACGCCCTTAGGTTGTGTCTCTTTTTTTAAAAGAAACCGCATATACGAAGATACATGCGGTTTCTTTCTTCATTTTATGATTGAATGGGAAGGTGCTGAAAGCTTCTGACATCAAACAATCCCTTTGTCGTCATTTTGACATCTGGAATGACTGGAAGTGCTAAAAAGGATAACGTCAAAAATGGATTAAAGTCTAAGTCGAAGCCCGTTTCTTTTAACGCTTCATGGAGTGCATGAAGGCTTTCATTTACCACCTGTGCGGGTTGATCTGATAATAGACCAGAGATCGGTAATGGAAGCGTATGAAGAGACTGTCCGTCTTTTACAACGGTCAAACCACCGCCGGCTTCTTTTAACGTCTCAATGGCTTTCATCATATCGTCATCATTTGTGCCGACAGCAATTAAGTTATGAGAATCATGCGCTACAGTTGTTGCAATGGCGCCTTTTTCTAAGCCGAATCCACTGACAATCCCTTTCCCAATTTCAGATAGACCTTGATGACGTTCTACAAGGACCATTTTTAATAAATCTCTTTCTATATCACTAGTGAATTGTCCATTGATTTCTGAAGGAGATACTTGTTCTAATTTTGTTTCAAGCTGATTCGGAATAATCCGAATGACGTTCATCTTTTGATGGGCTGTCATAGGCAGTGTAAGATCATGACCTTGAACATCCACTGCATGTACAGATTGCAGCAATACAGGACTCGGTGCAATTTTTTCTACACTTGGCTGATATTCTCCATGCTGCGAGACTAACTCTCCCGCAATAAATACGCTTGTGATCTCTACTTGATGCAGGTCAGAAATGAACATAAAATCCGCGTCAAAGCCTGGCGCAATCGCTCCCTTTGTGCTGAGACCAAAACACTCCGCTGCGTTTAAACTCCCCATTTGATACGCTAAAAAAGGATCCAACCCTTCTTTTATGGACATACGCACCTGTTCATCAATACTTCCTTGCGCCATTAAATCATCTAAATGTTTATCATCGGTACAAAAGAAAAAACGTCTCGCATTCTTCTCATTGACAGCTGGTAAAACGTTTTTCACGTTTTTGGCAACAGACCCTTCTCTCAGCATGACATACATGCCCCGTTTGACACGTTCAAGGGCCTCTCGAGCCGTTGTCACCTCATGATCCGTTTGGACATTTGCTGTCCGGTAGACGTTAATCAATCGATCCGTTAAACCTGCCAAATGTCCATCAATCAATTTATTCTCGTTTTGAGCATCGAGTAGTTTTTGAAGCATATCTTCTTCAGCCTGCTCCACACCGACATAGTCCATCACCTCGGCTAGACCCAGAACCTCCTTCTCTTGATAAAGAGGCTTTAAATCTTTCGCTTTTAGTGTAGCACCTGATCGTTCAAAACTGACTGCCGGCACACAGGATGGCAGCATGAAATATATATTTAAGGCAGCTTTTCTCGCTTCTTCCAGCATAAAACGGATGCCTGCAATACCTGAAACATTGGCAATTTCATGCGGGTCTGTGACGACACTTGTCACACCGTGAGGAACGACAGCTTTGGAGAATTCAGCAGGGGTGACCATTGAGGACTCGATATGAACATGACCATCAATAAAACCAGGTACAAGCATTTGACCAGCTGCATCTAGCTCCCGCTCTCCCTCGTACTCTCCAATTCCTACTATTTTTCCATTTTCAACAGCGACATCAGCGTCTATCCATTCCTGGTTAAACACGTCCATAACCTTTGCATGTTTAATCACTAGGGCTGCCTTTTTTCTCTTTGCAGCTACCTCAATTTGATGTCTGAAAAGCTCCTTATCCAACGACACTGCCTCCTCCAAGTAAACAATATAATGTTTCTTATCGTAAACGAATCTGTTTGCCCAGTCAATGACATTTAGAGAAAATCAACCATATAAAAGGGCTGATTTTTATTTCTGAATAGTGATAATTGAATGAAAAATGCTACTGATCATTTTTGCTCTTTTCATTCCTTTTTCTGAAAAAATAAACTCCTTTCACTTTCTTTCTCCCCCTTCACTGTCCATCTGTTATGTACACATTCATATAAAAAACACCCCTTCTCGGAGTGCTTAATTTTCGTTCTGCATTTCTCGTTTTTCAAAGCGTCCAATATCTGCTACCGACCCAATGACGATGAGGACATCCTCTTTTTGTATCATTTCATCAGCTAACGGTGAAACAATGACTTCTTTCCCACGCTTAATCGCGACAATATTGATGCCGTATCTTGCTCTAATATCGAGATCTAGAAGAGAATGCCCTGCAAGCCTGTTGTTTGCAACGATTTCAATGAGACTATACTCATCTGACAGCTCTAAATAATCCAGCACGTTGTTGGAAATGATTTTATGTGCAATCCGTTTGCCCATATCTCGCTCTGGATGAACAATGCGATCCGCTCCAATTTTGTTAAGTACCTTTTCATGGTAGTCATTTTGTGCTTTCACTGTAACCATTTTGACGCCAAGCTCTTTCAACATAATGGTTGTTAAAATACTTGCCTGAATGTTCTCTCCAATAGCGACGATGACATGATCAAAATTACGGATCCCTAGATTTTTTAAAACAGATTCATCCGTTGAATCACCGATCACCGCATGTGACGCAATTTTAGCGTATTCGTTCACTCGGTCTTCATTCATATCCATGGCCATTACTTCAAGTCCTTCTTCGCTCAGCGCCTTGCAAATACTTCCGCCAAAGCGTCCAAGACCAATGACTGCATATTCCTTTTTCATGTTCAGACTCCTTTTTATCACTTACCATGCATTTTACTATGATTTGATTAATGAATCCATATGAGAACGAATTTTTTTACGGAATGCCTCACTTAAATAGAGGTCTGCTCCTTTTTCTATCTCACTGCGATAATGACCTGGCGGAGCGATTTCTTCACTCTTTTGTAAGACGAGAAAAGTTAAGCAGTCCTCATATATTTGATTACCCATTTTGACATCGACAAAAGCTGGCCGATATGTGCCCTCATATACGCCCTCTCGTTTGTACAAATACCTTATCGCATCGAAAGGCAACTCATATAGAACACCCTCAGTTTCTCCCCCGTCTTCTACCATATCCGCTCGTGATCCATCAGGTCGCACCAATGTAAATCTAGTTGTAAAGCGGTCAAGTGCACCGCCGCCGATGATCCGTTTGAAGTAATGATCGACTTTGGCGAGCTTAAACCTTGCATCGTCCATACAGGAGCCATAGGCAAAATAATAGAAAGATGACGGTTCACGCTGCCACAGTTTGTATTCTTTCCAGCAGCCGCTCTCAATCTCCTCCAGATCTAATGCCTTCTGTTCAGGTAATGTGTATGCAATTGCCGCCTTTGGTCCTTGATCAGTCATGACATCTATTTCCTGCATGACATACCCTTCCTCTAGCTCGTCTATCTTATTCAATGTTTCAGCGGTCACCTCATACAATTCTCCATATACGCTGCTTTTTTCCGCAAGAACACATGCAGGAGACCCTGCACCTGTATCGTACAGCCTCCCCTTTATCCAAGCCGATTTAGCTAATGGGCTGCTTTCTTTCAAATACGTCTCATGATACTCTTCATGTTTTAGAAGAGTCCCATATACAAATAAAGTCTTCATCGTCATCACAAATCACGCCCTCTCGCCTTGCTTCTGTCTGCTTTTTTGATACACAGGTAGGTAAATAAATATGAAAAGCTGTGCCTTTTCCTAGCTCACTGGATACATCCATTCTTCCGTGATGATCCTTTAAAATCGTCGCACAGATGGTCAGACCAAGTCCTGTCCCCTCTTTTTTGGTTGAGAAGAACGGGTCATATATTTTCTGAATATCCTCTTCAGACATCCCTTTTCCTTCATCTTGAATGGTAATCTTCCATTCATTCATCATTTTTTCTGTTGATATGTATATACTGCCCCCATCAGGCATTGCTTCAATGGCATTTTTAATTAAATTAATGAACAACTGCTTCATTTGATTGGCGTCTGCTAAAATAACCCCAGCATCCTGCTTTTTAAATAGCTGCTTGATATCAATATTAGAAAGAACTGCATTTGTTTTTAAAAGGGTAATGACCTGTTCTAACAGCTCATGAAGCTGCACTTCTTGGAAGTTGACCGATTGAGGCTTTGCTAATACAAGCAGCTCACTTAAAACAAAATCAATCCGTTTAATTTCCGAAAAGATAATGTCAAAATAATCGGTTCTTTCGGGATATTGTGTTTTCATCAGCTGCAAAAAACCGCTGACTGATGTGAGTGGATTTCTGACTTCATGAGCAATCCCAGCAGCTATTTGTCCTGCAACTGCTAGCTTTTGTGCCTGCATTTGCAATTGCTGATTAGATCTTTCAAGCTCGAGCTTTGCCTGCTTTTGTTTCGTGATATCAGCAACTGTTCCAATGCCACCAGTAAACTGATGCTGCTCATCAAAGTAGAGCTTGTAATGAACGTCACCCCATACCTTTTTTCCGTCTTTATGCAGGAGCTGCAGTTCAACTCGTCCCTCATCCTTATGCTCTTTTATAACAGATAACAAATGCTGGACGACATGCTCTTCTTGATAAAAATACTGATTGTACATCGTCCCAAGACATTCCTCTAAGTCGTAACCTGTCATTTGTTTCCATGCTTGATTTAAGAATACGATTTGACCCTTTTCATTTGTTTCAAAGACGATTTCTTGCAAGTTATCTGTAATTCGATTCAGCCGCTCTGTCAGTTCGTGTGCTTCTTTCTCTCTTTCGTTTAAATCCGACACAAGTAAATTTAACCGGTCCACATAGCCTGAGACGATCCAAATACCAGCTAAAACAACGACAGTGAAGGCTAGATCGAGCGGCCAATTAATTTGATAGCCGCCTAGATAATAAAAGAAATCCCAGCTCAAAATGATGATAAATGCAAGAGCAGATAACACGATCCGCACTTGGTATGTTTTGTTCAAATGATTCCACCTGCCGCCCTGAGATTCTTTGTCAATTGTACCATTTTCCACTTAATTTTTGAGGGTGATGCGGCATTTTTAAGGAACTTTTTCAGAAAAAATAGCCTGTTCTCAGCCAAAGGAAGAGAGCAGGCTATTTTTATTTACTGCTCAAGGGCTTCTTGAAGCTCTTTTAGCAGTAGTTCTGCGCCTTCAGCGCTTAATGTAATTTGACCATTCCCATATTCGTGATTCTCAGAAGTAATTTCACCAGTCATGAGGCAAACGCCTTGAGGCTGATATTTTTTCAAAACGATTTTCTCTCCATCTATAAAAAATTCCATACTGTCTTTAATTGCGATATCAAGTGCTCTTCTCAATTCGATTGGCATAACAATACGCCCTAGTTCATCTACTTTTCTTACGACTCCGATAGATTTCAATTTCGTTCCCTCTTTCTTTCGTTAGGTCAAGATCAATCTGTTTTTCACCAATTGATATATCGTAGACGTAAGAGATTCTCAAAAGGTTTCTCCTACTTAAAAATTTTTTTCATAAAAGAAAAAACAAAGGGAAAATTTATTGTGATTGTCAAAATGAGACTTGAATTTTACAGATTCATTTCAAGGTCATCACAAACCCCCACAAATGACACCCATCCTTTGAACTTTTAAATGTAAAATTGTTTAAAACAGCAAAAATAGAGATTGGGTGAAAACATGTTTCAAAATGCCGAAATTGGAATTGATTTAGGAACAGCTAACATATTGGTTTATAGTAAAAACAAGGGAATTATTCTAAATGAACCGTCCGTCGTGGCAGTAGATACAGAAACAAAGACTGTGCTTGCAGTCGGAGCAGAAGCAAAAGAGATGATTGGGAAAACTCCTGGAAAAATTGTGGCGATTCGCCCGATGAAAGACGGTGTCATCGCTGATTATGATATGACAACAGATTTACTTAAACAAATCATGAAAAAAGCAGGAAAAAATATTGGGTTTACCTTTAGAAAGCCGACCGTGGTTGTATGCACACCTTCTGGTTCAACAGCTGTCGAGCGCCGTGCGATCAGCGATGCTGTGAAGAATTGCGGAGCAAAGCATGTGCATTTAATTGAAGAACCTGTCGCAGCTGCAATCGGCGCTGATCTACCAGTAGACGAGCCTGTTGCGAACGTCATTGTAGATATTGGCGGAGGAACAACAGAAGTGGCGATCATTTCATTTGGAGGTGTTGTCTCTTGTCATTCCATTCGTATTGGCGGAGATCAGCTGGATGAAGATATCATTACGTTTGTGAGAAAGAAATACAATCTACTGATTGGAGAGCGGACAGCTGAGCAGGTGAAAATGGAAATTGGTTATGGACTCATTGAGCATGAGCCTGAGTCATTAGAGGTGCGTGGACGGGATCTTGTCACAGGTCTTCCAAAAACGATTACACTTGAATCTCATGAAATTCAAGGCGCCATGCGAGAATCACTTCTCCATATTTTAGAGGCGATTCGTGCCACGTTAGAGGACAGCCCTCCAGAACTAAGTGGCGATATCGTAGACCGCGGCGTGATTTTAACAGGCGGCGGTGCTCTTTTAAATGGGATTCAAGAATGGCTCTCCCAAGAGATTGTCGTTCCAGTTCATATTGCGGCAAATCCGCTTGAATCTGTCGCAATTGGAACGGGTCGTTCATTAGAAGTGATCGACAAATTGCAAAAAACGTTAAAATAATCTTCTTGTTCTACTTCTTTTTTCATCATTTCGATCATATCGTGAGGAATGGATAAACATGAAGGAGGAAGAACATGTTACTTGATTTAGGTAAACGGGTGGTTGTCACAGTCATTCTAACCGGTATTATTTTAGGAGGAATGAGCCTGTCGTTTTCACATATGCCCCCTTCTAATGCACAGCCTGTGAAACAACTGAACCGCTAAAAAAGCCGCACGAAAGCGGCTTTTTTATTTTGCTTCAAAGTGGCTCCCCATTTTCCTTTTCGGTCTTAAATCTGATATGATGAACATGACTAAAGGAGGGTTTTTTATGAGTTCATTTGAAAAACAACTAGATCAATATGCAAAGACCATCGTTGAAGTCGGTGTAAATGTTCAACAAGGACAGGAAGTGGTCGTATCTGCGTATACTGAATCTGTTGACCTTGTTCGTCTTGTGGCAAAACACGCATATGAGCGCGGGGCGAAAAACGTACATATCCGCTGGAGTGATGGTGTTCTTACCCGTTTAAAATATGAACATGCACCACAAGATGTTTTTGAGCAATTCCCAGAATGGGAAGCACAGATGATGGAAACCATCGCAAAACGCGGTGGGGCTTTTATTACCATCTTGTCAGAAAGCCCTGATCTTCTGAGAGGCATTGACTCGAAAAAAATTGCTTCACAGCAAAAGGCTGCTGGTTCAGCACTTCATACATATCGTCAATACGTTCAATCGGACAAAGTCGCTTGGACGTCGTAGGTGCTGCATCAAAAGATTGGGCGAAAAAGATTTTCCCTGAGCATGCAGATGAAGAGGCTGTCGCTTTATTATGGGATCAAATTTTTAAAGTTGCACGCGCTGATCAGCCAGATCCTGTTGAAGCGTGGAAAAAGCATGATGAGTCATTAAATGAAAAAGTAAAAGTATTAAATGAACGTCACTACCACAAGCTGCATTATGAAGCACCAGGTACAGACTTGACGATTGAGCTTCCAGAGCAGCATATTTGGGTAGGTGCTGGCAGTGTGAGTGAGCGCGGCGTATCTTTCATGGCCAATATGCCAACAGAAGAAGTGTTTACCGTGCCTAAAAAAGACGGTGTGAACGGTACTGTATCAAGCACAAAACCGCTCAGCTATGCCGGAAACATCATTGATGAATTTACATTAACCTTAGAAAATGGTCGTATTGTTGATGTGAAAGCAAAAGAAGGCGAAGACATTTTAACATCACTGGTTGAAACTGATGAAGGCTCTCATTATTTAGGCGAGGTCGCCCTCGTACCAGATGATTCACCAATTTCAAACTCGAATATTCTCTATTACAATACACTTTACGATGAAAATGCATCGAACCACCTTGCCATCGGCAGCGGTTATGCGTTTAATATCGAAGGCGGAAAAGAGATGAAACGTGAGGAATTAGACGCAGCTGGTGTCAACAGCAGCATTACACACGTCGATTTCATGATTGGTTCGAAGGAAATGAATATAGATGGGATCACAAAAGATGGGAAACGTGAACCGATCTTCCGAAATGGAAACTGGGCTTTTTAAATCAAGAAAAGACATCCGTATGTGGATGTCTTTTCTTCATTATTACGCATAAAGCTCATGAAGTCTTTTTTGAATGTCTTGATCTGCTAAAAACTCATCATATGTTGTTTGTTTATCGACGATGCCATTTGGCGTCACTTCGATCATACGGTTTGCGACTGTTTCAACAAACTGATGGTCATGAGATGAGAAGAGCATAGCCCCTTTAAAGCTCATTAAGCCGTTATTCAGCGCTGTGATCGACTCTAGGTCTAAATGGTTCGTCGGCTCGTCTAACAGCAAAATATTCGCTCCAGACAGCATCATTTTTGATAGCATGCAACGAACCTTTTCTCCTCCAGATAGGACGCTTGCCTTTTTCTTTACTTCTTCCCCAGAGAAAAGCATACGACCTAAGAAGCCGCGTAAGAAGCTTTCACTTTGATCATTAGGAGAATATTGACGCAGCCAATCAACTAGATCTAAGTCGCTTCCTTCAAAGTATTCACTGTTGTCTTTCGGGAAAAAGGCTTGAGATGTTGTGACACCCCATTTAAATGTCCCGCTGTCTGGCTCCATCTCACCAGCAAGGATTTTAAATAAAGTAGACACAGCAAGCTCATGACGGCTTAAGAACGCAATTTTATCTTCACGATTCATGATAAAGCTGACGTTATCAAGTACTTTCACGCCATCGATTGTTTTTGATAGACCTTCTACTTGAAGGACATCATTCCCGATTTCACGCTCTGGCGCAAAATGAACATACGGGTATTTACGTGAAGATGGCTTAATGTCATCTAGAGAGATTTTATCAAGCAATTTCTTTCTTGACGTCGCCTGCTTTGATTTAGAAGCATTTGCACTAAATCTAGCAACGAACTCTTGGAGCTGCTTAATTTGTTCTTCTTTTTTCTTGTTTGCTTCCTGGCTTAGTTTCAGCGCTAGCTGGCTGGACTCATACCAAAAATCATAATTACCAACATATACTTGGATTTTTCCAAAATCAAGGTCCGCAATATGAGTACATACTTTGTTTAAAAAGTGACGATCATGCGATACGACGATAACGGTATTTTCAAAGTTAATTAAGAATTCTTCCAGCCACTGAATCGCTTGTAAGTCCAAGTGGTTCGTTGGCTCATCGAGAAGAAGAACGTCAGGTTTACCGAATAAAGCTTGGGCTAATAGCACTTTTACCTTTTCAGAACCGCCAAGCTCAGACATCTTCTTCGATTGAAGGCTCTCTGGGATGCCAAGACCTTTTAATAGGATCGCTGCTTCACTTTCTGCTTCCCAGCCGTTTAACTCAGCGAACTCACCTTCAAGCTCGGCTGCACGGATTCCGTCTTCATCCGAGAAATCAGGTTTCATATAAATCGCATCTTTTTCCTGCATCACATCATATAAACGTTTATGACCCATGATAACGACCTTTAACACTTCAAACTCTTCGTATTCAAAGTGGTTCTGTTTTAAAATCGCTAAACGTTCACCAGGGCTCATATGAACATCACCAGTTTGAGCCTCGATTTCTCCAGATAGGATCTTTAGGAACGTTGATTTACCAGCTCCGTTGGCACCAATTAATCCGTAGCAGTTGCCAGGAGTGAACTTAATATTTACTTCTTCAAATAGTTTACGATCAGCAAAGCGCAAACTAACATTATTCACTGCAATCATTTATTAATCCTCCATCACTCATTCATCATTATGAAGTATAACATGAATAACGATTGATAGAAACGTCTCTCTCTAAGAACAGAGGCTTTTTGTCCATTATGGTGGTATAATAAGCTGGAATGATTTGTTGAAGGAGTTCGTGCGATTTGAGATTACTCACACTCATGGAATACTGTTTATTGATTTTCTTTATGGGCATTTATTTATCTGCAACCGGCTTTAACGCGAAGGACTTTGGCCTTTATATTGGGCTTGTCCTCATTTACACACTGGTCCACATCTTTTCAAAACGCTTTTTACAAAAGCGAGGAAAAGAAAATCAGAAGATCGGTTTGTTTCGATCCGTGTTAGCCATTACCGGGTCCGTGTTCGCTTCTGTTTTGGCCATTGTGATCATTGTTACGGTGCTCACGCCAAAATAAAAACGACCCTTTTAGAAGGGCCGTCCATTCAAGCACCTTTCTCACGCCTTGAGAAAGGTGCATTTATTGTGTTTGTCGAATGTCGCCAAATGGGAAGAAAACAAATTCTGATGTCCCGACAATGCGATCCTTTTCAATGAGTCCGAGTCCATTTCGGCTGTCCATGGAATTAAGCCTGTTATCTCCCATCACGAAATAATCATTTTTCGGTACTTTCACTGGACCAAAATCCCCTGTCAAATGCACCTCATACTCTTTCGCATGCACCTTGTTTTCTTTTAAATAAGGTTCGTCTACTTTTTTACCATTAATGTAAAGAGTGTCATCCTTCATTACAACCGTGTCTCCTGGAAGACCGATCAATCGTTTCACATAATGAATTTTCTGACCATCTTTTCCATTAATAATGACGATATCTCCACGTTTGACACCACCGAGATAGTTAATGGTTTTGTTTACAAACAGCTTTTCCCCATCATGAAGGGTTGGATCCATTGACTCCCCTTCCACCACATACGGCTCAAAAATAAACGTACGGATGAGCAAGACGAGTGCAAGTGCAATCAAAATGGCTTTGATCCATTCAAACAGTGAACTTTTCTTCTCTGTTTTGACTTGCTTCGCATCAGATTGAATGTCATTTTCGTTTTGTTTGTTTTCTTCGTTCAAAATACTGCTTCCTCCTAAGACTTTCTGCTAAAAGACTTGAAACATGAATTGAATAACTTTACTTTATCACATGTCATGTAAAAATTCACAAGACAACCATTCAATTAGATATTTTTTCCTAATTTGTTGATGATTAAACAAAAAGAAGCACCGTTTCTTACGATGCTTCTTTTAGAATTACGCCTCTTGTTTGACTGGTTTTTTCAAAATACCAAGCAGCAGGGCTGTTACAATAGCACCGATTAAGATGCTGATGATATAAAGAACTGGATGGTTTGTTACCCAGAAAACGAATAGTCCGCCGTGCGGTGCAGGAAGCGTGACTCTAAAGAATTCCGTTAGTCCACCAGCGACTGCGGCGCCAATAACGGCTGAAGGAATCACGCGCAGAGGATCTGCCGCTGCAAACGGAATGGCCCCTTCAGTGATGAAAGCAGCTCCCATGAAGTAGCATGTAATACCTGCTTCGCGGTCACGTTTTGAGAATTTATTTCTAAAGATCGTTGTAGCAAGGGCAATACCTAGTGGTGGCACCATTCCGCCTGCCATAATTGCAGCATGCGGTGCATAGTTGCCAGCAGCAATCATAGCAAGACCAAATGTGTAGGCCGCTTTGTTAATTGGGCCACCCATATCAATCGCCATCATACCAGCTAAAATAATTCCCATTAATACAAGGTTTCCAGTACCTAGTGATTCAAGCCAATGTGTTAATCCATCCATCACCATTTTAACAGGTGTGTTGACAATGTAATGCATGATAATGCCTGTGAAGAAAATACCGAACAATGGATATAGCAGAACTGGTTTAATGCCATCGAGCGACTGCGGCACGAATGTGAAGACTTTTTTCAGTAGCACCACGATGTAACCAGCAAGGAAACCAGCAATCAGTCCGCCTAAGAATCCTGCACCTGCAGCAGAGGCCATGAATCCACCGACCATACCTGGCGCAAAACCTGGACGGTCTGCAATACTCATTGCGATAAATCCAGCTAATACAGCAACGATTAAGGCAAGGGCATTATCTCCGCCAATTCCTTTTAATACAGCTGCAAATGAATTAAAGGAAGGATCTTGAGGGTCCGCTGAGTTAATTCCCCAGAAGAATGAAATCGCAACGAGGATACCGCCCCCAACAACAAACGGAAGCATGTTGCTTACACCGCTCATTAAGTGCTTATAAAATCCACTTCTTCCTTTGTCTGAGGATTCATTTTCGTCTTTTGAAGAACTGCCGCCTGAGCCTTTATAAATCGGTGCATCTTGATTGATCGCTTTTTCGATCAATTCTTGCGTACGGCGAATTCCAGCTGTCACAGGTACTTCAATGACATGTTTGCCTTTAAATCGTTCCATTTCAACTTGCTTGTCAGCTGCCACAATGATGGCTGGTGCTTCTTCAATTTCTTTTGCTGTAAGGGCATGTTTAATTCCACTAGAGCCGTTTGTCTCAACTTTAATGTCTACGCCCATTTCTTTTGCTTTTTCTTTCAACGCATCTGCTGCCATAAATGTATGCGCGATACCTGTTGGACAAGCTGTCACCGCTAAGATTTTAGCAGGCTTACCTTCTACAGCTGGTTCTTCTTTTACTTCCTCTTCTTCTTCATCGTCTTGATCATGTGTATTGATGATATCGATGATTTCTTCTTCAGTAGCCGCTTCAAGCAGCTGCTTTCGAATTTCTTCACGCATGAGAAGTGTGGATAAACGAGAAAGTGCTTCTAAATGCGTGTTGTTTGCGCCTTCAGTCGCTGCAATCATAAAGACAAGATGACTTGGCTGTCCATCTAGTGATTCATAGTCTACACCAGCAGTAGAGCGGCCAAATGCAATGGCAGGCTCTTTCACACTTACTGTTTTAGCGTGAGGGATCGCAATTCCTTCGCCAATCCCAGTAGAGCTTTGTTTTTCACGATTGATGACAGCTTCTTTGTAGCCTTCTTTATCATTTAATTTGCCTGCTGTATCTAATACAGTCACCAGCTCTTCAATAACGGCTTCTTTCTGCTGGCTATCTAATTGAAGCTTAATCGTATGCTTCGTGAGTAGTTCTGTAATTTTCATGATGACTCCTCCTTTAAATACGTGTGACTTTTACTTGTGGTAATAGTGTGTCGACAAGCTCTTTTGTGCCAAGTTCCTCAGAAAATGCTGTAGCACTTCCTGATGTGACGCCGAGCTTAAATGATTCTTCAATGGAAAGACCTTTAGAAACACCTGCTAAAAACCCTGCAACGACTGAATCCCCTGCACCAACTGAGTTGATGAGCGTGCCCTTAGGAACATTTGACTGATAGATTCCTTCTTTACTAAATAAAAGGGCTCCATCTCCTGCCATGGATACGATGACATGCTCAGCACCTTGTTCTAACAGCTTTTTGCCATAAGGAATGGCTTCTTCAGCTGATGAAATGCTTGTCTCAAACATTTCACCTAACTCGTGATGGTTTGGCTTCATTAAGAACGGTTTCATGTCTGCTGCTTTTTTTAAGGCTTCACCTGAAATATCAAGCACAACACTTACGCCATGTTGCGCGCAAACCTCTGCAATACGCTCATATGTGTTATGAGGCAATGAGGAAGGAATGCTACCTGCTAATACGACCACATCTCCTTCAGTCAACGAAGTAAATTGGGATAGAAACGACTCAAATTGATCTTCAGTAATACTAGGACCGAGCCCGTTGATTTCCGTTTCTTCACCTGTTTTTAATTTCACATTAATTCGTGTATCTTCTGACACCTCATGAAAGGCTGTTTGTAATTGTTCGTTTTGTAAAAAGTCTTGAATATAGCTGCCTGTAAATCCGCCAATAAATCCAAGTGCTTTTGATTCAACACCGTGACGTTTTAAAAGCCTTGAGACATTGATTCCTTTACCACCTGGGTATTTCTTGTCATAGGTTGAACGATTCAAGCCGCCAACAGCAAAATTCTCCACGTGTACGATGTAATCAACTGATGGGTTTAAAGTAACTGTATAAATCATGTTTTCACTACCTTTATAACCGTTTTTTCATGGTAATTATCGAATGAATCCTCTTTTGCGTCGTTTGTGATAATGGTGGCTTCCTGTATACTAGCAAAGGCTGAAAACGATATTTCGCCAAACTTTGAGGCATCTGATAAGATATAGGTTTTTTTCGCCTGCTTCATGGCTCTTTTTTTCATCAGTGCTTCCTCTGGATCAGGTGTTGTAAACCCCGCCTCGGGATGAATGCCGTTCGTCCCAACAAAGCTTTTGTCAAAACGGTAATTTTCCATAGCTGTCAAAGCTGCGGCTCCCACCATGGCACCTGTTCGATGTTTCACTGATCCGCCTATCAGGTAAAAAGAAATGCCTTTTCTCATGAGTGCTTCAATGTGCATCACACCGTTTGTCACCACAACAATATCTTGATCTGGATCTATATATTCAATCATTTGCTGTGTCGTCGTACCAGCATCTAAATAAATACAATCGCCTTGTTTTAAAAGAGACGCAGCTGCCTCTGCAATCAATGACTTTTCATGAAGGTTTTTGGCAGATTTCTCATATACATCGGGTTCAAGACGAATACTAGATATTTTGGCCGCCCCTCCGTGAACTCTTTTCAGAAAGCCTTTTTCTTCAAGAGCTGATAAATCTCTTCTGATTGTAGACTCAGAAGCATCCGTCATAATCGTTAAGTCCTGTATTTTGATGACATCATTCTCTTCTAAGTAGTCAATAATGAGTTGATGTCTTTCTGGTGTTAACATTGAAAACACCCCCTTTTTGAAAACGTATTCATTTTGCGCGCACCTTTATTGTAATCGCTTTTTTCAACATTATCAATACAAATCAATCAAATACATTCAATAACTATCAAAATCTTTCACAATGGTCATCTTACCTTTATATGTACCATTTGTAAACTGAAAAATATGTGACATTGAGATGAAAGTCATGATATTAGCATTTCTATCATTTTTCATTTCATTCAATTGAACTAAAAAAAGCTTTTATGCCGTTTGCATAAAAGCTTCAGGTGGGTTGATGAATGGCGAAGACACGCTATATGTAAGCTCTTGTTCTTATTGTCAGTCTCTTGGAAAGCTGGGCTTCATGATTATTCATATCTGAGGGATTCGATCGGATCAAGTCTTGCTGCTTTATTCGCAGGAATTAAGCCAAAAATAATGCCAATGAGCATACTAAACAGTACACCTCCACACACCACTTGCCACGACACAAGAGATGGCCAGCCGGCAAAAAGGGATACAAGCGAGGTACCACCTAAACCAAGTGCGATCCCCATCAGCCCCCCGATGAGTGTTAAAACGACAGACTCGATTAAAAACTGAACGAGTATTTGAGCCCTGGTTGCGCCAAGCGCCTTTCGAATACCGATTTCCCTTGTCCTCTCTGTCACAGAAACGAGCATAATGTTCATGACACCGATGCCGCCGACAAGTAATGAGATACCAGCAATTGAACCAATAATCGTTGTCATGACAGACGTAATTTGACCGATGCCTGCAGCGATTTCTTCCATATTGATCATTTCGTAGGCATCTTCTGTATGGTGATTTTCATTTAATAATGCAGCTGCGTTCTTTCCTACTTCTTTCATTTGATCAGCATGTGCTACTTGAATAGACAACTTATCATATTCATTTAAACCGAATGTGGCAGTGAGCATAGCAAATGGGACATATATTTCATTCATATCAAATGAAAGTAGCCCTTTTTGTTTTGCTAAAACTCCGATGACTTCAACTGGCTGTCCGTTCATCCATATCATTTCGCCTAATGCCTTCTGTCCGTTAAATAGTTCTTTTTTTAGACCTTCTGAAATAATAGCTGCCCTTCTACCGCTTCTAAAATCAATATCCCGTAAATTTTGTCCTTCTGCTATTTGTAATGAATGTACATTCGTATACCCTTCATTAATACCGTTTACAGTAGCATCAACTGTCGTATCTTGAAACCTCAATTGCATCCCTTGTGCAGTTGAGGAGGCGACCTGTTTTACCCCGTTCATCGTCTTGATGCTTTGTATGTCTTCTTCAGTAAATGAGGCTTCAAATAAGGCATTTGGATTTGCATTTAACTCTTCATCAGAAGGCGTATACGTCATATCAACGGTATTGTTTGGCCCTGAAATCGATTTTTTCAACATTTGCTCACCACCTTGACCGATGGCAACGACTGCAATCACCGACCCAACACCAATAATAATCCCTAGCATCGTTAAAACAGAACGTAATTTATGAGCTAAAACAGAATTCAGCGCTATTTTGATATTTTCAAAGAGTTTCATTCATAGCGTCCCCTTGCTTCAATCTATCTTCAACGAGGCGGCCATCTCTAACAACGACCGTTCGGTTTGTATACGCAGCAATTTCTTCTTCATGAGTGACGAGGACAACCGTCGTCCCTTCCGCATTTAGCTGTGTAAACTGTTCCATAATCGAGAAGCTTGTTTTGGAGTCAAGAGCGCCTGTTGGTTCATCTGCTAAGATAAGCTGAGGCTCATTGACAATTGCGCGTGCAATGGCCACCCTTTGCTTTTGACCTCCTGACAACTCGCTTGGCATATGTTTCATTCGATCCGTCAAACCAACCTTTTCAAGTGCAATTTCCGCACGTTCTTTTCTTTCCTTTTGACTGATACCAGCGTAAATCATCGGAAGTTCAACATTTCGCCTCGCATTTAATCTAGGCAGCAAATGAAATTGTTGAAAAACAAACCCAATGGATCGATTTCGAATCACTGCAAGTTCTTGATCCCTTGCTGCCGACAGCTCTGCTCCTTGAAAATGATATTGTCCTGAGGTTGGGCGATCTAAACAGCCGATGATATTCATTAACGTCGACTTCCCAGAGCCAGACGGCCCCATGATCGACATATACTCTCCCTTTCCAATGACAAGATCAATCTCACTTAATACATCAAATGTTTCTTCTGCTACCTCATAGCTTTTTGTAACGTTTGAAAGCTGAATCATTCAGCATTCACTTCCATTCCGTCATACATATCATCTGATGGATTTACAATGATTTGATCCTCTTTTGTTAATCCTTTTGTTACTTCAAGATCATGCCCTGTCGTTTCCCCAAGCTCTACCTTTACTTTTTTTAATACATTCTTTTCAACAACATATACGTATTGTTCATCATTCTCTTTTTTTACTGCTGTGTCAGGAATGGTCTGTGCTTGGCGCTTGTCTGTTTCAATTTCCATAATCATTTTAAAGCCTGGTTTTGCATCAGGGTTTTTTCCCTTTATTTCAATTTCAACAGGATATTGAACGCTTTGATCGGCCGCAGTCATTTCTGATGCTGCTTGAGCTGGAACAGCGCCTACTTTCTTAACGACTCCTTGCCAACTCTTGCCGCGAATGACATCAGACGTCACCTTAACTTTTTGTTTCTTTTTAACTTTTATGGCGTCATACTCAGAGACCAAACCTCGCACGATCATTTTTTTCTCATTGCCGATATGTATGATCGGCTGTCTCTCTTCTAACTTCCCTGCGACAGCCTCTCGCTCAATCGATATCACTGTCCCTTCAATTTTACTATGTATCGTTAAATCTTCTATTTGTGCCTTTACTTTTTCTTGGTTAAGCTCGGCTTGCTTTTGCTCTAATTCAGCTGCCTTTAATTCTAATTCAAGCTGATCTCGTTCGTTTTTGGAATAAGAGCTCGGCTCGTCTGCTTTTTTTTCATCTAATTCGCCGAGTCTATTTCGCAATTGTTCAAGTTTTAATGAACTTGTTTCAGCCGCTAGTGCTTGCTGCTGCTCTTCAAGCTCCAGTTCCTTATTTTCATATGTAAGTAGCGGTGTTCCAGTCTTTACCTTTTGTCCTTCTTTTACAGCAATCTCATTCAGCTTCCCCTTTTCCTCTTCTACGTAAATGAATTGCTCCTCAGAGAATGAAAGGCTTCCAGGTGTCATTACAGTAGATGTTACTTCTTTTGGCTTGAGTTTGATTGTTTTAAATGCTGCTGTAGATGCAGGTTTTGACTGATTTTTCGCAATGTTAAATCCAATAAATAGACCAATCACAATAATAAAAATGGACCCAATGATAATTTTCTTTCTCATAAATACATTTTACCCCCAGCTTACTGACATGTTGATTGTGGTTCCTATATATTGAAAGATTAAAGAAAGTATATAAAAGACTCCTACAATGATCCAAGCTGTTCTCGGCGATATACGACCGACTTGGATGAATAAAAAGCCTGTTAAAATGAGACTCCAAATCACAAATAGATCAAAATTGGCTAACACGGCATGCCATTGATCGGGGAGTCGAATAAGTGCGTTTAATGATGTGACAGTTATTTCTTTTGGAACATGAAAAAAGATCACTGCCAAATGAGAAATAATTGTACCAATGATCGTGATTGGTGAAATAAACAAAACGGCTGAAAACAGTTGCTGAAACGATGCATCACCTTTTGCTAAAAATACGATGAGCTTATATATGGCAGCATTGATGACAATCCCCAGTATAAGACCCATTAATGTCACCACATAAACACCTGGTAATGGCAAGCTTAATTCTGTCCACATTTCTGCATTCACCAGTCCAGATAAATAAGTGACGATGACTGTTAAAACAAGCACACAGCATAAAGGCCACCAAACAACCGGGTTTTCCCACACTCTTTTCAGATGCTCGGCCGGTCTTATGCTTACTCCTATGATCGTGGGCTTTTGAATATTTTCTTTCATCAATTGTCATCCCCTCTATGTCTGATAGGATATGTAAGCGGCTGTTCAGGCTCTTGTTCTTTCTATTTTATCAAAAGATTGCCAATAAGTGATAGAACATTTGAATTTCTTATTTTCATTGAAGGAGGATTGTATCTATTATTCTATTTTCATGAACCACCTCCTCCAAAGGACACCATGATTAGACAATATTCATATTAAAGAATATTGATTTTACTTAACTAAAAACAATTTATTAAGTAAACAACATGCCTTTCGGAATAAATATCCTTTTCCTGTGGATTCAGATGGTCTCAGTTAGACACAACATTTTTTTGTTAAAATAAGCCTAGTAATTTCGACAATTCCCGGCTTTATAGGACTACCATCGGTTTCTTCCACAGAACAAATAAGCCTTTATTACCAATACTTTCATATTAAAAAAATAAAAATAAAAGGATTTTACTTGATCAAAAGTTATTTTTTCATATAATGTAAAATAGAGGTAGGTTAAATGATAGTGGAAATGGATCAAGTGAATGTTAAGAGAAAAATTGAAAATGCAATTGATTTTACTTTATGAAAAGGAACAAGAAACATGGCAATACTTTAGAAAGGAAAGGGAACGGATTTATCATGAGCTCAAATTACTTGATATGAAAGAAAGCAGACCCTCTAATGACAAAATATACTACGCTGCAAGATGTGTAGATATTATTAAAGAGAAAAAGGGAAGCATTGTGAGCACAAAAGAATTAAAAGAACAGCTTCAAGCTAGAACAGATTTCAATGTGAGACGAATCAGCGAATTGTATGATCTTATTCAACAGCTCGACCCCCACATTTCAAAAGCACGAAGGGGATGTTTTATTTACGAAGATCACACCCAAGTACCTCTACAAGCTTTTCACACATAAAAAAATTGGTTAAAGCCAATGGCCATAACCAAATCCTCTAATATCTATTATCCACCACTTACAGGAGGAATGAGTGCAACAGTGTCCCCGCTACGCACTTCAGCATTTCCCCTCGTATATATTTCGTTGACTGCAACCATCACGTTTTGTGCAGCTTCAACACCATATACCTCCTGTAATTCTATTTTAATCTCATCAACCGTTGTTTGATCTTTTTGAATGATGATTTGTTGTTTACCGGCCTTCTCAGCAAGGCCGGCGAACAATAATACGCTAATCATGCCGATCACCTTCTTTCTTGTTAAGTTGAAGAGCACTCGGCTTTCCTTCAGGATAAGAAACCGTTTCAAGCTGATCACCGATCCATGCCTCTCCATCTTCCCAGTACTCCTTTTTCCAAATGGGAACAATTTCTTTGATTCGTTCAATGGCATATTCATTTGCTTCATAAGCTGCTTTCCTATGAGGAGACGACACGGCTATCGCGACAGCAATGTCAGATATCTCGAGTGTTCCAATACGATGCATAATGGCGACTTCAGTATCAGGCCACCGCTTCTTTATTTCTTGTCCAATTTGACTTAGCATGCTTTCGGCCATTGGGATGTATGCTTCATAGGTTAAACGCAATGTTTTTTTTCCATTTGTCCACTCTCTTACCGTCCCGATAAAAGTCGTAATAGCCCCTGCTTTTCGTCCTGTCACATGCTGAATCAATTCATTCACATGAATCGGCTCTGCTGTTATTTTAAAAAGTTCATTCATGTGAGGTTCCTCCCTTCAATAAGTTAAAAGCAAATGTAGTCCCACGCTTATCAGACGCTGAAAATACAGGAAACGGGTACTTCTTGGTTAGTTGAAACTCATTAGAAAAATAAACCGCTGCTTGTATATGAGAAAGTGTTGAAAGGTCGATGAGCTCCTGCTCATTCTTTACGCAAATGATTTTGCGATAAGGCGCCTGTTTATATCCCTCGATGAGGATGGCATCTAACGGAAGATGTTGACACAATTTGAGCAATTGCTCTAACGTCATGTACTGCATCGAAAAATGGAACTCGCCTTCTCCCTCTACGCCAGCCGCATACGCACCTGCGTGAACATAGCGATCGGTATCTTTTTCTTTGAAAAGTCTATCCGGTTTCCCGCCATGCCCATGATGCTTAAAACAGCCTAGCTTAAGCTCCTCGTGATTAGCTAGCTGACATAATTTTTCTATCAACGTGGTCTTGCCGCTGTTTTGATAGCCGACCACTTGTAAAAAGTTTAATTTATCATCCAGCATTTAGAGCCACCGCCTTCGTGCTGAAACAGCAGGACATGGACTTGATCACCCGCTTGAAACCCTCTTGTTCCCCCAGGTAAAACGATGAAACAATTAGCATCAGCAATCGATGTTACCGCACTTGATTTATCTAGACCTGTTGGCGTCGCACTCAGCTGACTGCCAGTGAACTGAAGTGATGCCCTAACAAAACGAGTGAATGGATTGGCTTTTGGAAAATCATGTGTCAGCTTCGCCTCGGCAAAAGCAGGATATGGATTTTCTTTTAAGCACCATCGATAGACGATAGGTTTCACAAATAATTCAAAGCCAACAAAACAGGCAGCTGGATTTCCTGACAGCCCAAACAGCAATTGACCATTTGGCAGCGCAGCAACGGTTGTCACACTTCCTGGTCTCATGGCGACTTTATTAAACAAAACCTCTGCACCAAGCTTTTTATAAATGGCAGGCAGAAAGTCAAAATCCCCGACCGACACACCGCCAGTTGTGATAAGCATGTCTACCTTGCTCAAGGCTGCTTTTACTGCATCATAGCTTTGATCGAAATCATCAGATACACCGCCTAAATCAAGCGGCTCTCCTCCAGTAGCCAGAATCTGTGCGTAGACCATACTGAGATTGCTGTTTCTAATTTTACCGTCCGCCATTGCATCACTTACTTGGAGAAGCTCTGTGCCTGTTGAAATGATGCCGATGACCGGCTTTTTGACAACTGGCACAACCGCATATCCGAACGTCGCTAATAAGGCAATGACGCCTGGAGTCACTTTTGTTCCTTTTTTGACCATCACTTTCCCTTTGAGTGTCTCTTCTCCTTGACGAGAAATATTATCGCCCTTTTGCAGAGGTCTTTTAAGTGACATCAATGATTGACCGTCTTTTTCAAAGGTTTTAGTCAATTCGATCATGATGACGACATTCGCTCCATCCGGAATCTTTGCTCCTGTCATGATACGAATGGCTTGAAAGGGGCCGATGGTTTTTGTTGAGACCATGCCTGCACCAATATGATCAATGACCTCAAATTCAATCGGATGCTCGCTTGATGCTTCTTTTGTATCTTCTGCCCGAAGTGCAAAGCCATCATACGGAGAACGATCAAAGGCAGGAACATCATGGTCTGCCAAAATATCCTCTGCAATAAACCTCTCAAGGCTATCCTTTAAAGGAATCCATTCTACTTCTCCATATCTTTGAAATTGGTGAACTTTCTTGATTGCCTCTTCTACTGGAATTGGCTGCCGTCTTTCCATCACATCTCACTCCTATATACCTAGCAGTCTTGCTAGTAATGAATTTGCTACTTTTTCATCATTTGTCCCATGGATTAGTGCACGTCCACCTTTGAAGCAGACAATCCGGTAAGTTTCATAGCGTACATGGATTAAAAAATCGTTCGCTTCCACCTCACAAATAGATGACAGCCGCTCTTTCAAATGCTGAAATGAAAGGTTCGCTAAATCGTTTGACACGATATGTACGGTGTCTCGCCCGCAGAGGACGGTCGTTTTTTTACGCTGATCACGTAAATATGGATAGGTTCTTTTCATACCGCAAGATGGACAGTCCTGCTGCTTAGTACGAGATAAATCCATTTTAAAGGATGTTGACTGCCAGACATCGAAGGTGACAAACTTCCGCTCTATTTGCTCCTCATGACCTGTTAAATATTTTAGTGCCTCTGTTTGCTGATACGCAGAGACCATTTGAACTGCAGGTGAAATAATACCCGCTGTATCACACGTCAGACCACCAACAGGCATTGCCGTGAATACACATGATAAACATGGTGTTTTATTTGGCAAAATGGTCATATACATCCCCTGACTGCTCACACAGGCTCCATATATCCAAGGAGTATTTGTTTCTATGGATAAATCATTCATCACCATTCTCGTCTCGAAATTATCTGTCGCATCAATGACGATATCCGCTTTGTGAAATAAAGGTCTTAATAGTCCAGCATCTGCATCTTCAATGAAAGCGTGTATGGTCACTTCATGATTGATCTCTTGGAGACGTTTTTTAGCCGCAACCGCTTTTGGTACATGCGTCTTTGCATCATGTTCCGTATACAGCTGCTGCCGCTGTAAATTTGAGTACTCCACATAATCACGATCCACAATCGTCAAAGTGCCGACTCCAGACCTGGCGAGCCCTTCAGCTGAGGCCGTTCCCAGTGCACCCGCTCCAACAATCAGGACATGACTTTCAGCCAAAGCATGCTGGCCTTTTTCCCCTACCGGAGGGAACAAGATTTGTCTTGAATATCGCTCCTTCAATGTTGTTCTCTCCTCATCGTTTTTATGTATCATATCATACCGTTTTCACGTAAATCGCTTCTTTTATTGATATTGTGAAATTCCTTTGATGTCACGGCCAATTCGTCTTCTGGCACAACGTGCACGTTCAGCTTTTGAAGAAGTTCTTTGATTGCTAGTTGATTCTCATTTAAACACGCATGAATAATCGGAAAACAGCGGCGGTGATAGAGGGCAAACAAAGGCTGTAATCTTCCCTGCACAAACGGGACAACGACATCTACATGCTCCTTACAATAGGACGATAATGTCTGCGCTGTCTCTTTTCGAATGAACGGCATGTCACATGCAGTCACCAAATACCAGTCCGCTTCTTTTTTTTTCATAGCAGTATACATGCCGGCAAGCGGCCCGCACCCTCGGACTTCTTCATCATCTAACCAGACATCTTGTTCACCTCTTGCTTTGAAAAAAGGCACAAGCTCTGGATGACTAATGATGATGATTTGCCCATCCAAAAGCTGCTTTTTGACATGCTCATATAGTGGTTTCCCCTGATACAAATGACTTGCCTTTGGCTCTCCAAAACGTCTGGAAGCTCCTCCAGCTAAAATGACATTCATTACGCTCAACCATCTCATCCTCCTATACATGGTTGTTCTAACCACACTCATTTCGCATACGTTATTTGTAACATGAATAAGGAGGGTCTACCTATGAAAAGGCGCCATGCTTCTCCCCTATTCCATGATCTATCTCAAGAAAATTTATACTTAAAAGCTGAAACTGCCAAATATCAACAAATGATTTCAGATTTACAGTCCACGTATACGTATTCTAAAAATAAGAAGTTAACTCAAGAATATCATGAGATGAAAAAGAATTTCACTCAATTAAAACAAAAATTGGATGAAATAACCATTGATCAAGACAATGCAGCCTCTAAAATACAGGATCTTTCCTATAGCAAATCAGAATTATTACATAAAATCGTCCTTCTCCATGAAATGCTCCAAAAGGAAACCTATGATAGAAGAAAAGAAACAGAAGAAAAGCAGCGATTGCATTTGAAGGTTGTAAAATATAAGGAAATCTCTCAACAATTAAAAGAACGGTTATTGGATCAAGATAAAAGGCTTGCAAAAGAGGAGAAAAAAGGAAATACCTTATCTGCTGTGATTGAAAAGTTGCAGCAAACACTAGGCGATAAAAACGCAGAGCTACATTTATTACAGGAAGGCGTTCGAAATCTTCAGCAGCGTTTTTATGAAACACAAGAAAAATTACTGCAAATTGAAAAAGCAAAAGAAACACTTTTTTATGAAACGCTCACAAGTTATCAAAAACAGTTAGCAGAAAGCGAGGAATGGATCGCATCTCACTTTGCTGATATTGACCAGTCAGCTCAAACAAATCCCCAGCCATTCTCACAAGATCGCATCCTGCAAACGACAGATGAAATTGAACCGATTTTGAAGAAACTGAACGAACAAGTACAAACACTCCAGGCACAAGTCGATGCAGTACAGCGAAATGACGATGTCATGACAGTCAAAATCGACGGATTTAAAAAGCAGCGTGATGACATGTCTAAGGAGCGACGAATTGTCTATACAGTTGATCAAAAAAAGTGATCTGCTCTTATGTAAATAAAAAAACTGCTGGCTTTTATGCCTAGCAGTTTCTTTTTTATTCGTCTTCTGTTTGAATGTCACCTTCTAAAATATACTGTCCGCGATAAGGCTTCTTCACTTCAGGATACATTTTAATTAAGCTTTGCATAAACGTTGTCATATTGGGGATTTCAAGACCGCTCTCTTTTTCAATCTCTTTTTGAAGCTCTGAGCTCTTAATCGCCGCATTATGACGCTTTAACGTTTTGATCGCTGCTTCACGGAGCTTAGCTGCCTTTGAACCAGGTCGAGCTGTGCCTCTTCTGCGTCTTGTAGATCCTTCAGGAATACCTACAGGTGCACCGTTTAGCTGACTTGTTCCTAAAGAAGATGTAGTGGCTGATTGCGATTGCGTCGGCTGTTGGTAGCTTCTCATTTCTTGTGCAGCTAGTTCAGCTAAAACAGGCAATGAATCCGTCTTTCTCTCTGTACGCACTTCTTTTTTTGTATCTGTCACTAGACCTGTTCCTTGACGGTCTAATTCTCTTAATTTTGCATAAATCGCATCTCGTTCAATTTGATATTCACGAATGACCTTCACTTCTGCCTCGTTTAATTGTTCCAATCGTAAACGTAACGCTTCCCTCTCATTAAACAATGGATTTCCCCCTCATCATAAAAAAAATATTCTATAGTAAATATTAGATTAGAAAACTAATTTTATCAACTATTTTTTTATCATTTTACAGTTTGCTAACAGATAGGTATTTTCAACTAAAATTTTGCCAAATGCAAAAAAATCGGCACCCATTTCATTGCCACTATAGGCTTTCAACAAGCTTTAAAATATTGTAAAAAATTTGAATAAACGCTTAAACTACTTGATTTATATAGTTATTTATCAAACTGATATTTCTTTTGTGCAAAAACGTTCTAAAGAGTAAAAAGTTAATTTTTTTACATTTTCATTTCAAAATAAAAATGTAAATAGGTCATAATACCTTTTTGCTTCAGAAACATTTTTTAATGACATCCCTCATTTTCTCTTTTCTTAGGCATAACACCTACAATAAAATTCCATTCAGTGCAATATGTCTCCTATTTTGAACATGAAAAAACCCCCATTCATGGGGGAAAACCTATTCTGCAGTCTTTTCAGACTCAGAAAGAACTCGATTCACTCGTTTTTCAAGCATTTTCATACCGCTCCCGCCAGCTTGGAAGTGACGTAAAGCACCTGTTTTATCAAACACATAATATGCTGGTACGTATTCGTTCTCAAAGGCTTCCGTAAGTTGATGCTCACTGTCCACAAAGATTGGCTGTGTGATTTCATGTTCTTTGGCAACCTCTTTGATTTTTTCTAGATCCAAATCATCCTCTGAGCGCGGCATATGCACAGCTACAACATTTAATTGATCCTTGTATTCATCACGGAATTGATTAACTTGTGGCATCGCCTCTTTACAAAGGTGACAGCTAACTGACCAGAAATGAATCAATGTCGGCTTATCGCCGATCAGTTCTTCTCTTGATATTTCTCCATTTAACCATTCTTTTGCACCAGTTAGTTCTGGCATTGGTTGACGTAATTTCATTATGAAGCGCCTCCATCCATTGTATGTGTCGAAACAAAAAGGTCTAACATCAGTTAGACCCTCCTGTTTCTTCAGTTATCAATTAAAGTGTTTTTTGACCAGGTTTCCAGTTCGCTGGGCAAAGTCCACCAGTTTGTAATGCTTGAAGAACACGTAATGTCTCATCTACATCACGACCGATATTGTTGTGGAATACTGTTTGATATTGAAGTTCGCCTTCTGGATTAATGATGAATAGCCCACGAAGTGCAATTCCTTCTTCTTCAATTAAAACACCATACTCTCTAGATACTGTGTGGTTTGTATCAGCAGCTAGTGGGTATTTTAATTCACCTAAACCATTGTCTTTACGATCTGTGTTGATCCAAGCAAGATGCGTATGGATTGTATCAGTAGATACACCAATGATTTCTGCATCTAAATCTTCGAACTCATCATAACGGTCACTCATTGCCGTGATTTCAGTTGGGCAAACAAATGTGAAATCCATTGGATAGAAGAAAAGAACTGTCCATTTGTCATTCTTCATGTTTTCCTCTAAACTCACTTTACCAAATTCCTTGTTAGCAAGTACTGCTTCCATTTCAAAACGTGGAGCTTGTTTTCCTACAAAACGCTCTGCCATATGTAAATCCCTCCATAAAATAATATCTATATACAGACTTCTCAGCTGTATATAAAATGAGAATCAAAAGATGAAATTCTCATTTAGTTAATAACTTCACAAATATAATTATAATACTTAAGCGATTTTTAGTCAATATTAATTAATAATAAATTTAATTAACGACTTGCCACAATCTCTTGCTTCAACTAACAAAAGTTTAACATGACTTGCACAAGGGAACAAATGATTAGCTTCTTTTTAGACAAAACATAGAAAGGTTTTGAAGTTCAATGAAAGCATTTGAACAAGTAGATTGGATTTCCATTATCCTCTATAGTAGTATGATTCTGCTAAAATTAATTGCTATTGGTGTGATTTATTTTGTCATCAGAGCCATAGGAAACAAAATCATTAAGCGTACCTATGATAAATTCTCTAAAAAGCATGGAGTCTCTTTATCGAGAGCTCAAACACCGCAAAGTCTTACGTTAAATATCTTCGCCTACTTCTTGATTTTTATTCTTGTGGTCATGATCCTCGACTTATTTCATTATAATCCAACCGCTTTGCTGGCTGGAGCAGGTGTTGTTGGTCTTGCAATCGGTTTTGGCGCCCAGGGACTAGTGAGTGATATTGTGACAGGATTCTTCATTCTGCTAGAAAAACAATTTGATGTAGGAGAGTATATAACGGTTGCAGGCTTTGATGGGATTGTAGAACAAATTGGACTTAGAACGACACAGCTCCGAAGCTTTGATGGGACTCTTCATTTCATCCCAAATCGAAGTATTCTCAATGTAAGCAACCATTCAAGAGGGACGATGCAGGCACTCGTTGATATTGAATTATCTCCAGATGAAAATGTAGATCAGATGATGACAACATTACAAGCAGCATGTGATGAGGTCAGGGAAGAAATTCCTCAGATTATTGAAGGACCTCAAGTTGTCGGCGTGGAAGCGTTCGGTTCCTCAACCCTCGTGCTGCGTATCATTGCGAAAACAGAAACTATGGAGCAATGGCGGGTGGAACGAATTCTGCGCAAAAGAATGAAAGAAGTACTCGATTTAGAGAAAGATCAAAAAGAACCGGGATCATAATCTTCCGGTTCTTTTGCTTCCCTTATTGAACACGCTGTTCTACTTCTTGACAAACTTCATCAGCGGTCATACCTGACGCTTTAATGACGGATGCCTTCGTCTCTGTGTCTGAAATACCAAGAACATTCGAATCTAGTCCTGTGACTACATAGCAGTCACACTGATCCATTTGCTGTTCATTTTGAATACGTACCACGTCATACCCTTTTTGCTTCAAAAGTTCTTCTACATCAGATAAAGATGGTTCTACACCAATTCTTGTCATAATCAAGAACACCTCCTGTTCATAAGGTGTACAGGAGGTTTGTCGATTATTCATTCACCCGATTGCTTTTTAAAATAAGCCGTCATGACACTCACTGCCGTTTCAATGGCCTTTTCATCAGGTGTCAGTTTTGCATGATGCAGGCCATATTCTGAATCTACACCTAACCAAAACATGAATCCAGGATATTTTTTCAGCATGTAGCCGAAATCTTCTCCTGTCATGGCTTCTCTACATTCAATCACATTCGCCAGTCCTTCTTCGGCTACATAGGACATAAATTCCTCTGTCAGATTCTTTGAATTGTCCACTTCGTAATAGGACGAAGGATAGCGTACTGTCGCTTTGCACTCATAGCCCACTTCAATTCCCTTTGCTAGTGCTTCAACTCGCATTCTCACCTTTTCCATCGACTCTGGTGAGAGCGTACGAATGGTTCCATCGAGTTTCGCGTGCTGAGCAATGATATTTTGAGCAGTTCCTCCAGTAATCGTGCCCACCGTAATCACCGCACTATCAAGAGGATCGACATTACGTGAAATGACAGATTGCAGCTGACCTACAAGTGCACTTGCAGCAACAACCATGTCATTCGCTAAATGAGGGTAAGCAGCATGTCCACCTTTTCCTTCTAGGTCGATTACAAGTTCACTCGTATTGGCAAATAATAGCCCCGGCTTTGTTGCAATCGTTCCAACAGGATACTCAGGTGCAATATGCAGAGCTGTAATAAACTCTGGCGTCCACTTTTTTAGGACGTCACTTGTAAGCATTGGTTCAGCTCCGCCTGGTCCTTCTTCTGCCGGTTGAAAAATAAATAGTACATCTTCTTTTATGGGCTGATGAACGAAATGATCTATGATACCAAGGGCAATGGTCATATGAAGGTCGTGTCCACACGCATGCATTTTCCCTTCATGCACAGATTGAAATGGATACCCAGTTTTCTCAGAAATGGATAGGCCGTCCATATCTGCACGATAAGCAAATACACGTGAGGGACTTGTCCCCTTCACTTTCACAAACAGCCCAGTCCGCCATGTTTCAATCTCTATTCGATCTTTTGGATATGTGTCGAGATGTTTGATGAGATACGCTTGCGTTTTAAATTCTTGAAAACCAAGCTCAGGAATTTGGTGCAAATCTCTTCGAATGGATATTAATTGCTCACGATTTAACAAGTGAACTCACTTCCTTTCCTCTATACGAATAAGACGTGGATATATCATCCACGTCTATGTCTACACCTGCGAATTATATGAATTAAAGCTGACGCAGTTCTTGTTTAATTTCTGTCTTACCTTTTGTTTTTTCATCAATGTCTTTGATTTTCTTTGCAGGTGTACCTGCTACAACTGTGTAAGGCTCCACATCGTTGACAACGATTGCGCCAGCTGCTACAACCGCACCTTTACCAATTGTTACGCCTTCTAAAACAACAGCGTTCGCACCGATGACAACATCATCTTCTACTACGACTGGTTTAGCAGATGGCGGCTCAATGACACCAGCAAGAACAGATCCAGCACCGATGTGACAGTTCTTACCTACTGTTGCACGGCCACCAAGAACCACGTTCATGTCAATCATTGTACCTTCACCGATGACTGAACCGATATTTATAGAAGCACCCATCATGATCACTGCATGATCACCGATTTCAACTTGATCACGAATGATTGCACCCGGTTCAATACGTGCTTTAATGTTTTTCAAATCTAACATAGGGATCGCAGAATTACGGCGGTCATTTTCTACGACAACATCTTCAATTTTGTCTTCGTTAGATGCTAGAGCTTCTTGAATTTCGCTCCACTCACCAAAGACAACTCCTGTGTTGCCTGTGATGAAAGTCTTTGCATGTTCACCAAATTCAATACCTTCTAAGTCACCTTTGATATAGACTTTGACAGGGGTTGATTTTGTACTATTTTGAATAAATGAAATAATTTCATTAGCGTCCATTTGTTTCATGTATGTATGCCCTCCTCTTAATTTATACTTCATTACTGTATCAAAGGAGAGTTTTAATGACAAGTGAAAGAATTGTCTGCGCATTGGCAAATAAAACAAGCGGGTACCTTTATCCCGCTTCTTGCTGGTGAAGTTGAACAAATTGTTTGCCAAAAGAAATCAATTCCTCTTCTTCGTCTCCTTCTGGATTGAGCTCAATTTTTACTGATGGCAGGGCAATGTCACCACCCAGCTCTTTTACTTTTTCTTCAATTAAGTCAACAGCGCCGCAGAAATGTTCATAAGATGTATCTCCGGAACCGAATACAGCAAATGCTTTTCCCGTTAAATCAAGCTCTTCCATTTCTTCATATAAATCAATAAAATCATCTGGAAGATCACCATCCCCCCATGTATATGCACCTAACATAATGTGCGAGTAATCATTGAGAAGCTCGGCATCAATATCCATCGCTTCATGCCGGTCCACACTAGCTCCAGCTTCCTTCAATCCCTTTTCGATTAAATCTGCCATCGCTTCTGTATTCCCAGACATCGTGGCATACACCAATAAAACCTTTTCCGTCACTTTTTCTTCCTCCTTATTAATGAATCAGCGCAGGCTCCTCATAAGGTCTGACAAACTTGCTTTCATATAAACCCGCACAGAAAAAATTTTCATTTTGGTTGGCTACTCGAAAACCATGTCCTTTGATCGTATCAAACCATTTGAGCTCTTTTTGCTCTATATCAAGCTGATACACTTTAGAAAACCCGTGTTCGTCCTGTGAGGTGGTCACATAAACAATCCCATTATCCTCTGACACATCCAGAAATGATTCCTCTCTAGCAAAGGCCTGTGATTGAATATCATGTAGAATATTTGTATGTAAATCTAAAATTTGAACAGATCCTTTTTTGCCTTTTTTAGAGCCTAACGCACAGACAAGAAGATGTTCCTGACAGAGCAGCATAGAAGCTGTCATTCGGTATTCCTCTCTGTTTAGTAGAAAAATCTGTTCGCTCTGCAAGTCATAAACCCATATTCCACCATGAACCTCATGAATCTGTGTTCCAATATAAAGATGATCACCTGCCACACATAGAGAACGGATCACAGGAGGATGATTTACGTGAGCAAATGGCTTCATAATTTCCCAGGAAATCCCGAAATCATTTGACACATAGATACTATGCTTTCCATGCGCGCACACAAAACCATCTTCGCGCCCTGTAATAGACCAAACGACTGCATTTGTTGGAAATGATGATAGCGCCCACGTATTCCCCTCATCTCCTGATCGAATCACTGTTCCATTTTCACCAACACCAAATAAATAAGGACCAATATAGGTGATGGCATGAATTTTATGCTTGAGCTTAAACAGCTGCTGCCAGCCGCTCTCAACGCTGTAGTGAAAAATACCTTCTCGTTTTACAGCGACAAAGTATCCACCACTTTTTGATGCAGCAACGGCCGTCGCACCTTTATGAAACATGATTTTCAACTCTTTTCTTAGACAAAGATGCCCATGTTAAAAAGCTCGTTGCAAATTCCTGACAGCATGTCACATCTTCATCTGTATCTGGCGCGAGCTCCATTTTCAATGTTTCAGGAAATACGGATGCACCTGTTGATTTCAGCATGTCATGAAATGTATGGACAGCCTCGCAAAACTTTGGATAGCTGTAATCACCCGATCCGAATACAGCCGCTTTGATGTCATTTAGTTCAAGAGTTGAGACTTCTTCATAAAAATCCTCAGCTTCATAAGGTAAATCTCCATCACCCCATGTATAAGAACCGATCAATACATAATCGTATGAAGAAAGATCTTCTACACTCGTATCATCAAATTCCATCATCTCTGTTTCTATCCCTTTTCCTTCAAGCGTTTGTTTTAAGATCGTTGCCATATCTTCTGTATTGCCAGACATACTCGCAAATGCAATTAGTGCTTTCATCTATTGGTCACCTCATATAAATGATAATCATTTTCAATTATTATATGTACACTTTAAATGATAATGATTTTCATTGTCAAATGTTTTTGTGAAATGGCTTTGTTCAAGATGAAATGATCCACATAAAAAACCCGCTCATTCCAACTGGAAGACGGGACTAAAATGATGAAGATATAATGGCTTTTAGCAATCACTCGTGTCATCTTTCTGAATAAAATATGGACCGTAATCGGTTTCGTGCGTCATCACAAATGTCCATTTTTCACTCCAATCCATGACATACATGTCGTGTTCATCCATATGGCCATCTTTAAATGGCCATTCATTGATTGACAGTGTATTGGCATTTTCAAAAAGATACGCTTCGTCCATCAATTGATAAAAGATTGTACATTTAAGCTTTGATTGATGAAGAAATGCTTTGATTGCTTCATCCTTTTCAAGGCATTTCACCTTCTCCCAGCTACATAAGTGCCATAGAAAACCATCCATCCCAATCTCTTTTTGTTCTTCTATTGAAAGATGACTTGCAAAACATTCACGCCATCTCCCGCGTAAATATTTTCCCCATTTCGGTATGTCGATTTTCTTGAATTGTTTATTTCTCATAGGATGAAAATTCCTCTCTACTACAATGAAATCATCTTTTAGTACTTTCATAGGTAAATGAGTAAGGTCACTGCTTCATTTCAAATCACACAGGAACGTTCACTAATCCTATAAAAAAGCACCTCCTATTTGAAGAAGGTACTTACACTGCCTCACTTTCAAGCATTTCTTTCACCACACCAACAAATGCTTGAACCTGTTTTAATTGAAAGGACGCTTCATATCCTAAAAGCCATGTGTCACGTCCGATTTGCTCTCCATTTACGTCAACGAGCGGGGTTTTATGAACACTTTTTTCATGGTCATACAAGGTGACAGATGGCAAAATAGCATAGCCAATTCCGTGATAAGCCATTTGTTTACATGTCTCAATTTGGTCCACAAGAATCGTCTGCTTTGGTGACACTTTAAACTTTTGATGCCACCAGTGCTGGATTTCCTGATAATAGGTGCTGTCACTTTTAAATTGAATAAACGGACGTTCTGTCTCGATTAACTCATCCACGTCCTTGATCACGGAATCGACTAAATATAAATGATCTGTCATCAAATATTCCTTTGTCCCCTTCCAATCAGGGTTTCCGCGAATAATCCCAATGTGCACGTGGTCTTCATACAAGCTTTTGAGCATTTCACTACTCCAGCCGGTGACCAGTGACACTTTGGCATTTGGATATTTTTCGACATACCGCTTTAACACCTTTGGCAGCCAGTGCTGTCCAATAATGGACGCAACCGCAAGCTTGAGTGTGCCATGAATTTCTCCTTCAAGCTCATCGATCCTCTCTCTCACTCGATCTTGCTCCGTCGTGACCTCTTTTGCAAACTGGATAATCTGTTCACCTACTGAAGTCACGGTCAGCCCTTTTTGTGAACGAAAAAAGATTTTAGTTCCCCATTCCTTTTCAATCGTTTGCAACCTTTGAGATAATGCAGGCTGAGAGACAAAGAGCCGCTCCGAAGCCTTTCTCATATTCAATTCTTCACTTAGCACAACAAGCATATGTAACTCTTGAAGCTGCATGGGCGTCCTCTCTCTCTCTATAAGTTTTTCTTATTCCATATGGTCATTATATAAATTTTAGCTTATGAAGGCAAAAAAAATAAGCTGGGCTGCAGCTCATTTTTTCGCGGAATGAATGACCTCATTTAAGCGCTTTAATACAACACGTCGAGTAAAAATCCCTTCAAATACTTGCTCCTCATTTTCTACACAAACAAATCCATTATTCGTCACAGCGTGAACACCTTTTAGTACAGGATCAGTCGTTTTGAGTCTTGGAATATCTGTTAACATGACCTCTTCTACCTTCAATTGGTCCAGTTTTTCGAATTCAATTCGTTCTAAACCAAAGATTTTATCCATGATCATATTCGTTCCAATTAACCCATGAAGATGATAAGAAGCATCTAGAACAGGTATTGCTGTATATCCTGTTTTTGTCAGGACCAATAGAGCATGCTCAAGATTATTTCCAATTTGAACATGTGCCACTTTATCTGCATCAATCATATGCTCTGCTACTGTTGACTCGAGTAATTGAGTCGGTTCTATTTCTATCATATTCTTCGACCCCTTTTCTCTCAATCATCAATCATACATTCCCCTTTACTATTAAGCATAAACTAAAACGAAATTTGTCGAAAGATTTTTTCTGCATAAAAAAGATACTCAGCCTCGAGTATCTAATAGAATGTTAAATCGATATTAATTCTCAAACCTTACTCTGTCATACAATGTGATCAATTGCTTATACGTATTGTCGTCGACATTCTTTGTTCCACATTCTATATCATTGATCTCACTGCTTAGTAATTCGACAGCATATTCCTGATTCAGCAATACGTTTAATAATAGCTTTTTCTCTTCTTCATTAAAACGATTTTCGATGACGCTCATTCAACATCAGGCCCCCTGTTTCATATATGCTTTTATATTGATTAGCAGGCTTTTGAATGTCTGCTTCCTCTCTATACAGCTAGAATAAGGAACTAGAATCGAATCGTCAACCGCACGTTTCGACAAGGTTTGGAGAAAATTGACGGAATTTATTTTGTGTATCGATTGGCGTAGCAAAATGCTGCATATGAGTCGGGTTTTATTTTTGCTTCAATTCCCATAGCTGTGATCATTCCGGTCATTTCCTGAATCAGCTCTTTCGTACTTCCTTTTTTTCCAATATCTAGATGGACTTCAAAACGGAGGTCTGCCCCTTCCTCAGCAAACGGAAGAAGCAAATCCATCAGTTCTGTTAAAGGTCCGTCAAGGATGTCTGCACATACCTTTTGGCTAAACGCTGTCTCTAATGAAATTTTTTCTCTAAGACTTAGCACAGGTCTACTGACCACTTGTTGTGTGAGGCAGCCCCAGGCTCCTTTGCCCATCCGGTGAAGATGAATCGCAGTCATAAACTTTGTGACATTCTGATTGACCTGTGAGTCCGTGCCAATTGACAACACATAGACGGATCTAGGGTCTTTTCGGATAAAGTCTTTCATTCTCGTGACGACATCAGAAAACGCTAAATGATCTTCAGAAAGATTGTAGAAAAAAGAATCACTCACAGAAAGGAACTCCTTTTTAATGGTCTCTTATCCGAAAAATGCGCTGATTGATCATCTTCCATTTGTACATCGCCTATGATGACAAGTATATATTGCCGTAATAAACGAAGGAATTCTTAGAAAAAACATTTCATACGATTCAGCTTAGGATTGTAGAAGTTCAAAAATCTCAATCGAAATCATATCAATGTTGTCAAATGGGAAAGTGTTTGGCTTATCCCCTTGTTGAAAAACAGTCAATTCAAACGTTTGATTCTTTTCGAAATACTTAACACTACAGATTTTCTCACCATTCACTTCGAAATAGCGCTGTGCTGGCTCGTTTGCAGCTTCTGCTGTCTCTTGAAGACTTTGCAGCCTTGTAATGATACCCATTAATTGTGACATTCTAAAAAAAGACTCCTTTCAAAAAAACAACTCAAGATGAACCCGTATTGATTATACACAAGTCCTACAAAGCATCATACCATAAAGTGTTCTCAGATGATATTTTTCCTCTTGAATTCAAAAAAAGAAAAAGAATCTGTTTTTTTATTTTGAGTCTTTTTTCTGATCTCATGCACCATGTTTTTATAAACCGGCAGATCTCATGAGCCGTTTGGCAATTTCGTCAAAATCCTCTTTTGAAATGCCTGGTGCAAACTCTTCCGGTAATTCTCTATAATCTGGTACAGGTGCACCTTTCGGGGTACCCTCAATGACTGTCAGCGGCTTTCCATCAATCGGGTGGCTCCCTTTCCAAATCTTATTGATATCCTTATAATCCGTATCACTAAATGTATACAGTTTTGTATGAATGTTTTGATCTTCAAACTTTCTCGCAGAGTCAAAGTATTTATTGTCGAGGTTTGGAATCGGCAGCATCTTCCCTACATCTACTCCTGTGGCCACCTCAAGCGCTTTTGCATACGCCACGACATGCACGCCGCCCCTGACAAGTAAATAACCGATCATCTCTCTTGCTGTAGGATGATCCGTCATTTCATATACGCGCATTTTATGCGTACGAGCCCCGCATTCAAGGAAAAAATTATGAAGAAGATCAAGAATCAGGTTACCACTTGAGAACACATTCTCTCCTGTCCACGGTTTTGCCATTGAATCAAACGGATAGCCTGTTTGTGCCGTTTGAATAAAATGCTGCGTATTTCGTTTATCGACAGCCGCTTTCATCGGTGTCGTATCTGGATCTCCTCCATGGGTGGTTCCCGTAATCATCAGATTTACAGCTGTGGTCACAAGCTCAACATGGCCGAATTCTTCAGCTGTAATACTTGATACGAGGTCATAAAACGGTTTGAGTTTTCGTTTCCCTCTAAAGTTAAAGGATTGAAACATGTAATTATTTAATGTGGACATTTCACCGAATTTCCCGCCGAGTAATTCTTGCACAGCAGCGGCACCATTTGCATCTGGGTGATCTGGCCTTGGCAAATCAATCAGCAGCCGTTTGTCGCGTTTGATCATGACTGTTCCCTCCTGCCGTCTAACTATCATCATTTAAGATGTATGGAGGATTTGGGATGTCCTATGCATGAAGAGAAAGATTGAAGCACAAAAAATCTTGGCGGTGGGAGCGCCAAGTTTTTTGGATCTTGATCTGATAGAGGGGTTGGGGAACAGAGAGTAGCTTCTCTCTATAACTAAATGATAATGATTATCAGTTTCATTGTCAACCATTTTTTATTTCTTTTTTTCTATCAAAAAAAGCAGCCGCTAAGACTGCTCTTAAATCAATCCATCTTGCTCATATAGATAGGCATACGGAAGATCGATAAACAAATACATGTCCCCCTCTAATGGATAGGAAAACGTTCGTATCCGCTCTCCAGTTTCTAAATCACTGTAAATATCACTGAAAAATCCTTTCCCGCTAATTCTCATTTGGAGAATATTTGATAGGAAATAAGGGCGCCAGCTCCAGTTTTTCTCTATATACTCCGGCTGAAACAGCCATTCCTTTTCTTTTTTAAATACGTTTCCAGTGATTTGAAACCCTTCCTCATTACACATATAAATCCGAAAACTGCAATCGGTTAGTTCTAGTGCCAGCTTTTGTATGAGTTCATCATTTGTGCTGCATGATTTTTTTAAGGTCGTGACAGCTTGATGAATTCGTTTATAAAATGTTTCAGAATGTTCATAGACTGCTTGAAGTTTCTTTTTTTCATGGGCAATAAATTGCTGAAATTCTTCTCTAAGCTGATCTTTTCGTTTGTTACGGTCAATTAATTCCGCCGTAGGCTCGTGAAGGTAGAACCCTTGAAAATATCTCCCGCCATTTCTCCATGCATATTGCAGTTGGAAATTCGCTTCAATGTCTTCATAAATTAGGGCAGCCCCTATTTTTCTCGCAAGCAATGAAATGCTGTACAAGACATATTCATAGGAAGGTGAAGGAGACGAAGCCCTTAATGCCTGTAAATCTATTTTTAATAGATCGGGTGAAAGCAGCGCAATCCGGTCAAGGTTACTGCTTTCTTTTCCTATATTCGATACGGCGATTTTGATCCCATATGTACGATAATACGTTAACGTATGGTAAAGCTGTTCAATGTCGCCGCTAAACGTATGCTCTGTAAATTCAATCACAAATCGGTTGAGCTGAATGCCCCTTGCTTCATATTCCTTTAAAAGTTCTAAAAAACTTTCACCGTGATCTAGCATGAGGACATTGGCATCATGATTAATAAAAATGAGCAAATCTTCGTCCACTGTTGTAAAGAGATCTAATGCTTGACGAAGTACTTCTTGATCTACTTCCAGTTTATATTCGTCAGGAATAGATGAATCCGTAAAGAAGGAGCCTAGACTAACCGTTTCAGACTCAAGCTTCATTCTTCCTAGAATCTCATAGCCTATCACTTTTTGCTCTTCCGCACTGAAGATCGCTTGATAGTGCGGGAAAACATCTTCAATATTCGTTAAAATATCCAATGGATCGACCATTTTCATCACCTGCTTCTCTCTTTGTGTGATTATACCACATCAAAAGCAGGTCTTTCACGGGCATTCAAAATGGTGATTGGTTGAGCCATTGACCCCCATCCATTGTGATACAATCTCCGTTCATATACGAAGCTTGTTCAGATAATAAAAAGCTCGCAAGCTCTGCAATTTCCTCTGGTGTGCCAAGTCTGCCAAGAGGGACACTGTCTAATGTTCTTTGCGCTGCCTCTTCGGATTCCCATAGTTTTTCAGCACCACCTGTTCTCTCGATTGGCCCTGGTGCGATGGCATTGACGCGAATTCGATATTGCTTTCCCCATTCCACTGCAAGCGTTCGCGTCAGAGACAGAACGCCTGCCTTTGCTGCTGCTGAATGCGCCACACCTACACCAGCACCCCATGCATAAGTCGCCACCATATTAATCATACTCCCCCTTTTCTTTTGACGAATCCAGTAATTGCCGACTGCATGACTGCAAAAAAATGTACCATTTAAGACAATATCAATGACAGCCTTCCAGCCGTTAGGAGACAGTTTTTCTGCCGGAACTAAAAAGTTCCCCGCCGCGTTATTAATCAGTGCATCCACATCACCAAATGTATCAACCGCAAACTTCACCATTTGATCAGCATCATCTGGATTTCGTACATCCATTTGAAAATAAGCGACAGAACCGCCTTTCTGCTTGATTTCACTTGTGGTCTTTTCCAGCGTTTCTTCTGTTCTTCCTGTCATCACGACATTCCAGCCTCCAAGTGCCAAATGGGTAGCCATCGCCTTCCCCATTCCGTTAGATCCTCCTGTGACAATTACTGTTTGCTTCGTCATATTTTTTCCCCCTTTGTACAATTTGAATGACTATTCATTCATTATTTTTCTATCATATCATGATTTCCCCTCCGTGCACCATATGGGAGATTTATCAAATATCATGCTATACTTAATTTTATTTTTTAAAGGAGTTTTATATGAAGCAACTTTCCCGTAGACAGTTTTTAAAAGGAGCAGCTGGTGCGAGTATTCTTGGTCTTTTGGCCACGACATGTGGTTTTGGCTATGCCCGGTACATTGAGCCGCACATGATCGATACCATATCATTGACCATTCATGATGCTCAGCTTCCAGCCTTATTCGATCAGTTTAAAATTGCCCAATTTAGTGATGTTCATTTAAGTCATACATTTCCTGCGAAAGATGTAGAAGCCGTCGTTAAGAAAATCAATGCTGAATCTCCAGACCTCATTGTGTTCACAGGTGATCTCGTTGATTTTCAAGCAACTATTGAAGAGCATGAAAAAGCCAAAGCTTCATGCTCCATTTGGTAAGCTGGCGATATACGGAAACCATGACTACGGACCATTTGGCGTTGAGCTTTATGAAAAAACAATGGAAGCTTGTGGATTTACTTTGTGTAAAAATGAGGTGTTTCTTTTAGAAAAAGAAGAAGCCCACATTCAAATAGCTACAATCGATGACCTCATGATGAGCATGCCAGATTATGACCTCATCCAACGAGAGGTCTCCTCTGATCTATTTACTTTACTACTCGTACATGAGCCTGATGCTGCACTAGAGCTGAAACAAGCGCCCATTAACTTACAGCTCTCTGGGCATACACATGGCGGTCAAATACAGCTTCCTTTCTATGGACCGATTCTCACAGCACCTTATGGCCATACATATGTGGAAGGTTTATACGGAAGCTATCAGCATCGCATCTATGTCAACCGCGGACTTGGGACAACAAGACTGCCGCTTCGGTTTTTAGCCAAACCTGAATTAACCTTTTTCACCTTAACATCTCATGTGTAAACAGAAGCCAAACCGCTCTCTCTTGCATATGTATACACAAAGATATTTCTCATGACAAATGTTAGGAGAAACCTTAATAGGCCTGATTCCGTCCAATATAATATATCTGGTGACGGGCATCACGGCTTCTCTTATTTGAGTAAAAGGAGTGTCATTTGATGCTACGATACACGGTGAAAAGTGGAGAAACACTTGCTTCTATAGCGCTTGATTTTCGAACCACGGCGGATGCCTTAAAGGCTGCAAACCCGTCACTGCAAGCTCGAGAGCCAGAACAAAATGAGGTCATCATCATTCCTGGGTTGCCGGACCCTAGCACGATCCCTTACCGCATATCTGTTTCGATTTCAACGAAACGTCTCGTTTTGTTTTCTGGATCACAGCTCATACGTTCGTACCCGATTGCAACAGGAAGAATGTTAAATATGACACCGACAGGTTCTTATTATATCGTCAACAGACAGCCAAACCCAGGAGGTCCCTTTGGCGCCTATTGGCTGAGCCTTTCGAAAGTTCATTATGGCATCCACGGTACGAATAACCCGTCTTCAATTGGTAAAGCTGTTTCTAGAGGGTGCATTCGCATGTATAATCAGGATGTCATCGAACTTGCTTCACTCGTTCCAAATGGAACACCTGTGACCATTAGCCAGTAGGAGAAATCAATTGTATGAATGCTTAAAATTTTATATGATATAAAGTGGGATCTTCAGGTTAAGGAGCGTATTTATGGATATTTTTAAAAACAGAAATTTTGTTCGTCTCTTTTTTGCAGCACTTGCCTCGCAAATGGGGACAACAGTAGGCAATATGGCGTTTGCCTTTTATTTGCTCGACCATTTTAGTCATCAGCCCGCCTACGCCACATTGGCAGAGTTAATGTATTCACTACCTACGATCTTTGTCTTTTTTATGGTCGGTGTGGTCGCAGACCGTTTTGATCGTAAAAAAAGTCGCAGAGAATTGTGACTGGATACGAGCTGGGCTGACGATTGTTTTATTTATCGTTATTTATTTTCATTCATTGCCGCTTATTTTCTTGATCTTGTTTATACGAAGTGCCATTACGAAGTTCTTCTATCCAGCTGAAGCCTCTCTCGTTCAGGCAATCTTAAATAAAGATCAATACGCAAAAGCTGCTGGCTTAAATCAAATGTTATTTAGTCTGTTTATGGTATTCGGTGTTGGAATAGGAGCCATTATGTATAAGACCATTGGTCTCCATGGTGCCATTACCATTGATTTGATCAGTTTTATTATTTCCGGCATCCTGATTCGTTCATGCAACATTCCTATTGAAGCACGTCAGCCAAATGGACAAGCAGGCTGGAGAAGTATGACCATTAAAGCTTCTCTTAAGGATTTTAAAGAAGGCATTATTTATATTTCAAAAAATAAATTACTGGCTTCCTTAATTTTTGGTTTCTTTGTTTTCGGTCTCGTCAATGGCGCATTTGCAGTTCTGCCGATGTTTACAATGAAATACGGTCTTTCACCAGATCACTTTGAATTGCATACATCGTTCTTTACAATTGCGATCGGTGCAGGGCTGCTTGTTGGAAGCTTATTGGGCTCTGTCCTCGCTAAAAAGATAAAGATGCAATATCTCATGTCGATTCCCATTTTGGTTGCAGGCATTCTTATTTTTGTACTTGGTTCTACCCATACATTATGGTTATTTTATGTCACATCATTTGTCATTGGTACTTGCATTGGTCCGGTCAACATTGTCATTGGCGGCTGGCTCCCAAGAATCGTCCACCCCCGTCTGATGGGACGTGTGTCAGGATGGGTTGATCCGCTCACGATGTTCGCCCAATCGATGACGTTAGGGCTGATTGCGCTTATTTTTCCAAGCCTCGTCACGAACATTTCATATATTTATTACGGAATGGGCATTATTATTTTACTCGTCTTCCTTTTTTACTTCATTACACTGCCAAAGTTCAGCAGAGAAGCTGCCGACTTAGATGTACAGCGTGAATTAAAAGGCCAGGGAGTTCAATAAATGAACCGATCAAAGGACTTTCTTGATGAGAAAGTCC
>NZ_NKHG01000085.1 GCF_002744245.1 Bacillus pumilus | reverse complement strand
CTGACACCGAATGCGAGGGTTTGTCTACACGCTGACATCTATCCCTAGTGGATAGATGATTTTCTTTATACACGTGCAGCCATATCGGTTTCGATTTGCTCTAAGCTTCTTCCTTTTGTTTCAACTAGGACAAAGCGGGTGAACAATAGTCCAATTAAGCAGATGACCCCAAATGAGGAGAAAATGACCCCAAAGCTGAATTGATCAGCTAAGATAGGGAAAACGAGTCCAACGGCTAATGACCCCGTCCAGTTAAAGGCAGATGAAATGCCTGCTCCAATGCCTCTGACAGAAAGCGGGAAGATTTCGCCGATGATGATCCATGTGATCGGTGCCCACGAGAAGGCATAGCACAAAATAAAGCAGCAAAGTGAAATCAATGTGACCCAGTTGAGAATGCCTTCACTGACTCCCAAAACGCCTAAAGCAGCTGGTGCAAAGAAAGAAAGTGCCATCCCTGTCCCTCCTACTGTGAGAATGGTTCTTCGGTCGAACCGGTCGACGAATTGTAAGAAGATAACAGTTGTCACGACGAAAATGACACCGACAATGACTGTAAAGCCTGCTGCGACCTGTGGCGCAAGCCCTACATTTCTAGCGATACTCGTTGCATAGTACACGATGGAATTAGCGCCCTGTATTTGCTGAAGTGTGGCCATCCCGACCCCAATGAAGAGAGCCATTCGGAATTTCTTTTGAAATAATTCCCGAATACCTGAACGTTCTTCTTTTGCGACCTCTAAAATTTCTTGCATTTCTGTTTCAATATCTTCACGTGAAGAGCGCAATGATCCTAATACCTCACGTGCTTTATGAGCCATTCCGTGTTTGATTAAATACCTCGGAGATTCAGGTAGTTTGAGCATTCCAATATAAAGAACGATGGCAAATAAAGCTGCACTTCCCAGCATCCAGCGCCAGCTGTCTGGGATTGGTTCAAACACAAACGCGACAATATAGCTGAGCAATAGTCCGCTCACAATCATCAGTTGATTAAGCCCAGACAATTTCCCGCGAATTTTAGCAGGAGCGATTTCAGACATGTAAGCTGGCACCAAAGATGATGCTGTCCCTACTGCTGTTCCTAAAAAAATACGAGCAATGGTTAATGAGATTTCTTCTGGTGCGATCGCTGATCCAAGGGCTCCTACAAAAAAGATGATCGATGAGACCAAGATGAGCTTTCTGCGGCCAAACTTATCCCCCAAAAGACCACTTAAAATCGAACCAATGATGGCTCCGCCCATTAATGAAGAGACGACGATTCCGAGCCACAATGGGCTAAGCTGAAATTCTTCCTGAATATGTCCTTCTGCCCCTGCAATAATGCCAATATCATATCCAAATAAGATTCCTGCAAAGGACCCGAAAAAGAAGATAAATTTGCTTGACACTTTTTTCTCCAAGGTGATGACCCCCTCACTTAATAAACCGCTTTCATTTCACCCAGCAATTCTACTGTAAACAGTAGAATCCATTCCATCCTTCTCTTATAAAACCACATATTCTGCATTCACAAGCTTCGCAAAACGAACGATTTGATCAACTGTTAAATCGAGAGACACGACTGTATGATGACCACCACCTTGTTCGATCCATGCTTTGACTCCGTCCTGAAAGTTCGGTTTGATCTTCCATAACACACGGGCAACTGGTAAATGGGGTGCTGCTTCTTGCGGCTCAAAGGCCTCGACTTCTTGAATCAGCCATTTGAAATGTGTTCCAAAATCAGCAATGGAGACCACAACGCCCTCTCCTGCTTTTCCATCAAACACAAGCCGCGCTGGATCTTCTCTGTTTCCAATGCCTAGTGGTGACACGACAAGGACGGGTTTTGTATTTGCGAGTGCTGGATCTACTTCTAACATATGAGATTGCAGCACCGCTTCTTGCCCGGAGGTCATTTCATACGTGTAGTCCTCCATAAAACCGGTTGATTGATGATGGCTCATCACCTTTAATAAGCGGTCCAGTGCGGCGGTTTTCCAATCGCCTTCACCTGCAAAGCCATATCCATTTGCCATGAGCCGCTGAACTGCAAGTCCAGGCAGCTGCTTCATGCCATGTAAATCTTCAAAGTTTGTCGTAAAGGCATTGTAGCCGCCTTCATCTAAGAAACGTTTAATGGCGATTTCATATCGGGCTTGCACCTTCACACTTTTTTCCCATTCTTCAACCGAATAGGTCCCATAATCAACGTCATATTGCGTTAAATAATCGGCAAATAGCGCATCCACTTCTGCTTCTTCCACTGCATTTACATAGTCGACAAGATCGCCAATTCCAAAGTAATCAACGGTCCAGCCTAGTTGGATCTGCGCTTCAATTTTATCTCCTTCTGTCACAGCAACGTGGCGCATATTATCACCGAACCGAGCCACTTTGATGTGGAAGCTCTCATGATAGGCAGCAGCGACGTCCATCCAATCAGCGATTTGCTGCTTCACCTCTGGCTTAGACCAATGACCAGCGACAATTTGGTTCTGCTTATTTAAACGTGCATTGATATAGCCATACTCTCTGTCTCCATGTGCAGATTGATGGAGATTCATATAGTCCATATCAATCGTGTCCCACGGAATCTTTTCATAATATTGAGTGGCGAGATGCAAAAGAGGCTTTTGCAAAAGAGCGGTACCGCGTATCCACATTTTTGCTGGAGAAAATGTATGCATCCAAGTCATCACACCAATTACCTCATCACGATAGTTGATCTCTTTCATCAGCTGTGTGATTTGATCCGCGCTGACAGCCAGCTCTTGCAAAATGATCGGATACGGGAGTAAACCGCTCTCATTTAGGGCATCTGTTATCTTCTGTGCATCTGCCTTCACTTGCTTCAGTGTTTCATCCCCATATAAGTGCTGTGAACCGACGACAAACCAACATTCTTTTTTCTGATTTGTTAACATAGAAATCCCTCTTTTCTTTATCTTGAAGGTTTTTGTCCATAATACGCATGCGCACCATGTTTTCTTAAATAGTGTTTATCTAAAATTCGCTGCGGAAGTGGCTCCGCAAATTCGTTCAATTGCTTTGCAAACAGATTCATTTTAGCTACTTCATCTAAAATCACACTGTTCGTCACTGCACTTTTTGCATCTTTCCCCCACGTAAATGGCCCATGACCTTGAAGCAAAATACCAGGAACCGCCATCACATCTATATTTCTTTCCTCAAACGTTTCAATGATCAGTCGCCCCGTTTCCACCTCGTATCCGCGATTCACTTCTTCTTCTGTGAGGAATCGAGCACACGGAACAGGGCCGTAAAATGTATCCGCATGGGTTGTGCCCATTGCCGGTAAATCGAGACCTGCCTGTGCCCATACAGTTGCCCACATAGAATGGCTATGTGAAATACCACCAATTTCCTCAAAATGTTTGTAAAGAACCGCATGTGTGGCTGTATCTGAAGAAGGGCTTAATTCCCCTTCCACCACTTGACCGTCAAAGTCGACAACGACCATGTCCTTTGCTGATAACCTGTCATACTCTATGCCGCTTGGCTTAATGACAAACAGACCGCTGTCACGATCGCACGCACTGACATTGCCCCATGTAAATTTCACAAGTCCGTATTTCGGCAGATCTAAATTCGCTTGAAACACTTCTTCTTTTAACCGCTCTAACATACCGGTGCCGCTCCTTTCTTTGGCGTCAGATGCTCTACTGCCGCTTTTTCAATCGAGAGTCCCTCTTGATAGCGCTTTAAAAATTCCTCAAAGCCTTTGACATCGAGTGGATCGGGTTCAATGAGCTCTTCTGATGTATTTGCAAACACTTGATGTGTCAGAAAATCGCCCAGCGTCTGCTGCTGATGATTGACCATATATGAAGCAAGGACAGCCATCCCAAACGCACCGCCTTCTCCCGCAGTTGAAACCACTGATACAGGTGTATGAAGCGCAGCAGCGACCATTTTTTGACCAACAACCGGTGTTTTAAATAAACCGCCATGTCCTAGTAAGCGATCAATCTTGACATGCTCATTATCTTTTAAGCGATCCATCCCTATTTTCATTGCACCAAATGCAGAGAAAAGATGGGTACGCATGAAATTAGCGAGGTTAAAGCGGCTTTCAGCAGACCTGACAAAAAGAGGTCTTCCATCTTGCAGTCTTGTAATATTCTCACCAGAATAATAGCCATAGCTTAAGAGCCCGCCGCCATCACGATCTGCTTCTAAAGCTTGATGCAATAAGGCTTCGTATAATCTTTCTGTTTCAACCGGCTGGCCCATTGCTTCAAATGCTTCTCTGAATAAATTCATCCAAGCGTTTAGGTCACTTGTACAATTGTTTGCATGAACCATCGCTACTGGCAGTCCGTCTGGTGTCGTGACAAGATCCACTTCTGGATACACACCTGTCAGGTGCTGCTCTAACACAATCATGGCAAAAACAGAGGTTCCAACGGAAATATTCCCTGTTCGCTTTTCCACACTGTTTGTCGCGACCATCCCCGTTCCCGCATCGCCCTCTGGCGGGCAAAAAGGAATGCCTGGCTGCAAATGTTTCCCTTGATCTAAAATCGCTGCTCCTGCTGCCGTTAACATGCCAGCTTCTTCACCTGCTAAATAGACGCGCGGCAAAAGATGACGAAGCTTCCACGGGTAGCCTTTTTCTGCAATCAATGCTTCAAATTGATTGAGCATCACATCGTTGTAATCCTTCGTTTTTTCATCAATTGGAAACATTCCTGACGCATCGCCAATCCCTATGGCCTGCTTTCCGGTTAACAGCCAATGAATGTATCCTGACAGAGTCGTCACATATTCTAGGCGGGAAAGATGTTTTTCCTCTCCTAATATTGCTTGATACAAGTGAGCAATGCTCCATCTTTCTGGAATATGAAATTGGAATACATTCGTTAGCTTTTGACTCGCCTGGGTCGTCGTTGCATTACGCCACGTTCGAAACGGGACGAGGAGCTCACCTGTATGATCGCACGCGACATAGCCATGCATCATCGCAGATACCCCAATCGAACCAATGGTCTGAATGGTCACACCATATAATTGCTCAGCCTTCTCTTTCATCTGACGATACGCCACTTGAAGACCTGTAATGATATCGATTAAGTTGTACGTCCATATTCCTTGCTGGAGCGAACTTTCCCATTCAAATGTACCTTGTGCAATTGGTTGAAACTCTTCATCTATTAAAATCGCCTTAATTCGTGTTGAACCAAATTCAATGCCTAAAGAAGTCCGTCCTTCTTTAATAGCTTTGGCCGTCTCTTCATGATTCATTCTACATTCACCTCCATGATGATAGCGGTTTCAATTTTTCTAGATTTATTGATTTTATTTGTGCACAAACACAATATAATATTTGTACGTACATATGTCAATAATAAATATAGTTGTACATACATAGCGAGACAAAAATCCTCATATTTCTAAAGATCACATGGGAGAAAGTGAAAGCGCCTGTTTTTGGTTCGACAACCATGTTAAAATATGTCCATACAATTTCTTCTCAATCCGAGTAGATGAACAACTGAGAAAGAAGTGAAACGATGAAAAAGAAGTACCAGATCATTATTGATGATATAAAAAGTAAAATACTCACAGGGGATTACCGGATCGGGGAGCGTATTCCAACTGAATCAAGCTTACAGGATATTTATCAAGTGAGCAGGCATACAGTACGAAAAGCCATCTTGGAACTATCAAGCGAGGGATTTTTGCGAAGTGAAAAAGGCTCGGGCACATTTGTGACCAATCAATATCAAACAAAGCCTGCTGGACATGCTCATATGAAAACGATTGGGGTCATCACCACATACATATCTGATTACATTTTCCCTTCCATCATTCGAGGCATTGAAAGCCGCTTAAATGAAGATAACTATTCTCTGTTACTGGCCAGTACAAACAACGATGTCGAGCAGGAGAAAAAAGCTTTAGAAATGATGCTGTCCTTTGGTGTTGATGGACTGATTGTTGAGCCGACAAAAAGCAATTTATATAATCCGAACATTTCGTACTATCTATCCTTTAAGGAACAGGACGTACCTCTTATAATGATCAACGCCTATTATGAGCAATTAGAGGTTCCCTTTCTCTGTTTGGATGATGTAAAGTCCAGCTATCTCGCCACAAAAGAGCTGATCACCTCTGGACATCAGCAAATTGGGCTGATTTCAAAGACAGATGATTTACAAGGAAAATACCGAATGAAGGGCTATATTCAAGCACTTGGTGAAGCAAAGCTTAATTTTCTGCCAGAGCATGTACTCTTTTTCGATACAGAATCGAAGCAGCATTTAGGGGATCATATCAAAACCTTCTTAACGGAGCACCAGCATGAGCTGACCGCCCTCGTTTGCTATAATGATGAGGTGGGGTTAGAAGTGGCGAATGTATGCAGCGAAGTGGGTCTATCCATTCCAAATGATCTCTCTATTATTGGACAAGATAATTCGTATATTGCCCAAAAAAATGCCCATGTGAAATTGACAACATTAACACACCCTCAGGAGCAAATGGGCCGAGATGCAGCAGACTGGATGATCAAAAAAGTACAGGGGAAAAATAATCTGCCTGATCAAACGTTTTACGAGCCTGAATTGGTTCATGGTGAAACCATCAAACAAGTGAATACAAGAAAAAAATGAGCCCTCTTCACAGGAGGCTCATTTCATTTTAGACTCATGATCAAGCATGTTCATCAGATCATACGCAATTCGGTCGGGAGAGTCTTGTGTGATCCGATTGCGATAGTTCGATAAGACAACCACACCTGTTTTTGAATGTGGGCGAAATCCCATAAAACTGGAGAAGCCAGAAGTCGCACCATTATGACAAATCAACCCCGTGTCATCTATGACCCACCCAAGTCCCATGGACATGTTTCTACCTATTTTCAGCCTTGATTCATGCGTCATGTACCACGGGGAACCTGCGTCTGCACTCATGTGTGCGGAAAGAAATGACAGTAAATCAGTGATCGTCGAGCGAATGGCTCCAGCTCCTTGATAGTCAAGCATATGAAGCGGAGGAACCTCTTTCCCATTTTCTTTATGACCTAAGATCATTTTCTCTTTTAGATGTTCCTTGATCTTGATAAAGGTGTGTGATAGATTGAGCTCTTCCACGATATATTCAGTCAGCAGCTGTTCATACGTTTTGTTAAGAGACCACCCCATGATCAAACCAAGCAGACCCATGCCCACATTGGAATAACGAGATGGATATTCTTTAGGCTGATTCCACTTTTTCGAGTTTAACAGTTTCATTAATTCATCGAGTGAATATTGACAGTATATATCTCTTCTCACTTTAGGAAGGAACCATAATTGTACATCTCTGAGAAGACGATTTGCAGGAAGTCCAGACGTATGGATGGCCAGTTGTTCAATTTGAATGGGGTGATTCTTTCTGATTTGAGGACAATACAGTGAAATTGAATCATCTAGCTTCATCTGCCCTCTTTGAATCATGCTTGCTAATATACTTGTCGTAAAAACTTTTGAGATAGAGCCAATTTCAAAAATGACCTCCTCTGGCTGCACCCTCTTTTGAATGGGATGATCTCCGAAATGAAAGACATGTCTTTCCCCTTGATAAATCAGACCGATCACAAGCAGTGCCTGTTTCTTTTTCTCCGTATAAGAAGAAGCAATTCGCTGAACTTCTTGCTTGAGCGTTTTCAATGGATCATCATCCTTCCCCTTCGTTTTTATCTACAATCAGCTGATCAAGCTTTACATAAATGGATGTCAACGTGGTGATCTCATCGATTGTTAATTTTGAATAGTATTTTTCAATAATCGCAAACTCTATCTTTCTCATATTCTCCAAGTACGTCTTTGCCTTTTCAGAAAGTTCAACATGCAATTCCCGCCGGTTTTGCGGATTGATGCTGCGGCGAATCCATTCTTTTTTTTCAAGCGTGTTTAATAACTGGCTCACAGCACTTTGGGTAATTCCTAACTGCTGGGCAATTTGAATAGGTGAGCTTCCCCCTTTCCGCTCTATGAAATCGAGGACGATGTGCTGCTTATCGGTTAATTCATCTACAAATAATTCTTCAAACTCTAATCGGAGCTTTTGATGTATGCGTGCTTCAATATTGTTTAGTTCTTGGATCATAGCTGTTTTGGATGTCAATGTCATCACCTTCATATAATTAAGATAACTTAAGTATAAATGTATCTTAATAATTAATCAACAAAAATCCCCATCTTTTATCAAGATAGGGAGATGTCTATTATGCCTCTTCTTTAGGTAAAGGCACTGCACATACACCATCTGCACATGCTGCTTCAAATGAAGGGTCAACAGCTTTCTCAGCTTGAGCTGCTTCTTCTGTCCAAGCCGTTTCAAGTGCACGCAGGAAGGTATCGGCTGGCTGCGCACCAGCAACCGAATACTTGTCATTGATCAAGAAAAAAGGCACAGCAGAAATTCCGATCTGTCTCGCTTCTTTTTCGTCTTCTCGCACCTCATCGGCAAATCCTTGCCCGTCTAGAACTTGCTGCACTTCCTTCTGATCAAGGCCTGCTTTTTCTGCTATATCTACAAGGATTTTACGATCACCAACATGCTTTCCATCTGTAAAATACGCTTGAAACAGCTCTCCCATCACGAGGTCGCCTTTTCCCATTTCACCAGCATATTGCGCCAATCGATGGGCATCAAATGTGTTTGTTAAAACGAGCGGATCGAATTGAAAATCGATTCCTTTCTCCTTGCCGGCCTGTTTCACCTGCTCATTCATCGCTATTGCCTGGCTGCGGCTCATTCCATATTTTTTGACGAGCATATCATGCACATCATAATCCACTTCAACAGGTGCATGCGGATCAAGCTCAAAGCTTTTAAACTCTACTTCTACCTGTTCCTTCTGCGGGAATTGCTCAAGTGCTGTTTCCAGCTGTTTTTTTCCTATATAACAAAAAGGACAGGCGACGTCTGACCAGATTTGCACTTTCATCTTCATCTTCCTTCCACTGCTTACGCTTTTTTCTTTAAAGATGTAACTATTATAGTTACATCTGTTCACTCATGTCAAGTTATCCTTCTTTTTGATCTCCATTTAGACGAGAAAAGCCTTCCCCTATCATAGAGGAAAGGCTTTTGAAAACCACTATTCTAAATTCGCATGATGACCGTACATCGTATGTGTATCCAATTGTTCCATTTCCATCAATCGTAAAATGACCGCATCGTACATAAGTAAAAGAGACTGCTCGAATAGTGAGCCCATCGGCTGAATCGTATGATGGCTTCCTTCATGTTGATCCTTCGGTGCACCTGAGAGTAAGATGACCTCATCCGATAGATCAGCGATAGGTGACTCAGCTGAAAGCGTGAAAGACGCAATTTTTCCGCCAATCGCCCTTGCCTTTTTTGCGAGCACAAGCAATGTTTCTGTTTGACCAGAGCCGGTTCCGACAATCAAGAGATCCTTTTCTGTAAAGGAAGGTGTATTTGTTTCTCCGATGACATAAGCCTCGATACCAATATGCGTGAGTCTCATGGCAAATGATTTTCCCATCAAACCGGACCTGCCTGCACCAGCCACAAAGACCTTCCGTGCGGCTAAAATGCTTGTGACAAGCCGCTCTGCTCCTTCGTCCTGAAAAGCTAACGAGTGCTCAGAAAGCTCGCTTAGAATCGCTTTCACATAGTCACTTGTCTTCATGATTGCGCGATCAACTGTTTCATTTGTGCGGCCACTTCTGCTTTATTTTCCTGGCTTGCGATACCGCCGCCGACAATGATCAAATCAGGATTTAATTTCACGACTTCAGGTAACGTATCAAGCTTAATTCCGCCTGCAATGGCTGTTTTCGCCTGTTTGACGACTTGTTTAATGGTCATAAGGTCCGCAAATGAGTTTTGACCAACTGCTTGCAGGTCATAACCTGT
>NZ_NKHG01000070.1 GCF_002744245.1 Bacillus pumilus | reverse complement strand
TCATTCTGACGCATTTTTTCTGCTTTCTGTCATTTGTTTCCAAACAGAACCTTTAGCTTCTTCCCCAAGCTCAATTCGCTCAATCGCCATTTTCACTTGTAGACTGACTTCAAATTCAGGATCCTGCTCCGCTTCTTTCAATGCTTCAAGTGCAGTTTCGTCCCCTTCTTCATAAAGGAACATGGCCGCACGCCAGCGGACAAGCTTGCTTGGATCCTTTAATGCTGCGATCATTGCTCCTATAGCGCTAGGGTCGCCAAGATCCGAAATACAGTCTCCGGCTGTTCTGCGGACCGTGACTGTTTTGTCTTCAAGTCCTTTATATAAAATAGGCAGGATCGCAGGGTCTTCAATCATTCCAGCGTTGACAACTGCTTGTCTGCGAATAGATGTTTTTGGATCTTCCATCGCTTTCATTAAAACGGGTATATCCTTTGTTTCAGGCTGCATTTGCTCTAAATGAGCAAATCGTTTTTTCCAATCTTCCTCGCGCAGCATCTCTTCTGTGACGTCATATGCCTGACGATTCACTTGTTTATCTACAGCCTCTTGTCCCTCCTGGACCGCCTCTGTTAATCGGGTTAAACGCTCGTCAGCATAAGCTGCTTGCAGCTCTTCTGTGACTTCGTGGCCGATATCAGCAAATTCACCAAAACGAACGCCGTGTTCTTTCCATACCCGTTCAAACACAACATTGTCAGAACTACTTCTTAACTTTAAGATGGCTGCTTGGAAGCGTTCAGGCATCCCAAACCGCTCTTCTCTTTCACCGTCTGTCAGCTTGACCTGCATCGGAATACCATTAAACATTTGGACAAACACTTTCACTTCGCCAAATGTGTCATCCCCTGACTGCGCTCCTTCCTGAAGTGCTTGTGTGTCTTGACCAAAGGCTTCTCGGACCTGCTGTAAAATGCCCTGCCAGTCAAACTTTGCATTTCGCTCGACAGCTAAAAAATCTGCAACGTGATAGACCCCTTTTACACCTTCAATGTTTAAGATGCGCTTGATCATTTCAGGCGCTTCGTCTTTTTGATCTTTTTTATAGTTGTTGCTTTTTCCACCGGCAAGCGCTTCAGTCAAAATCACCTTCATTGTATTCGGACTTGGCGTCGGTTCTATTGCGGTTATTTTCATCTATATATCCTCCTTACACACATAAAGACCCTACTCATCTGTAAGGCCGCATTCTTCTTTCCACGTCTTGATAAATAAACACATGAATTTATGCCGCTCGTCAGCAAGCTGCTTTCCTGTATGAGTATTCATCAAGTCTTTTAATTTGAGCAATTTTTCTTCCATATGCTTCAGCACTGAGCCTTCGTGTAAATCCTTTGTATAATGAGGCTCACCTTTTGCGCCTGCATATGTAAACACCCTTGCAATTCCACTTGCTCCTATCGCATCCAACCTGTCCGCATCTTGAACAATAGCCCCTTCTAAAGTTATTGGCTTATGTTGAACATGACGGTGACGAAAAGACATCGTTGTCACGATGTCAATGATATAACGAATATCCCGCGCGTCCACTTCCCACAAAAGGAGCTGTTGCTTGAGCTGATGTGTTGAAAGTTTCCGTTCATTTGACAGCTTTTCATCAATTAAATCATGCACAAAGGCCGCCATTTCAATAATAAAAAGCGACCCGCCTTCCTGCGCTGCGATATTGACCGCAAGCAGGCGCACACGATCGATATGAGCGGCATCGTGTCCAGTCGGTTCACATTTTAGCTTGTTTGAAACAAAAGAGGCAGCTGCCTCCAATTGTTTCAGTTGCTTCATAGAATGCATCTTATTTGTCTAATAAAGCGATAATCGAGCTTTCTAATTCTTTTGGCGGTGTTTTAGGCGAGAATCGTTCAGTGACTTCTCCGTTTTGGCCAACGATAAATTTTGTGAAATTCCATTTTACTGTTTTCGTGCCAAGCACACCTTTTGCATGATTTGTTAAGTGCTTGAAAAGCGGGTGCGCATGATCGCCATTGACATCTACTTTTGCAAACATTGGGAAGGTCACACCATAATTCAATGAACAGAATTCTTGAATCGCTTCTTCCCCTTCTGGCTCTTGATTCATAAATTGATTGCACGGAAATCCTAAAATTTCAAGGCCCTTTTCATGATATTGATCATATAACTCTTGTAATTGTTTAAATTGAGGGGTCAGTCCACATTTGCTCGCTGTGTTCACGATAATGAGTACTTTCCCTTTGTAATCTGCCATTGATTTTTCCTGACCGTTAATGGTCTTGACCTGAATATCATAAATTGACATCTGATAGCCTCCTAGGATTCCCTTTTTCCTATCGTAACATGCTTGTTTTAGAAAATCGCTTTTTATGCTTCTTGCTAAAAGAGTCCTGTCACACTGCCGTCTTCTAATAAATCCATCTCAAGCGCCGCAGGCTTTTTAGGCAGGCCGGGCATGGTGAGAATGCTTCCAGTTAAAGCAACGATAAATCCTGCACCTACAGATGGTTTTAACTCTCGTATCGTAACGGTAAACCCTTTTGGTCTACCGATCAAAGCAGGATCATCCGAAAGAGAGTATTGCGTTTTTGCCATACAAACAGGTAAATGCGCCCAGCCGTTTTTCTCTATCGCTACCAGCTGCTTTCTTGCTTTTGATGACAAGGTTACGCCGTCTGCCCCGTAGACCACTTGCGCTACTTTCGATAGCTTTTCTTCAATGGAATCTTTCTCCTCATACAAATAGGAAAAGCTATTCTTATTCTTTTCAATGAGTGTCGCAAGTTCCTCTGCAAGTGCTGTCCCACCAGCGCCTCCTTCTTCCCATACATTCACCGCTTTGACTGGGTGCCCATACGTTTCGCACCAATCTTCTATTGCTTGAATCTCTTCTTTTGTATCTGTGATAAAACGATTCACTGCGACGATGTATGGAAGACCGAAGGCTTGCACTGTTTCAATATGCTTTTCTAAATTATGTATCCCTTGTAATACTGCACGTACATTCTCTTCTTGGAGCTCAGTTTTCTGCATTCCGCCATGCATCTTTAATGCTCTGACAGTTGCCACAATCACAACTGCACCTGGTTTGAAATCACCTGCTCTTGTTTTAATATGGAGAAATTTTTCCGCACCGAGGTCCGCCCCAAACCCAGCTTCTGTCACCACATAATCTGCTAGTTTTGCGGCCATTTTTGTTGCAATTAAACTATTGCATCCATGTGCAATATTGGCAAAAGGACCGCCGTGCACAAGAGCTGGAGTTCCTTCAATGGTTTGAACAAGGTTCGGTTTGAGCGCGTCTTTTAAAAGTAACGTTAACACCCCTTCATAACCAAGCGAACCAACTGTTACCGGCTCCCCTTCTTGATTATAGGCAACAACAATAGAAGCAAGACGTTTTTTTAAATCGTTTAAGTCTTCTGCCAAGCAGAGAATGGCCATCATTTCCGAAGCAACCGTGATATCAAACCCATCTTCTCTAGGGTATCCATTTAATTGACCGCCAAGTCCTACGACAACCTGCCTTAAAGCACGGTCGTTTAAATCAAGCACTCGTTTCCACACAATCCGGCGTGCGTCGATGCCAAGTTCATTTCCGTGATGAATATGATTATCAATGAAAGCAGATAAGGCGTTATGAGCCGATGTAATGGCATGGAAGTCTCCTGTGAAATGGAGATTAATTTCTTCCATTGGTAGTACTTGAGAATATCCTCCTCCCGCTGCTCCGCCTTTAATCCCCATTGTAGGGCCTAGTGATGGCTCTCTCATGGCAATGATGGCTTTCTTCCCGATTTTTTCGAAGGCTTGACCTAGCCCGACTGTCACAGTGGATTTCCCTTCACCTGCTGGCGTTGGGTTAATAGAGGTCACAAGAATCACATTTCCTTCTTTTTGTTCCTTTAAACGATCAAAAATGGTCAAAGATATTTTCGCTTTTGTGAAACCATAGCATTCTAATTCTTCGTCATTTATTTGTAACTTTGCCGCGATGTCTTGAATCGGCCTTAGCTGTGCCTTTTGAGCGATGTCAATATCTGACAAATGCTTTGTGATCATCAATATATGGCCTCCTTTTTTATAGCAACAAGTGAGTTTTTGCTCTATTTTTCATTGTAACATAATTGAAACATTGAAATATCGCCAGAAAGTTCCTATAATGAAATGAAATTAGCTTTGGCTCAGGGGGTGGCGAGTTGCCTATTAACATACCAGTTCATCTGCCGGCAAAACAGATACTAGAGAGTGAAAACATTTTCGTCATGGATGAGACAAGGGCATTCAAGCAGGATATCCGTCCTTTGAATATCGTGATCTTAAATTTAATGCCAAAAAAAATACAAACTGAAACACAGCTTCTGAGAATGCTCGGTAATTCTCCTTTACAAGTGTACTTTACATTTTTGATTCCAAGTACACATACACCGAAGAATACATCAAGAGAACATCTAGATGAATTTTATACAACCTTTGAAACGATTCGCCATAAAAAGTTTGATGGAATGATCATCACCGGCGCACCAATTGAGCATTTACCTTTTGAAGACGTTTCCTACTGGAAAGAGCTGCAGGACATTTTGGACTGGAGTAAAACCAATGTAACGTCTACCCTCCATATATGCTGGGGTGCACAGGCAGGTCTATATCACCATTACGGTATTGAAAAAATCAAGCTTCCTGAGAAAAAATTCGGCGTGTTTGAGCATCTTGTTAAAGAGAAAAAAGAAAGATTAGTTAGAGGTTTCGATGAAGTATACTATGTCCCACATTCTAGGCATACAGATATTAATACAGAACAATTAAAAAACACACTGAATCTAAAAGTATTAAGCACGTCTGAAGAAGCTGGTGTTTGCTTAATTGTTTCAGATGATGATAAACAAGTATTTTTAACTGGACATCCTGAATACGATACAGACACATTGAAGCAGGAATATGAAAGAGATTTGTTGAAACATGATAAAGTCAAAAAACCCGTCCACTATTTTATAGAAGATGGTGACACATTAGTCCCTGTGAATCGCTGGAAAGCCCATGCAACTTTACTTTTTATGAATTGGCTTAATTATTATGTTTATCAAGAAACACCATATGTATGGGAATAAAATAGACTCTGGTCTGATGATAAATATTCAAAATGTGTTAAAATACAAATGGCTCTGTCTTCCATTATCAATTAAGTCTGTTTGTTTTTTAAAATTAGTTTAATTCTTTCGTAACGAATGATATGCTCTGGCTGTTTATATGTTATCTTTATGTATATGTAGACCTATGAGATTCATAGTTTTCTTACGAAGTTTTGTTGTTGTTGATTACATTTGAGGTGAATATTCTTGAATACCAATAAAAAAATATTAATCTTGACCGCAAATTATGGAAATGGACATATGCAGGTAGCAAAAACACTGTATGATGAATGCAAATCCCAAGGATTTGAACATGTGATAGTTTCTAATTTGTATCAAGAATCGAATCCCATTGTGTCGGAAGTGACTCAATATTTATACTTGAAGAGCTTTTCCATTGGGAAACAGTTTTATCGCTTGTTTTATTACGGTGTAGATAAAATTTACAATAAACGCAAATTTAACATTTACTTAAAGATGGGAAATAAGCGTCTTGACGAATTAATTCAGTTACACAACCCTGACATCATTATCATCACATTCCCGATGATTGTTGTACCAGAATACCGAAACAAAACGGGCAAAGTAATTCCGACATTTAATGTCATGACAGATTTCTGTCTTCATAAAATTTGGGTACATGAAAACATCGATCGATACTATGTTGCAACCGATTATGTGAAACAAAAATTAGTGGAAATCGGCACACATCCAAGCGATGTCAAGGTGACAGGCATTCCTATTAGACCACAATTTGAAGCAGACGTGCCAAAATCGATGATTTATAAAAAGTATGGATTATCATCAGACAAAAAAGTCCTTCTCATTATGGCTGGTGCTCACGGGGTACTAAAAAATGTAAAGGAACTATGTGAAGCGTTACTTCTTGACAGTGAAGTGCAAATTGTTGTTGTATGTGGAAAAAACGCAGCGTTAAAACAATCGCTTAGCGATCTGGAACAAGCTCACCCAGATCAATTGAAGGCGCTTGGATATGTGGAACAAATTGATGAATTGTTCAGAGTAACAGATTGTATGATTACAAAACCAGGCGGTATTACATTAACAGAAGCAACAGCAATCGGTGTCCCAGTCATACTTTACAAACCTGTCCCAGGACAAGAAAAAGAAAATGCTCTTTTCTTTGAAGATAATGGTGCTGCCATTGTCATCAACAGACATGAAGACATTTTAGAATCTGTGACTAAATTGCTACAGGATGAAGAAACATTAGAAGCAATGAAACAAAACATCAAAAAATTGCACTTAAAACAATCTTCCCAAACCATTTTGGAAGATATCGTCGAACAATCAGATCTCATCACGAGTAACAAAACGTATGCTCGTGCATTATCATAAAAAGGTGTCCGTCAATGACGGACACCTTTTTCATTTAGCTTTGATTTCCATTTGTTGTATACAGTTCTTCATACGGTTGAACGACAACAAAGCCTTTTCCGCTAAATTTCATTTGAATGGACTCTCCGCTCCCTCTGCCAATAAAGGTTTTGAAAGAAACATCTGTCACAAATTCAGTTTTTAAATCTCCTGACCATGCGATCGTTGCATTCGGATCTGTATAGACGGAATCACCTGGCTGAACAATGAGTGTGAGCGGTTCGTAATGACTCGTAATCGCAATGAGGCCTGGCCCTTCAAGTTTGACATTAAACAATCCACCTGCAAGCATGCCAGACACCTTTTTCATCAATTTGATATCCCAGCGAACTGTTGGTTCAAATGCGAGCAGATCATTTCCATTGACGAAAATGGACTCACCTTGAGCTAAACGAAGAATTGAGATCTTTTTGCCTTGGTCTGCGACATATAATTTGCCGTCACCTGTTGCCTTCATGAGTGAAGTGCCTTCTCCTGATAACATTTTCTTAAACATCTTTGAAACGCCATGTTCAAAAACACCTTCGCGTTCAAACTTGATATTGCCCCGATATGAAACCATGGAGCCTGTTTTTGCCCAAATAGTATCAGTCAAATTAATTTCTAAAAGCCTTGGTGTTTCTAGCTCAAATACCCCTTCTTCTTTATCTTCTTGCTGGGTATTCTGAACAAATTCTTCAATGGTATAACGATTCATGCTGCGCACCTCTTTCTTTATTTTTTTTATATACGGACAAGCTACACTTCAAGTTTCGGGAAATTAGGATATTTTATATATAAATAGCTATTCATCAAAAAAACAAAAAAATCAAATATTCTGCTCAAAATTTGGCTCGCCTGCTTGACGCTTTACTTTTGATGGTGTATAGTGGAACCATCATTTAACAACTTCTAAAGCGTTAGGTGATTAAAATTTTTTTTAGTATGCCAAAAGGCATGCTACAGTACTAGGAGGAAAAAGCAATATGCAAAACGGTAAAGTAAAATGGTTCAATAATGAAAAAGGTTTCGGCTTCATTGAAGTTGAAGGCGGAGACGACGTATTCGTTCACTTCACAGCTATCGAAGGTGACGGCTACAAGTCTTTAGAAGAAGGACAAGAAGTTTCTTTTGAAATCGTTGAAGGTAATCGTGGACCTCAAGCTGCAAATGTAACAAAACTTTAATTAACTAAATGAATGATGAAACCACAAAATAAAGAGAGGCATATGCCTCTCTTATTTGATTTTCAGCTGAATTTCAATCGCTAAAATATTCTGCTTTAGTCTTTGTTCAATTTCAGAGATATCTTTTTCGAGAAAAGGTCTTCCCTTCTTTGCTACATCTACTAGTTGTTCTAGATCGCTATACACCTCTTGAAATGTTCGATGTAATACCGTTTCGAAATCCTTATTATCCATGCCGGCCTTCCCCTTTTCCTCTAATATCCGTCACTTAGTCAAAAAGCAACTCAACCCAAACTTTCTATAGTTATATCGGCTCATTTTTCGGAATATGTTCATGTTTTATACATTCTATCTTTTTTTTTCATGAGCGGTTGTTTGATCAGGGAAAACCGGTGCGCTCGTTTATTTTTTGAGCAATACATTTCCGTATTCTTTTATTTTCTCTCCTACTGTGCATTGCTGAATACAAAAAGAGTGGGCATATTTTTTGCCGAATTCTTTTCGGAAGTGCTTCTTAATAAAACAATCTGAGCAATACGTATCTTGAAGATCCGTCAATTCTTTTACTGCTGTTTTTTTATCCACATTATTCAGCTCCGTCTGCTTCTAATTTCAACTTACTTTCGATTGGGACGTCTGCCAGAATCTTTCTTGCAAGCTGATCCGCTTCTCCATTTTGTTTACGATCTATGACTTCGTATGTTGGCGTAAGCTTCAGCTCTTTTAAAGCAGCATCTATTCGGTCGAGCCATCTGTTATGGACATCATCATAACAAGGCCATTCCCCTTTTAACTGATTCATTACAACAAGTGAATCACCTTTTATGGTGACAGAATTCCTGCCAGCACCTAGCTCTTTTAAAGCTTTGACTGCTTCATATAAAGCCGCATACTCCGCTTCATTATTGGTGGTGCCTTGGAACGGTTGATTTTTTCTCAATCGATAGGCATCTTCTCCAAGTTTATAGTACACAACAACTCCAAGTCCGGAAGCTCCCGTTTCTTTGCGAAAACTTGCATCAAAATAGACCTGAAGCTGATCAGGTTCAAGTTGAAGTTCTTCTTTTAGTTTTTCAAGTTCTTTCAAGGACCACATCGCACCTTTTTCATCTTCAAATGAAAGAAGTGACTGTGGTTCTTTTTTGTCTATATGTTTTGCGAAAAGCAAGGCCTCTTTTAGCTCCATCCAATCTTCTTGAAAAAAAGCAATGGACCCAATCGATTTCACTTTCATTGTGTAGTGCGCTCTTAGTTTCATTGATTACATCGCCTTCCCGTACTTTTATGAGTCACGTTCGTTATGCTATAATCAAAAAGTTACATTTTACAATTAGAAAGGAAGTTCATGTCACTTGTTTAATGAAGGTATTTGGATCTTATTTGCGATCATTAATTTTATCATTGTTCTTCTATTTTATAAAGGATTTGGCAAAATGGGTCTTTTCGTCTGGATTGGTTTTGCGACTGTTGCCGCAAATTTACAAGTTGTCAAAACGGTTGAATTGTTTGGGTTAACTGCGACACTCGGTAACATCTTGTATGGCAGTGTATTCTTTGCAACAGACGTTCTGAATGAAAAATATGGACAAAAAGAAGCCAGGAAGGCTGTCTGGATTGGCTTTGCGACCCTTTTAAGCTTAACGATTGTTATGCAGGAGGCGTTGCTTTTTTATCCGGCTCCCTCTGATATCTCACAAACATCATTAGAAACAATTTTTGGGTTTATGCCGAGAGTCGCACTTGGTAGTCTTGCTGCTTATATCATCAGTCAAATGTTAGATGTTTATGTATATTCGTTTATCCGCCGGATATTTCCTTCAGATGGTGCGCTTTGGGTGCGCAACGCAGGAAGTACGATGATTAGCCAGCTGCTCGATACGCTTATCTTTACGACCATCGCCTTTCTTGGTACCTATCCATTTCATGTATGGGTTGAGATCTTCATCACAACCTACGTGATTAAATTTATCGTAGCCGCTATTTCCACACCATACGCGTATGCGGCGAAAAAAATGGTCCCGCTTGATGAAAGGGGGAAATGATTTGCCAGCTGAAATATACATTGACGGTGCTAGTGCAGGAAATCCAGGTCCCTCTGGCATCGGCATTTTTATCAAGCATGATGGCAAGGCTGAATCTTTCTCTATCCCTCTTGGATCAATGAGTAATCACGAAGCAGAATTTTCCGCCCTAATCGAAGGAATGAGAATTTGCGTTGAAAAAGGTTTGCGAATCGTTTCCTTTCGAACAGATTCGCAAGTAGTTGATCGTGCCGCCAATGCAGGTTTTACGAAAAATCCAGCCTTTCAGCACTTTGTTGAAGAAATGCTACAGCTTCAAACCGAGTTTGATTTATTTTTTATGAAGTGGATTCCAAGCAAGGAAAATCAGATAGCTGATCAGCTCGCTAGAAAAGCGATTCACCTTTCTAAAGGATGAATCGCTTTTCTGTTGGTTATGCTAATGTATGAGGTGATACTGATTGGATAAAGAGAACAAAGGTCGTGTCACAAATGGGACAACCCCTCAAGGTGATGCACAAACAAAAGATAAACAGCCTCTATCTCAACTAGAGAATAAGGCGAAAAAAAGCAATACAAAGAGATAAACTATAGAGATCAGCCTTAGCTGATCTCTATTTCACTTAAGCGATTGACCATTGGTTCAATCCCTTTGATTTGATGTAAACGCAGCATGGCAGCTGCCCGCTCTGGATTGATGTTCACCTTTGTTTCATCAATTGGACAGCTAAGTGGTACATCACATTTGATTTCAGCCAGTATACGGGAAAGCTTCAAATCCTCTAAGCCTGCTTGCATTTTCTTTTGCTGCGCAGCAGTTAGTTCATGGACATGCTCTAACAGGCGATCAATTGTTTGATACGTTTGGATAAATTTCAGTGCTGTTTTTTCTCCGATTCCTTTTACACCAGGATAATTATCACTTGAATCGCCCATCAATGCTTTCATATCAATCAGCGCCTTTGGAGAGATTCCCATCTCCTCCTCAAATAAGGCTTTTGTATATTGCTTATAATTCCCGATTCCTTTTTGCATTAGAGCCACTGTCACATGGTCATTCAAAATCTGCAGCAAATCTTTATCTCCAGTCAGGACGGTCACACGTGCCTCTTTTTGATAGAGTGCAGCAAGCGTACCGATACAATCATCTGCTTCAAAGCCCTTTAAACCAACGTTCACAATTCCTAGTTCTTCTGTAGCCTCTTTTGCTAAATCGAACTGAGGGATGAGCTCGACAGGCGGCTCTCCTCGATTGGCTTTATAATCTTGAAACAATTCATTTCGGTACGTTTGACTCCCCATATCCCAGCAGCAAACAATATGAGTTGGCTCAAATGTCTGTACAGCCGTTAATAAATGCTTCAAATAGCCATTGACTCCATTTGTCGGTACACCACGATCATTTATCATAAAATTGCGATGGACAGCCGTCGCATAAAACGATCGAAAGAGAAGTGCCATTCCATCTACAAGTAGTATGTGTTTTTTCATTCTGATAAACTCCCTTTTTAAAAACAATACTCCTATTCTATCATAGATCACAGAAGCTGACATAAAAAAGGTGCCTTCTTCTTTTTGAAAGAAGAGGCAGCCCGTTTACTTTTGACCGTATTGCATTTTTTTCGCTTCTGCTTCTGCGTAGGACGGCATGTCTTTTTGTTTAGGCATGCGCTCTTCCTGCTGCTTAGCGTTTTGCTTTTTTTCCATCATCATTCCCCTTTCTCATTCTCGGTTCATTAGTTAAGATGACCAAAAAAGAGAAAGTTACTCTTTACTTCTGTTTACGCTCGACATACTCCTTGACCATATCGATCGTGACATGCTTTCGCAACGGAACAATGCCGCCTCGTGCAAGCTCATTCATTTTCGAAGTAATGGCATTGATCTCGTCTGTTGTAAACAGTTCTTTTTGTTCACACTTTGCTACAGCAGTCTCAATCGCCTGTTCCCTTTTCTGTTCAAGCTTGAGAAAGGATTGGATATGGGCATGCTGTTTTTGTGAATGTGCGGAAATTTCTTCGTGTACGCTCGTCATTGTGTATCAACTGCTTTCTTTTTTATCTAGTCTATCATGAATCAAATGGTTTTCAACTGGTTCTTCCATTCATTTGTTTGTTCATATACTTGTTCAACGCTGGCCTGCTCTTTGGCATCTGTCGTCAAGCTCGTGACAAATGTTTGTTTTTGCTCATTCAGTTGTCGAAGCGCGTCTGTTTCATACCTTTCAGTAAAGGTCTCGATTATCTTTTCGTACCTGATCCGTAATTCTTCTTTTTCTTTATCTGCCCACCTAGTTGTCAATTGAAGAAGAACATCTCGAATAGCTTCAATAAACGCAGCCTTTCCATTTTGTTCAAAAAAAGCTTTTGCTGATTTTTGTTTCTTTAAGAGCGGCTCAAATGGGGCAAGCTCTGCTTCGACTTCAATTTGTTTCAGCTCAGCGTTTTTCTCATCAGGTGGTGACAGTCTGAGTGAAAAGTAAGGGTCTTCAGCACATGCAGCCTGCATGCCTTTCTCCCATTCCTCTTGAAAATACTGGTTGATAAATGATTCCATTCGGATATCGAGCGCTTTAAGCTCCTGTACAAATTCAAATTCATAATCCTTTAAAGCCTGCTCAAGCGCCTTTTTCAATTGCTGCCCGAAGTTTCCTTGAGATATCCCAGGATAAAAGGCTGTCTTTAACAGATCATTTGCAAATAGTGATAGACGCTGAACAATGTGGTAAAGCTGTTCTTGCAAGTCCTTTTTCACACTTTCTATTACTAGCTTAGACCGTTTGATATCACTCATTTTTCCAAGAATGGCTTGATATGACCTATCTATATTTTTCTTTTCTGCTTGTTTCTCATCTTCTGATTGGTGCAAGTTTGTATACAGCTTTTCGACCGTTCCACAAAGTGTATGAGCTTCAAAATGCAAAAGCTCAATGGCATCTTTCGTTAATTCTTCATCAATAAAATAGTCCAGTTGTTTTCTTAGCTGTTCATATTGATTAAAAGTAGTTGGCTCTTTCCCTTGGATCTCTTCCTTACTAGACACATGATGCACATTTGGGTTTCGAATGCCTTCTTTTGTAAGTTCATTTCGTACATAGTCAAACACGGTTTCAAGCTCTGCTTGATCCCTTGCTAAATCGGCTGCATTAATAATAAAGAACATTTTATCCATGCTAAATGAATCTTTCACAAGTCCAAGCTTACGTAAAAATGATCGATCGGCCTTTGAGAAAGAATGCTGGTAATACGTTAAATAAAGAAGTGCGTCTGCGTCCTTCATATATTGGAAGGCAATCTCTGTGTGACGTTTATTCATACTGCTGGCGCCCGGCGTATCAACAATCGTCAGCCCTTTATCTGTCAAAGGTGTACTTAAATACACCGTCACTTCCTTGACCACACATGAAACAGTTTCTTCTGCCACATAAGGCTTTAGTTCTTGGAGCGTGACATGTAATGGGGTTTGCTTGTCAATGTAATCGTTAAACCGAGCATGCGCTTGCAGAAAATGTTCAACAATGATGCGGTGATCCTGTTCAAGCTGTCTTTTTTTCAGCACTCTTTCCAGTTTCGTCCTAAACGTATCGCCCTTTTCTTCTGCAAGAGAAAACCCGAGAATCTGATCGAGCTCCTCTAAGATATCCTGCTCTGTTTTGAACACCACTTTCACACTTTCATGCGGGTGATCTTCCGTCGGTCGTGTTAATTTGTTGATCGTTGCAGTGGTTGGTGTAGGTGATGATGGTAAAACCTTTCGTCCAACAAGTGCATTTGCAAAGGACGATTTTCCCGAACTAAAAGCACCGAATAATGCGAGCGTAAACTCTTTTGCCTGCAATCGCTCTGTTCGTTTTTCAAAGGATTCCCTTTGGGAATGAAGGGCTTCTAATGGTAATAAAACTTGAGAAAGTTGTTGAAATCGCTCAATCGATTGTGCTGTCGTTAAATGCTGCGAATGACGTATTTGATCACAATCTGTCTTGTGATTCTTTTGTTTGCTCTCTTTAGCATCCAATGGCGTGCTATGTTGCTTCAGCTGGTCATGCTGCATCCATTGTTTTTTCGTATAAAACCAGTCTTCTTGAATCAGCTCAGCAGTTCCGTTTTGCCAAATATCCCATAGATACTTGATGTCTTGTCTGATTTGTTCATTTTTTTCGTTGCACTGCTCTAACACTTGGAGCTCTTCTTTTGCCTGTGCCCATTTTGCTTGTTGCTTCTTCTTTTCATTTACCAGCTGGTCTTTAAGGGTCTCTGTCATTAATTCAATTAGTTGCATCGCTTTCTGTTTGGCCTGTCTTTTCAGGGCTTCACCAGCATCTTTCGCATATTGAAGAACGTATTCATTTGAGAAAGCTGCACCAGGGTGAATGACCTTTTCAAGCAGAGACTCTTGAACAAGAGTTTCAAATGCCATCGCTTGATCTAATACCTCTTCACCAAGCTGATGATGTTGAACTTCTTTTTTGAATAGCTCAGCAATATGCCAGTCAACTTCTGCTTTCATTCTCGCTCTTACATCTGCTAAGAAAGCGTTCGTCCGTTTTTCTTTTTCCTGCTCGGTTTTATTTTTAGCAAAGAAAAGTCCTACTTTAAAGCCAGGTGCTTTCGATTCGATATAGTCACTTGCGAGCTCTCTCATCTTAAATGGAGTCAAGTTCGCATTTTTTAAAATGTTCTCTACTTCAGAAGATACTTCGTCTTCTAGCTGTTTTGCACCATTTTCTATATAACGGTTTTTTGCTTCAAGTTCTTTGACTTCGTTTCTTTTTTCTTGAAGCTGTTTATCAAGATCCTCTTCTTGGAGCTCTTCTTTTAACGACTCGATATGTTCTTTTAATACATGCTCAATTTTCTGCTCTGTATAGGCTCGAAGTGATGCTTTAGGCAAGGTTTGTAATTCTTGTAGTTTCTCAACTAAGCGAATCATTTCATTTCTTGGGTGCGCCTCATCGGTCACAGATGTAAAATACAGATGATCCTCCTCAATGCCTTCTTTTAAGAGCATCTCAACCACTTGTTTTTTGTAGTCTTCAAAAGGTGTCTCATGTTCATCATGTCGATCGACTTGATTGACGATGAAATAAAGATTTGGCACCTTCTCTTTGATAGAGCGAATGAAACGAATATTTTCTTCAGAATGAACATGGTTATAGTGAACGACATAAAAAAGAGCATCTGCTTGATGAAGAATAGACGCAGCAGACAAAAAGTGGGTATGATCCGTTGAATCAATTCCTGGCGTATCGATCAATGCCACCTTTTCTCCAAGTCCTTTATAATCACCGCTCATTTCAACCATTTCAATCTGTTCTCCATCCTTACAAAAACGCTGCACCGCTTCTTTATCATAAGAACCGCTCATTTTTGCAAAACGGCCATCAGAGGTGTGAAGCTGTACTTCGCTTACTCCTTTTCTTACAACGACCAAGTTTGCACTTGTTGGAATTGGGCTCGTTGGCAGGATCTGATCATGAAGCAGATGATTCACAAGTGATGACTTACCAGCAGAATAGTGGCCGGTAAATGCGATATACACTTCTTCTTCTGCTTCCTTTTTCATAATCGATGCTAGTTTGGCTGCGCGCTCATGATCATCCCTTTTGAGCAGGCTTTGATACAAAGCACCAGTAGTTTGAACGAGCGAATCTCGAATAGACAAGTCTTTCATGACGATAAACCCCTTTGTTTTTAGAAAAGTCAGTTATGTATGTGATACCATTTTACACAAAATAAAGAGATTTTTCTTCTGATCTGAGGAAATAAAAAAAATCTGCTGCCCGATCAGTCGCAATTGACTGGGATCAGGAAGCAGATTTTTTTGAAACACCTTTTAATACAAAGCCAATTAATAGGCTATAGACACAGACTGTACCGAGTAAGAAGATCATTGTCATGTGATCACCGTCCATCCTTCATTATTGAGAATGTTTATCATTAATGAAAGTGTAGCACAATTGATAATGATTTTCAATATTAATTTAGTAAATACTGATTCAGCGCTTTTTCTTCCGTCTGTATTCTGACCATCATCATCCATCCATTTAAACACGTAAACAAAATGGCGGTAAGATACGCTTGAAACAATAACGGAATAAAGAAAAGCTCAATCGCGACCACCACATAGTTGGGATGCTTTAACCAGCGATAAGGCCCCTTTTTTACAATTATCGCATTAGGAACCACTAAGATTTTTGTATTCCAGTACGTGCCAAGGGAGCATAATGCCCAATATCGAACCACCTGTGTAGCCAGCAGTAAAACGAGCAGTAAAAGGAAAAAGCGGGATGGCTCACGCTGAAACAGCCATGTCTCTCCAATGAGTGAGAAAAAAAAAGCAGCATGCATGGCGACCATATAAGGATAATGACTAGCACCAAATTCAATCGCGCCTATTGCTTTCACTTTTTTCTCATTTCTTTTGGCAACAAGCATTTCAATCAGACGCTGACAAATGAAAAATCCAATTATCAGCCAAAAGATCATGACGAGACCTCCTCCCATTCCATCAGCAATAACTCTGAGGAAAAGCCTGGACCAAGCGCTCCGCAAAGTCCTACCTCTCCCGCATCAGCTGACAGATGTTCAAGAAAATGCTTAATGACATACAAAACTGTGGCAGAGGACATATTCCCATGGTGTTTCAGTACTTCTTTTGAAGAAAAAAGCTGATGCTCCTGTAAAGATAGGCTTTCAACATAAGCATCAATCACTTTTTTTCCTCCAGGATGGGCAAGAAAAACGGATAGATCATCTGTTGAAAACCCTTGCTGATTTAAAAATTGATCCACCTGCTCTTTTAACCAGCCTGAAATAATGGACGGAATGTCACGTGAGAAAATGACCTGAAAACCGTCACTTGTAAATTCCCAGCCCATCACATCCTCAGAATCTTTCATGGTAACTGACTGTGTACCAAGCAATTTAGGCACTGTTTTTAACCGGGTATAATCAAATGCAGTCTTTTCTCCAGTTAACAGTACGGCCGCAGTCCCGTCTCCGAATAAAGAGGTGCCGATTAAATTGCTTTTTGATTGATCTTGCGGCTGAAAGGTTAAACTGCAAAGCTCACATGCCACGACTAGAACCTTCGCTTCTGGGTACGCCCTTATGTATTCATAAGCTCGGGACAATCCTGCCGCTCCGCCGCCGCATCCTAGCCCCCAAATCGGTACTCGTTTTGTATAAGGCGAAAAAGGGAGAACGTTCATCAGCTTTGCATCAAGACTTGGTGTCGATAATCCGGTGCTTGAGATGAAAAACAAGGCATCGATCTCTTCGTACGCCATAGGCTTTTTCAGGAAAGTCGTATCATGTAAGCAGTGAAAGACGGCTTCTTTTGCATGGGCCAATGCCTTATCTAAATAGATGTTATTTTTCTCTTCAAAGGAGTGGTGTTCTTGATACCATTCAATTGGCTGTACAAACTGTCTGCTCTGAATTTCTCCATTGTTAAAAGCCCTTAGCAGCCGGTCAATATCTTTAAACGATCGTTTAAATTGTGACCTTGCAAATTCAGCAGCTGTTTGCTGATTGACATGATGATTTGGTAAACTGGTCCCAACTGAAAGAATACAGGCCATCGGCTCCACCTCTTTTTTTGGTTAATATCCCCTTTTTGAATAAGGATATACATGCCAGTTCGTCACAATTCAGTCAAAATATTTTCCTTCGTCTAACTTTTTGTCTTGACGACAATTGATAAATATTGGATAATATAAATGAAAACATGATGTAGTTTTCCTCCTTCACAGGTTCGTTCCAAGCCAAGCGAACCTGCTTTTTTTATGAAAAAAACACCTCTTCATAAG
>NZ_NKHG01000140.1 GCF_002744245.1 Bacillus pumilus | reverse complement strand
TTAGGGTTAGTTCGACTTTCGTAACCTATTGCTAAAAAACGCTTCAAGAGGGACAGCCAACGCATGGCATTTTTACTATGCGTTGGTTTGTTTGATTACGGTGTTATGCAGAAAGCTAGTAGTAGCGTTGGCAGCTCCTTAAGCGGGCGTTAGGCTAAATACAAATTTATTGCGCATTAAAATTGGAGCTGAAATGGAAGTCAGGAAATCTTCTAGATTATTTATTATCGATAGCGAAGGCCGTCTTTTACTATTTCTATACAAGGATGAGCATCAAGCTCCCTTCTGGGCAACCGCTGGCGGT
>NZ_NKHG01000105.1 GCF_002744245.1 Bacillus pumilus | reverse complement strand
GAATGCGGTCAAGCGGTTCCAATTGATGCATGGGCTTGTTGCCGACGGCATTTATGGACCGAAAACAAAGAAAGCAATTGAAAAAGCATTGAAATAAAAGCGAAAAAACCTCTCTAAAAGGGAGGTCTTTTTTTATCCAAACTATAGACATAAGTCTACAGTTATAGTATAATAAATATAGGAGGTGAGGAAATGCTAGACAACATGATAAAAGTCCTTCAAATCATCTTTTACGTTGCATCTATAGCGTGGATTGCCCAACAATCACACGACGCAAACAAAGATAATAAGAAGGACTAACACTGGGGAAGCGAGTTAATCGCTCGCTTCTCAATATAATTATAACCAGTCTAGCATATAATATGAACCAAAAACAATTGATCTTCTTTATGATCCTCTTGAGCGCGGTTTCAATTGTAACGCGTTCAATATGGACAAATACTTTCACAACGGTAATTATGGCCGCTTTAATACTTGCAACGCTAATTGTAGTCATCAAAGACGTAAGGAGAAAATAACATGGAATATCATTTGAAGAATCGGCAGCAGGTTGAGGACTTTATGAAAAACGAAGTCCTCACCTCATCTGAAGCGCAGGAGATTTTAGAAGTAAACAAGCAGCGCATGAGTAAATTGCATACCGATGGTCGAGTAAGTCCGATAAAGAAGGTAGGGAAAACTGTTTTATTCTTAAAATCAGATATCGAGCAGCTGAAAAAAGATTTAGAAGAAGGGCGGAAGAAGTACCGCCCTTATGAAGAGAATTGAGGGGTGTCTATATATAGATTTCGGAAACAGAAAAATTACTTTTTTTCTATATATAGTGTTTGTTCTGAAGTGATAATTTTTTCTGTACTATATATTGATCATTCTGTGTACTTGATATCTATATATAGGTGATGTTCAACAGAATAGTTTAAAACATTTTTTTTGAAAATACAACAAAAATATTGTTTCTAACCGATAAATAATTTAGAATAGGATTATCATCAAGAAAATTGAATAAAATTGGTAATCCATTTCTGTAACTATTTTCTTTGGAGTTGAATAAGTTGGAATTAAATAAACTATTGGTTTACTTTATAAAAAATTCTAATAAGACCGTTGGCAGAACCATTTTAATGAAATATGTTTACCTTTTCGAATATTATTACTATCAAAAGTATAGACAGCATTTCACCGATTTGTCTTTTGAACGTTATAAATTTGGCCCAAATCAACAATCTGTTGTCGATACAGCTTCTTTATTAGAAATGCAAGGGATAATAAACATGCACGCTTATGAAAATTATTATGGGAAAAATTCTTATGATTATTCATTTAACGCTTGCGAAAGCGAAGATTACCTCTTAGGTGAAAAGGAAGAGGAAGTTGCAAGTTTTATTCTCGATACATTAGGGAATGATAACTATAGAGGCGTTTTAGATTTTGCTTACTCAACGCCTCCGATGCGTGAGATAATCGAAGAGGAAAATCGTGATGGATGTCAATACTATGGAAGGGTGATTGACATGTCTAAAACAAAGACAATTTTTAAATCAAATCGCAACTCTCGATTAGAAGCTAGAAAAAGATTAGAGGCAAAGCAAACTCAAAGTGGATCAGATCAGGAGTATTACGCTAATCTGTTAGATCAGTATGAAAGATATTCTGATACAAGAAGGAGGGCGAATAATGCCAACTTCTAAATATCAGAGTAGAGAAGATTTGCGTGATTTAAGGGAATTCAACTTCGGGTCCGTTTGGAAAGTTGATGACAGAGATATTTCAATTCCTCAAGTCGATAAATTAAGCTCAAGAAATACGCATCAAGAGAGATGGGTGGTGGTTATCTCTAATAATCATGAGAATCATCACCCACTTTGCCCAATTGTTACAATTGCTCCTCTTAGCTCAAGAGTTGACTGTCGTCGTAAGTTTGATCTTTTGTTAAATAGTGCAACAGATAATGTTAAAGTAGACTGTCTTTGCCAACTTAAATTAAGTCAACCTATTTTAAAAGTTGATCTGTTTGAGCATAAGGGTGAAATCTCTCAAGAGGCTAAAGAAGAGTTACAGATATTAATAGAGGATTTTTATGGACTTACATATGAAGACGAATAAACATACTTACTTGAGTCATCCTAATGGATGGCTTTTTTATTTAAACCGCCATTCCTTCTTTTCCTTATCCCATGTCAATTCATTTCTTGACATAAGATTATTAACGGCTTTTCTTATAGATGCTTCATCTTTACCTGTTTTTATTTTAAGGTCCTGTATTGTAGGATTTTTTCTAAATCTGCTCATGTTGTATATGATCCTGTATAGCTTCCTCAAAAGAATGTATGTTCGATTATAAAATGTAAATAAAATCCCCATCAAGTCGATTTGGTGGGGATATACTAATTTTAAAGCATACTACAATTAAGAATTTACTTTGATTCAATATTCAATATCAATGACATACTAGGAATTTTCGTCATTTGAACAGAGTAATCACCGTCAATTATATTAAGTGCCTCTTCATCATTATATAAAAAATCATTTAAGTGTTTAAAATCAATTCCTAGTATATGAAGTACAGCTAATGTATTTCTCATTCCCTGTTCAGATGATATATTTCCTGATCCAGTTGTAAATATGTTCAGGCGATAGAAATTTTTTTCTAGATCATGCCATGCTTGCAGGTTAAAAGTGCCACCAAAGTCGTCAAGTTGCATTAATAAATCTTTTGTGTAAACTTGACCTCCTGCTGTATCTGAGAGTTTATAATCTCCAATTTCATCAAAGTTAATTTTTTTATTTTCAAAAGATGAATCTACTTCGTTATATGCACTCACAAATTCATCAATTGTGAATTTAAAGTTTTTTTTCGCATTATCAACGTCATCTGGTTTATTATCTTCTTCACCTTCAAAGGTCTCAGATTCTACGTCTTTTGAATTTGTCTTTTCACTGCTACATCCTGCTAACGCCAAAAATAAAACCAGTAATATTTTTTTCATATCGATCCCCCTCATACTCAAAACACGAATATTTACATTTTAAAACAAATGAGTGAGAGTTTCTATATGGTTTACTTATTTTCCTCAACCAAAGACATTTCAAAACTGGATATTGATACGGGCTCAGTTGAATATAGGTCGTCATTTGAAATGACATACCCTCAATCATCGACAAAATCAATTATGATGCAAGCGATCAACGAAGCAGGTATTACACATTAATCCTAGGAACCCGCAAACCCAAAGCTAAGTATTTTAAAGTTTATAAAGAAATGATCTTAATTTGTTTATGTTCATGTATTTCACTTCCTTCATTAATATATATTTATGTGGGTACACCCACAAAACACCCACAAACATATGACGGCTTATTATTTTATATGACGTAAAACAAATATAAACCGCAGGAATCACGCCAACAAGAGAATGTATGTTTGTGAGTGATTCCCAAAAATAATTAAGTTCGAAATGGAAGGGTCAATCGGTTAATAATAAAAGACCAAAAACGTGATATCAAACGTTTTTGGTCTTTTTGTTTTTGAAAGAATACAGCTTACATCCCGCTAGGTGAGTAAAACGCCTCAAAGGCTTTAGACAAATCGTTAGCTGCAGATGACAAGATCGTTTCTTCTTCTAAAATCGCTGTTCCTTGTGCTCGGACAATATGAAATTGTTGAAAGCCCATCAAGTTTTGGAATATTTCTTTTAGGTAGTAATGTGAAAATTCCAGAGGTGTGTATCGATCGTTATTTGTGAAAATTGAACCACTTGCTTGAAGCAAAAGTACACGATAATCATCTGTCATCAGACCAACTGAACCGTCCTCTGTATATTTGAACGTTTCTCTAGCAATAAAAATATTATCTATATAATCTTTCATACGTGACGTCACATTGAAATTATGAACAGGTGATACAATCACGATTCGATGATGTGCTTTGAATTGAGCCAATAAAGCTGATGAGGTAGCGGAGATTTTTTTTTCGGTAGCTGTTAATGTTTGTTCGGATGCTTGCTTATTCCAAATACGTAGTAGCTGGTCTTTTTCGATACGAGGAATTTCAGTTTCATGTAAATGTAAAATTGTTGGTTCTTCATGAGGGAATCTCTCTTTAAACTGTTCTAAAAATAATGTTTGCAGTTTGTTTGAATAACTTTCTCGATGAGTGAAATCAGGGTGCGCGTTAATGATTAATGTTTGCATATACATGCTCCTTTTCTTTTGATAAACTGAGTATAAAATATAAAGGTGACAAAACATGTCATCTTTTTCAGAAGGAAAATCAAAATGAAAAAATCAGAACGATTAAACCAAGAGCTTATTTTTTTAAGTGATAAATACTCTTTTCAGTTAAAGGATTTAGAAACCGAATTTGGCATATCTAAACGTACGGCTTTGAGAGATATGGAAGAGCTAGAGTCCATGGGCTTAGCTTTTTACGTTGAAAATGGCAGACATGGAGGATATCGACTTGTGAAACAATCTCCATTGGTTCCTATTTATTTCAATATAGATGAAGTTCAAGCTATTTTTTTCGCTCTTAAAGCGCTAGACCTAGTGTCAGCAACACCATTTAAAAAATCCTACTCACAAATTCGGCAAAAGCTGTTTGCCACAATGTCTGATGAGAGAAAGCAAATGATCACGGAGACTTTGGATGTGATTCATTACTATAATGTCGCACCAGTTAGTGAACAAAATCATTTGGAATTGATTTTACAGGCAATGATGGAAGATCAAATCGTGAAGATGACGTACACTCAAAATGAAAATAAAAGGATCGGGCTGCAATTTCTTGAGTTGTTTTATCGAAATGGGATTTGGTTCACCAAAGCATATGATGTTCAAAATAAAAAGTGGGGCATCTATAGATGTGACTTTATGAAGGACATGATGATTGAAGAAGAAGGCAGAGACACCTTTACGAAGGAAGAATTAAAAGAACTGCAGCTCGAGTACGAAAAAACCTATCATGATATCTCATTTAAATGTCGATTAACGGAACAAGGAAAAGAAAAGTTTTTGAAGAATCATTACCCAAATATGAGATTAGAGATCATTGATGATACTCCTTATATTGTGGGTGGATACAACCAAGAAGAATTATCGTATATGACGCACTATTTAATCTCATTTGGGAAACATGTGAAAATTGAATACCCAGATGAATTAAAAGAGAGTTATTTGACTCAATTGCAAGAAATGATTGACCGGTATTGAATCACAAAAAACTAACATACTACAGAAAAAGCGAACCACTAAAGTTCGGCTCAGACCGTAGACAAACCCCACCTTTACTTGAAGTGAAAGTGGGGTTTTCACTTATTTTGATAAAATATATCAGTTGGCTTACGCTGGACATGGTCCTTTCCATGTCCAGTTTGCTAGCTTTTTGAGATTCATGGCAGCGAAAGTAAGTATCGCCTGCATCGAAACTTTTTTCAGTCCTCGAAGTTTCGTCCATCGCATACCATGCTTTTCTTTTGCATCCGCAAAAACGCGTTCAATCGTTTCTTTCCGTTTTGCATAGATGTTCTTATTCATTTGAAGTGTGTCTCAGATGGTCTGCTTCGTCTAGGTAGTCCTGCCAAATATGTCGGTGAATCTGCTTGGTGTGATTTTGACTTTGTGTACAGTTATCTAACAACGAGCAGGACTTACACACCTCTGAATCGGACGCATATTGCTTATATCCCTCTCTAGTCGTTGTACGATAAGAGAGGATTTGCCTGTTTGGGCAAATGTAACACTCAAAATGTGCGTCATATACGTATTCATTCTTTTTCAAGTAACCAGCTTTTGTTCTCGGACGAGAGTAAGGCATGACAGGTCTTATCTCTTGATCCATTAAAAACTTAGCAATGTAAGGTGTTTTATATCCAGCATCTACTGCGACTACATTTGGTTTTCCGACTTTCTCTGTCACCTTTGATACAAGTGAATCCAACATACGACTATCATGAACATTTCCACCTGTGACCAGTGACCCTAAAATAAATCCTTTTGAATCACAAGCTGTATGAAATGAATAAGCAAATGACTTTTCACGTTCATCCTTTACATAATAGCCACTCTCTGGATCAGTTGTACTGACCTTAATTTCTTTTTTCTCTTCTTTGTTCTGTAGGGGGAAGGGCTTTTTTCCATGTTCTTCACGATCAATATTAATCTCCTCATGAAGCTGATGTTGATAACTTCTCGTCTCTACTCGAACGATTTTCTTTTCAAGTTTTTTCTTATTAGCGTTCGCTTTTACATGAGTTGAATCAATGAAGGCGATAGAAGGGTCGAGCCCTTTTTTCATCGCTTCTCTTAAGATTCGGTAAAAAATTTGTTCAAATAAATCTGTATCGTGGAAGCGTCTCATGTAGTTCTTGCCGAAGGTAGAAAAGTGCGGAATTTTTTCAGAGAATCCATACCCAAAAAACCAATGATAAGCAAGTTTCGATTTCTTTAATGGTTTGTCGCATAGAGCGAATGCTAAATAGATATTGGATTAAGACCATCTTAATGAGAACAACGGGATCAATATTTGGTCTACCATTGTCAGAACTATAATGATCTTTGACAAGATCATAAATGAAATCAAAATCGATCGCTTGTTCATTTTTTCGCACAAGATGATCTTCAGGTACTAATTCATCTAAAACCACTACTTCTAATTGATTTCTTCTTTCTTCTTCACGTTTCGATAACATGTTCATCCCCCACAGAATCGAGATATTACCCAAAAGCTTGTAGACTTTGTCTACAAGCAGAGGCGAACTTTTTAAGTTCGTTTTTTTCTATTTTTTGGTGACATTAAGATAAGGATCGGCTGTTGTTTTAATACTCTTATGTCCAAGAAAATTTGAAACATATTTTAACGGTACCTGATAACGTTCAAGAAGTGGCAATAAAACATTTATATGCCTCATTTCACCTTCTTTTTTTTGTGCAAATGTCTTACTCATTTTGTTTATGTAGCTGTGCAAGTTCATTTCTTGTAATGTTGATCTTGTTGCATGTATTAGGTATAAGAGGAGGGACTTTAACTCTTTTTATCGTTGTGAATTTAATGGTATCGAAGTACAATTCCTTAACCATTGCATAGGATGATTTTATATAAAGGTGAAGGGATTGATTTAAAATGTACAATAATCCTTATTTCTATCCATATCAATATCCTTATTATGTAAGTGCGCCAAGGTATAATTATAGTGTGCAGCCTCCTAGGTATTGGAATCTCCCTAATGAAAGCAGATATTTTAACGCTGATGGAAATGGCTTGTTAAAAGATTATGGAACACAACCATATGTCATCAATATCAATGAAGCAACAAAGCAAAACAATACTTATCGTACTGCCGTATGGACAGGAACCCATTTGCAAACGACTTTAATGAGTATTGACGTTGGCGAAGATATAGGGTTGGAAATGCATCCTGACGTTGATCAATTCTTAAGAATTGAACAAGGACAAGGATTTGTTCAAATGGGAAAAAGTAAAAATAATTTAAATTTTAAAAGAAATGTGTATGATGATTCTGCCATATTTATACCAGCTGGAACATGGCATAACTTAACTAATACAGGGAACTTTCCGTTAAAACTTTACTCAATATATGCACCTCCTAATCATCCATTTGGGACTGTCCATGTAACCAAAGAAGACGCCATAGCTTCGGAAGAAGGGCATAGTCATTGAAATAGAATTTAGTTATTTTTGACAAGACTCTAGATAAAATGAGTGAATGTAGTACACAGAATTTGAAGGATTGGAGGATGTTAAAAGGGGAATACCACTCTACACACATTCTTCAAGAATTTATTCTAATGGAAGTTCTTGTAGGAAAAAGTTATACTCCTGAAAAAGGATATGAAACAATTGAAGAATGGAAACGTACAGAAGAATCGAAGCTTTTAGTATCACTCATTAAAGAAACATCGATAAAAGAAACGCTGCTAAAGATCACAACACTCCCTTATCGGTGTTTTTTACTTTATGGCTAATACCTTATCCCTCGTAATAAGCAGAGTCCAGAGCTTCCTTTAAAATACCATTTCACTCCGCTTGCATCTGTGAAAGAGTTTGCAAAAATAGCTGTGTCTGAGTACATACAAAAGAAAGGCTTGTTTGAATTTCCTTGAAATTTTCTTAAGATTTCACTAGGGTAGGATGTGAAGTAAGCGCTTGTACGAGCAACGCCATCTGAACTTTCTGCTTGTAAAGATGAAGTAGCATTTGCTGCTGGAACATACGAAGAAAGAAGTAATCCAAAAGAAAGAGCGACATCCGTCATAGTTTTTTTCCATTTCATTACGATCATTCGATTTCTAAAATATGTATTTACTTACAACTTTGTTATAGGAAAATAGAAGGTAGTAAAAAAGAGACAAAAGAATTGTATTTTCTCATAATATGTAATCTAATTATTAGGAGATGATCGTCTGTTATTTTTACATTTTACATTGACACCAGCTTTTTCTATGATAAAATCAAATTGTGATAATGAGAATCGTTATCAAACGATATGACTACATATAGAATGGATAGGTGAGGTACATGTTCAGAAAATCTTTTTGGTCGTTGTTAGTTGTGCTCTCCATCGTTTTACTTGCGGCTTGTGGGAATAATAGCAGTGAAGGCAAGTCAGATAGTAAAGAGAAAACAAGAACCGTTGAAAGCGCTATCGGTTCAACTGAAATAAAAGGGTCACCTAAACGTGTTGTGACGCTGTACCAAGGGGCGACAGATGCAGCAGTTGCTATGGGCATTAAACCAGTTGGTGTGGTAGAATCATGGCTTGAAACACCTACATATAAATATTTAAGAGATGATTTAAAGGATGTTAATATTGTTGGACAGGAAACACAGCCTAACTTAGAGGAAATTGAAAAACTAAAGCCAGATTTGATTATTGCATCAAAAGTTCGTCACGAGCAAATTTTTGATCAGTTGAAGGAAATTGCTCCAACCGTTGCAACAGAAACCGTGTTCACCTTCAAAGATACAGTGAAATTGATGGGTGAAGCGCTAGATCAACAAGACAAATCAAAAGAATTGCTGACGAAGTGGGATGATCGTGTCGCTGACTTCAAAGAAAAGGCGAAAAAGGACATCAAAAACTGGCCAATGAATGTGGCAGTTGTCAACTTCCGTGCAGATCATGCAAGAATCTATCAAACTGGATTCGCAGGGTCGATTTTAACAGAGCTAGGCTTTAATGGTCCAAAGAATGTCAAAGATAAAAAGCAAGATATCATTACACTCACAGACAAAGAGAGCATCCCGCAAATGAATGCAGATGTGATCTATTACTTTATGGATGATCAAGATAAGGCGGTTGAAAAAGCGTATAAAGAGTGGACAAGTCATCCTTTATGGAAGCAGCTTGATGCAGTGAAAGCGAAACAAGTGCATAAAGTCGATGAAATCACTTGGAACATGGCAGGCGGTATCATTGCTGCAAACATGATGCTTGATGATATTTACGATCGTCTAGGAATTGATAAATAAGTATGACAGAGGAGAAAATGTGAAAATACCATTTTCTCCTTTTTCCATAACAGATTGAAAGCGGGAATCAGATGAGAAGTTTATTAAAAAAGGATTCGAGCAAGGCACTGCTTTTTGCTGGATTTATCGTGTTGATGTTGGTCTTTTTTATGCTCAGTATTTCCCTTGGGCAAACCTCCATTCCCCTCAAAGCCACCATCCATGCTTTTCTTCATTTTGATGAATCGGATCCAAACAGTGTCATTGTCATGACATCCAGATTATCAAGAGCTTTAATTGCAACGGTCGTTGGATCAAGTCTAGCGATTTCAGGTGCACTCATGCAGGCATTGACGAGAAATCCGCTTGCTGCGCCTGATTTATTAGGGATTAATGCAGGTGGACTCTTTTTTATTGTCATCTCCATTGTCTTTTTTTCTACAGAGTCGTTAACAGGCTATATGTGGACTGCCTTTTTAGGTGCTGCGATTGCAGGGATGCTCGTGTTTCTATTGGGCTCCATTGGGAGAGATGGACTAACGCCGGTTAAAATTGTGCTCGCAGGTGCTGCGATATCCGCACTGTTTGCATCCTTTACTCAAGGACTGTTAATCGTGAATGAACAGTCGATTCAAAGTATCCTGTTCTGGATGGCTGGTTCTGTGTCAGGAAGAAGTATTGATATGTTAATCCCTGTTTTGCCTTATATTCTAGGTGCTACTGTTGTGGCGCTGCTTCTTGGCCGCTCGATCAATGTTCTTTTGTCGGGAGATGATATTGCCAAGGGGCTCGGTCAGCGTACGCTGCTGCTGAAAATCACGATGGGGGTACTGGTTGTCTTTTTAGCAGGAGGTTCTGTCGCTGTTGCAGGCTCGATTGGCTTTGTTGGTTTTCTTGTGCCGCATATTGTGAAAAAGCTTGTCGGACCTGACCACCGCTGGGTACTGCCATATTGTGCTGTTGTGGGGGCGTCGCTTTTACTTGTCGCAGATCTTGCGGCTCGTTTTCTGATCATGCCGCAGGAAGTGCCGATTGGCGTCATGACGGCAGTAGCAGGAGCGCCTCTATTTGTTTATCTCGTGCGCAAGGGGTTGAAGACAGGTGGCTAAAACATATACAGTTCGTTCAAAGGGTGGGCGCATTTCATTTCAATTTTCAAAGCGGACGTTTTTGATTTTACTTTTATTGACGGCCATTGCCTTTGGCTTATTTATTCTTAGTCTCTGTATGGGCAGCCGGTTTATTCAGCCGGTGGATGTGCTGCTTCACTTAATCGGTCAAGGTGAGGGAAATACCTTTGTGTTAAATACGCTGAGGATTCCAAGAACCTTGCTTGCTGTCTTAGTAGGAGCGGCACTAGCGGTATCAGGACTCATTTTACAAGGATTAATTCGAAATCCGCTTGCATCGCCTGATATTATTGGAATTACAAGTGGTGCTTCGTTTGGTGCGATTATGTTCATCGTCTTTTGGATGGGCACTGTGCCAATTGTCTATCAGTCATTATGGGCGATTGCAGGTGCTTTTGCGGTGTCGTGCCTGATCTATTTGCTTTCATGGAAAAAAGGGGTCAAGCCCATCACACTTGTCCTGATGGGAATTGGTATTTCAGCCATCATGAAGGCGTGTGTGACATTTATTCTTGTTCTCAGTGATACGATGACCACGACAAAGTCATACATATGGCTGACGGGTAGTCTATATGGTTCGACAATGAAAGATGTGACTGCCATGCTTCCTTGGGTGATGCTCATTTTACCGATCGTCATGGTGTTAGCAAGAACAATGAATGTGAAAGAGCTTGGAGATGATCTTGCAACAGGTCTTGGGGTAAAGGTACAGGCAAAACGTTTATTCTTTTTGCTGATGAGTATGACATTAGCTGGTATTGCCGTTGCATTTGCAGGCGGTATTGAATTTGTCGGACTCATGGCGCCGCATATGGCTAGAATGATCATTGGCCGTTCCTTCATTGCGCTTGTCCCCGCATCTGCGCTAGTCGGAAGTATTCTTGTCATGCTGGCAGATCTTGTTGTTAGAACCGCTTTTCTACCGTTAGATGTACCAGCAGGTGTATTCACGGCGGCAATTGGTGCACCATTCTTTATTTATTTGTTATATCAACAGCGAAATCGATAAACGAAAGATGGGGGTTTTGATATGAGGCCAGAATGGGTTGAGAGAGAATTACTTGATTTCGGGATACACATCACAGATGGATCAATCACGTCCGGCCGCACACTTGCTGCGCTTTTTTCAGAAGAAACCGTCAAGCGTTTATTGGAAGCTGAACAGGCAGCCATGCATGCACCAAATCTGGCAGTAGCAGCTTCTATGTTTTCAAAGCGCTATGCGTATTTAGCTGTCAGTTCCTCTTTGTACTTGATGACATTGTATGATGGCATCTATCAGTTTTCACCGGAGGCATGTGCATTTAGAGAGGATCGGAAAATCGAACTTGATGCAACACGGTGTTCATTTGTTCCGCTAGAAGGAGAGCGTCATGAATGGAGAGAGCAGGTTGTGCACGCACTATTTACGCAGTGTGTCACACCTCTTTTAGACGTGCTGAACCGCACATCAAGACTTCCGTATTCTATTTTGTGGGAGAATGTAGCTGTTCGCATCAACTCTCTTTACCGCAGCATGATGCGGGAAGCAGAAGACCCTGCGGTGAAACAGCGCGTGCAGGAGGATTATCTTTTTCTGAAGCAAGCGGCGGGTGATGTATTTGGAGCGCAGCAAAATCCTTTTCGCCGCAGTTTAAACTTAGCCGACAGTTTACTGGAAACATCTAACCGGAAGACTTGCTGTATGTATTATCAGCTTGAGAAGAAATCGGAGAGTCTTGATTATTGTCTCGTCTGTCCGCTTGAAAAAAAGAAAGGCACTGCTTGTTCGTAGCAGTGCCATGTTGCGTTATTCCCAGATCGCGCTTGCCCATTCAGGGTGATCGATGAAAGGATTGCGGTTGTGCTGATACGTTTGATAAATGATCCCGTTGCGATTCCGTTCGATTTGATCGACTGGATCTTGCTTGTGCCATTTCAGAAGCACGGACATTTTGCCGTGAAAAGGGGCGCTTCCATTATTCACTTTGTTGTTCAATTCTAAATCTGGAAAGCGGTCATCGCCTGCGTATCGTACTGCCATATAAAAGAGCATTCTCGCCACATCCCCTTTGACCCGGTTGTGAGGTTCGAATGAGTCGCTATCGTAGAAGTTGCCAGGAGCGCCTTTGTATTCATTTCCGCCGATGTCGAAATCTAAATTTCCACGTGTGCTATTCGTTTGAACATCCGTCGCACGAAGGTGATGGAGGTCAGTCCCAGGGCCTTGGCTTGTCCCAAAATTGCCATGAGACTTTGCCCAGACATGCTCTCTATTCCACTGGCCAACGTTTCCACCATTGTCTTGCTTTGAGCGGGAGACTCCGCTATATAGCAAAAGAACATTGTTTGGATGATTTGGATCTTCGTCCGTTTTCTTTAACGCATTCCATACCTCACTGTAGGATAACTGCTTGTGATCATCAATAATATCGTGTAAAGCTTTCTTTAGAGCGAGTCCTGATTTGCCATTAGCAGATTGATAATAGGAATCGACTTGACTTGCGGCGGCTGTTTGCGTTTGGTGTGCAGATGTTTCGTTTTGAAGCTGTAACGGGGAAAAGGTAATCATTTGGCTTGGTTCATTCAGAGAGAAGCCTTGAGCATTCGCAGCTGGAGGCAGCGGGGAGGCCAATGTGCCGAAAATCATGAGACTAGCGGCCACTGTTCCAAATAATCTTCTTTTCATTCTATTTCCTCCTTGATAGAGAATGTATTCTCTTTATTTCTATCATATCGTGAGTAAGAAATAAATGGATTTATCGGAATTTTATGTAATAAATACGTGAGGAAAGAGATTGCGATTTTAGAAGCATTGCTGTATAAGTGGGCATATAAGGATGGGCAGCAAAGGAAAGGATGGATAACGTGAAAGAACTGCAAACACCTTCGAGAACCATTATGACACCAGGACCGGTTGAAGTAGATCCGAGAGTGCTGCGCGCGATGAGTACACCGATTCTGGGTCAATTTGATCCTGCATTTACACAGATCATGAATGAAACCATGACCTTATTGCGGTCACTTTTTCAAACAGAAAACGAGTGGGCTTATCCAATTGATGGTACGTCCCGTTCAGGGCTTGAAGCTGTGCTGGCCAGTGTAATTGAGCCAGGAGACCTGATGCTTGTTCCTGTCTTTGGCCGCTTTGGTCATCTGCTCATCGAAATCGGACAGCGCTACGGTGCTGAGGTACATACAATGGAATGCGAATGGGGAACGGTTTTTGAACCTGACACCATCATGCATGAAATGCATCAGATCAAGCCTAAAATCGTCGCGATGGTCCACGGTGAAACATCCACAGGGAGATTGCAGCCGCTGCAGCAAATCGGAGAAGCGTGTCGAGCACTTGATGCTTTTTTTATAGTAGACGCTGTGGCGACAATTGGCGGTGTAGAGGTAAAGGTGGATGAATGGAAGATTGATGCGGCGATTGGGGGCACACAGAAATGCTTGTCTGTTCCATCAGGCATGTCCCCTATCACATATAATGACCGGGTGGCAGCTGTCATTGAATCGAGAAAGAAAGTGGAAAAAGGGATTGCGACACAGGACGAATTGCAAGAACAGATGGATATTTCTCCAATCAAAAGCAATTACTTTGATCTAAGCCAGCTGCAGAATTATTGGAGTCCAAGGCGATTAAATCATCATACGGAAGCGACAACTATGCTTTATGCACTCAGAGAAGGGGTTCGTCTTGTGCTGGAGGAAGGGCTGTCTGAACGTTTTCAGCGTCACGCATTTCATGAAAAAGCTTTAATGAAAGGTCTTGAAGCGATGGGGCTTGAATTATTTGGCGATCTGGGTTGTAAAATGCCGGTTGTGACATGCGTTCTGATTCCACGTGGTATTGACGGAGAAGCGGTGCGTGCCGATCTGCTCCATCATTTTGGAATTGAAATTGCGAGTTCATTTGGACCACTTGCGGGACGTATATGGAGAATCGGCACAATGGGCTATAGCTGCCGAAAGGAAAACGTTCTGTTTGTTTTAGCAGGGCTTGAGGCGATTCTGATCAAATACGGTGCACCCATCACATGTGGAGCAGGACTACAGGCGGCTCTTTCTATCTATGAACAGGCTGATTAAAGTGATACCCAATACTCGCAATTTGCGGGTATTTTTTTATTTGGAAAAGAACCCTAATTTTTGAAAAACTAGACTTATAGGCAGCAAAATCGCTATACTGGAGAAGTTCTTATCATTTTTGTCAGCATTTTCATTTATTTTGCAGAAAGAGGTTTTTGGATATGAAAAAGATGGGCAGATTATACATTTTGATGCTGAATATTTTTATTGCCATGCTCGGTTTTGGCCTCATTGTCCCTGTCATGCCAAGTTATATTGAAGCCTTTGGGGCAACAGGGAAGACGCTTGGTTTTCTTATTGCTGCAACTGGTCTTACACAATTTGCATTATCACCGATCGCTGGCGTACTGACTGACCGATTCGGACGCAGAAAATTGATCATTGCCGGAATTGCTGGCTTTACCATTGCTCAATTTATTTTTGCGTTTGCCGATCAGCTTTGGATGCTGTTTGTGTCTCGGTTTTTAGGCGGGGCTGCCGGGGCATTGCTAATGCCCGCCATGTTTGCATACATCGCCGATATTACAAGTGAAAAGGACCGCGGGAAAGGGATGGGTCTATTTAGTGCAGCAATGACATTAGGTTTTGTCATTGGACCGGGCGTAGGTGGATATTTAGTGGAGTTCGGTATCGCTTTTCCTTTTCTCATCGCAGGCTCCTTTGCAGCACTTTCCACCCTTTTATCTGTCCTGTTTTTACCTGAAACATTAACAAAGGAAAAACAGGAAGAAGCACGGTTGAACAAAGATATTCATTTCAATCCTTTTGTGCAAATGACCCAAGCTTTAAAGACTTCATACGGTTTTTTGTTTATATTGGCCTTTGTCCTCAATTTTGGGATCATTCATTTTGAATCAATTTTTGGCTTATATGTCGACCAAAAACACGGATTTACACCGAAGGATATTGCATTTGTGATTACGGTTGCAGGACTTGCTGGAGTGCTTGTCCAAGGTGCATTAGTGAATACCTGTGTGAAACGATTTGGTGAGATGCATGTCGTGCGTTATGCGTTGCTAGGTGCGGCTTTTATGCTGATCGCTTGCCGTTTTGCACCCTCTTTTTGGTTGATCTTTACCTGTTCAATTTTATTTTTGTCAGCCACCTCTTTTGTGCGTCCAGCCCTCAACACATTGCTATCTAAAATGGCAGGGAATCAGCAAGGATTAGCAGGCGGTCTCAATACATCCTTTATGAGTCTTGCCAATATCGTCGGGCCGAGCCTTGCGGGCATTTTATTTGATGTGAATATTGAGCTTCCTTTTATGTTTGGGACACTGGTGCTTTGCGTCAGTTTCATTGCGTCCATCGTATGGGCGAAAAAAGTGCAGCAGCATTCTCATGTCGTTTCTTAAAGGCAGCAGATAAAAAACCGATCAGCACGGAATGATCGGTTTTTTGTCTTTTCATAGATTAGATGACATCATCTTTCGCTTAGTGATTCCCTCGACCAGCCGCCATGATTTAAGTGCGTATGCGTATCAGAATATGAACATGTTAGGGATTGTTCTGGCAGCGGTTTTGGGAGGAACCAGCATATCTGGATTCTCCATATCTCGAAGGCTGTCCCGCGATCCTAAATTCTCAAATCGGTTGCGGGATGTAAGGCGGCACTTCATCCATTTGTCACCATTCTCCGTGTCTCCCTCACGAGAAAAGAAGATTCAACAGGAATACGGTGAGAGCTTCAGGAGCTTTTGAATACGTAAAGCTAGGCGGATTCGTAGTGTGGTGTCAGGGTCTTTTAAGCTGATTCGAAGCAATTCCTCACATTTCTCGAGTCGATAAATCACAGTGTTGCGATGAACATACAAACGTTTGGCTGTTTCTGAAATGTGGCAATGTGTCTCTACATACACAGATAAGGTGTGAAGGAGGCTTTGGTCCACTTGTGATGGTTCATATAATGGATGAAGGTGTAGCTGATGGAATGTGACTAAATCTATTTTTGGAATCAGCTTCAGTAAATCTGATACATCCTTTGCCTGATAGAACTGAATATATTCATGTCGTGATGAGAGATGTCCTGCTTGAAGAGCATCTAATGCTTCGGTGTATCCCTTAGGTAAATCGGCGATGGGATGACCCGTCAGGCTTACACCAAAGGAAATGGTGCCTTTCACATGTTGTTTAACGAGTAGCTGCATCTGTTTTAAAAAAGAGAGCAGCATGTCGCTTGTCTCAGACCAACTGCCTGTCTCTTCCATCAATAAAATACCCATATCGCCTTTGACAAAAAGAAAGGCAGGAAATGGGCAGCTTGGAAGTGCGCTTTCAAGCAAATCAATCACTTGATCTAAAACGATTTGCTGTTGAATGTAACAAGTGGAAGCACTACTATCATGATCAAGCTTGCAGACGATACATAAATAGGAGATCCCTGAGCTTAAACCAAACGTCTGTGCAAGGCGGGTCACGTCTTGCGGGGAAGAAATCGCACCCTCTATCCATCTGCGAAACCACTCATTTCTAGCCCGCTGTGTAAATTGTTTGATGGCATGGTGTTTCATTCGTGCAATGGACATATCATTTGCTACTTGCTCAATCATCATAGACAGTCCTTTATCCTGCGGATCGATGAAGGAGGGAATGACTAGGTAATCACATTTTTGTTCGTGTATATAAATGGGGAAAACAGAAAAGGTTTGCTTCGAATGTACCATAGATAAATAAAGGTTTGTTGTGCTTTGAAAAAAGCGGAGGATTGGAAATTCTAGGCTTGTCATCATAGGGTGTGAGGTATAAAGAATGCGTCCATGTTGGTTGATCAGAAATACAGGTTTCTGAATACTTCGGGCCATTTTTTGTACTTCTTCAAAATGGTGATCGACAATGTTCATAGCCACTCAATCTCCTTTATTTTTGAGCCAAAGCTGTTGGTGAAGATGAATAAAAAAATGGACAATTACTGTTAACGTCGCTGATATGCATCTAATGTTATCACCTAAAATCATTTTAGATAGAAAGTTGTCAATTAATATCACAACCAAACAAGGAGGCTGGACAAAATCACGTGCCACCAGTCATCTTCATTCAGAATGACGGGTAAATGTGATATGTTGTAGACAGAAGAATTTCTTTTAGAAATATGGGTATCCCAAGAGACAAAGGCTTGGAATGAGGAAGCCGTCTATACCAGCGAGTGGCAAGAGGTGAGATAGATGATTTATATTGGATTAACTGGCTGGGGAGATCATGACAGTCTTTACCCGCCGAAAATAGGCAGCTCTCAAAAGCTGTTTCACTACGCGTCAACGTTCCCTGTCGTGGAACTGGATGCAAGCTTTTATGCTGTTCAGCCTGAGCGCAATCATGAAAAGTGGATAAAAGATACACCGGACGCCTTTCAATTTGTCGTGAAAGCATACCAAGGAATGACCGGACATCAAAGAGGCGAGATTCCGTTTGCATCAAAGGAAGAAATGTTTGATGCATTTATCCTCTCTTTGACCCCGCTCATTCGTGAAGGAAAACTGGCGATGGTCCTGTTTCAATTTCCCCCATGGTTTGATTGCAAAAAGGAGCACGTCCACTATTTAAGATGGTGTAAGGAGAAGATGGGTGACATTCCGTGTGCACTCGAATTCCGAAACCGGACGTGGTTTTCAACTGAGTTTTATGAACAAACCCTGTCCTTTATGGAGAAAGAAGGGTGGATTCATTCCGTCTGTGATGAACCACAAGTCGGAGAGGGCTCCATTCCGCCAGTCATACAAGCCACACACCGTGAAAAAACATTAGTCCGTTTTCACGGAAGAAATAAACAGGGCTGGCTTCACCCAGCAGACCAAGAGAACTGGCGTGAAGTTCGTTACTTATATTTATATAATGAAGCTGAACTAAAGGAATGGAAAAAGAATCTCGACATCCTGCATCAGCAATCAAAAGATGTATATGTCGTGTTTAATAATAACTCCGGCGGAGATGCAGCAGCGAATGGCCAGCAAATGATTGATTTGCTGGATATTACCTATTCAAGCTTATCCCCGAAGCAGTTAGATTTATTTAGTTAAAAGAGAGCTGCGGCTTTCAACCTGAATGAATGGTGCAGTGACAACTTGAGGGAGAGATCGATATGCTGCAGAAGCTATGGTTATATCATACAAACGACTTGCACAGCCACTTTGAGAACTGGCCAAAAATCGCAGCTTATATTGAAGAAAAGCGTCAAGTTCACGATCAGATGCTCTTATTTGATATTGGCGACCATATGGACCGAGTGAACCTAGTGTCAGAAGCTGATTATGGAAAGGTCAATGTCCAGCTCCTGAATCAGCTTGGCTATGATGCGGTCACCATTGGCAATAATGAAGGCATTACGTTGCCGCATGATCAACTGGATCAATTGTACGAAGAGGCTCGATTTCCAGTGATCCTGTCTAATTTATTTGAGAAAGGCAAAAGGCCATCTTGGGCAAAGCCATATCATATGATCACATTGGAAAATGGGATGAAGCTATGCATCTTAGGGGTCACCATTGCGTATACCCCTGTATATGAAAAGCTTGGCTGGGACATTACAGACCCGTTTGACAGCATACGGGACATGCTGCATGAAGTAAAAGGACAGGCAGATGTCATTGTGCTCCTGTCTCACCTTGGCATCATCCATGATCGAGAGGTAGCCCGTGACTTCCCCGAAATCGACATCATTTTAGGCTCACACACGCATCATCTTTTAGAACAGGGTGAAATGGACAATGGTGTGCTTCTTGCATGTGCTGAAAAGTATGGACATTATATTGGCTGTGTAGAGCTGACCATTGACACAGCGCGCAAAGAGCTCATAGAGAAAAAAGCGACGGTGCAATCAGTGGACCAGCTCATTAGTGAATCGGCTGAAGCTATGGCGACCTTACAGCAAGCAGAAAGAAGAGCAAAATCACTGATGCAGGAAAAAGTGACATCGATTGAGACGATGCTTGAAACAAAGTGGTTCGACGAATCTCCGCTTCCACAGCTGTTAACAGATGCCATTAAAGAATGGTGCGGGGCAGAAATCGGCATGATGAATGCAGGCATGGTGCTGGATTCATTAGAGGCTGGGGTTGTGACAAGAGAAGAAATCCACCGGATATGCCCGCATCCAATTAATCCGATTCGGGTGACGCTGACCGGTAAACAGCTGCTAGAAACTGTTCAGCGGGCCTGTGAAGAAAAAATGGAACAGCTGCGCATTAAAGGCTTTGGCTTTAGAGGTGAATTGATGGGGAAAATGCTATACAGTGGTTTAACCTATTCATTAGAAAAAGGCGAAGCTAAACGAGTAAAGGAAGTCTTTGTTCACGGTCAATTGATCAAAGAGGATGATTCCTATACAGTTGGCACAGTGGATATGTATACACTAGGCTCCCTTTTTCCTCATATACGTGACCATGAACCGATTGAATATTTCATGCCGGAACTTTTGCGTGATGTGCTTAGCTGGCGCTTAAAGGAAGCAAGGTGAAATCCGCTTCAGCCTAACAACACTCGCCCTTCCTTCACATAGATTGTGATGAAGGGAGTGAAGGGATTTGGTGAATTTAACACCGATTACAATTGATGGCCATTCCTTTACAGCCGTCACTGTCAAACTGCCGAAGACCAATTTCATGGCAGTTACCAATGAGCATGGTTATATTATGTGCGGAGCACTTGATGTCGGACTCTTAAATGAAAAGCTTGCAGATAGAGGAATCATCGCAGGAAGAGCGGTCGGTGTCAGAACCATTGACCAGCTGCTGGATGCGCCTTTAGAATCTGTGACATACGCCGCAGAAGCGCTAGGAATTCAAGCTGGAACAATCGGAAGAGACGCTTTATTAAAAATGGTGAAATAAAATGGAGAGATGATTCCTATCCCCCCGCCTGTCTGCATACACTTGTAATGGAGAAGGGGGAATTTTTTATTGAGAATGAACCGCCGTTATCGCCCCTACAAAAAGGGCCCTTTGCCATTTCGTTATGTCATGCTGCTTGCCGTTGTGTTTTTTGTGCTCTCTACAGTGATTAGTCTTTTCTTCATTAACCGTTCCATTAAACCTACTCTTATTCATATTGCTGAACTAGAAACAGAACGAATAGCCAATCATCTCATTCAATATTCTGTTCAGGATTTTGCAGATAATCAGGAGAATATGAAGGATATGGTGGTGATGAATACAAGTGAGAACGGAAAAGTGACAACCATCGATTTTAATGCGCAAGCAACATCGAAAGCAATGGCTGACCTGTCACGTCACCTCCAAAAAAATTTAGAGGACATTGAAAAGGGAAATGTTCAAAAAGATGCGAAAGAAGCATTAAAGGATCAAGCAGACGGACATGATGGCATTATATACAATATTCCACTCGGGCAAGCTTCAGGAAATGCATTGATAGCCAACTTAGGGCCTAAAGTGCCTGTACGATTTAGTGTCATTGGTGACCCGCATACAGACGTTGAAAAAAATATTAAGCCCTATGGCATTAACAATGCCTTGATTGATATTAGTGTGCTGATCGAGGTGAAGGTGAGGGTGATCATCCCGTTTGCATCTGAAACCATCGTGGTGAAAAATTCTGTTCCTGTTTCTATACAAGCCGTTCAAGGAGACGTACCAGATTATTATAATGGCAGCGGGACGAATTCGGGTGCTCCATCGATTGTTCTGCCAGAGAAAAAGGATAAAGAAGAATAACAGCCCAATGAAAGAATTGGGCTGTTTGTTATGATTTGTTTTTCCGTTCGGCTCTTTCCCATGCCCGCAGGTGAGGATATGGATCAAACGACCACTCGGTTCGTCCGTTGTCCTTATACATACCATAGTGAAGGTGGGGTGGAAACTTTCCGGCTGTGCCAGGAGGGCCATAACCGGAGCTTCCGACAGACCCAATGACCTGCCCAGGTTCAACAATTTGTCCAATCTTTAGTCCTTTAGCAAAGCCATTTAAGTGAGCGAAATAATGATAGTGATTATGAATATCTCGAATACCTATCCGCCAGCCGCCAAAGCGGTTCCAGCCTTTCATTTCAACGATGCCATATGAAGTTGCACGAACAGGAAGGCCATAATGGGCAAATAAATCGGTGCCTTCATGGATTCTTCTGCCTCCAAAGCCTCTTGCATCACCCCATGTACTCCGGTAGCTGTAATCAGTCCCGACAGGAAGAGGAAATGCATGCTGACCGAGATCAAGATGACCGTAGTGCTTATAGAGCTTCATAAATGATGAAATAATTCCAACGGTTTGATCACGTCCATAATAGTCCCATAAGCCGATTTTTAATTGATCGATGCTACTGCCGTAGTGAAGTAAATATTGAGCAAACGTGAACAACACATCTTCATCGTTATCGATTTCAGCTTTTCCATCCCCATTTCCATCAAGCCCAATACCGTCAAACACTTTAATGCTTAAGGGAGAGGTATCTTGCTTATTCGGGTTTTCTGGTCCAATCCACATTTCCCGGGGAATGTAGATACCAATGACGCCTTCTTGTTTCGGTAAATCTCTTCTGCTTTTTCGAATGTTTTGTTCATATTGATCAACAGCAGCAAGTACATACCATGGAACCTGTGTTGTGATGGCAACTTTTTCGTAGAGAGCCATTCGCTGTTTCAATTCATCTGTCTGCTTGTTTGTCCCGTGTGCATGAACAGGGCTAGGTATCATTGAAAGAGCTATGATGATGGCTAAAACCACTTTCACAAACGTCCAACTCCTTTCTTCGGGCATCATCTTCTACCGTTTAGTGTGGTTCGATTACTGTATTTCATAAGAAGAAAATGTTAGTAATTTTCTTCTGTTGTTTATAGGAGGCTTTTGGGTATTTTTGCAGCTCATTCCCTTGTTGTTCAATCTGTACTATGTTAAAGTGTCTAAAGAAAAGGCTTTAGGCCAAAGATTCAATTTTTTGCAGCTGCTGGCTGCATCCATCGTATATAGCAGGAAGATTTTTGTATATGCACCTTTAACGAATTCATATGGAGATGATGGAATTGGCAAAGAAGGAAGAGCACGTAAGAAAACCGGACTGGCTTAAAATTAAGCTGAATACGAATGAAAACTATACCGGCTTGAAAAAAATGATGAGGGAAAACAACCTGCATACCGTTTGTGAGGAAGCGAAATGTCCGAATATTCACGAATGCTGGGCCGTTAGAAGAACCGCTACATTTATGATCCTCGGATCTGTTTGTACGCGCGCTTGCCGTTTCTGTGCCGTGAAAACTGGACTTCCAACTGAGCTTGACCTGCAAGAACCGGAACGTGTTGCAGATTCAGTGGCTTTGATGAACTTAAAGCACGCAGTTATCACAGCGGTTGCAAGGGATGACCAAAAAGATGGCGGAGCAGGCGTTTTTGCTGAAACCGTTCGTGCTATTAGAAGAAAAAGTCCATTCACGACAATTGAAGTTCTCCCTTCAGACATGGGTGGCAATTATGATAATTTGAAAACATTGATGGATACACGCCCTGACATTTTAAATCACAATATCGAAACAGTGCGTAGGTTAACACCAAGGGTTCGTGCACGTGCTACATATGATCGTTCATTAGAATTCTTGCGTCGTGCAAAAGAAATGCAGCCTGACATTCCTACGAAATCAAGCATTATGATTGGACTCGGTGAAACGAAAGAAGAAATCATTGAGGTCATGGATGATCTTCTTGCCAATAACGTAGACATCATGGCGATTGGTCAGTATTTACAGCCTTCGAAAAAGCATTTGAAAGTACAAAAATACTATCATCCAGATGAGTTTGCAGAGCTGAAGGACATTGCGATGTCAAAAGGCTTTAGCCACTGTGAAGCTGGGCCGCTTGTCCGTTCTTCCTACCATGCAGACGAACAAGTAAACGAAGCGTCTAAAAAGCGTCAGGCGCAAGCATAAACAAGAAAACGCCAGAGCTCTCTGGCGTTTTTTCTCGTGTTAATTTTGGCCGTAAGGTGCGTTTCGTCTCATGGTGCGATCAGAATTTGTCATACCATTGGCATCTTCTTGCTTCGAAATATCCCCACCCTGGGGTGAATATTTCATTTGTTGAATCGTTTTTGTTAAAATTTGATCAAAATCACGTGAGTTGGTTTGAAGACGTGAAAAATTGGCAATGGATTGAAAGTGCTCTGGATTATCAGAGACATACACATGATAATAACGAGGGAGAACAGAAACCGCCGTTTTTTTCACTTGATCGGCTGATTCATCTCGGTTTTTGTTTCCTGTTCGATACACAATGAGTGCATCCTCATCTGTGACAAGTGTGGCTGCATCTTTTATGTTTGGCAGCTGCACGGCTAAACTTGTAATGACGTGGGCAAGGTGCTCACGATTTAAAGCAGGTGTTTTTTCTTTCTGATCCGTTATTTGCTGCCGCTCATAACGCACATATCCTACTTTGTTTGTGTCTGCTTCGGGCATGTTGGAATTATTTCCTTCATGACGATCAGACAGCCGGATGGTTTTACTTGAAGAATCTTCATCCACTTGCCTATTCATGCCTGATTGAAAGCCGCATCCGCCTAAAAGCATGCATAGGAGAATACTGGCTGTCAGTTGTTTCATCATAAATGTGACCTCCTTTTTTCTTTAGCTTCGGCTAAAACGGAAAAAACATGCTTTAGCAATTGATGGAGTTCTTCCAATGGATTATCATTAAAGATGGATCGTTTAAAAAGAGGTGAGAAGATGATCGTCATTCAGAATGCTACCTTTGATCTTGTGAGAGATATCAAAGACGGCTTTGATGAGGAAGCGTTTAAAGCAAGGTACTCAGATATTTTAAATAAGTATGATTATATTGTGGGGATTGGGGCTACAATCAGCTTCGGCTGAAAGGGTTCTTTGATGACCAAAACCAAAAGGCCACATTCGATACAAAAATCAGCACACTAGATGAATACATTTATGAATACTGTAATTTTGGCTGTGCCTATTTTGTCTTAAAACGAATCAGAAAATAACGCAAAGGGGAGCGTCATGATGTATTTCGTAGACAGAAAGAAGATTGAAGAGACGTTACGATTTTTCGAGGAGCAATATGATTTGATGCGCAGTCATCAAACATGGACAAGTCCATTAGAGAAAAAAGCGCTGGAACGAATCGTTCACCTGCTCGTCGAATGTATTCTTGATACGGGGAATGACATGATTGATGGCTTTATTATGCGTGACCCAGGAAGCTATGATGATATTATGGACATTCTTGTCGACGAAAAGGTCGTACCAAAAGAGGAAGGCAGTCAGCTGAAAAAGCTTGTCTCTTCGCGTAAAACGCTTGTTCAGCACTATCAGGAAGTGGTTCATCAAGACTTATTGCAGGTGATCAGCGAAGTAGAACAGGCGCTTCAAGTATTTCCGAACCGGATCCGTACCTACTTGGAGCAGGAGCTTGGACCAGTATCAGCGTTTAAATAAACCATTGGAGTTGTGAGCATCATGAAATACAAAGGCTATTTAATTGATTTAGATGGGACGATGTATAAAGGAACAGAAAAGATCGAAGAGGCGGGTCAATTTGTTCAAAAGTTAAATGAGTTGAACATCCCTTATTTGTTTGTCACGAATAACTCTTCGCGCACCCCGAAGCAGGTAGCGGAAAAACTTGTGTCTTTCGATATTCCAGCAACGGAAGAACAAGTTTTTACAACAAGTATGGCGACGGCAAATTATATTGCGGAACAAAAGAAAGATGCGTCTGTTTACGTCATCGGAGAAGAGGGAATCAAGCAAGCCATTGAAGAAAAAGGACTGACCTTTGGACAGGAAGATGCTGATTTCGTCGTTGTCGGAATTGATCGAGGCATGACTTATGAAAAATTAGCGGTAGGCGCGATTGCCATCCGTCGAGGTGCACAATTTGTTTCGACTAATGGAGATATTGCCATTCCGACAGAAAGAGGACTTTTACCAGGAAACGGCTCGTTAACGTCTGTATTGACCGTCACCACAACGGTTCAGCCAACGTTTATCGGAAAGCCAGAGTCTATCATTATGGAACAAGCCATGCGGGTGCTCGGGACAGATGTGTCTGAGACGCTTATGGTCGGTGATAACTATGATACCGATATTATGGCAGGCATGAATGCAGGAATGGATACATTGCTCGTTCATACAGGGGTGACCACAAAAGAGCTGCTTCAGCAGTATGAAAAGCAGCCAACTTATGTCATTGATTCATTATCTGAGTGGATCGAGCGATGATCGTAAAAAAAGAGGACAAGCGTTACACGCGCGTCCTCTTCTTTGTGTTATTCCGCATTTCTCGAACTATGTGCCAGCCGGCTTGAGGCTGCCGCTGCAATGGCGCCAACAATGTCATCTAAAAAGGTGTGGCACTCGCCTGTGGCTTTATCGTTCAGTCTCCCAAGAATTCCTGGTTTTTCTTTATCGATATATCCGTAATTCGTAAAGCCAATAGAACCATAAATATTGACGATGGCAAAAGACAAAATTTCATCGACGCCATAAAGACTTTCGTCTGTTTCAAGAATCGATTGCAGCGGCTCAGTCAGTTTCTTTTGCTCGGTTAGGACATCGAGTTCAACGCCTGTTAAAATCGCATTTTGGACTTCACGCTTTGCGATGACACGCTCCACATTGTGGAGACATTCTTTCATGTCTAAACCAGGATGATACTTTTCTTGTAAAAAGAAGACAAGGTCTGCTATATCTTGAATGGTTACGCCTCGCTCTTGTAAACGGCGTCTTGCTATTTTTTCTACTTCGTTCATCTCATGATGATGTGGCATGTATCCCTCACCCAATCCTCGTAATTTGTCCACAACGTGTAAAAAGCTTCGGTAGTAAATAGTATTCATAAATCCCTCAACCTGCGACTACGATATGATAAAGGACTGATCATATGAACGCAGGTGAAAACATGAAAGAAACCATTTATCACACATTTGGAATTGATGTTCGTCAATTGATGCCATATGGCAATTATCAGAGCTTTCAAACGGCGAAGGCTCTTTTCCTCATTGTTCCTGTGTCTCATTTGCGAGAAGAAGAACTCACAGAGCTTTATCATATCAGTCAGTATTTACAGAATGATGGTGACCCATACGTCGCTGTGTTTGAATTAACGAATGAAGAGAAGCCGACCTTTACTCATGGGATGGAGCTGTACGCTTTATTAAAGGCGGCACCGCCGATCACAAGCCGTTCTTTTCAGCATGCGTCAGAGCTGGCGGCCTTCCATGTAAGGGGAAGAGGATTTCCTTATGAGGTGTCTGAAACAAAGCGAGTAGGGGCTTGGAAGGAATTATGGGCAAAACGGTTAGATCAGCTTGAAGGCTTTTGGATGCAGCAAATGCATCAAAAACCACTTGAACGATTTGAAAAAAAATTCATTGAATCCTTTCCGTATTATCTTGGATTAACGGAAAATGCCATTCAATATTTAGTGGATACAGAGCTTGATGATGAACCGAAAGAATGTGACTCAGGCACTGTTTGTCATCAGCGTTTTTCACGTAAGACTTGGCCGCATGAGCAGCCACTCCGTTTACCTGTTGATTGGGTATTTGACCATCCAACCCGAGATATTGCAGAATACTTAAGAGAAACCTTTGTACAGCATAAGGAAGATTTAATTGAAGAAGGGTTTTCTTTTTTACAGCAATATGAGCAGGTCACACCTCTTTCATCTTTTTCAAAGCGTTTGTTATACAGCCGCCTTTTATTCCCGCTTCATTATTTTGAAATTGTCGAAGGCTACTACATGTCAGGTGAAAATGAAAAATCTTATTATGAAGAGCGGTTAGATTACGTCTTACATGATGCCAATCGCTATGAATACTTTCTGAAGGTCTTTCAAGAGATGAGTGCCATGCGAAGCATTGGGAGTACCATTCCGGCGATTGGATGGATTCATCAATCTGCTGATTTGAAGTTTCAGTGAACAGCCGAACGTCTCTTTTCTCTTGAGGCGTTTTTCGTTATGCTTAAAGAAAGCAACCAAAGGAGTGTTCTTCTTGACGAAACCTTATGTCTATATCACAAGAAAGCTAGATGAAACATCACTTACACCATTAAAAGAAGTCGCTCATATCGAAATGTGGACGAGCGAGGATGAGCCATGTCCAAGAGAAGAATTAGAAAAACAATCTGCCAAGGCGGATGGGCTCCTGACGATGCTGTCGGATCAAGTGGATGAGGCACTTTTATCAAATGCCCCGAATGTAAAAGTGATCGCAAATCTTGCTGTAGGCTATGACAATATTGACCTTGAGGCAGCTAAAAAGTACGGTATCACAGTGTGTAACACACCGGACGTATTAACAGAATCCACGGCTGACTTAGCCTTTGCACTTTTGATGGCATCAGCTAGACGGATTGTCGAGGCGAGTGATTGGATTAAAGAAGGAAAATGGACAGGCTGGGGACCACTTCTTCTTGCCGGAGCCGATGTTCATCACAAAACCCTTGGTATTGTCGGAATGGGCAGTATTGGAACAGCACTTGCCAAGCGGGCAACGGGCTTTGATATGAAGGTGCTTTACCATAACCGTTCAAGAAAGCCGGAGATCGAAGAGCAACTAGGTGTGACATATGCCACTTTTGATGAACTGCTCACGCAGTCTGATTTCATCGTCTGTCTGACCCCTTTAACCCCAGAAACGAAAGATATGTTTAATGAGAAAGCATTTGATCAGATGAAGAACACGGCTTATTTTATCAATGTATCAAGAGGCCAGACAGTGGATGAGGAGGCTTTATATGAGGCTGTCACGACAGGGAAAATTGCAGGAGCAGGTCTGGACGTATTTAGTCAGGAGCCTGTCAGCCCGGCTCATCCGTTAACGACATTACCAAACGTGACGGTTCTTCCTCATATCGGAAGCGCAAGTGTCGAAACGAGAAAAACGATGATGCATTTATGTGCTGAGAATATCGCGCTTGTCTTACAAGATCAGCAAGCCAAAACGCCGGTTCAATCATAATGTAAAGCTTCCTGACTTCGGGAGCTTTTCTCACAAAAATATTTTGAAAATATAGAATCTTGATATAAATAGCTGTTAAGCGGTTTCATTCTCATATTCTCATATTTTATTACCTTGTCAAAATGAGGATACCCCTTTATAATGTGTGTACATTGAATGTCTGTGTTAGGTTAACAAATGTCTTTTTACGGAGGACATTTATGGAGAAAGGTGGAATTTCAGGTGAAGGCAATTCGAGTTGGGCTACTAGGATTAGGAACAGTGGGGAGCGGTGTCGTTAAAATTATTCAAGATCATCAGGATAAATTAATGCACCAAATCGGCTGTCCGGTATTAATACAAAAGGTGCTTGTGAGCAATCCCGACAAAAAAAGAGATGTGGATGTCGCAAGAGAGGTCTTCACAACTGAAGTATACGATGTGATTAGAGATCCAGAGGTCGACGTCATTATTGAAGTGATGGGCGGCATTGAAGATACAAAACAATATTTAATAGATGCGTTAAACGAGAAGAAGCATGTCATTACAGCCAATAAAGATTTAATGGCGCTTTACGGCACGGAGCTTTTACATGTAGCGAAAGAAAATGGCTGTGATCTTTATTACGAAGCAAGTGTCGCTGGAGGGATTCCGATTCTGCGTACGTTAGAAGAAGGCTTAGCCTCTGATCGAATCACAAAGATGATGGGCATCGTGAACGGCACAACCAATTTTATTTTAACGAAAATGAATGTCGATAAAAGCGCATACGAGGATGTATTAAAAGAAGCGCAAGATCTTGGCTTTGCAGAAGCAGACCCGACAGCTGATGTAGAAGGACTGGATGCCGCAAGAAAGATGGCGATTCTTGCAAGGCTCGGCTTTTCAATGAATGTTGATTTAGAGGACGTGAAGGTTAAAGGCATCTCTGACATCTCTGATGAGGACATTAATTTCAGCAAACGATTTGGCTATACAATGAAGCTGATCGGTATTGCCCAAAGAGACGGAGAGAAAGTGGAGGTCAGTGTACAGCCAACCTTATTGCCTGATCATCACCCACTGTCATCAGTCAACAATGAATTCAACGCTGTGTATGTCTACGGGAGTGCTGTGGGAGAAACGATGTTTTATGGACCTGGAGCAGGAAGCCTGCCAACGGCAACAGCTGTTGTATCGGACTTAGTCGCTGTCATGAAAAACATGCGTCTTGGCGTGAACGGAAGCGGATTTATCGCTCCCCAATTTGAGAAAAAAATCAAATCCTTATCGGAAGTATTTGCTCAGCAATTCTTAAGAATTCATGTCAGAGATCAAGTGGGGGCATTCTCCCGCATTACGTCTATCTTTTCTGAAAGAGGCATCAGCTTTGAAAAGATCCTTCAACTGCCAGTGAAAGGGCATGATGAGCTGGCTGAAATTGTGATTATTACACATCAGACGTCAGAAGAAGATTTCTCGAATATCCTGCAAAAATTAAACGATCTCGACGTGGTGGTTCAAGTGAAGAGCACGTACCGAGTAGAAGGGAACGGTTTAAGCTGATGAAGTGGAATGGACTCATTGAAGAATTTCAAGAATTCTTACCGGTTAACGAGAAAACACCAAAACTAACATTAAATGAAGGGAATACACCGCTGATCCATCTCGCGAAGCTTTCTGAAAAGCTGGGGATTGAGCTGCATGTGAAAACAGAAGGCGTCAATCCAACGGGTTCTTTTAAGGATCGAGGAATGGTCATGGCAGTCGCAAAGGCAAAAGAAGAAGGCAATGATACGATCATGTGTGCTTCGACAGGAAATACCTCTGCAGCGGCAGCGGCGTATGCGGCTCGTGCCGATATGAAATGTATTGTCATCATCCCAGATGGGAAAATTGCCTTTGGTAAGCTTGCGCAGGCGGTCATGTACGGTGCAGAGATCATTGCCATTGATGGCAACTTTGATGATGCACTTAAAATAGTCCGCAGTATCTGTGAAAAAGCACCGATTGCACTCGTCAACTCCGTTAACCCTTACCGAATTGAAGGGCAAAAGACAGCGGCATTTGAAATTTGTGAGCAGTTAGGCTCTGCGCCAGACGTACTGGCTATTCCTGTTGGAAATGCAGGGAATATCACGGCCTACTGGAAAGGGTTCAAAGAATATCATGAGCAAAAAGGAACTGGACTGCCTGTTATGCGTGGTTTTGAAGCAGAAGGAGCAGCAGCCATCGTTCGAAATGAAGTGATTGAGCAGCCAGAAACAGTGGCAACGGCGATTCGGATCGGGAATCCAGCGAGCTGGAAGCAAGCTGTTCAAGCGGCGAATGAATCAAACGGTAAAATTGATGAAGTCACAGATGAGGAAATCCTTCATGCGTATCAATTGATCGCACGTGAAGAAGGTGTGTTTGCAGAGCCGGGCTCATGTGCGTCTATTGCGGGTGTACTAAAGCAAGTGAAGTCTGGAGAAATCAAGCCAGGCAGTAAAGTCGTCGCTGTATTAACAGGAAACGGATTGAAAGATCCGAATACGGCCATTGATATTTCGCAAATCAAACCGGTCACACTTGATGCAGATGAAGATCAAATTCTCGAACATTTAGAAAAGGCCGCACGCGTATGAGTGAAGCCTCCATGCTTTTTTCAATCACAGTACCGGGAAGCACTGCCAACTTAGGACCAGGCTTTGATTCAGTCGGAATGGCGCTCAGCCGCTATTTAAAGTTATCAGTCTATGCCAATGATAGCTGGCTCTTTGAAGCGGAAACAGATGTCGTGTCTGGTATTCCATCAGGCACCGATAACCTGATTTATCAAACAGCCAAAAAGGTCGCAGATGACTTTGGAAAAACACTCCCGCCTGTTCATGTGAAAGTGTGGAGTGATATTCCATTAGCACGGGGGCTAGGCAGCAGTGCTGCAGCCATCGTGGCCGCCATTGAGCTTGCCAATCAGCTGCTTGAATTAAATATGACCGATGATCAGAAGCTCTTTTTTGCAAGTAAGGTAGAAGGTCATCCTGATAATGCAGGTGCCTCTTTATTTGGTGGTTTACTCATTGGCCTTCATGAAGAAGACAAGACACATGCCGTGAAAGTGAAGCATGTGGATATAGATGTCGTCGTCGTGATTCCTTTTTACGAGGTTTTGACAAAGGATGCCCGTGATGTCCTGCCAGAGGATTTTTCCTATAAACAGGCGGTTAGTGCGAGTGCTGTGAGTAACGTCCTTGTCGCCGCCTTAATGACGCAGAACTGGCCGCTTGTCGGTGAAATGATGAATAAAGATTTGTTTCATCAGCCTTATCGCACCATGCTTGTCCCAGAGCTGTCAAAGGTGGAGCACGTCGCTTCGCTAAAAGGAGCATATGGAACCGCATTAAGCGGTGCTGGGCCGACGATCCTTACATTAATTGAAAAAGGGAAGGGAGAAGCGCTGAAAGAGCAGCTTGCCCAAAATTTCCCGCATTGCGAAGTAGATTTGCTGACGGTGCCGGTAGAAGGTGTCGTCGTGGAACATCATCCTGTCAATCAAGTGTAGAACGTGCGGTGAATACGCACGTTTTTTTTATGCTTGTATTTAAGGACAGAAGCAGGGATTATTATTTAGAGGATCGAAGTATTTTTTATGCATAAAAGGGGGAGATACATTGATGAAGAAATTGATGACAGCAGAGGACTTAACAAAGATTGTGTCTGTTTCATATCCGGTCTATTCGCCAGATGGGAAAAGGGCCGTCTTTACAAAGGTAACGGTGAATGAGAAAAAGGATGATTATAATATTCATTTATGGGTTCGAGATGAAGAAACAGGGGAGCTGTCGCAATGGACATTTGAGGATGGAAAGCATCATCAGCCAGTTTGGTCAACAGACGGTAAGCAGCTTGCCTTTATTTTGCAAAAGCCAAAGGAAGCCCCTCAACTTGCACTCATCCAGAGCCAAGGAGGCGGCGTGCGCACTTTAACAAATATTCCATACGGGGTATCTCATCCTGTATTTTCGCCGGATGGGGCTTTCATTTACGCGGCTGTATCATTAAAACAAACAGAATCTGTTCATGATGAAAAAAAGGAGGAGCGAGATGACTTTGCTCCAGCAATATATGATGATTTGACCTATAAGGCAGATGGAAGAGGCTTTTTAGATGGGCGTCTGACGCAGATTGTACAAGTGGATGTCCGTACAGGAGAGGTAGAGAATGTCACAAACGAGCAGCAACATCATGTGAATCATGTAGTCTCTCCATGCGGGAAATGGCTTGCCTATATTCAAACAAATACTCAGACGCCTTACATAAGTGATGTATGTCTCCTTTCATTAGAGGATGGTACATCAAACAAAATGACACAATCGACCGGCGCCTACTCCACCGTATCTTTCTCTCCAAATGGAGGAAGCCTTTTGTACATTGGACATGAGCGTGAATTTCAAAATGCAACCTTCCCATCATTATGGCTGTATGATTTGAAAGAAGAAAAGACCATTCAGCTGTCAGAAATGCTCGATATGTATGTGGGCAATTGTATGGCAGGGGATAGTGTCATCGGTGATGCCAATCAGCTTCCACAATGGACAAAAGATAGTCAGGGGTTTTATGCGCTTGTTTCTGATCAAGGAAGTACAGGGATTTATTACTTTTCTATTGAAGGCTTAGCCTATCCAGTTCGACTAGAGGCAGAACACATCACGAACTTCAGCCTTCATCCAGATGAATCAAAATTACTGATCAGCCGGCTGTCACCTGTCTCACCGAGTGAGCTGTATGAGCTGACTTTAGGTGAATCATCACTAAAGCAAATCACTTTCGAGCATGATACCCTTTTAAAGGAGCATGCCCTATCGGTACCGGAGCCATTTTCTTTTCAGTCGAAAGAGGGCGACGATGTACATGGCTGGTTCATGAAGCCTTCTCAGATGGAGGAAGGGAAAAAATATCCGCTCATTTTAGAAATTCATGGCGGTCCGCATGCGATGTATGGTCATACGTTTTTTCATGAATTTCAAATGCTCGCTGCTGAAGGCTATGCCATTGTGTACGTGAATCCTCATGGCAGTCATGGGTACGGACAGATGTTTACCGACCGTGTGAGAGGCAGCTATGGTGACGTTGATTATGAGGATGTCATGCTGGCTGTTGATCACGTGCTGGAATCCTATGATTTCCTCGATGAAACGAGGCTCGGGGTAACAGGAGGCAGCTATGGCGGTTTTATGACCAACTGGATTGTCGGACAGACAGACCGCTTTCATGCAGCCGTCACACAACGGTCCATCTCGAACTGGATTAGCTTTTATGGAATCAGTGATATCGGCTATTTCTTTACAAGATGGCAGATTGATGGGGATATTTATGATTCAATTGATAAGCTATGGGATCGTTCGCCGTTAAAGTATGTGAAACAGGTGAACACGCCACTCCTCATCTTACACAGTGATGAAGATTACCGTTGCCCAGTAGATCAAGGAGAGCAGCTTTTTGTGGCATTGAAGGAGCTTGGGAAAGACACAAGATTGGTCAAATTTCCGAAGGCGTCTCATGATTTATCCAGAACCGGTCACCCTACGCAGCGTATTCAAAGACTGACGTTTATTCAAGAATGGTTTAGAGACAAGTTATCCAAATAAAAAAACGACCCTCATTGGGTCGTTTCAGCGTGTAGACAAACCCTCGCATTCGGTGTCAGTCCTGCGTGCCGGTGCTCACGAATATCACATTCGCTCCGCGCCGGTACTCGTCCTTCCTAGACTTCAAAGGTTTTCTATCACGCTGAAAAGAAGACAAAGAGCTAAAATAACGTTCATTTTAGCCCTTTGTCAACAATCTAAAACGACCCTCATTGGGTCGTTTTCATGTCATATATGAATTAGAAAACCTGTTCAACTTCTACAACGCCAGGTACTTCTTCTAATAATGCGCGCTCAATACCGGCTTTCAATGTAATGGTTGAACTTGGGCAGCTGCCGCATGCACCAAGAAGACGTAATTTGACAATGCCATCTTCAATGTCTACAAGCTCACAGTCTCCACCATCACGTAATAGAAATGGACGAAGTTTGTCCAGCACTTCCTGTACTTGGTCTTTCATTTCGACTTCAGTCATTAGATATAATCGCTCCTTTCACAACATATCACCATTATATTCATCTGGACGATAAAAATCTATTGATTGGTTTCAAAGTTTCCTTCTCATTATAGCACAATCTCATCTTGAAACAAAAAGTGAATTTTACTTTTTTCATACAGAAAATTCAGCTAAAATAAAGAAAGAATAGGGGGCTGTCAAATGAACCAAACCGTTGATCTTTATGTATATGGAAGAGATGTACTGTGCGCTAGCTGCGTGAATCTGCCTTCTTCAAAAGATACATTTGAGTGGTTAGATGCAGCATTAAAACGTAAATATCCGAATCAGCCATTTCGCATCACATATATTGATATTGAGCACCCGCCAGAAAACGAACGCCAAAAAGAATTGTCTGAACGAATTCTTGATGATGAATTCTTTTATCCACTTGTCCTAGTGGAGGATCAAATTGTAGGAGAAGGCAATCCGAAATTAAAAGCCATTTATCAAGAAATGGAGAAATACGGGTACAAGGAGAGCAGTGAATAAACTGTTCTTTTTTCGAGAAAATAAATAGAACAAACGTTCTTTTTTGAGTTGAATAAGAACGTTTGTTCGTTTATAATGAGATGAAAGGAGTGTGAGCATCATGAATTATTTACTGAAACAATCTCTTCATCAGCAAATGCCGATTGATATGATTTATATGAAGAAAAACGGAGAGTGCACAAAACGAAAAATCATTGTACATCGTCAAACCGAACAGCTCATACAAGCGTATTGTTTATCGAAGAAGACAATGAGAACTTTTCGTAAAGACTGCATTCTTGCCCTTGCTCCTACCAAATTGACCCATCCATCGGCACATGCCGTTTCATAGAAAAAGCTCCTTCATCAGGAAGGAGCTTTGAGAAAAAATTCACATGAGTTTAGCCATTGTGATGCTTGTACATCCAAAGAAGTCCGGATTTTAGGAGTCTTGGAACACGGCCAACAAGCGGACGATCCGCAACTAAGCCAAATCCGGCTTTTTTCCCTAAAGAGCCTAATACACCTTTTAGCTTAAACTGCGGGTAAGTCTCAGGAAGCGGCTCGTTTTTCCAGCGTTTTTGTAGAGATTGAACAATTTGTTCTGCCTGTGCCTCGGCAAGCTGTGCACTTGGAGCATGCGGTAGACTTGCACAATCACCAACGACGTATACATGCTCATCTCCAGGGAGATTGTGATGAGGAGTTAAGACGACGCGGCCTTGAGCGTCTTTTTCAACCTCCATCTCTCGTACTACTTTACTTGGCTGAATTCCTGCTGTCCACACAATGACATCTGCTTCAATCGCATCGTCATGGTTGTAAACCAAACCTTCTTCAACCTTCGTAATATTGGCGCAGTTAATGATTTTCACATCGTTTTCTTCAAACCATTTTTGCACATATAAACTTAATCTTTTTGGGAAGCTTGATAGAATCAGTTCTCCGCGGTCAAAAAGAATAATGTTTAAATCAGCTCGGCTTTCTCGCAGTTCACTGGCTAGCTCTACCCCGCTCAGTCCAGCACCGACAATGCCAACCGTTGCGCCTGCGCTTAAATTGTTTAATTTGTTATACGCAAGCCTTGATTGATCAATCGTTTGAATGCTGTATGTATGTTCTTTTGCACCAGGGACATTATGGTACTTGTCCTCACAGCCTAATCCGATGACCGTGTCATCATATGGAATGGGTTCACGGTCGCTGAATAAGATCTGTTTGTTTTCAATATCAATTTTTTCTACTTCCCCATATTGAATATCTAGCTTCGGATGCTCTGGAAAGGATACTCGAATGTGATGATCAGAGATCGTTCCAGCAGCAAGTGCATAATATTCTGTTTTTAAACAGTGGTAAGGATTTCGATCAATTAATGTGATAGTAACATCATCAGGTAATTGATTTGGCAATAAGCGGTGGAGAACCCGCATATTTCCGTAACCTCCGCCGATCAAGACTAAATTTTTCATGACGATTCTCCTTTTCCCCCTAGACATTGAAAAACACTTATACTAAAAAACTTTAAGTTAAAATACCAAATAAAATTATATCGAATTTACTGTGAAACCACAATAATTGTTTCAAAATAACCTACATATTCATAAGTTAGTCCTAAATAGTAAAACATTTTACAGGGAATAGGCGTAACGATTTATTTGAAGCTCATGTTTTGACTAATAGAAGGAATTTCGGTAGGATGGTAAGGCAATGTGAGGTGAAGCACAGTGTTTCCACTGATCGAATTTTGTGTAAGTAATCTTGCACAAGGGTCTCAAGAAGCAAAAGAGAAGCTTGAAAAAGACCCAAACCTAGATGTAATGGAATACGGCTGTTTAAGCTATTGCGGCAAATGCATGGACTCCCCATTTGCGCTTGTGAATGGAGAATTTGTTTCAGGAGAAAATGCAGAGCAGCTAGTCGAGCGTATTTATGCTTTTATAGAGGAAAATGACATGTTTTAAATGCACCACATGGGTCATGAGGTGCATTTTTTTCACACTTTCAGCTTCCATTTTTAAGGAGAATATATAGAAAGCGCCTCCAATATGTTATGCTAATAAAATATCATCAACATGAAGCATCACACGTGTGAAAAAGAGGCATATACATAATAAAAGCCCTTTGCCATGGCAGCAAAGAGCTCTTATGTATGAAAAACGGGGGATGATAAGATTGTCTCCTGAATTGACTCCTTTTATACTATAAAGAAACAACATTTTTGGAGGACTTTCATGACATCATTTCAATTCACGAAAATGCACGGACTAGGAAATAATTATATTTACGTCAATCAGATGAAGAAACAGCTTCCAGAAGAACAGCTGTCAGAGATAGCGATCCGCGTTTCTTCTGTTTATACAGGAATTGGTTCTGACGGGATGATCCTCATTTGTCCATCAGATGTTGCTCCTGTGAAAATGCGTATTTTCAACAATGATGGATCAGAGGGGAAAAACTGCGGTAACGGGCTGCGCTGCGTTGCAAAATATGTGTATGAGCATCAGATTGTGACAGACACCACGTTTCAGATTGAGACATTATCAGGACTTGTCGAAGCAACTGTCCATGTACAAGATGGTCAGGTTCATTTAGTCACAGTGGATATGGGGACACCTCGTTTTGAAAAAGAAGCGATGCCGATGCTAGGCGAGCAAGGCAGCACAACGATCAATGAGGCGCTTGACTTTGGCACTGCGAGTTTGAATGGGACGGCCGTTTCAATGGGTAACCCGCACATCGTTTTCTATTTAGAGGACATTGAAAAGGCCCCGCTCGATTCACTTGGACCGATCATCGAAAAGCACGAGATGTTCCCAGAAGGCGTTAATGTGGAATTTGTTGAAATCGTCAGTGAAACGGAACTGCATTTTCGTGTGTGGGAAAGAGGATCAGGGATTACACAAGCCTGCGGAACGGGAGCTTGCGCTGCGGCCGTATCAACGATTGTCAATGGACATGCGAAAAAAGAAACGGACATGACAGTTCACTTAGCAGGTGGAGACCTGATCATTCGCTGGAAGGACAATGACCATGTGCTAATGACAGGACCTGCTGAAACGATTTGTGACGGCACATTCTATCTCTAAACCATTTATTTGAGAAAAGGCATCATCACGTTTATAATTGAAAAGAAACATCCAGTCAAAAGGAGGGATGATCATGAGTACACCAGTAACCATTACAGAAGCTGCTGCGTTGCAGATTAAAGATATGATGAAAGAGCATGAAGAAGAAAATGCGTTTCTTCGAGTGGGCGTAAAAGGCGGCGGTTGCAGCGGTCTTTCATACGGCATGGGGTTTGACCATGAAGTAGCAGAGAAAGACACACAGTTTGAACAGCACGGCATCCAAGTCCTTGTCGACACCGAAAGCCTTGATATCATGAACGGAACCATCATTGATTTCAAACAATCACTAATGGGCGGCGGTTTCACGATTGACAACCCAAACGCCATTGCCTCATGCGGATGTGGTTCTTCTTTCAGAACTGCGACGAATACCGGCACGCCGGAAGAGTGTTAAGATTTTAGCATCGATTAATTCTGTAATTCAATCTTTAATATCAATGCCTCCTCAAATAGATCTTATATTCGAGGAGGTTTTTGTGCTGTTTGACAGATTTTAACCAGGTTTTTAAACAAATTCTTTTTTAATTATTTATGGTTAGACTGAATGTATGTGTAACAACATAACAGTAGGCTCTTAAATAATATTGAAGAAAAAGAATTCATCTTTATGATGAAACAACGGATGAAATAGGAATTACCACGGTTGATGTAAAAAAACAAAGAATGTATTAAATCTAGTTGCCATTAGTTTGCTTTAGAAATTTTCATAGTGAATAAAAAAAGACGGACATTACTTCATTCACGAAGTAATGTCCTCATTAGTCAAATTATTTACTTAGAAAATAGTTCGCAATTTCTTAGTATTTCATCTGTACCGAGTAAGGTAGCTTCTCCAATTCCTACATGATTGTTTTTCATGAAAGATTGTACAGCTTGATAACCTATTGCATAACCTGCAAAGGGTGATAATCCGACAGGTTGATAACCTTGTTCTATAGCAATGGTATCACCAAACATATAACTGCTGACCTCAGCAAATCCTTTCGTATGTAAAGCGTCTTTGATCACTTCTTTTGAATATTCTAAATCCCGTTTATCAAAAGAAGTAGCCCAAGGTCCTAAAAGATGTTCGCCATAAAGTTCTTTTGCAAATGATTCAGCTAAACCTTCTATAATTAAGTAATCGCCAACTGTCACGTTTCCGTGATCCCATTCAAAATATGAAAAACGGATATTATGATGGAATTCATGTGCGATGACAGAAGGAATTCTTGGGATATTATAAGAGTTTGGATAAATTGAGACTTGGATAAATCCTGGAATACCTCCAAAACCACAATATCCTTTTTGTAATTCGAGCTTCTTCGGATCAGCCATATATAAACCGAATCTCAATTCATTAGCATTTATATGCAGATTCTGTTTTTTCATATAATCCATACAATTGTTCAAGGTGAGATTAGCGGTTTGAAGAGCTTGAATTTCTTCTAAACTGTCTAATGCCTGTCTCCCATTTTGTGTATCTGATACATCAAGATAGCCAAGCATATTGGTCGCCATTAAGACATCATAGCCATTAGGCTGTTTAGCTTTTAACGGAACATTTATCATATTCCACATCTTTTCAAAAGGTTTCATCATGGTGTACTGAAAAAAATGTTCTTTATTTTCTTTCATCGAAAACAACTTTTTGTATTGTTCAATTGTATCCTCAATGATGATTTTCATCGCTATGACCTCTTTTATGATGATTAGTAAAGACGTTCATTGCTTCACTCATGAATGATGCCAAGCCTTCGCCATATCGATCTATATTCTTTGTGAAACGTTCATCTTGAATATAGAGTTGACCTAATCCATAAAAAGCATCAAGAGAGTAATGACTAAAGTTTTCGTTTAAAAAGTCATACCATTCTTTGATTGCGGATTGTACCTCTTTGGATCGAGGGTGATAATTGCGAAGGGAGGCTAGTTTATTAAACATCCTATCCCATCTATCAGATAAATCAATTTGTTCCTCTTTAGACAAACACTTTAGTTTTGAGTTAACTTCATCAATAGCTTGATTTCCCCAACTCCGACGAGCTTCTTCTTCATATTGATTGAGTTTCATGTTCATTAGCTTGAACCTCTCTTTATTGGTGAATTGGGTTTCTCCCGCCATATGTTGCAGCGTTTTGTCAATATTTTCAATCATTTTATCGAATTTATTTCGTTTCTCTATCAACATTTTTCGTTGTAAGGTAAATGCTTCCTGCCTGTCAAAGAAAGGACTGTGCATCATTTTTTTGATTTCCTTCAAGGCAAATCCAAGTTCTCTGAAAAATAATATCTGTTGTAATGTCTCAAGATTTTCTTCTGAATAGAGCCGATAACGAGAGTCAGTGACTTCTTTTGGTGTCAACAAACCAATCTGGTCGTAATGATGAAGTGTACGAATACTAATACCAAACAATTCAGCGACTTCTTTTACCTTCATCTTAAGCACACCTCCTTATAGTATCCACTATAAAGTATGACGTTGCGTTAGGGTCAATAAAAAGTTCAATGCCCCAATTTCTCGAAAGTGTTCAGGATCAAATCACCATTTCACCGTTTTCTGAAGTCTTGTGAATATGTTTATCCTGCATGAATCGCATTTTTTCTGTTGCATTCATTAAGAGATATGTTTGTCCCTTAAATCGCTCAATTTTGTTACAGCTTGTCCTCACAACTGGCTATTTCCACCCGAAAAGAGTATCATGATAATCAAACAGAAACTGTAGTCAGAAAAGAGGTTGCTGAGGATTGAGTGAACAAATCAATTGCAGGAACTGTCATGAACTGATTCCGTATCGTTCAAAAACGTGTCCATCTTGCGGGATAGACAAGCCGCTTCCGAAAAAGGAACGTGTGAAGGATCGGGTGATTTTGGTTGTGGCAGGGATTGTTGTGGTGCTGCTTGCTGCAATGGTACTTGGAATGGCGAATGCCTATATTGGGATTTTTCAATAAACGAAAAAGGAGTTCCGCGGGTGGAACTCCTTTTTTTGATCCGTCCTTATTTGTTTTCAAATAAGCTTGTGGAATGAAGCGGCTGTACACGGGCTTTCGGGTCCATGTACGCTTTTGCGTTGTTCACAGCAGTTGGTGCTTCACCAAATCCGCTTGCAATCAATTTGACTTTTCCTTCATACGTACAGATGTCTCCTGCTGCATAGAAGCCTTCGATGTTTGTTTCCATTGTGGACTTCACCACGATAGAGTTCTTTTCGATTTCAAGGCCCCATTGTTTGATTGGTCCGAGGGAGGAAACAAAGCCGAAATTGACGATTACGTCGTCTACATCAAGCACTTGTTTTTTATCGCCTTTGACTTCTTCAAGCACAATTTGTTCAATGCGGTCTTCACCAATGAGCTCAGTTGGCACAAATGGTGTCAGCACATTGACTTTCGAGTTGTGCAAGTTTTCTACACTGTGCTCATGTGCACGGAATTTGTCACGGCGGTGAATGATGGATACTTCTTTTGCGATTGGTTCAAGCATCAGTGCCCAGTCCACCGCAGAGTCTCCGCCGCCAAGAACAGCGATACGTCTGCCAGCAAATTGGTTCAAGTCATTGATGAAGTAATGCAGGTTGCTTCCTTCAAATGATTCTGCTGCGTCAAGTTCAAGCTTTCTCGGTTGGAATGCACCGTTACCAGCTGTAATGATGATCGTTTTAGAATAATGAACCTCTTGATTTGTGACGAGTTTAAAAATACCATCTGCTTGCTTTTCAACCGTTTCCACTGCTTGCTCTAAGCAAATGGTTTGATCAAATTTATCCATTTGTTCCTTTAGGTTATCAACTAATTCTTGTGCGCGGATTTTTGGGAAACCAGCCACATCATAAATGTATTTTTCAGGGTAAAGAGCAGATAGTTGACCGCCGAGCTGAGGAAGGCTTTCAATGATTTTTACACTTGCCTGTCTCATGCCTCCGTAAAACGCAGTAAACAACCCAACTGGGCCGCCCCCGATAACGGTAATGTCATATACCTTAGAATCTTCTTGCATTCCTTAATCCTCCCAAATGAAAATTGTTATCACTATATCATATCATACCACATCTCGTCGTTTGACTTGTTTTGAAAAACTTGTCGTTTTTTGATGTCGATGCTTCGAAAAAGAGGAAAAAGTGAGAAAGACCGTTTATCATAAGGATTTTCACTTTAAAGCCTTGAAAAAAGGAGCAGAACTCGCTATTATTGTTAAGGGAACTAAATATTAATTTTTTATGAATTTTTGTCGGATACGGTCAAATGCTTTCGTTTTTTGTAGGTGAAAGTTCAGATTTTCACATACTTATTTTTTGTTTAAATTTCATAAAATGCCGGAAAGCGGTTGAGAATAACGATATGTAATTCTATATCCGTTTTACAGCAAATTTAAAAAAGGTGGATGTGATTCCAGTGAATAAACCGAAAATCGTTGTATTAGGTGCAGGTTATGGCGGATTAATGACTGTAACAAGATTAACAAAACAGCTTGGCACAAATGATGCGGACATTACTCTTGTGAACAAGCATAATTATCATTACGAAACAACATGGCTACATGAAGCAAGTGCAGGTACACTTCATCATGATCGCTGTCGTTATCAAATTAAAGATGTGATTAACAGTTCCCGTGTCAACTTTGTACAAGCAACAGTTGAGAGCATTGATAAGGAAGCGAAAAAAGTTGTGACATCAGATGGCGAACTTTCCTACGACTACCTTGTTGTAGCGCTTGGAGCTGTTCCTGAAACATTTGGTATTGCAGGACTGAAAGAATATGCATTCTCCATCTCTAATATCAACTCTGCTCGTCAGCTTCGTGAGCACATTGAGCTTCAATTTGCGACGTACAATACAGAAGCTGAAAAGCGTCCAGAGCGCTTGACAATCGTTGTCGGCGGTGCGGGCTTCACAGGAATTGAATTCCTTGGTGAGCTTGGAAACCGTGTGCCTGAGCTTTGCAAAGAGTATGATATTGATCAAAAAGAAGTGCGTATTATCTGCGTAGAAGCTGCACCAACAGCTCTTCCAGGATTCGATCCTGAATTGATCGACTATGCAATGAACTACCTTCAAGGTAAAGGTGTTGAGTTCAAAATTGGCACAGCGATCAAAGAATGTACGCCTGAAGGCATCATTGTTGGGAAAGACGATGATACAGAAGAAATCAAAGCTGAAACGGTTGTTTGGGCTGCTGGTGTACGCGGTAACCCAATCGTTGAAGAAGCTGGATTTGAAAACATGCGCGGCCGCGTAAAAGTATCTCCAGATCTTCGTGTTCCAGAAAATGATGATGTATTCATCATTGGTGACTGTTCATTGATTATCAATGAAGAGATCAACCGTCCATACCCACCAACTGCACAAATCGCTATGCAGCAAGGTGAAACAGTAGCGAAAAACCTTGCAGCGCTTGTGAAAGGTGGTTCTCTTGAAAGCTTTAAGCCAGACATCAAAGGAACAGTTGCTTCTCTTGGTGAGCACGATGCTGTAGGTGTTGCGTTTGGTAAAAAACTTCAAGGTACAAAAGCTTCTGCAATGAAGAAAATCATCGACAACCGTTCTTTATTCATGGTTGGCGGACCAGGACTTGTTCTGAAAAAAGGGAAGTTCAAATTCTTCTAAACATCAATAGACGAAAACGTGTATCCTCGTGATACACGTTTTTTGATGACATACGGAATATTTTCTCACTTGGTACTGGACAGAAAAATGTGTTATGATGAATTATCAGAAAATTTAGATTAAGGAGTGAGCAATATGAATATACAAACAAAAGAAAAAAAGTCAACCTGTGAATATTGTTCAGGAAAAGGGTATTTTCAGTTATTGCTCGGCGGATCAGAAACGTGTGGGGAATGTAAAGGGACAGGAGAGAAGCATTAATCCATCTGCTTTTTCCATTGATTGACTTCATCTCTATTTCCAAGTTAAACTAATGATGGGATATTTGGGGGTGGAGATGAAGTGATCAGTTTACCAGTCGTTATCATTTCAGTTATTTTATTTTTCGTGTTATTCTTCGGCATTGGCTTTTTGCTGAATATGCTGCTGAGAATGTCATGGATTATGGCAATTTTATATCCAATTGTATGCCTTTTCATTATCAATAATCAAAAGATGGTGACCTATGTAAGAGAGCCAGGCACCGCTTTTTCAGGGATAGGAGACCGCATTGTATCACTTGCTGCGGCAGATATCATTATTTTATTGAGTGGTCTGGTTGGTGCGATTGCATCAGGCTTTGTCATCAAAGCGCTTCGAAAAAGAGGCTATCAAATGTTTTAGCTCACTTGTTTACTAGCAAGTGGGTTTTTTTGTTTCTCCTTTGTATAGTTTCCTTTTTGTTTGGAAACAAATAGATGGGTAGAGGAGTGACAAATAGAGATGAAAACATGGATGAAACGATTGTTCATGACAGCCCTTTTCATACTTGCATTGATGACAAGCTTTACGGGCATATCTGGAGTAGAACCAAGTGATCTAGCTGCATGGGTGAAAGAGACCGATGCTGGGAAGCAAGTGTCTTCTTTTTTTCATCATCAAAAGAGACAGACGATGGCGGTCAAAAGCGATGACTTGCGAGCTGTTTCCCTTGAAGAAGCGTTTAATTGGAATGATTATCCGAAGCAAAAGGTTGTCGCCACAGGCTATACAGCAGGTGTGGAATCAACAGGCAAGACGAAGGAACATCATGCATATGGCATTACATATTCAGGAGTCAAAGTAAAACGTGATTTATATTCAACAGTGGCTGCTGACCCATCTGTCTTTCCAATTGGAACCGTGCTGTTTATCCCAAACTACGGTTACGGTGTGGTCGCAGATACAGGCAAAGCCATTAAAGGTCATAAGCTTGATTTATATTATGAAACCGTTGATGATGTGTATAGAGAATGGGGTAAAAAAGTGCTCGATGTCTATATTATTAAAAAGGGCGAAGGGACGTTAACGGAAAAGGACTTAGATCAGCTGAATGAAGCGGAATCCATGCAAGTCTTCCGTCAGCAGTTTCAAGCGAATAAAGAATAAAAAAGCTTTGGCCCGTTTGAGGTCCAAAGCTTTTTTCGCTTCTACATGAAGTAATAATCTAAGATGAGTGTCAGCAAGATCCCTGTTAAGCCGCCGAAGAAGACTTCAATCGGCTTATGCCCAAGAAGCTCTTTCAATTTCTTTTGCTTCTCTTTTTCTTCCGCACTTGGGAAATTCTTTGCTTCGGCAACAAAATGGTTGAAATCTGTCACCAGCTTGTTGAGAACAGTCGCCTGTTCTCCTGCCTGTCTGCGAACACCCGTCGCATCAAACATCGTAATAATAGCAAAGATGGCGGAAATGGCAAAAATAGATGTTCCTAGCCCGTGCTCTAAAGCAACTGCTGTTGAGAGTGCTGTTACTGCTGCGGAGTGTGAACTTGGCATTCCGCCTGTGCTTGTAATGAGCGACCAATCTAGTCGTCTAGAAATGATAAATTGAATGGGTACTTTTACAAATTGTGCAAAAAAGATGGCTGCAAGGCTGGCAAGCAGCGGAAAATTCGTCAGTACGCTCATGAACAAGAAACATCCTCTCTGTAAGAAAAAATATCGTGCGAAATGATTGACTGTTTACCCTAGTAAGATAAAAAAATGATTGCAGTAAAAATGGTTGCCAAGTCCATGTTCATTATAACATTAAAGAAAGTAGATGTGGAACGTGGAGAACATGGACAGACTGCTATCGATCGTCGCCACTTTTTCATGATGCCCTTCCGCGTGTAAAAATATAAATGTTCACCAAGTGAAGACAGCTGGCAATGATCGTATAGGCACGCAAATTTTGATATAATAGAGGTTCCAATGTGAAAAATGGAGTTCATTGAAGGAGCGTGTGATAAATATGTTTTTCTCGACAAATGAGTTGCAACATAAAGATACACTGGCCATCGGACTTTTTCAAAAGAGCCAATTATCAGGAAAAGCAAAAGAAATAGATGAATTACTTGAAGGAAGAATCACTGAATTATTAAAAGAAGGCGATATTTCATCCAAAAGAAATCAGCTTTCGAAGTTTTTCCCGTCCCCTGAAACAGGCATCAAACGCATTTATTTTGTCGGGCTTGGGAAGGAATTAGATTACACGTTTGAAGAGGCACAAGAAGTCTTTGCGCATTTATTTAAAAAGCTTCATCAAGATAAAAAGCAAGCGGTTTCGGTCTTGCTTGATACGTTTATAGGAAAGGATATGCCTGTCCATGATGCAGCACATGCCCTTTCTGAAAGCTGCCTCTTAGCTACATATGAATTACAAGATTTTAAACATAAAACGAATGAACCTGATCGCTTTATCGAGTTTGTCTATGCAACGACGAATCATGATACAGCTGAAATTCAGGCAAGTCTGAAAGTAGGCGAAGTCTACGGACAGTCAGTGAATTCGGCCCGCACTCTTGTGAATATGCCGCCGAACATGCTGACATCCTCTGATCTTGCTTCCTATGCAGCAGAGCTTGCGTATAAATACGAATTTGAAATTGAAATTTTAGATAAAGAACAAATGGAAGAGCTTGGGATGGGCGGTATTTTAGCCGTCAATAGAGGCTCAACAGAACCACCAAAGCTCATTGTGTTGAAATATCAAGGCAAGGAAGAATGGACAGATGTCATCGGTCTTGTCGGTAAAGGCATCACGTATGATACAGGTGGATATTCATTAAAGCCAAGAGCAGGTATGGTGGGCATGAAAACGGATATGGGCGGCTCAGCCTCTGTTTTAGGCGCGATGGAAATCATTGGTGAGCTTCGCCCAGAGCAAAATGTGATTGCTGTCATTGCCTCAACAGATAATATGATCTCCGCAGACGCAATGAAGCCGGATGATGTGATTGTGTCACTGAGCGGTAAAACAATCGAAGTGCTCAACACCGATGCAGAAGGTCGTCTCGTCTTAGCAGATGGGGTAACCTATGCGAAGCAGCATGGTGCCTCTGTTCTTGTAGACGTTGCAACATTAACAGGCGGGGTCGTTGTGGCGCTTGGAAATGAGACAACAGGTGTCATGACCAATAACGATGAACTGTATACTCAGTTTAAAGAAGCATCAGAAGAATGCGGTGAAATGATTTGGCAGCTGCCGATCACTGAAAAAGATAAAAAACGAGTACGAAACAGCAAAATGGCTGATCTCAATAACTCTCCAGGCCGAGATGGTCATGCGATCATGGCAGGTGCTTTCATTGGTGAATTTGCTGAGGACACCCCTTGGGTTCACTTAGATATTGCAGGTACAGCGACAACAGAAAGACCTTCATGCTTTGGTCCAACAGGGGCAACAGGCGTGATGGTGAGATCATTGGCCACATTTGTGGAACGATTCGAAGCAAAGAAATAAAGGATAGGGCTCTGCCAGATGGCGGGGCTTTTTTTATGTAGGACATACGCCATTTGACGAGGAAATTTCTATGGTACCATACGTTGGTACTTTAATTATCTACTACATTAGTAAACTAAAGGATTTCGGGGGTTTCATCATGAATGCAGTTGTGATAGCGGTTGTTTTAATGTTGATATTAAGCCTGCTGCGGGTCAATGTGGTTATTGCACTAGCACTTGGTGCTTTAGCGGGTGGACTTGTAGGCGGATTAGGTCTTGGAGGAACGGTTGAAGCCTTTACTGACGGGCTCGGTGGAAATGCGACAGTGGCGATTAGTTATGCGCTTTTAGGAGCCTTTGCAGCGGCGCTGACGAAAACGGGTCTTCCAGATGCCATGGTCGAAGGAGCAGTGAAGCTTCTAGGAAAAGAAGGCGACTCAAGAAGAAAAACATTATCAAAAGTGCTCATCATTCTGGTTATTTTGATCGTATCGTGTTTTTCACAAAACGTCGTTCCTGTTCACATTGCCTTTATTCCGGTCTTAATCCCGCCATTATTAAAGGTGTTTAACGAGCTTCAAATTGACCGCAGACTGCTAGCATGTGTGATGACTTTTGGACTCACTGCACCATATATTTTACTTCCGGTCGGCTTTGGGCAAATCTTTCATGGGATACTTCGCGATAACATGAAAGAGGCTGGACTGACAATTCATTTAACAGATATTCCATTTGCGATGTTCATTCCTGTAGGAGGTATGGTCCTCGGGCTGCTTGTTTCACTTTTTGTATATCGCAAGCCAAGAGTATATGAGAATCGTGATATTACGGATGTAGAAAAATCAGCTTATACGAAAAAGAGCTTGTTCTTTGCTGTTCTTGCTATCCTTGTATCACTAATCGTTCAGCTCTATTTATCTCAAAGCCTTGGAGTAGAAGGAATGATCTTCGGCGCACTGGCAGGACTTCTTGTCCTGTTTGTCACAGGCATGATGAAACGGGATGAAGCTGATGCGCTCGTAACCTCTGGGATGAATATGATGGCATTTATCGGTTTTGTGATGCTTGTAGCTGCTGGTTTTGCCAACGTATTAACGAAAACAGGAGATATTGAAGAGCTAGTCAAAACATCTTCTCAGTTCATCGGAAACAGCCAAAGTGTAGCAGCGATTTTGATGTTATTGGTTGGTATGCTAGTGACAATGGGCATCGGATCATCGTTTGCTACTATTCCAATTATTACAACCATCTTTGTTCCGCTTTGCTTGCATTTAGGCTTTAGTCCACTGGCAACCATTGCGATCATTGGTTCAGCTGCAGCTGTAGGTGATGCAGGTTCACCTGCAAGTGACAGTACACTTGGACCGACATCTGGCCTGAATATGGATGGACAGCATCACCACATTTGGGATACATGTGTCCCGACATTCGTCTTTTATAATGTTCCGCTTGTCCTGTTCGGCTGGCTTGCGGCGATTATCCTGTAGCATGAAATGTTGCGCTGAAAAGAAGACAAAGAGCATTTTAGCCTTTGTCAACAATCTGAAGGTTCCTCCGTGGAGAGGAACCTTTTTTTAATATTTAGGAAGCAGTTTGTTCTTTTCGAAAAGATGTGGCTTTTGAAACAGAGCGATAAATTTTAGGTGCCAGCATTGCAAGTAAAATGGTGAAAGCATAATCTTTTACCATAAACCAGATCATGAAGAACCACGTTGTTTGATAAGAAATCGGTGCATTCAGCCAAACATTTAACGCGATATACGTATAGGTTGTCCCGATCATATACATCACGGTCGTTCCAGCAATGGCTGCAAGCAAAAAGTGGCCAAACCCAGGGTGTTTTCTTTTTTCTAAAATGAATCCGGCAAGCCAGGCAGCAGGAATGTACGATAACACAAAGCCGCCGCTTTTGCCTAAAATGACACCAAACCCTGCTGAAAATTGTGCGAATACAGGTGCTCCAGCAATCCCAACTAAGGCATATACAATCATGGCTAATGCGCCAAGCCGTCTGCCAAGCAAAAGACCAGCAAGCACACAAAAAAACGGCTGCATCGTGAGTGGAATTCCACCGACCTGTAAAAACGGCACGATCGATGTGATATTTGCACCTATAGCCATTAGAGCGGCAAACATTCCGACTAGCACAAAGTCAGCAGTTCTTGTCTTCTTTTGCATGATGTTTCCCCCTGTCTTATCTGTACAAATAGATTAAGGGGAAGAGGAACTTTTGTCAACCTGTATTATTTTTTAGTTAACAATAAAAACCGCCCATGAAAAAGGGCGGGTGGCATGTTAAGCTTCTGTCATAAAAGACGTATCAATTGCTTTACTGACAGGCACGTAATCATAGCCGAGATCACGAGCGACGGCTTCATATGTGATATGTCCGTTCATGACATTGACACCTTCTGCGATGGCGTTGTTTTCTTTGATGGCTGTTGCAGCGCCTTTATTTGCAATTTGCAGGGCGTAAGGAACGGTGACATTTGTTAAAGCAACAGTTGATGTTCTCGGAACCGCACCTGGCATATTGGCAACGGCATAATGTAAAATGCCGTCTTTTTCATAAGTGGGCTGATCATGTGTTGTGATATGGTCAACTGTTTCCACAATGCCGCCTTGATCAATGGCCACATCGACAATGACGGAACCAGGCTTCATTTGTTTCACCATTTCTTCTGTCACAAGGGTTGGTGCTTTTGCACCTGGGATAAGAACGGCGCAAATGAGAAGGTCTGCCTCACTGACAGAATCTGCAATGTTGACGGGATTAGACATTAACGTTTTCATTTGATGACCAAACTGATCGTCCAACTGACGCAATCGTTCCGCATTTAAATCAATGAGTGTCACATCTGCGCCAAGTCCGATCGCCATTTTCGCTGCATTTGTTCCAACAACACCGCCACCTATAATGGTTACTTTGCCTCTTGATACCCCTGGAACGCCTGCGAGCAAAATGCCTTTTCCGCCTTTTGGCTTTTCTAAAAATTGTGCACCGATTTGAGCGGCCATTCTGCCTGCCACTTCTGACATAGGTGTTAACAGTGGAAGGGACTTCCCGTCCGTTACCGTTTCATAAGCAATGGCTGTGACGCCTTTTTGTTTTAATGCTTCAGCCAAGGAGGGCGCTGCTGCGAGATGCAGGTACGTAAATAAGATGAGACCTTCTCTGAAATATGGATATTCCTCAGGTAATGGTTCTTTAACCTTCATAATCATATCAGAAGATGCCCACACATCTTTCGCTTGATCAAGAATCTCTGCACCAACAGATACATAATGGTCATCAGTGAATCCGCTTTCAGAACCAGCGTTTGTTTCAATTAAAATCTGGTGTCCGGCAGAAAGCAATTGAGAAGCTGCTCCTGGTGTTAATGCCACTCGATTTTCATTGTTCTTTATTTCTTTCGGAATGCCAATAATCATGTTTATTCCTCCTATGCTTATCTATTGATATTGTATGACTAGTGTATCCTGAAAGTTTAGAAAATTCTTCGGTTGAAACAAAAAATAAAAAAACG
>NZ_NKHG01000098.1 GCF_002744245.1 Bacillus pumilus | reverse complement strand
TTTATCTGGCCCGTTGGTCAAGCGGTTAAGACACCGCCCTTTCACGGCGGTAACACGGGTTCGAATCCCGTACGGGTCATTCTTAAAAAAGGTCTATGTAAGATCTCTTTTTTTATTTTCATCAAAATGAAAGACCGCCATCATAGCGGTCTTTTTTACATATTCATGGAATAGATCATATAAGACAAGTATGTCGCAAAGAATCCCCATAAGACGTAAGGGATCAATAAGATTGGAACGACTTTGCTGAGTTTACGAGAGACGATGACAAGTGCGAGTGCTGTCAGTGCAACAAGCAGGCAGTCGATGGTAGCGGCAAACAAATCTTTTTGTGTAAATTGAAAGAAGCTGAATGCCTGATTGAATACGTAATTTAAAATAAAGAGTATCCAAAAGGGTAAAGTGATTTTTTGAAAGCCATACTTCCCATAAATAATCGCTGCGGACAACGAAATGAGGGCAAATAAGACAGCCCAGACAGCGCCAATCACACCACCATTAGGAGTCCATTCTGGTTTGTTTAATGCATCATACCATTCTCTGTCAACCGGGAATAAGAATCCTGCAATTGAAAAAAGTGCGTATGTAATAAAGAAGACGATAACCGCCCAAATGATGCTTTTTTTAGCCATCAAGAATCTCCTCCAATCAAATTTTACTCTTAAAGTGATTTCCCATTTATTACATGATATAAACATAAAGCCCCCAATATGAGGGGACTATTTATTTTCTTTTATATAAGGTTCTTCTTCGTACGGTTTCAGATCACCAAAAACTGTCATGATACCTTCTTCATCTAATGCATCTTCATAGGCTTCGTGTGCTTTGTTCGGATATATTTGGCTTGCTTTGCCTTCAATATCGGCCGCTGCGAACCCTTCATAGTCTTCTACATAATCTTCATCTTCTGATTGTGTATATACATCATCATATGTCAGCGGTGGAAATTCCATATCGGACGGGGTATCAGAATTGCCATAGCGTTCTACGTCTTGATATGCATCTTCTCCATCGTAGGCAGCACTTTCTTCATTTTCAAATTGTCCTGATGGTGGATTTAATAAATCCTCTTCAATCGGCCGCTTTTGTGAAACGGTCTGCTCTTTTGAATGTTCTGTGCATGTGACGGCGGTAGGCAGGGCTTCTAGGCGCTCTTTAGGAATAGGGGCTTTACATACCTTACACACACCATAAGTGCCATTTGCGATTGCTTGGAGTGCTTCATTGATGTCTGACATATGTTCATGTGCCAAGCTGTTTAAGGCAATATCTTTTCCACGCTCGAACAGCTCTGTCCCTTGGTCACCAGGGTGGTTGTCATACGCTGACAGCTCACCGACTGCATCATAAGGAAATGATACTTTCTGTTCATCGTCATGACTTTTGGCTTCAATTTCTTGTTTTTCATTGAGAAGTCGCTGCTTCAAATGATGTAATTCGTCTTTAGACAACAAAGCGATCATCCTTTCATATCAAATATATTGTTAGTATGAGCAATTTTGTATGTAAGACTTGTTCCAAATTGAAGCAATTCCTCATTAAAAAACGCCTGCAGCTGCAGGCGTTTTATGTTACACGAGATAGTATTGTAAAATCAATGCAATCGTTAACAGGAAACCGAAAAATGTATTGGTTTGAGCTGTAGACTTCATGGCATTCATTAATTCAATCGGTTTTTCTTTTTGCTTAAATTCTTTAATGGCCGTATAAGCTTTTGGTACACTGAGCAAAACAAGAAGACTCCAAAGGCCAACGATATCTGTGGAAATATATACGAAAATGAGTACATATGATACCAAAAACATGAAAAGTAGGATGTTGACTGCAGCTTTTCGTCCAGCAAGGATAGCGAGTGTTTTTCGTCCATTTTCCTTATCGCCATCTAAATCGCGGATATTGTTCGACAATAGGATGGCACCAACTAAAATAGAAATTGGCAATGAAATAAGAATAGCTTTTGACGTCAGTGTCCCTGTTTGGATATAGAAACTAATGAGGATAATTCCTAATCCCATAAAAGCACCTGACACAAGTTCTCCAAATGGAGTATAAGCAATTGGTACAGGCCCGCCAGTATAGAAATAGCCCGCTGCCATACAAATAAGCCCTATGAGTGCAATCCACCAGCTAGACATCATACAAATATAAACCCCTAGTAATAAAGAGAGGGCGAATAGTGCATAAGCAAGGCTGAGAACTGTTTTGGGTTTTACACCATTTCTGACAATGGCTCCACCAATGCCGACTGATGTCTCATTGTCCAACCCACGAACATAGTCAAAGTATTCATTAAACATGTTTGTTGCGATTTGGATAAACATAGAAGCCAATAGCATGGCTAAAAACAGCCCAACATGTATTTGACCACTCGGAAGTGCTAGGACAGTTCCTAAAGTAACGGGAATAAATGCCGCTGTTAAAGTATGCGGTCGTAGTAAATTCCACCAAATCCGCCAGTTCTTATCAGGCTTAATGGGTGAAAGCTGATCTGATATCGATTGATGCTGCATAAAATATACTCCTTTAAATAAAAAAATACGTACACGTCCAAATTCCAGTTTAGCAAAGTTCAAAAAGGTGTCAATATATTGATGCGATGAAACCCTGAAAAAGATGTTTGCTAATCGTTGCCATATAGAAAGAAAGCTTGATCTTAGAACATGTCTTGCCATTTCTCTTTAGATGCTCTCGTTTCAATAAGCAGGAGCGAAAAAATCTTGAAAGCGTGATATAATAAGGATTCGAGGTTTTAAAAGCTGTTTTCTTTACTAAGTTCATCTGTTAAGGTTTATAATAGAAAAGCAGGCCATTCGACATACTCGAATGTTCATGTATTTTTTTACATTATGTTTTCATTTTTTTATGTTATTTCATGGGTTTTGGAGGAATGTATCATGGTGACAACAGTGCAAAGTACTTTCCGGCAGGAAGCGCTTGCGACATTAGAAAAAGCGAATAACGTCAACCATGCTGTTTTGATAAGCTACTCCAGAAGAGTTGACGATCTGGATCCTCTTGCCTTTTTCCAAAGTGGCGAAGCGGATTTTTTAGGTGAGCGTTTCTTTTGGTCTGACCCAGAAAACCAAATGATATTTTCTGGACTTGGCAGAGCGGCCGTCATTAAATCATCTCAGCAAGGTAAGGAACGATTTGATACAGTCCATCAAGAATGGGAACAGCTGAAGCAGCACATGTTCCATTTTCATGATGAGAAGGAGTTAAAGCAAGCGGCTGTTGGTCCACTTTTATTTGGAGGATTTTCATTTGATCCGTATGAAGAAAAGGCGCTTCACTGGGAAGCATTTGGCGAAGCTCATTTTTTTGTGCCATCGATGATGCTGACTGTCTCAAAAGAAGGCACGTTTCTTACGATCAATGAATGGAAGCAAGTAGATGGGAATGTTCATCAGCTCATTCAAGAGTTAGAGCTAAAAGCTTCACGTTTTGAGGCTTTGCCTGAACGATTAGATGGACAAGCTGAGCTTATTCATATGGAAGAGATAGATGTGAAGGAATGGATGAAGGCTATCCATGAAGCGACAGCACACATTCGTGCTAACGAATATAAGAAGGTTGTTTTAGCAAGAGAAGTCTTGCTTCACTATAAAAATCAAATTGAACTCACGCCACTATTATCAGAATTATTAAAGCATCAAACAACGAGTTATGTATTTGCTATAGAGCAGGGAAGACAAGCGTTTGTTGGAGCGACACCCGAACGTTTAGTGAAAAAAAGCGGCGAAGAAGTTTTTTCATCCTGCTTAGCGGGTTCCATTGTACGTGGTAACAATGAAATCGAAGATCAAGCATTAGGTCAGGAACTGCTTCACGATGACAAGAATTTAATTGAACATCAAATTGTTGTAGATATGATTGAGCAAGCATTTGAGGCAAACTGTCATCATGTGCATAAGCCAAATCAACCAAGCCTTTATAAAACAAAAAACATTCAGCATTTGTTTACACCAATTGTTGGAGAAATCAAAAGCAGCTGTTCCCTTTTTTCATTAATTGAGCAACTTCATCCAACGCCTGCACTAGGAGGATATCCGAAGGAAAAGGCGGTTGAAGTGATTCGTGAAATTGAACCGTTAAAACGTGGATGGTATGCAGCACCGGTGGGATGGATTGATTCTCAGGACAATGGCGAATTTGCTGTGGCCATTCGGTCAGGCCTCATTGAGGAAGATCAGGTTCGTTTGTTTGCTGGATGTGGAATTGTAGAGGATTCACTTGCAGAGCAGGAGTACGAGGAGACGCAAGTGAAATTAAGACCAATGCTGTCTGCTCTTGGAGGTCGTCCAATTGAATAATCAAATCATGACAAGATATATTGGCCGTTTCATGGATGAATTTGTCCAAGGTGGTGTGAAAGAGGCGGTTGTCTGTCCTGGTTCCCGGTCAACCCCGCTTGCGATGCTGGCTCTGGCCCATCAAGAGATCAATGTCCATGTGTTAGTGGATGAGCGGTCTGCTGCTTTTTATGCGCTAGGACTTGCGAAAGCGAGCCAAAAGCCAGTGCTACTCATCTGTACATCAGGTACGGCAGCTGCTAACTTTTATCCTTCAATGGTAGAGGCGCATTATGCCCGGGTACCACTGATTGTCTTAACTGCTGATCGACCGCACGAATTGAGGGAAGTTGGAGCACCTCAAGCGATTGATCAGCAATTCTTATTCGGTAAGTTTGTTAAATGGTTCACAGACTTAGCCTTGCCTGAAGAGAGTCAAACGATGCTTCGATATGTACAGACTGCCGCCGCTAGAGCGAGTCACATCTCAATGCAGGAGCCAAAGGGCCCTGTTCAGGTCAATGTCCCGCTGAGAGAACCTTTGCTTCCGGACATGTCTATCGATCCTTTTCATCGAGAAGAGAAAGAAGCGAAAAAAGTATTAGCAGCAGGTCAGGCTTTTCCACATGATCATGTCATGTCGGAATTCGTATCAATGATCAACCAATCTACAAGAGGTCTGATTGTTACTGGTGAACTTTATACGCAGGAAGAGCAAGAGGCCGTGTTAAGCCTTGCAAGAGCCTTGCATTTTCCAATTCTAGCTGACCCGCTTTCTCAATTGCGAAATGGACATGAAAGTAAAGAGTTTGTTATGGATGCTTATGATTCTTTATTGAAGGATGAAGAATTACAGCAGCATCTATTGCCTGATATGGTCATTCGTTTCGGCCCTATGCCTGTTTCTAAGCCATTATTCAAGTGGTTGGAAAAGCATGTGGAAGTGAAGCAAATTGTGATAGATGCTGCCGGAGGCTTTCGAGACCCTGGATTGAGTGCGTCGTATTTGATTGAGAGTCATGTGGCTTCATTTGTAGATGAAGTCCTGAATAGAGCGGATCAACATGAGGATACAGATTACTTAAACCGATGGCAGAGTGTCAATTCTTCCTTTAGAACGCATGCAGCATATTATTCTGATGAGGACCTTACATTTGAGGGAAATGTGTATCGGCAGCTTCAGCACCTCTTACCAAAGGAGAGTGTGCTTTTTATCGGAAATAGTATGCCGATTCGTGATGTGGATACATTTTTTGAAACACAGTCGAAACCTTTCCATATGATGGCGAATCGTGGGGCAAATGGCATTGATGGCGTTGTGTCAACAGCTATTGGAACATATTCGGCTTTGAAACAACCGATTAGCTTAGTCATTGGAGATTTGTCTTTTTATCATGATATGAATGGACTTCTTGCAGCTAAGTTGATGCAGATTCCGCTGACGGTTATTTTGTTAAACAATGATGGTGGAGGAATCTTTTCTTTCCTTCCTCAGGCATCTGATGAACCGTATTATGAAAAACTCTTCGGTACTCCGACTGGGCTGAATTTTGAGTATGCATCAAAACTGTACGGGGGAACCTATTCGAAGCCGAGAACGAAACAAGAATTACACGATGTGTACATGGCGCATATCCATGAGCCTGGGCTTCATTTAATCGAGATTGAAACAGACCGGCATTCCCGTGTAGGCAAGCAACGTCAAATGATGGATGAGATCTTAGAAGAAGTGAAAAAAGAATGCCTTCTCTCATAATACGAATGCGTGATGGTGTGTTGTATGAGGTGATAGATCAAAACCCATCGGCTGAGAATGCCACGTTATGTTTACACGGTTTTACAGGGAGTGCAGCTTCTTGGGAGTTCTTGAATGCCTATACAGAGAATACAAGATTGATTCAGGTTAGCTTGCTTGGGCATGGCAATACGGATGCACCAAAAAGCGTAAGAAGATATGCCATGTCGCAGCAGCTGGCAGATCTTGCTGAGATTTTAGATCAATTAATGCTTCACAAAGTGAACATTCTCGGATATTCTATGGGAGGGCGTATTGCTTTATCGTTTGCCTCGTGTTATCCAGAACGTATAGGCAAAACTGATTCTTGAGAGTACTTCACCAGGGCTTCGCTTTTTCAAGGAGCGGATGGCAAGGCTAAAGCATGATCATCAGCTGGCTCAAAAGATTAGACATGAAGGCTTAGCTCAGTTTGTGGATTTTTGGGAGAACATTCCCCTGTTTGCTTCACAGAAATCCTTACCTGCTCACAGGCTGGCTCAACTAAGAGAGAGAAGGCTAAAAGCCAATCCACTTGGGCTAGCCCGCAGTCTTGAAGGAATAGGCACAGGTTCACAGCCGTCTATGTGGCAGACATTAAAGCATATTAAACAGCCTGTTTTATTGATTTGCGGAACGCTTGATGAAAAGTTCTGTCATATCGCCAAACGTATGCAGCAGGAGCTTGAATGCAGTCAATTAACATTGGCAGAGCATGCTGGACATACAGTTCATGTGGAACAACCACATTTTTTTGGTAAAATAGTAAGTGAGTTTATTTTAGCGCAAAATTAGAGGAGGAAATATCGATGGCTATTGAATGGCAAACTGAGCGTCAGTATGACGAAATTTTATATGAAACGTATCATGGGATTGCAAAGATTACCATTAACCGTCCACATGTACATAATGCGTTTACACCGAAGACAGTGAGTGAATTAATCGATGCATTTTCACGTGCTCGTGATAATTCAGATGTTGGTGTTATCGTACTTGCAGGTGCTGGAGGTAAAGCATTTTGTTCTGGTGGAGACCAGAAAGTACGCGGTCATGGCGGCTATGTAGGAGACGATCAAATTCCGCGTCTAAACGTACTAGACCTACAGCGTTTAATTCGTGTCATTCCAAAACCAGTGATTGCGATGGTTGCAGGTTATGCGATTGGTGGCGGACATGTTCTTCATGTCGTGTGTGACCTGACGATTGCAGCGGATAATGCCATTTTTGGACAAACTGGACCAAAAGTAGGCAGCTTTGATGCTGGTTATGGATCAGGCTATCTTGCACGTATTGTTGGTCATAAGAAAGCGAGAGAAATTTGGTACTTATGCCGCCAATACAATGCACAAGAAGCGCTTGATATGGGACTTGTTAACACAGTTGTACCATTAGAGCAGCTTGAAGAAGAAACAGTGAAGTGGTGTGAGGAAATGCTAGAAAAGAGCCCGACCGCTTTACGATTCTTGAAGGCTGCATTCAATGCGGATACTGATGGATTAGCTGGGATTCAGCAATTTGCAGGGGATGCGACACTTCTTTATTACACAACAGATGAAGCAAAAGAAGGACGCGATTCCTTTAAGGAAAAACGGAAGCCGGACTTCGGTCAGTTCCCGCGTTTCCCTTGATTCAATGATATGGATGAAAACAGCTTAGTGCATCAGACTGAGCTGTTTTCTTTTATGAAAAGGAGGTGTCATGATGAAGCAACCCAATTGGCTGCTGCACCGTGCCTATTTAACGCCAGACCGAGTGGCGTTAGTTTATCAAGACAAAGAATGGACATTTCGAGAACTAGCTTTAGAAGTAGAAATGCTTTCAAATAGACTTGCACGTGCATCACTTAAAAAAGGGGAGACGATTGCTCTTTTAATGAATAATCAACCTCAAATGGTGATGCTTGTTCATGCTTGTTTTTTATTAGGATTAAAAATCGTGCTATTGAACAATAAACTAACAAAAGCAGAGAGGGTCTATCAGCTTGAAGATGCAAAAGCAGCGGCATTATTAACAGAACCTGTTTTTGCAAATGATCATGACGGTGATTTACCTGTTTATACAATTGAGACGTTACCTGCAGCAGGTCAAGGTAATAAAAAGAAAATCGAGAACGTTTTTGATTTGAATGAAACAGCGACCATTATGTATACATCTGGAACGACAGGGCGGCCAAAAGGGGTAGAACAAACATTTGGCAATCATTTTCATAGTGCTGTTTCCTCTGCATTGAATTTAGGACTTAGAGAGGACGACCGCTGGCTCATTGCGCTGCCTCTTTTTCATATAAGCGGTTTATCAGCACTATTCAAATCTGTTATATATGGCATGACTGTCGTGCTTCATCAGAAGTTTGATGTTGATGAAGTAAAGAATTCTATTGAACAGCATCGTGTGACGATGATTTCAGTTGTTCAAACGATGCTATCACGTTTGTTAAGTACGCTAGAAGAATGTCCGTCTTCTTTGCGCTGTCTTTTATTAGGCGGAGGACCTGCCCCTTATGCGATGCTTCAAGAAAGCAAACAAAAGGGCTTTCCTGTGTTTCAATCGTACGGTATGACAGAAACCTGCTCACAAATTGTGACACTTGCGCCTGAATTTAGTGTGGAAAAGCTTGGATCGGCGGGAAAACCACTTTTTGGATGTGAACTGAAGGTTCAAGACGGTGAACGCACCTGTCGTCCTTTTGAGCATGGTGAAATTATGGTCAAAGGTGCAAATGTCATGAAAGGTTACCTTCACCGTGAAAAAGAAACCGCTGCTGCCTTTGATCAAGGCTGGTTGAAAACAGGTGATATTGGATATGTGGATGAGGAAGGATTTTTATTTGTGCTTGACCGCCGTTCAGATTTAATTATTTCTGGAGGTGAGAATATTTATCCTGCGGAAATTGAAGCGGTTCTTTTAACACATCCACATGTAAAGGAAGCCGGAGTGGCGGGTATGTATGATAAAAGATGGGGGGAGGTACCTGTTGCCTTTCTAGTGTCAGACGAGGAGATGCTTGAACATGAGCTATATGCTTTATGTCAGTCGCATTTAGCCAAGTATAAGTGGCCGGCCGCTTTTCATTTTGTAGACGAGCTGCCAAGAAATGCGTCGAATAAATTGCAAAGGCACAGACTCAAATCAAAGGGGTTTTTAGATGATTCAAATTGAACGAGTGATATTATATCATGTTACGATGAAACTCAAGCAGCCATTTATTTCAAGCCTTGGAACCATTTCAGAGCGTGAGTTTATTATTGTCGAGGTAAAAGATCAAACGGGATTGACTGGGTGGGGAGAGGTGTCTGCCTTCTCTTCCCCGTGGTACACAGAAGAAACAATCGAGACGTGTTATCACATGCTGAGGGCTTTCTTTATCCCGAACGTGCTGACCCGATCTTTCACACATCCTTCAGAGATTCCTGATAGTCTGTACCACTTTAAAGGTAACAGAATGGCCAAAGCGGGAATAGAAGCGGCTGTTTGGGATATTTATGCGAAGCGTGAGAATAAATCCTTACGCGACGTATTAGGTGGCACCAAAGAGAAAATTCCGTCTGGCGTTGTGGCGAGTTTAGGCCCCATTGACGAAATGCTTCAGCAAATTCAGCAATATGTTGATCAAGGCTATCAGCGTGTGAAGGTCAAGATTAAGCCAGGACAAGATATTGGACTTCTTCAAAAGATAAGAGAGTCTTTCCCTGACCTGCCGTTAATGGCGGATGCAAACTCTGCCTATGAATTAAAGGATATTAGCAAACTGAAGCAGCTCGATGACATTCGTTTATTAATGATTGAACAGCCTTTAGCCGCAGATGATATTGTCGATCATCGTCATTTGCAGAAGCATTTAAAAACATCTATTTGTTTAGATGAAAGTATTTGTTCTTTAGATGATGCTCGAAAAGCTGTAGAGCTGGGCAGCTGTCAGATTATTAATGTGAAGCCCTCACGAGTTGGGGGGCTGACAGAAGCACTTAAGATTCATACGTTTTGTAAGGAGCATCAGATCCCGTTATGGTGTGGAGGGATGATTGAAACAGGGATCTCCCGCGCACAAAATGTGGCACTTGCTTCCCTCCCGCAATTTACAATTCCAGGTGATATTTCAGCTTCATCAAAATACTGGGAGCAGGATATCATCTTTCCTGAAATCAAAGTTGAAAATGGTTTTATTGAGGTTCCTCGTTCTTCAGGAATGGGCGTGGAAGTTGATTATCAAGCACTTCGATCTTTTTCAGATAAAATTGACGTGTTTACAAAACATGATTTTGTGAAATGAAAATGGGATCATTACCTTTTGCACATCCGATAGAAAATATGTATAGTAGGGGAAAGTTTTTCCTTCCTGTCTGAACAAAAAAGAAAGAGCGGTGATCCGCTCTTTCAGATTGTTGACAAAGGGCTAAAATGAACTTTATTTTAGCCCTTTGTCTTCTTTTCAGGGTGATAGAAAACCTTTGAAGTCTAGGAAGGACGAGTACCGGAGCGGAGCGAATGTGAGATTCGTGAGCACCGGCACGCAGGACTGACACCGAATGCGAGGGTTTGTCTACACGCTGAAAGAGCGATGATCCGCTCTTTCACTCTTCTACCAGCTCACTGTCATAAGCAAGCTGTCCGATATACTGATGCATCTCATTTGGCATGTCTGTCACATGACCATATTCATAATCCCAAAGATTTAAAAAGGAGTGAGCTGCCTGATAAAATGTGGCTTCGTCCGCGTCATGAATTTCATCAAAGAATGTTTGAAGCAGCCGATCGTTTTTCAAAGTGAAGCGCCTCCTTTAATGAGACTTAAAGTTCTTGAGGTTTAAACGTTTTACAGTCAGTTTCTTCACTTTTTTCAGCCGTATTTCCTGTGTGGCTGACGACATAGATTGCATCTGCACCGCAGCGATTTCCAGCATTCCAATAGGAACAGTTGTTTACTTCACAAAGGATTTTTTGACTCATACAGATGACCTCCTTTTGATTATGTCTTTCATTTATAATGTAACCGAAATGAGCTTAGTCCATTCATTTTAATCTTCCTGACGAATATAGCGCTTGTCTTTCATAAACAATTTCCAGAAGTAATAGAACCCAGGAAATAAGATGATAAAACCTACAATATACGTAATAAATAATGCCCTAAATGTGACGGGATCTGTAAATCCAGACATGATTGTAATATCTGGGTAGGCCATATAGGGTAAATGAGCATGTCCATATACATAGCTTGCTAAGAAATATTGTATGGTAATCGAAATCACAGCCAAACGTGGTTTCCCTTTCCGATGCTTAAATCGGCTGTTTGGTAAATAAAGAGCCAATCCTGCAAGTAAAAACATGAGCAGGGAAACAAGGAGAATTGGCATGTTCTGCATCATTTTTGTGAAAAGCCAATTGGCTTCGCTTCGTAGTGTCAGCATGATAAAGAAAGCCATCATGAGAGAAAGCGGACCAGTAATAAGAGCACCTCTTCTATAAATGCTGTAGGCTTCATCTTCACCTGCAACATTAGAAAAGTCAGCTAATAGCAAAGACGAGAGAAAAAGGGTACTAAAAATCGCAAATCCTACAAAGGAATAGACATTTGCACTTGTAAATACCAGTCCTAAATTTAATGAGTAGACGTTATTCTCCTGAAAAATAAATCCACCATGGGTAATGGGGAGAACCATGATGAGGATGGAAGGAATAATAAAACCGCTAATCCCTGAAATGTATGTCACGGCTATCCGGTATTTTTTAGGTAGGGAATGAGAAAATACGAGAAACCCGCTTCGCAGTGCAAGGAGCAATAAAATGATGCTGCCGGGTATTAACAAAACGGTGCCAAGAACAAAGGTAGCGCCTGGAAACAGGCTAAACAATGCGACGACTATGGCCACAATGAATACGTTTGTTACTTCCCATGTTGGAGAGAGATACTTATTTGCGATATTAGCGGCCTTTGTTTGCTCTCTATTCATATAAATCATTGACCAAAATCCTGCGCCGAAATCCATTGATGCCATCACTGCATAGATAAAAACGAATCCCCATAAGATGGTGATTGCAATGAGCGCATCAGTTGTTACATCCATTTGCATCAAGATCGCTCCCTTTTTAAGATTCTGTTAATCGTAGGTCTTCCTCAATTGAATGTTTTCTAAAGTAGTACGTCAGTACAATAACAGTTGCTATACCTAAGATGAGATAAACAATGGCAAACAGGATAAAAAGTGTGCCTATAGAGCCAGAAGACGTGACGACCTCGGAGGTTTTAAGCATTCGATAAATCACCCAAGGCTGACGGCCTGTACACGCAAAAATCCAGCCAAACTCAATAGCCAAGAGACTAAGGGGGCCGCCAAATAAGAAAAGAAAAAGCAGCCACTTCGGATAATGTTCTCGCTTTAAAATTTTACGATAGAGCAGCGCTAACACAGCAAATAGAATGAGCACAGATCCAATAATGACCATTCCGTTAAATAACGTGTGAATAAATAAAGGAGGCCACTCGTCTCTAGGAAAATCATTTAAGCCTTTGACCACAGTATCAAAGCTGTTTCCTGCCAGAAAACTAAGCGCCCAAGGGATTTCGATTGCACCTTTTATTTCCTGCGTATTGATATCAGTAAATCCTCCTATTGCAAGAGGTGCGTGTGATTGCGTTTCAAATAGACCTTCTGCACCAGCTAATTTTTCAGGCTGATATTCATACAGAAGCTGAGCGGATTCATGACCGTTTAGAGCTGTAAGAAAAGAGAAAAGTCCACCTACAATGAGTCCAAGAAAAAGGGCTTTTCGATGAAACGTATAGAGTTTCTCATTTTTTCGTGTTTTGAGCATTTTAAAAGCAGCCACTGAAGCAATCACAAAAGCGCCTGTTGTAAAAGCAGACAACACCACGTGGGTAGCAGTCACAACAAAACTTGGATTGAAAAATGCCTTCCAAGGCTCGATATCCGTGATTTCTCCATTGACCATCTTAAAGCCAGCAGGTGTTCCTTCAAAAGCATGTACGTTCGTAATGAGAATCGCTGAAGCTGCTGCACCAACGACGACAAAAATAACGGTAATGATGCGCATGGCTGGAGATAAGCGATCCGCTGCGTACACATAAATAGACATAAATAATGCTTCTATAAAGAAAGCATAGATCTCAATTTGAAATGGAAGAGACATGACTTTTCCAATGACCTCCATAAAGCCTGGCCATAGGAGAGCAAGCTGAGTACCGGCAATGGTACCAGTTGGAATGGCGACGCCTAAAAGAACAGCCTGTGCCTTTGTCCACCGCTTGGCCATGATGGCATAATGGGGGTCTTTCGTTTTTTGAAAGATGAGTTCAGCTAACAAAATCATTAGCGGGATGCCAACGCCAAGCGATGCATAAATAATATGAAAGCCCATTGTTGTGCCGAACAGGCTTCTAGCTAAAACGAGATCAGTCAATTTTTTCTCCGCCTTTCTTATCGCTTCTCTTTTTCATGATGCTTATTATTCTCCACCATTTTTAGATTATTCTTCCTGATTAAGAAAGCTTGTTTTTGACAAGTTGTAAAAGAGAGAGTAGAATATAACTATAAAACGTAATCGTTACGTTTTGAGAACGAAAGGAGTTTTGACATTGAAAAAAGATATTCATCCAATCTCACATGAAGTTGTATTTATGGACGTAAACAGCGGTTATCGCTTCTTGAGTAGATCAACAAAGACATCAAATGAGACAGTAGAGTGGGAAGATGGGAAAACGTATCCTGTCATTAAGGTAGAAACAAGCTCTGATACACATCCTTTTTATACAGGACGTCAGAAATTTGGAGAAAAAGGCGGCAGAGCAGAGCAATTTAAGAAAAAATATCAAATGTAAGCAAAGAAGCACACCATATAAACGGTGTGCTTTTATCATGCAGAAAAAAACCCCGGCTGATCGCACGGGGTTTAGAGAATTAATCATTTAAAGCTGTTTTTAAGGTGTTTAAATTTTGTTTCATTAGGCTGACGTAGCTTTCGCCATTTTTGGCATCATCTTCAGTAATGGATTCTAGATTTTTGAGTGTGAGGCTTTTTGCCCCAATTTCACTGCGGATCGTATCTGATACTTTACTGCTGACGTTATTTTCAAAAATGACATACTTGATGTGATGCTTTTCAGCTTGTTGTACAATATTTTCGAGCTGTTTTTGGGAAGGCTCTTCAGAAGCGGACAGTCCTAGTACACTGATTTGCTCAATGCCATAGCGCTTTTCCCAGTAACCGTAAGCTGCGTGAGAAACAAGAATTTCTTTATGTTTTGCTTTAGATAACGTTGTTTTGAATTCCTGATCTAACGATTGTAATTCTTTCTTTAGTTGTTCATAGTTTTTTGTGTATTCGTCTTTATGATCTGGATCTAGCGAAACGAGAGTGTCTTTAATGTTTTTGGCCATTTGCTGCGCATAAACGGGATCTAGCCATGCATGAGGATCTTTATCCCCGTGATCGTGTCCATCGTGATCATGTCCATCATGATCGTGGTCTTCACCTTCATGGTCATGGTCTTCTCCTTCTTCATGTGCATGTTCTTCTTTTGTCGATAAAAGTTTGATTCCTTCAGCAGCTTTCACAGTTTTGACGCCTTGATCTTTTAATGTAGCAGCTGTTTTATCAGCGAAAGCTTCAGCACCTGTGCCGCTGTAAATAAAGGCATCTCCTTCCGCCATTTCAACCATGGTTTTGAACTTGGTTCAAAGCTGTGTGCATCGGCATTTGCAGGATACACACTTTGAGCATGAACGTGAGATCCGCCAATTTTTTCAGTAAAGTCTTGAATCGGGAAGATCGTTGTGTAAATGGTTAATTTCCCGTCTGCCTTTCCTTTTGTAGCATTTGTCCCCGCACTGCTTGAGCAAGCGGCAAGACCGATCGCTAATAAAGCAGCTGTTAAAATAAAAAAGATTTTTTTCATCTAGAAAATGTCTCCTCTCAATCTATTAGATAGAAATGATTACGATTTAATGTCCTGAGTTATTGTATCGTAATAATTACGATTTGAAAAGGGGAAAATGAAAATTTCTCATCAAGCAGATGTTTCCTCTAAAAAAATACGCTGCAAAACGTGACGGAATTTCACATATTGTGCTATATTTATTTTTAAAAAAGAAAAAGGAATGGACAAACATATGAAACTTTTAGACGAAATCATCGAATATAATCAACAATTTATTGAAGAGAAGCGATACGAAGAGTTTACAACAACGAAGTTTCCACAGAAAAAAGCTGTCATTCTATCCTGTATGGATACAAGATTGGTTGAACTACTTCCGCGTGCAATGAACATGAAAAATGGAGATATCAAGATTGTCAAAAGTGCTGGTGCTCTTGTGTCTCATCCATTTGGAAGTATTATGCGAAGCATTTTGGTGGCTGTCTATGAACTTAATGCTGACGAGGTTTATGTCATTGGGCATCACGATTGCGGCATGAGTAAGATAGATAGCCAAACACTTTTAAATAAAGCCATTGAGCGTGGTATTCCAGAAAAACGAATTGAAGTACTGGAATACTCAGGAATCGACTTTAAACAGTGGCTCAAGAGCTTTAGCTCAGTTGAAGAGAGCGTGAAGGACAGTGTGTCCGTTGTCAGAAATCACCCCCTTCTTCCATCAGATGTGCCTGTACATGGGCTTGTCATTGATCCTGGAACAGGTAAGCTTGACTTAGTTATCAACGGATATGAAGCGAAGTAATTATTTTTCCTTTTTAGGCGGGACAGGATCGATGCCGCCAGGGTGCAGCGGGTGACATTTTAAAATCCGTTTGATTGTGAGCCAGCCGCCCTTTAAAGCGCCATGCGTTTTGATCGCCTCTAGCCCATAGTTTGAGCAGGTTGGATAAAACCGGCAGCTAGGTGGTGTAAGAGGGGAAATACATTTTTGATAAAAGCGAATGATGCCGATAAAAATCTGTTTCATGCAGGTTCCTCCTTGTCTGTCTTCCACAGTATAAGAAAAAAGGACAAGGAAGGGAAGTTTTATAAACTAAGCTGGTCGGAGCAATATGTTATAATATAGGAAATCGCAATTTGAGGAGTGGTGAATAATGCCTTCAGTCGAAAGCTTTGAACTTGATCATAATGCTGTAAAAGCGCCATACGTTCGTCATTGCGGCGTTCATAAAGTGGGATCAGATGGTGAAGTGAATAAATTTGATATTCGTTTTTGTCAGCCGAACAAGCAGGCGATGAAACCTGATACGATTCATACATTAGAGCATTTACTTGCTTTTAATATTCGAACACACTCAGAGAAATATGATCATTTTGATATCATTGATATTTCTCCAATGGGCTGCCAGACTGGATATTATTTAGTCGTCAGCGGTGCACCAACACCAGAAGAGGTCGTTGAGCTGCTTGATGCAACTTTCAAGGATGCAGTTGAGGTCACAGAAATTCCTGCTGCAAATGAAGAGCAATGCGGTCAAGCGAAGCTTCATGATCTTGAAGGAGCAAAACGTTTAATGCGTTTCTGGCTTTCTCAGGATCAAGAAGAGCTATTAAAAGTATTTGGTTAATAGGATAATAAACCGGACATGTCAGATGTCCGGTTTATTTTATATGAAATAGATGAGGAGATGTAAAAATAGGAGATATTTGTTAAAATAGACATGTCAGTAAAAAAAGGGGGAACTCGGATGCGAAAAACAATGGGAATCATTCTGATGATCGCGTTACTTAGTGCGTGTGGAAACTCTGCGGCGAGCAATGACAAAGGGGAAGTGCCTGAGCTATTAGAAGTCAAGCTTACAGGGCCAGAGCAAGTGGAGAAAAATGAAAGCGTTATAGTAAAAGCAGCTGTCACATATGGTGATACGGCTGTTGACGATGCAGATGATGTTCAATTTGAAGTGTGGAAAGATGGCGATAAGGGTAACAGCAAGATGATTCAGCCAAAGAAAGAGGATAAAGGTGTATATGAATTACATACAGCCTTCAAACAGGATGGCCTTTATATGATACAAGTCCATGTGACAGCTAAACAGCAGCATAATATGCCGAAGACAAACATTCACGTAGGTGAAGTGAAAAAAGAAAGTTCATCTACTGAAGAAGAAACCTCACATCATTGAAAGCGGTTTTATTTTGGGTTAGGACGTTGATTTGGTTCAGCATCCTGTGGAGAATCGATTTTATGCTTATAATCATAAGCCTTTGATGTCGTCCACAGTGATAAAAAGACAACGATTGAGATAATGATAAAGCTGATAATCCCAAGTAACAGCATCTAACTCCCTCCTTATTTCCATATTAACATATATTTCATGCGGTCAAAATAGAAGAAAATGATGGCAGGTTTCAGTATAATAAAAAAAGGGTATTCCCATACTAAATGCAACTACATAAGGAGGAATCAACATGTCAGAAAAATTATTAAATGTCGTCAATAAACAAGTAGCTGATTGGACTGTGCTCTATGTGAAATTACATAACTATCACTGGTATGTAAAGGGAAAAGACTTCTTTACACTCCATGAAAAATTCGAGGAATTATATACAGAAACAGCCACATATATTGATGATTTGGCTGAGCGTATGCTTGCATTAAATGGACAGCCTGTTGCGACAATGAAAAAGTGCTTAGAAATCTCTAGTGTTCAAGAAGCAGAAGGAAATGAATCAGCGGAGCAAATGGTGAAAAATCTCTATGATGACTTCTCCAATGTTGCAGAGGAATTAAAGCAAGGAATGGAGCTAGCTGCAGAGGTTGGCGATGAAACAACAGGTGATATGTTACTAGCCATTCATCAATCCATTGAAAAACACAACTGGATGCTAAAAGCATATTTAGGATAATACGTATGTGAAAGGAATGTCGATCATTAAAGATCGGCATTCTTTTTTTGATGGATTGTGACAGACAGCCCATTGAAATCATGGGGCTTTAAGCCGAAGAAAAAAGAGAAGGGAGGGGAGAAGATGTCCTCAATTGCAGGAATGATGAGTCAGCAGGTGGCGAGTATTCAAAAAACACTCAATATGAGTTTGTTGAATTCACAGCTTGCCACGAACACAGCACAAGCCATGGTGATGCTGGATCAAGTACAACAGCAGCCTCAAGCTGTTCAGCCTAAAGATTCAGACGCTACGTTTATTGATGTCAGAGTCTAACAACGAAAGCCGCCGTTAAAGGTGGCTTTTTTTACGGTATTCATCAGTGTTTTAGGAATGACAAAGCCTTTATTTTTCGTCGTCCAAGCTATTGATCAGAATCGGCATATACTATTTACGTAAGAAGTTCCACACTGAAAGGATGTTGATGCCAAGTGAGTAAGGATTTAGGCATCTTTTCGTTGTTTACAGTCAGTTTGTCAGCAATGGGCTTTCTGTTTGGTGGAGCAGGATATTTACTGATGATATTAGTAACACTGATGGCCATTGAATTAATTTGTTCAAGCCTAAGAGAATCTGTGACTGGACAGCTCACAATGAAACGGTTTTTTACACGGCTTGTTCGAAAGGTTGTAACGATCTCCTTAATATCCATGGCACATTTCTTCGATGTCATGCTGAAGACTAGCGGGACGATTAGGGATTTAACGATCATTTTTTATATTATTTATGAATCTTACCAAATGGTCTCGACAGCCAGAGCTCTTGGAATCCCCATTCCACAGTTATTTATTGATGTGTTAGACATGATTAAAAATAAATTGCGCAAAAAGCCGTAATTTGCCCATATCTGGTCATACTAAAGGAAAAAAGGATGAATCAAATGGCGAGACACACATACTATGTATCCGTACAAGATGGATCAATATCACAGCATAGAGATGCATCTGCTTGGCAATTTCAAATAGAAGCAGATGATGATCAAATTTTGCAGTTAAGAGATTATTTTGATGAGCAGTATATGACAGATTGGAAAGGCTTCTTTCGGGCACATGTTCCATTCCTTGAATATCATTATGATAGTCCAAATGATGAAATGGACAGGAAAAGAAAAAAAATTTACTCGATGATTTATGAGCTTGGGAATGAAGAGACAAAGAACTTTATTGAGACAAATGGGTTAATGAATTGAAAAAGCATGTAGAGATGTTCTACATGC
>NZ_NKHG01000139.1 GCF_002744245.1 Bacillus pumilus | reverse complement strand
GATCATGGTGGGCCTGAGTGGACTCGAACCACCGACCTCACGCTTATCAGGCGTGCGCTCTAACCAGCTGAGCTACAGGCCCATGAATGATATACAAATGGAGCGGGTGATGGGAATCGAACCCACGACATCAGCTTGGAAGGCTGAGGTTTTACCACTAAACTACACCCGCAAAATATGTATGGGGCGATTGATGGGAATCGAACCCACGAGTGCCAGAGCCACAATCTGGTGCGTTAACCACTTCGCCACAACCGCCATACTGTTCATCTTTAATTGTAAAAGTGGCTCGGGACGGAATCGAACCGCCGACACACGGATTTTCAGTCCGTTGCTCTACCAACTGAGCTACCGAGCCATGTATTCATTTGAAAATGGCGGTCCGGACGGGACTCGAACCCGCGACCTCCTGCGTGACAGGCAGGCATTCTAACCAACTGAACTACCGGACCAATATAAGGATAAAAAGAAAATTTGGTTGCGGGGGCAGGATTTGAACCTGCGACCTTCGGGTTATGAGCCCGACGAGCTACCGAACTGCTCCACCCCGCGATGATAGGTTTTTTAAAAATATGGCGGAGGAAGAGGGATTCGAACCCCCGCGGGCTTTGACACCCCTGTCGGTTTTCAAGACCGATCCCTTCAGCCGGACTTGGGTATTCCTCCGTATAGATGGTGGACCTTGTAGGACTCGAACCTACGACCGGACGGTTATGAGCCGTCTGCTCTAACCAACTGAGCTAAAGGTCCTTTATAGCGGCGGAGGGGATCGAACCCCCGACCTCACGGGTATGAACCGTACGCTCTAGCCAGCTGAGCTACACCGCCATGATATAGATGATCTTTTAGAAA
>NZ_NKHG01000014.1 GCF_002744245.1 Bacillus pumilus | reverse complement strand
TAATAAGGACATGTTTCATTATATCTATGCCAGAAAAATGTGTCAAGAATTTTCAAGCGTTTCATTCCTGCTCCATTTGCGACGGCTTTTACAATTTAACATATATTAATATAACAGTCAAGCCTTTTCCCCTTCCTTTTTGTTTTCTGTTTATACATGGCAGAAAAAAGACCCCGACCTCTCAATGGGAGACCAGGGCCTCCTTGATGTAGCCCTCCCCAAGGGGATTACGATAGCTTAAACTTTCGCATCCACTTGTAAAAAGTGCTTCTTGGCACCCCCGCCAACCTCGCTGCTTCTGACACATGACCTTTCGTTTTGTGCAGTGCCTCTATCACCATCTGCTTTTGAATATGCTCCCTATATGTTAGTTCTTTTGAAGCCTTGTTATACTCTGCTGGGTACAGCTTCTCTTTTTTCTGGTCAAGCGCCTCTAATACTTCAGCATATTGAGACGGGCCAATCCATCCTCCTTCTGGAAACAATACCCTTACATGTTCCAAAAGATTAAAAAGCTCACGTATGTTTCCAGGCCAATGATACTCCTGCAATTTCTGAAAAAATGATTCAGGAAACTTTGCATTCCATTGGTGTTTCTTTTGATAATAACGGTATAAATAAGGGATGTCTTCCTTTCTTTCCCTAAGTGGCGGGAGGTTGATTGGATAGACATGAAGACGGTAGTATAAATCTTCTCGTATTTTCCCTTCCTTCAGTAGTTCATTCATATTCCGGTGCGTCGCTGTAATAATTCTGATATCCAAAGGGATTTCATGTGTCCCGCCAAGCGGCACGACTTTCCTTTCTTCTAAGACCCTAAGAAGTGCCACTTGCATCGCATAAGAGACCTCGCCAATTTCATCTAAAAAGAGTGTTCCTTTATGCGCCTGTTCAAATTTTCCTTTTGCCCCATGACGTTTTGCTCCTGTAAAAGCCCCTTCAGCATAGCCAAATAATTCGCTTTCTAATAGGCTTTCAGGAATGGCACCGCAATTGACAGCAATAAATGGTCCTTTACGTCTTTCACTTGCATGATGAATGGCTCTGGCGGCTAGTTCTTTCCCTGATCCTGTTTCTCCCCAAATATATACATTGGCATCTGTTTGTGCCGCCCGTTTCATTTCGCTGAGCGTCTGTTGAAATACCTGACTTGTTCCGGATTCCCCGGGAAATTGAGCAAAAGAAATAGTTATGTTGCTTTTTGCTGCTTCTTCAACCGAAAAAGACATACCAAGCATCTTTCCGTCTTGTTCCGACTGGATGATCTGCTTGTCCCTTGTAACAAATGTATCGTCCATGAGCAGTTCAACATTCATTCCATACCAGTCTGAAAATCGTTCTCTAATCGGTCTGCTTGCAGAAACAATCTGCTTTTTCTCATTACAGACAACATACGGTTCATCAGCTGCCACCTGCTGGAGACAATGACTGATCAGCTCCATCTCTTTCCTTTTTTGCTGAACTTGCACTTCTCTTTCTATTGCATAAGCAACCGTTGCAGCCATACCAAGCATAAAAGGATGCCTTTTATCCGCCATACAGGAGATATCAATGACCCCTATGATCGTACCGTCCGCATCACGAATAGGGGCGGCTGAACAACTCCAATGGTGGGAAGCGACAGAAAAATGTTCAGACCCGTTTATTGTCACAGCCTCACCGATGACCAGGGCCGTTCCAATTGCGTTCGTTCCTACATCTGTTTCGGTCCAACGCGCCCCCTCAACAAAATTAATTTTGCTTGCTTCTGCTAGTATCTTTTGGCTTCCTGTCAAGCTTAGCACATGACCATCTGCATCTATGAGTAAGGCCATCATGTCTGATTCTTTTAGTTGTTGACTGATTTTATTTAAGTAGGGAAGAGCGGCATCTAAAAATAATGAGTATTTCTTTTTTTGAACACTGAACAATTCCTTTTCTAACATCGACTGTCCTTTATCTAAATACGGGTTTACATTTGCCTTTTTACATCTGTGCCATGACTCCATGACTCTCTTATTCAGACGAGACCTGTCAAGCAAACCTTCTCGAACAAAACGTTTCCATGTATTTAAATAGCAAGGCGTCGGATTCATTCCATCCTCTCCTCTGGGGGCTTTTTATTCATTATAGATAATTATAAAAACGCTTTCAATGACATTGGCTCCCCCATGAACACATCAGGATAGAGGTTGAGAAATGTGTTTTTCTTTTAGCAGTGCACCGCTCGTCCATTTGTTTGCAGCAAGGCTTCGTGAATCGCCTCTGAAAGTGTCGGATGCGCAGCAATAAATTGCTCTAATGTATCAGCGGTCAACTCTGTATGCATCATGATCGCTGCTTGTCCAATCAGTTCTGTTGCATTCGGCCCGATGATTGATACGCCTAAGATCTCTTGGTATTGCGATTCAACAATGATTTTCACTTGACCGACCGGTTGATTTAGAATCAATGCTTTTCCGTTTGCAGAAAACGGACATTTTCCTATCCGAATATCCCCATATTGATTTCTAGCTTTCTCTTCATTTAAGCCAACACTGGCGATTTCTGGGGACGTATAGATGCACCTTGGAATCACTTGTTCGTTGACCTTTATGTCTTCACCTGATGCATGTGATGCCGCAATCGTACCTTCATGAAAAGCAACATGAGCAAGCTGGACTCCTCCTGTAACATCGCCGCACGCATAGATATGCGGGAGATTGGTTTGCATATGCTCATTGACGTAGATTCCGTTCCTGTCAAATTCAATGCCAATCTGATCAAGGTTCAACTCACTAAGCCGCGGATTTCTGCCAATTGCCACTAAACAAAGATCAGACTGGATTTCACACCGTTCACCATGATTTCTCTCAATCACCACTTTTCTTGAGATTGAATCAAGCTGTTTGACCACAGTCGATGTCAAAATTTCCACACCAGCTTCTTCAAGTTGATCGTGAAGACATTGTGCGATATCGCGATCTTCTTCAGGTAAAATGTGTACTGCCTGCTCAATCATGACAACCTTTGTCCCCATTCTGCTAAAGATGCTCGCAAACTCACAACCGATAACCCCTCCACCAATGATACAAAGTGAATCTGGTATGGAAGAGAGCGACATTGCATCCTTGCTGTGAATCACCCATTTCCCATCAAATGGCGCAAAAGGTAAAGCAGCTGGCTCTGCCCCTGATGCAATGATGATTTGTTTTGCTTGAATGATTTCAGACTTCCCTTCCCTTTCAATCAATAGCTCATGTGCCGAAAGAAATGATGCCTTTCCATTCAACACGTTGATTTTGTTTTTATTCATCAAATAGCGAATGCCATCAGTCAATTGCTTGACGACTGACTGTTTCCGTTTTTGAACGGTATGCCATTGGATGATGGGCTTTTTTTCTGAACATTCAATTCCAAAATGTGCAGCTGACTTCACATGCTCATACATATCGGCACTTTGCAAAAGCGATTTGGTTGGAATACAGCCTTCATTGAGACAGGTCCCCCCCAACTGACCTTGATCCATTAACACAACCTCCCTGCCAAAACGAGCGGCTGTCATTGCGGCCACATATCCTGCAGGTCCACCTCCTATAATGACAATGGTCATGATATTTTCACCTTCTTCCTATAAAAGAATGGATACTGGTTTTTCTAAATATGCTTTGACAGTTGATAAAAATGCGGATGCTGGTGCACCGTCCAGTGCACGGTGGTCAAACGTCAGACTGAGTGGAAGGATGGTACCTTTGCACAATTCATCATCTTGATAAACAGGGGTTTCATACATTGTTCCGACGCCAAGGATACCTGCTTCCGGCGGATTTAAAATTGGAGTGAAATACTCTACACCGTAGGCTCCAAGGTTTGTGATCGTAAAGGTAGAGCCGTTGATTTCATCGTGAAGAAGCTTGCCTTCACTTGCTTTTTTGCCATACAATTTGATGTTCTTGGCTAGCTCAATGAGCGATAGTCGCTCCGCATGTCGAATAACCGGTACAGCCAAGCCGTTATCTAAAGCAGCTGCTATCCCAAGATGAACATACTCAAAAGTTTCCACTCTTCCATTTTGATATCGACTATTCATCACAGGATGTGCTAGTAATGAAAGAATCGCTGCTTTGGCTACAAAATCGGTCATAGTCAATTTTGTATCGTGACGTGCTATGGCTGTTACATTCAACTGATGTTGTAATTTTATAAGTTTTGTCACATCCGCTTTCATCGTTATTGTTAATTGTGCACTTGTTTGCAGGCTTTCCATCATCCGTGAGGCAATTGTTTTCCGCATCATGTTAACAGGTGGATGTTCTGTCTCATTTAGTTCTTTCTCTTTCTGATCAGGAAGTGCGTGAAGCACATCCGCTTTCGTGATTCTCCCTCCTGGTCCTGTTCCCACCAGTGTATCAATGTCTAGATTTGCGCTATGAGCGATTTTACGAGCAACTGGGGAGATTTTCTTTCTCTCTTTCTTTGGATTTGGCTGCAATTCTCTTTCTTTCTTTTCCTCAACCTGTTCATTTCCTTCACCGATATAGCAGATGACCGTGCCAGGCGGTACACCTTCTCCCTCAGATACTTTTATATCCAATACGGTTCCTTCAGCAGGTGATTCGATCTCCATCTCAATTTTTTCAGAGTTAATGCTTGCAATGCTTTCCCCTTTATTTACGGTCTCTCCGACTTCCTTATTCCAGACAGATACCGTGCCTTCTTTCATCGACATTCCCAATTTCGGCATCACAACCTCGATAGCCATCTCCCTCTCTCCTTTCTTTAGTTCAATATCTTGTCATGACTCTGGCCAATCATTTCTAATACGGTATTCACAACCTTATCAGGTGTCGGCAAATAGATATCTTCAAGAGGTGGTGAAAACGGAACCGGTGTATGAGGAGCCGTCACTTTTTTGATTGGAGCGTCGAGTAAATCGAATCCTTTATCAGCAACCAAAGAAGCGATATCTGCGGCAATTCCGCATCTAGGATTAGCTTCATCCACAATGACAAGCCGATTTGTTTTTTCTACCGAAGTCAGAATGGCCTCTTCATCGAGTGGCGACAAGCTTCTTGGATCAATGACCTCAGCTTCAATTCCTTGAGCAGCTAATTGCTCTGCCGCTTCAAGTGCTGTATGAACTTGTTTGCCTACTGCGAAGATGGTGACATCTGAGCCTTCTCTCTTCACATCTGCTTTGCCAAGCGGCAGTGTGTAATATTTCTCTGGAACATCTCCTGTGATATTGTACAGCGTTTTGTCTTCAAAAAAGATGACAGGGTCCTGATCCTCAATTGCTGCCAGCAGAAGTCCTTTGGCGTCGTATGGTGAGGAAGGCACAACCACTTTCAATCCAGGGATGCTTGTAAATAGCGCATACAAGCTTTGTGAATGCTGGGCGGCTGCTCTAAAACCCGCCCCGTGTGTTGTTCTAATTGTGATGGGCACCTCCGCTTTCCCGCCAAACATGTATCGAAATTTCGCTCCTTGATTCAGCACTTGGTCCAGACAAGTACCGATAAAATCATTAAACATGAGTTCGGCAATTGGTCTTAGCCCTGTTGAAGCAGCAGCCATGGCGGCACCGACATAGCCAGCTTCACTAATCGGCGTGTCAAGGACGCGCTCACGTCCAAACTCGTGAACGATTCCTTTTGTGACACCAAGAACACCGCCCCATGCTTCATCATCCTGTAAGTGATCTACATTAGCGCCTCCTGCAACATCTTCCCCCATTAAAATGACATACTCGTCTCTTCTCATTGCAAGTTTAATCGCTTCATTCAATGCACTAGACATGCTGATTTCTCTTGTCATTTTCCTTTCCCCTTTCTGATTTATTGATACGAAACATACACGTCGGTCAATAATTCAGTATGATCTGGATACTCACTTTCTTCACTGAATCTAACGGCTTCATCTATCGCTTCCGCTACAGCCGCTTCAATATTTGATATCTCTCTATTCGTAAGCAGCTGCTTCTTGATCAATTCATTTTTAAAAAGAGCGATGGCATCTTTCTCTTCTTGGTGTTCGCTTCTTTCCTGATTTGTTTTGTAACGCTGGGCATCTCCTTCAAAATGGCCATAATTCCGATATGTCATGCATTCAATCAATGTCGGACCTTCTCCATTTTTTGCTCGTTCTATCGCTTGTTCTGCGGCTTGATAAACTGCTGTCACATCTTTCCCATCTACTTGAATACCCGGAATGTCATAACTGGCGGCTCGATCCACGATGGAAGCGCAGCTTGAAGCATAGGAAAACGGTGTCGCTTCCCCATAGCCATTGTTTTCTGCGATGAAAATGACAGGCAGTTTCCAGATGGCCGCGAGATTGATTCCTTCGTGAAATGTCCCTTGATTGTTTGCACCATCCCCAAAAAAGCAAACGTTTACATTTTTCATCTTTTTATATTTGGCCGTTAGGGCTGCTCCACACGCAAGGGGAAAGCCACCTCCAACAATTCCATTGGCACCGAGCATTCCTTTATCAAAATCTGCGATGTGCATTGATCCTCCTTTTCCTTTACAGAGACCTGTGGCTTTCCCATAAATTTCTGCCATCATTCCTTTTAGATCACAGCCTTTAGCTATACAATGCCCATGGCCACGGTGTGTACTTGTGATGCTGTCTTTTTCATTCAGATGGGCGCAAACTCCTACAGCGACAGCTTCTTCACCAGCATAAAGGTGGACAAATCCTGGCAAGATTCCTTTTGTAAAAAGCGTGTGTACTTGATCTTCAAATTGGCGGATCTCCTGCATTTTTTGATACATCCATACGGCTTTTTCTTTTGTCAATGCAACTTCCATGTTGTAAAACCTCCTATACCTTTTTTCGCTTGCACTTATATACAAGCAAAAAACGTGCCAACATCATGACATATTGAAACTTAGGCTTTAGACGATTCAAATCGTTTAAAAAAGAGACAAAATGAGACTTGTGTCTCTCTTTGTCTCAATATGTCTACTTCCTCTCCTACATAAATGACGATGTTTCATTTAATAGAACATAAAAAAAGCATCCCCATAGAGGAATGCTTATCACACTGAATCGATCGTACGGCGCCACTTCAATTTCCCTTTGCAGACGCCGCACACATAGCGAGAGGTATCAAACCGTCTTTTCCTTATAAAATGCTGGCCGCATCCTGTACAAACGTAGTCATGGCGTTTCTGCACACGTCGCTTTTTTTGTAAGGCTCTTAACGGTGTACAAAAGTGCGGGGCTCCTACCTGTTGCAATAACTCTTTAAACTCACGATTACGATGCTGATAGCCCTTCCCTTCAATATGCAGGTGATAATGACACAGCTCATGCTTAATGATACCGATCAATTCATCTCTTCCATGCTCCTCTAAATACCGGCGATTCAGCTCAATGTCATGTGTACCAAGTAAATATCTCCCACCTGTCGTTTTTAAACGGTCATTAAAAACAGCCTTGTGGCGAAATTCCTTACCGAAGAACTGCTGAGAAATATGCTCTGTTAACTGTTGTAACTCTCGCTCGTTCAATCTAGATCGTTCCTTTCTGTAAAAACATCGAACGGGACAATTTCCCCTTTGCATACATTGAAGGTACATCCACTGTTTTGATCAAAGGAGGAATGGGCGATGCCCAACTGGCTGAAAAATCAGATGCAGAAGGCATTTTATGAAAAAAATCATTACCAAATCAAATTGCTGAATCAATGCTGGTACTTCTATAGAAAAAAACATTCAGTCACATCAAGGCACACCCCATCCTAGGTGCGCCTCGTTTTTTGTTTACTCTGGTTTCAGCATGGAGAGGGCAACGCGGCCTTTTGCCTGGTCCACGGAGTCCACCCATACAGTCACAATATCGCCGACCGACACAACGTCAAGCGGATGCTTCACAAAACGGTTGCTTAGTTTAGAAATATGGACAAGTCCATCCTGTTTCACGCCAATATCAACAAATGCGCCGAAGTCCACGACGTTCCTCACCGTTCCTTGAAGCTCCATTCCTTCCTTCAAGTCCTCCAATTTCAATACATCTGTTTTTAAAAGCGGTTTTGGTACTTCATCCCGCGGATCACGCTCAGGTCTTGTCAGCTGATCGATGATATCCTGAAGTGTAATTGGACCAATTTGAAGCTGCTCTGCTGCTTCGTCTAACTTCACCTCAGCAATTTTCTCTTTTAATTGTTCTGTCCCAAGATCCTCTGGCGTCATCTTGATCATGCGTAAGAACTGTTTTGTTTCTTTATAGCTCTCTGGGTGAATGCCTGTACGATCAAGTGGATCTTGTCCATCTGCGATGCGCAGGAAGCCGATACACTGCTCATACGTCTTAGCACCAAGTCTTGGAATATCCTTGAGCTCTTTTCTGCTCGTGAATCTCCCAATCTCTTCGCGGCGCTTGATGATATTTCCTGCCACGGCTTTTGAAAGGCCTGACACATATTGCAGCAGCGCCTGTGAGGCTGTATTGACGTTCACACCGACTTGGTTGACGACAGTCTCCACCACGAAGGTTAACGAGCTGTTTAATTGCTTTTGGCTCACGTCATGCTGGTATTGGCCCACCCCGACAGACTTCGGATCAATTTTCACAAGCTCTGCTAAAGGATCTTGTAATCTTCTAGCGATGGAAATGGCGCTTCGTTCTTCGACTTGCAGGTCTGGAAACTCTTCTCGCGCCAGTGCAGACGCAGAGTATACACTTGCTCCTGCTTCATTCACGATCAAATAGGACACCGGTTGATCCAGCTCTTGAATGAGGACTGCGATGAATTGTTCTGTCTCTCTTGAGGCTGTTCCGTTTCCGATCGCAATGACTTCAATGTTTGATGATTGAATGATCTCTTTTACTTTTTGTTTCGCTTCCGCCTTTTTCTGTACGGGTGGATGCGGGTAAATGACGCCAATATGATGAACTTTGCCCGTATCATCAACGACTGCTAACTTACAGCCTGTTCGAAACGCAGGATCCACTCCTAGTACACGCTTCCCTTTCATCGGCGGCTGAAGCAGCAGTTTTCTTAAGTTTTCAGCGAAGATATGAATGGCTTGCTCCTCTGCTTTTTCTGTTAGCTCTTTTCGTATTTCACGTTCAATCGAAGGCTGAATGAGGCGTTTATATGCATCATCAATTGCCGCTTCAATATACGATCTCGCTGTCGTTTGCTTCCCCTTTATGACTTGTTTGTCGAGGTAGAAACGAATATTTTCAGCAGGTGGTGCAACCGCTGCTTTTAAGATGCCTTCTTTTTCTCCTCGGTTGACCGCAAGTACACGATGGGGCACAATCTTTTTGATCGGTTCTTGATAGTCATAATACATTTCATAGACGTTTTTCTCATCGTTTTCAACGTCTTTTCCTGAAGTCACAAGACTGCCCTTTTGGTAGGTTTCACTGCGAATCCATTTGCGCATATCAGGATCATCTGCCAGCTGTTCAGCAATGATATGCTGAGCGCCCTCAAGTGCTTCTTCTGCACTTGTCACTTCTTTTTCTTCACTTATAAACGCAGCCGCTTTCTTTTGGATATCATCCTGCGGCAGCTTGAGCAAATATTCTGCTAGCGGCTCTAGTCCTTTTGCTTTGGCTACATTTGCCTTTGTTTTGCGCTTTTGTTTGAATGGTCTATATAAATCTTCGACCTCTTGCAGTTTATGCGCCTGTTCGATCCTCCGTTTTAATTCATCGGTCAATTTGTCTTGTTCAGCGATTAAGCGAATGACTTCTTCTTTTCGATTCGTGACATTTTGGATATATGTATAGCGTTCGGAAATGGTTTGAATTTGCACCTCGTCCAGTGAGCCTGTCTGCTCTTTCCGGTAACGTGCAATAAACGGGACGGTGTTGCCATCCTCTAATAACTGGATTACACTTTCAATTTGTTTCGTTGAAAGCTTTAATTCTGTCGCAATTTGTTTCAATAAAAAGTCAGATGTCTTCATTCTTTGCATCCTCTCACTGTGTCTTCTTTTTTAGTGTATCAAAAAAACCGGCAAAACAGAAAAAAGGTCAGCTATTTCACATGAGCTGACCAAGTACATAGGTGAGATCGTCCTTCTTGTCTTGTGTATACGTTTCAAGCTGTTGTGCGATGTCTGCCACTGAATGGCCATGCTTTAAACACATTCGCATGTTTGGCACATTCAGTCCGTCTGAATACATAATGAATGTCGATCCTTTTTCGTAGGAATAGGTGTATGTTTTATATTTTCTAGGTTTACCTGATAAGTATCCTGATGTCGGAAGTGGATAAATATAGTCGCCAGAAGGGGCATTCAAGATAAATCGGATATTACCAACCGAACAATAGGTAAATTGCTGTCGGGAAAAATTCACCTTTAATATGGCAACAGTGGCCCCACGTTTATTTTTCATGGCATGATTGCATCTGTCGATGAGGGTCGTCACATCCTCATGTCCATATTCTTCGACAATTTCGCTGACTAAAGAAGATGATTCATTGGCGAACTGGCCGCTGCCTAATCCGTCTGCTACAGCACAAATTAGTTCTTCATCATCTGCTTTAATAAAAAAACTGTCCCCGCAGCATGATTTCCCTTCTTTATTCGATTGATAGATAATAGCATTCACATGCTCATGCTGTTCAATCTGCTTCATTACCCTAGCTCCATAGACGCATCTTCTGATAATGCATCTCGTAGCTTTTTAACTGCCTTCCGCTGCAGTCTTGATACATGCATTTGGGATATGCCGAGTAAATCGCCCGTTTCTTTCTGACTTTTATTTTGCAGATAAGTGAGGTTGATAATCTCTTTTTCTCTATCAGTCAGAACATGAAGCACACTCTCAAGCATCATTTTTTGGTTCACGCGTTCGTAGCCTTCTTCCTGTGAGCCGACGACGTCTAAAATGGTGACAGTGCTTCCTTCAGAATCAGCCTCTACGCCTTGGTCAACAGACAGCGCTTGATAGCTTTTGCCCATCTCCATTGTTTCAAGAACTTCTTCCTCTGTCACATCTAGATATTCTGCAATTTCTTGTACTTTAGGTGACTTTTGTGTTTCTGTTGTCAGATGATCGACTGCCATTTTGATTCTAGGTCCAAGCTCTTTAATCCGCCTTGGTACATGGACACTCCATGTCTTGTCACGTAAAAAACGTTTGATTTCCCCGATAATGGTTGGAATCGCAAAGGCTTCAAATGATTTACCGACAAGCGGGTCGTATCGCTTAATTGCGCCGAGTAAACCAATCATCCCAACTTGTCTAAGGTCCTCATGAAAGCTTTTTCCTTTGGAATATTTCTTTGCCAGCATATCAACGAGGTTTGTATAGCATTCGACAAGTGTAAGCTGCGCCTGCTCATCTTGATTGGTTTGATAGCTTTGGATGAGGCGATCCACTTCATCTTTAGTTAGTTTCATAGTTTTGGATGGTTGTGTCATGGTCAACTCGCTCCCTGTTTAAAAACTTTGTCATCGCCACGGTAACTCCGGAGTTTGCTTGCACCTCGACTTCATCCATTAATGTTTGCATTAAATATAAACCAAGACCTCCTTCTGCCAATTGATCCACCGTATGAGCAGATGTATACGGCCCTAAGTCTTCCTGCTTTTGTTTAAAGTCAAAGCTACCGCCTTTATCAGCGACAACGATTTCTAGACGATCCTCATAGACAAGAAAGCGAACGGCTACCTCTCCATCTTCGCCATTTTCATCTTTGTAGGCATGCTGAACTGCATTTGTACAGGCCTCACTGACGGCAATTTTTAAGTCCTCAATCTCTTCATAGACATAACCCATTCGGCTTGCTACACCTGAAAGGGTTAGACGAATGATGCCTACGTATTCTGGTTTCGCCGGTATTTTCATCTCGATTAGATCTACTGATTCGTTCATTGTACCCCACCCTCTGACTTTGCAGAAATGTCAATGATGTCCTTTAATCCAGTAATTTCAAACAACCTTATCAGACGCTCTGACAAGTTCTCAAGCTTTAATGTTCCACCTGCTTTTTGAGCCGCTTTGAAAAGCCCAACAAATACACCTAATCCTGTACTATCCATATAAGAAACATCCTTCAAACAGATTTCAAGATGCTCCCCTTGCTCTGCTTTAGGCATAAGCGTTTCTCTTAGCTCAGGAGCTGAGTACACATCGATTTCCCCGCTGACACTAATTTTTGTCTTATGATCTATTTGATGCTCTTTTACAGACATATTCATTATGCATTCACCTCGAATTTCTTGTTTCCTAAAGTTTTATATACCCGCATATTCAGTTTCTAAACCTTTCTTTTGAGAACAAGTAAAGTAAAGTCATCGTGAAGCTGAAAGTCTTGCAGTTTGAGTAAGCTCGCATAGATGGCATCCACCATTTCCTGAGCTGAGTAAGACAGGTGCTCTGATATGAGCGCTTTGATATCCTCCCGCTCTAAGAAGCCGTCCTCTGACTTGGATTCTGTTACACCATCAGAGAATAAGATGACCATATCTCCTACATCCAAATGCTTCTCATACTGACTGTAATCAAATTCTGGTGCGATTCCAAGGACAAGTCCTTTCGCATCTAAGTCGTAAAATTGATTCTCTTTTTTGCAATAGAAAAAGCCCGGCTCATGACCAGCCGATGCGTATTTAAATTCATGTGTTGCTGTATTATAACTGCCATAGAACATGGTGATAAACATGCTTGGGTCTACGTTTTGCTCAACAACACGATTAAGTGTTTTCAGCACCTTTGTTGGGCCGCTTCCTGACTCCGGCAACGAATCCATCGCATACTTAATCATCGACATACAGAGAGCAGCTGGGATGCCTTTCCCAATGACATCTGCGATCGCGATATTGATTGTATTGTGATCCGTCACAAAGTGGTAATAATCTCCACTCATCTGTTTGGCTGGCACACTAATCGCACCAATATCAAATGTGTCTCCTTCTGGAATTTTTGTTTCCAGAAGGGTTTGCTGAACATTTGCAGCAATTTCAATTTCTGATTTAATTTCTTGCTGGATGCCTCTAAGTGTTAAATGTTCTTGATAGGCTAGTCCATACCCGATCATGACTTCAATTAAGAAGTCTAGTGAATGAAAGACATCTTCCGGCAAATCAGGGTAAAGCTCCTGAATCACTTTTCGGTGAACACTTACTATTTCTTCAGGAGGTATTTGATGCTCAATGGTTTTTCGGCTAAATTTTTGAGCTTGATATAGCGATGTTTCAGTTAGGTCACTGATATAACGACTGAGCAGCTGATGATATCGCTGCTCCATTACCTCCTTAAAATCCATGGTTTCCCTCCTAGCGAAGCCACTTGACAGCTTGTATCTCCGTTCCTTGTTCTGGTGCAGAATCTAATGTAAAATCATCCATCAGCCTTTTGACTCCCGGAAGACCTGCTCCGAGACCGCCTGATGTAGAAAATCCGTCTTCCATCACCTTGCGTATATCCATAATGCCAGGCCCCTCATCGGCTGCGATGACTTTGAGTCCACGCTTTCCGCGCTCCATCACTTCTTCTATACAAATCTGACCTTTACCAGCGTATAAATAGATGTTTCGAGCTAATTCTGAAATGGCCGTCGTAATTCTTGCTTGGTCAACTGTTCCAAAACCAAGCTCTTTTGCAACATTTCGCCCCAATTGTCTTGCCGCGACTATGTCCCATTCCGTCAATATTTTTACACAGGATTGGTCTTTCATATCTATTCCCCCAATTCCCGCTTCAGTGTCTCAAGCCCTTGCTCAAGATCTAGTGCTGTCTGAATTTCTTCCAGTGATATACCAAGTTCAATGAGCGTTACAGCGACTGCCGGCTGTATTCCTGTTAATACAACCTTTGCCCCCATGAGCTTGGACATCGTGATGACATCGCCTAATACTTTTGCAATAAATGAATCAATCATATCAATGGACGTTAGGTCAATGACAACACCGTTTGCTCCTGTTTCGTGAATTTTATTCAGCAAGTCTTCTTGAAAGTGAAGAGCTGTTTGGTCATCAAGCTCCCACTGTATCGAAATCAGAAGACAGTTATATAGCTTTAAGATTGGAATCTTCGGGTGATTTCTCACTAGGTTATCCCTCCAATGAAACAATTTTTCGATTTGTCATTTCTAAAGCCGTTTGAATTCCTTTTTGAAGGGTATTCTTTGTTGTAACCTGAGATAAATCAATTCCGAGGTTGACGATGGTTTGGGCGATTTCTGGACGAATCCCAACCAACAAGCACTTCGCACCTACTAATCTCACAGCCTCGGACGCTTGAATGATATGGTGCGCCACCATAGTATCAACAACAGGGACACCCGTAATATCGATCAAGACAACCTGTGAACGATGTTTCACGACACCATTTAGCAGGTTCTCCATAATTTTTTTCGCACGTTCTGTATCAATTGTTCCAACTAGTGGCATGACAGTGATGTGCTCAAATACCGGGATCAGCGGGGCAGAAAGTTCCTGCAGCGCCATTTTTTGAAGGTCCACAGTTTTCTCCCATGAAATGGAATAATGATTCAATATCTCGTTATGAATCGGTGTGATGAATCGATCAATTTGCCAGATGAGGTCACGACTTTCTTCTGATGTATCTTTATCATCGTTCATTTTTTGATATAAGTGTGTACGGATTTCCGTTAGACCATTTGCCAATAACTTAAGTGATATACCCATTTGAACAATTTTTAAAGCAAAAATTTGCACTTTTTCTTCAAAATCCTCAGCATACCCCTCTGAAAGGGATGTAATGATCAGCTGAACATATTCCGAACAAAAAGTTTCATACATTTTGTCGTTCAGCATCATGTCCGTTTCTTCTTGTCCGAGTCGTTTAAAAATGTCCGTCCACTCTTTTTCTAATTCCTTTTGATGCTCTCTTGCGAAAGCTAACACGATATGATTCGACATGATTTACCCCCTACGCACCTATAAAGCACTACTTTTATTCTCTCTCCATTATAGCGTTAATAAAAAATGAACACAAAAAAAAGTTGCTCACAAGAGAGCAACCATACCTCACCTTATTAAAAATCAATAAGAGCCAAACTAACTTGTAAGGCTTCATCAACCTTCTCCATCATCTCATCATCAAGATGTGTGATTTTATCTGTCAATCTTTGTTTATCGATCGTACGAATCTGCTCCAAAAGAATGACAGAATCTCGTTCAAAGCCGTAGCGCTTTGCATTAATTTCGACGTGAGTCGGTAATTTCGCTTTTTGTATTTGGGCTGTTATGGCTGCAACGATAGCAGTCGGGCTAAAGCGATTTCCAATGTCATTTTGGATCACCAATACTGGGCGAACCCCGCCCTGCTCGGAGCCAACAACAGGAGATAAATCAGCAAAGTAAACATCACCGCGTTTAACAATCAAATGTTTAACCCCCGCTGACTAATCGCTCAACTGTATTCTCAGCCTCAAACTCTGCGTATTGTGCCTCTGAAGAGATATTCAGATTAATCTTCGCCATCTCCATGTAGCCGCGTCTCATCGATTCACGATTTTGTCGAATATTACGTTCACGAATATACGTTTTTGTCGCTCGGTAGATCAATTCATTTCTTGTTACCTTATCCTGCTCTGCTACTCGTTCGATTTCAGACATTAAAGCCTCGGGCAGTCGAATCTTCATTTCGTTTGTTGCGCTGGATTCAGACAAAAAACATACACCTCCACAAAACTTACGGATACCGTTTCGATCCATTCCAAGACTAATCATACCATTATTCAATGCACAAGCAAAGCTGTTTTTTCATGAGTTCTTATTAGAACATGAAGCGGTCGGGCCACCCGTAAATCAAGATGATAATGGAGTTCCTCTTTCCCATTATACGCTTTTTTCCGAAAATCATACGGTATTTCCAAAATCTCTAAAAAAGGGAGAACCTTTATTCCTTCTCTGTAGAATCAAAGAGAACGATGTCAGTAATTGGACATCGTTCCCGTCAAACCACTTATAAAAAGCTTGGCCCGCCTTGAAGCAGCGGATTCCGTACATGAACCCTTTTGCCGTCTTCCATATAGACTCTTGGGACACGTTGGCCAATAGAACATGTGACTTCATAGTTAATGGTATCCAGCCTTTTGGCCACTTCATTGACTGATACCTTTTCTTCGCCTTGTACACCAATAAGAACAACTGGCTCGCCTGCTGGAGCGTCCTCTTTCAATTCAACCATGAATTGATCCATACATACCCTTCCGGCGATCTTCCTTCGCTTTCCACCAACGAGCACTTCCGTTCCCGCCAGCTTTCGGATCCAGCCGTCTGCATAACCTACTGGAACCGTACCAATCCATGTATCCTGATTGGCTGTATAGGTCGCTCCGTAGCTGACACTTTCACCCTTTTGAATGAGCTTCACTTGCGCCAGCTTCGTATGAAGAGACAATGCTTCTTCCAGTTTGAAAGGCAATTCATCTTTGATTTCCTCTGAAGGTGACAGCCCGTACATACTGATGCCAAACCGAACCATATTAAACAAGACTCCTTTGAACCGCAGTCCCGCTGCACTGTTGGCACAATGAACGAGCAGTTTGTCCGTATGAAGCGGCTGAAGCAATGTTTGAAAGGTTCTAACTTGCATATCGAGATAGTCCTCGCCCTTTTCATCTGCTGTTGCAAAGTGAGTAAATACACCTTCCAGCTGTAAATAAGAATGATTGACGGCTAGCTCTTTTACTTCGTTCACTTGCTCTAACGTTTTAACTCCTAAACGATTCATTCCGCTATCAATTTTCAAGTGGAAACGAATAGGTTGTCCAATCTGCCCGTTCATCACTTTGGCTACTTCCCTCAGCCACTTGATTGAGTAAGCGGTCATAATGACATTGTACCTAACGGCGACTTTGACATACTCTGGCGGAACTGCACCGAGCACAAGAATTGGTGCTTTAATGCCTTTATTTCTTAAAGAAATGGCCTCATCTAAAAAGGCTACGGCTAACAGGTCTGCACCTGCTCTGAGGGCAGCTCTTGCCACTTCTATATCTCCATGTCCATATGCATTGGCTTTCACAACGGCCATTAATTGAACTTTTTTACCGATATGGTCTTTCATATGTGAAACATTATGCTTGATTGCTGTTAAATTAATTTCTGCCCACGTGTCTCTATAAAAGGCATTTGTGTCCATCCGTCACACTTCCCTATTGAATGATTCAATACCTTCATTATGATACTAAAAATCAAGAATAATGTGAAACAAATCAAAGAAAATCAGCCCTTGCACAGGGCTGATTTTCTATTTTCAGGGTCTCACATGAGATATTCATTTATTTGGCTGACTGTCCTTCTACACTTTTTGCGACCATTAATAGCTCTTCCTTCGATAAATCACTTGAGGAAATTAAGTAGTCGACTCCGTCAGATGTCCATGAGAGAGATTGATCCGTTAGAACACCAACTGTCATGCCAAGATCGACTGGCTCTCCGTTCATCGTCACAGGCGTAGACGCTTCTGCCACTCGCGCTTTTTCCTGAATGAGTGTGAAGGATTTCTTCCCGCCATACGTAATCACATATCGTTTCCCAGCATCTGTTGTCATTTCTTTCTCTTCCATCTTCTTCACGCCCTCTGGCATATCAACTGGTGTTTTCATCGCAAAGCTGTCAGATGGGTCTGCACTTGTGGTGACATCCATTTGGGAGAGCGTCATGTTTTTCTTCTCATCAAATGCATCTTTGTCAAAGGATTTATTGAATTCAAAGTGAGAGAATTCTACTTTCACCATTGGCTTTTTGTCGCTATCCAGTACTTTCACACTGGCAGGCGCCATTGTTTTTTTATGAAAGGTAATCTCTTGGGTAGGCAGCATTTGGTTGTGCTGATAATTGGTTTTCGTTTCGAAAATATACTTTGACTCTTTCGCTTTGAACTGAGCTGTACTGTCATTTTTAATGTCTTTCACTAGTGATTCAAATAAATAAACCTGACTGCTATTATTCGGCCAATCACTATGGAAACGGAAGCTTTTGTTCAATGAAGGTGTCAGCACAAACACACCATTGCCATTTCTTAAAATGACTTGACTCTGATCCTTTTTTGGATTTTCTAAATAGACACGGTAAAGCTCCGGCTTTTTGTACCAAATTTCGACTTGGTACTCCTGCGGTTCATTTCCTGTCTCGATGGTCATTTTTGCTTTGGCTTTGTATGATGTCATTTCCTCTGCCTTTTTGTTTAAATCTCCAACGATATCCTGCTGAGATTTTTGACCGCATGCGGAGAGAATCAGTACAAAAAGGATCCCCGTTACAAGCAAAACAAAGCTTTTTCTCACCCTTTTCAACCCCTTCGTTAATTGTGTTAAAAGGAAGAAACCGCTTGTTTGACTTTAACAGTACGCCTAAAGAGTCAACTGCGTACCGCGAACCATCAAAGCAGTTAGCAACTCGCCCTTCCTTATCGCACTACCCAATATATGAAGGGGGGACAAACAATATGCAGACTAGCTTGACAACCTTTCAATTAAAACTTGCGCAGCAGCATATTCCTTTGTGTGTGTAATGGATACATGAATCTTGTCTTCCTTCGTTTTCTCGCTTTTGATGAAAGGTTGTCCGTTATCGTCTTTTTGTATCTCTATGTCATGAAAGCTTAAATACTGACCGATCCCCGTACCGCATGCTTTCGAAAATGCTTCCTTCGCTGCAAAGCGTCCTGCCAAAAACTCCAGCTGTCTCTTTTCACTTAGTGTGCGAAACACACCCTGTTCACTTAAAGTCAGAATACGTTCTGGTAGACGAGGCTGTCTACTGAGCACTCGTGACAGCCGGTCGATCTCTACAATATCAATGCCAATTCCTTTGATCATGAGGTACCTCCTATGATACTCGTACTATTTTGGATGTTCGCTTCATAAACGTGTTACTATAAACTTACCATTATCTAGTCAAAAGGGGTTTGTTATGTTTATTCGAACGGAGAGTTTTCAACAATTTATTAGATCGTATCCAATCGTAACAGCGATCCTTGTATTGCAAATAGGCCTGTGGCTTTTATTTGCTATACCTATTCCGATTATACAGCTTGGGCAGGATCATCTCGTCGGTTTCAATTATGGTGTAGCAGCAGGAGAATGGTGGCGACTCGTTACCCCTATTTTTCTTCACGGGAGCCTGACGCACATTTTGTTCAATTCCATGTCACTGTTCCTATTTGCTCCAGCGCTTGAATATTTGCTTGGTAAGGTTCGGTTTCTGATTATTTATCTTGGTGCAGGGGTCATTGGCAATCTCGGAACCTATTGGGTTGAGCCTTTAGAATATGTACATGTCGGAGCTTCTGGTGCCATATTTGGTTTGTTTGGCGTTTATCTGTATCTTGTCCTCTTTAAACCTCACATGATGGACCGAGGCAATTCTCAGGTGATCTTAACGATTCTAGGTGTCTCTGTTATCATGACGTTCGTCAATTCGAACATTAACATCATGGCTCACTTATTTGGATTGATTGGCGGCATGATTCTAGCCCCCATCACCCTATTCTTCCATTCCAAAAAAAGACGCTATTAACCTCATAAAAAATGTCGATCACTCCTTTTGATGGGAAGCTGATCGACATTTTTTTATTTAAGAAGATTTGTCTGTTTCATAGGAATACCAATCAAATACATGTGCAGCATCTTCTTCTTCAAGATGATGTACACCAAAGGAATCAAGCAGTGCAGAGGATTTCACAAAGGTGTGAATACTCGCCACTCGGCCTTTCTTCTGGAAGTAAGATTGGGTCATCGTATAGTTTTGCATTCGTTTTCTCAATACAATTCCGGTGGTTTTGCCGATGCCTCTTGCCGTTAGCTGAATCAATTGATCTCTTATCGCATAGCCTGATTGTTTATAAGCTAAATAACCAAAGAACAAAGCGATCGGTAGTGGAATCAGCGCCAAATACCCCCATGGCGGAAAACGTACAGAAAGGATGACGCCTGCGAGTAATGGAACAAATCCATAAGAGATCAGGTAGCGTTTGAGTGAACGTTTTGGTACCTTTTTCAGCTCAGTTTCTGGTTCTAGATGATATTGATCTGTAAATTGAGATAACAATTCATTGATGTTTTTCTTTCGAATCAGTGGAAATAAAACAGAAGAGGTTTCTTTTTCTGTAATAGATCCTCCTGCACTAACAAGCATCACCGTCGCAAAACCAAAAGGTTCACGGAGAATATTTTCTTTGATTTTCACTGCTTGAATTCTCGCAAGCGGAATGGTCATTTGATGCCTCTCAATGAGTCCTCTTGTAATGATGATGTCATTCCCTTTTCGTTTTGCAGCAAAATTCGCATATTGGAGCGCTGTTAACCCCACACTGAGTATCCACGCAATCAATACCGCCAGAAAAATGAGAATGGCGTAGATTTCAATACTCGCATGACTTAAAAAGGAGAATTGCTTCACGAACCCGTCCATAGGAAGAATTTCATCTATTTGTGTGTAGATAGCGAGACAACCCGAAATAATCACACCGATTCCGCTGGAAGTCGTAGCCGCCAAAAGCAGCTCTGGCACACCCATACGATAGGAAACATTTACTTCTTCCTCCACAGGTTTTTGCGCAGTCAAATGATCATGCGGTACATCACTATGTTCATCCGCTGCCTCTCCTTCTTGCTGCAAGCTTTTCTTCCGGTTAAAAATCGACTGTTTCAATTGTTCTGCTTCCGCTTTTGTAATCGCCGTCAAGCTCACTTCCGGACCATCCGTCCCGCCTGCCGTTTCGATTTGAACTCGCACTAGACCGAAAATGCGCTGGAAGATGCCTTCACTTGTATTGACCGTTTGAATTCGTTCTAACGATATATATTTTTTCTTTTTCGTGATCACACCTGATTCCACTCGAAATTCATCGTCTTCCATTCGGTAAGTAAATCGTCTCCACTCTAAAACGGTTAAAACAGCTTTCCATAAAAGAAGCACACCAAGAATGATAAACGCATAAAAGCGAATACTCGAATTCGAGTTCACAAAAATAAGCACAAAAAAAGGGATAATGAAGTTTTTGATCATGGATACGGCATCTGATATAAAATCAATGAACATCGAGATTGGATGTACACGTTTTGGTTCAGACATCATCTTCCGTCACCCTTGCTAAACGAGATATGTAATCACGAAGCTCATCTGCTTCCTCTAATTCTAATGCTGGAATATCATGAACTGTGGCAGCAGTAGAGATTTGAACAGATGCCAATCGGTAGCGTCTTAAAAGCGGCCCCTGGGATGTATCGACATGCTGGACACGCACCATTGGCACAATCACTCGTGTGACGCGAATCAGCCCGTGCTGTATTTCAATTTCGTTCTCAAATACTTCGTAGCGCCAGATGTGATGACGAATTTTCGGTATGAGCCAGATTCCGAAAATGACCTGTAAGATCCACACTCCAATAAGAATGGCGCCAATCCAATATGGCCATTGAAAATAATAACTAGCAACAAATACCCCAATGATGATGAGTAAGAAAATCAATGAGATGATTCCATTTTGAAGACGCCATACCCTTAATCCATTTAAACTAATCTGACGTTGCGGCTGTTTTCTCACATTCTTCCCCCATTCTCTTACTTTTCTATCAATATATTACGAAACAAAGCCTAAAAAGTTTCAATAAGCCTGTTAAAAAAAGCGAACCCTGCAAAGGATTCGCTCTTGTATATTAGCTGTTATAAGATTTCTTTTGACGACGATCGCTAGAAGAACGATTGCGGTCATTTGATGAACGCTTTTTATCACCGTAAGATGAACGGCTGTTTTTGCCTTTTCCACGGTAGCCTCCGCCACTGCCGCCGTCTCTACGTTTAGCAGAACTGCGGTTGTTACGATTGCGTTTTGAAATCATTGGTGCTTCCTCTGTCAAACGAACAGGCGTTGCATCTGGCTCTTTTGTCATCATTTTGATGGCAGCCGCAACCACTGTGACAGAATCATGATCTTCTAACAATTCAGCTGCTGCTGTCATGTAGAAGTTTAAGTTGTTTTCACTAATGATGGTGCGTAGACGGTCAACTGTTACTTGCTGTTGTCCTTCAATCGCCTCGTCTAGAGTTGGCTCTTTCATACGATCCATTTTACGTTTAGTTGTTTGCTCAATTGCACGAAGCATATCTTTTTCACGTGGTGTAATAAATGTCATTGCCATTCCTGTACGTCCAGCACGGCCAGTACGTCCAATACGGTGTACGTAGCTTTCTGGATCCTGAGGCACGTCGAAGTTATACACGTGTGTAACACCTGAGATATCAAGTCCGCGTGCTGCAACGTCTGTTGCCACAAGTACATCGATTGAACCTTCTTTGAATTTGCGAAGAGCAACCATACGTTTCGCCTGAGTCAGGTCACCATGAATTCCTTCAGCTGTGTAGCCTCTAAGGTTAAGTGCTTCTGTCAATTCGTCAACACGGCGCTTCGTACGGCCGAATACAATTGAAAGCTCTGGTGATTGAATGTCAAGAAGACGTGTCAATGTATCAAACTTTTTACGTTCATGGATATCCAAGTAGAACTGTTGGATGTTAGATACTGTCATTTCTTTTGCTTTTACTTTTACATGTTCTGGGTTTGTCATGAAACGCTCTGCAATGCGCTTAATTGGTGCAGGCATTGTCGCAGAGAATAAAAGTGTTTGGTGTTCACTTGGTACATTTGAAAGGATCGCTTCAATGTCTTCGATGAAACCCATGTTTAGCATTTCGTCTGCTTCATCAAGCACAACTGTTTCAACATTTTGAAGACGCATTGTACGACGGTTAATGTGATCGAGTAAACGTCCTGGAGTCCCTACGATGATATGAGGATTTTTCTTGAGCGAACGGATTTGGCGGCCGATATCTTGTCCACCATAAATCGGAAGTACACGTGCACGCTTGTCTTGGCCGATTTTATATAGCTCTTCGGATACTTGAATCGCTAATTCTCTCGTTGGCGCAATGATAATCGCTTGGATATTCGGAGACGCTGGGTCGATTTTTTCAACCAGAGGAATACCAAATGCTGCGGTTTTTCCTGTTCCTGTTTGTGCTTGTCCGATGACATCTTTATTTTGAAGACCGAGAGGAATTGTTTCTGCTTGAATCGGTGTTGCTTCTTCAAATCCCATGCGGTTAATAGCTTTCATGAGACTTTCGCTTAATTGAAAATCTTGAAACGTTATAGTCAATTTATTCAAACTCCTTCTAATTGCTGTTTCAGTAATCTCGTGAATGATCATTAAAAACTGCCCTTTCCTGAAAGGACAGGTCCATTATATACAAAGCCCGAATTACCCTACATTATATCTTACCATTACACTATTTGTTTTTCAACAAGACAGAAATGGATATATCTACTGCTCCACAATGACAGATTCACCTTCACTTTGATCTCCGTCCATCCATTTCCACTTTTCTAACAATTGGATCTTTCCATTATCCAACCGCTTAGGTATGGATTCGCAAGACCCGCTTCTCATGCTGCCATCCTTGCTCACATGGTGGTATCTAAAATGAAGTATTCCATCCTCTTTCACAGTTCCTACAAGTACACCAGATACAATACTGCCGCCTTGATATGTGCCCGTTAAAATATTCCCGTCCTGACGATATTGAAATATGGTTCCTTCCGATACTTCCCCATTACTCGAATTAGACTGCGGGATAAAGGTTTTACCGTCATATTGAAACACCGAATCGACCACCTTTTCTTATCTATTGTAACATAGGCCTGTCACTCATTCGACAAAATTGTTGCAAATTTTAACAAGTGGGATTCAATTTATATTAGTTTAGCCACATTTTAGCTTTTCTATATATTAAATTTCTTTTTTTAGAAATTGTTCTACTTTCTCAAACAATTGCGGTGCACAGGGCTCATGACAGACATGATGTTTACAATCAGGCAAATAAAACATGTGTTTCTGACGAGACGGGATTTTATGATAAATAAATTCTGCACTAGAAGCAGGAACAATCCCATCGCTTTCACCTTGAACGATTAAGACAGGTAAATGAAGCTTCTCAAGTGAGTTTTTCGTTTGCTTCACAAGCTTCATAAATTCTACAGCAGCTGATAGCGGCGTGCTCGATAGCTTATGACGATACCGATCATACAAAGGATTCGTACTAATCAACCCTGAAAAGGACTCTTTTACCATCTGTCTTGTGTCTTGAATCATTTGTTTTGGGTTCACATATTTGGCCGCTGCACTTAAAAGAACAAGGCGGACAACCGGATATTTCGCTGCTAAGTAAGAGGCAATCATCCCGCCCATTGAAAAGCCGACCAAATAAATGGTGTCACATGTTCGATAGAGAGAAAGGAGTTCTAGTTCAGCGGTCGCGATCCATTCCTGATAAAGAATGCCTTTTAGCTGAAGTTCCTCCCCATGCCCCGGAAGAGTGACAGATTGTACGGTCCAATCTGTCGTCTGCTTTAAATACTGCGCCAGCGGTTCTACTTCATAAGGGGCACCCGTAAAACCGTGTATACATAAACAGCCAATCATTCTGTCACCTTCCTTGCCGATCTCTTTTATAGTGCAGTAATGACTTCTTCCAATCTCATGCCACGGGAGGCTTTGACAAGAACCACATCATTAGGCTCTGCCACGTCAGCTAGTTTTTTCATCAGGTCTTCTTTGTCCATATAAGAGGACACGCGCGCGTCTCCGAATGCTTTCTTCGCTCCTTCAGCAATGAATGCACCTAGACGACCATACGTTAAGACATGGTCAATAAACTCAGGCTTGATGTATTCGCCTAGTTCATAATGATATGTTTCTTCTTCGCTGCCCATTTCCAGCATATCTCCAAGGACTAGAATGCGATTTGTGAAGCCGTCCATATCCCCTACAAGATCAATCGCCGCTTTCATTGACGTAGGACTCGCATTATACGCATCATTTATGACCGTGATTCCTTTATCAGTTTTAAACAATTCAAGACGCATTCCAGTCAATTTCGTTTGCATCAGCCCTTGGGCTATCTGTCTTTCATTCAGCCCGAAATGCTGGCCAATCGCAATAGCAGCAAGTGCATTCTTTACATTGTGTTTCCCTAATACAGGAATGAGAAACGCCTGAGCGTACCCTTCCACCTGAAATTCCGTTCCTTCTGCGAGCTGATTAATGTGAGTTACCTTGATATCACAGTCCTCTGCTTCTCCAAAAGTCTTTACGCTGCGTGGAAGCTCATTCGCTCTTTCGCGAAGCAGGGGCTCATCTCCTAAGTAATAAAAGATGCCATCCTCTTTTAACCCTTTTGTGATCTCACATTTTGCATCTGCGATGGCTTCTCTTGATCCTAGGTCTTGCATATGAGATTCTCCAATATTGGTGATGACAGCAGCATCAGGTTCAGCGAGATTTGATAAAAATTCGATCTCTCCTTTTGCACTCATGCCCATTTCCAAAACAGCGATTTCTGTTCCTTCTGGCATCGCAAGAATGGTGAGCGGAAGACCGATGTGATTATTAAAGTTACCATCTGTTTTATGGACTTGATATGCCGTTTGTAATACAGAATGAATCATGTCTTTCGTTGTTGTTTTCCCATTACTTCCGGTAATACCGACAACACGGGGGTTTTCCTCTGCTAAGTATGATTTAGCAAGCTGTTGAAGTGCAGACAGCGTGTCCTCTACAAGTATGACTGGTACGCCTTCAGGTGGATTGGTTTCTTTTTGATTCCAAAGAACAGCTGCAGCCCCAAGTTCCACTGCTTTTGAAGCGAATGTATGACCGTTAAAATGTTCTCCAATAAGCGGGATAAACAGAGCACCCTTTGATACTTTTCGTGTATCTGTTGTCACTCCGTGAATCTGTTCTTCGCCAAAGGCTTGATCCGATAATGTTCCACCAGCCATTTGGGCGACTTGTTTTACTGTACGTTTGATCATGATTTTTCGCCTCTCTTTCTCATTTCACGTTTGAAGGAAAAGAGACACTACCTGTAGATAGTGTCTGCTTGTTGCTCACATTAAAAAGTTGTTTTAATGGTTTGTTTTTCTTGATGGCGTTCAATGGCAAGTGACACCAGCTTCTCAATCAACTCAGGATACTCTACACCAGTATGTTTCCAAAGGAGTGGGAACATACTAAATGGTGTGAATCCAGGCATTGTATTCACTTCATTAATTAGCACTGTACCTTCCTCTGTGAGGAAGAAGTCTGCACGCACAAGACCAGATCCATCAATGGCTTTAAATGCTTTAATTGCCATATCTTGAATCGTCTTGTATTCATCCTCTGAAACACTCGCAGGAATGATCAAATCTGTATCGCCATCTTCATATTTTGCTTTGTAATCATAAAAATCTGTTTTAGGTGCAATTTCACCAACGACAGAGCATTTCGGCTCGTCATTTCCTAATACACCAATTTCGATTTCTCTTCCAATGACGCCTTCTTCCACGACAATACGACGATCATATTGGAAGGCCAAATCAAATGCTGCCTGAAGCTCTTCTTTGCTGCGACATTTACTAATCCCAACACTTGACCCCATGTTGGCAGGTTTCACAAAGCAAGGGTAACCAAGTACTTGTTCCACCTTTTCTAAGCTATCTGATTTTGTTTTCTCATAGTCTTTTTTATTAAAGGAAAGGTGTTTTGCTTGTGAAAGTCCTGCTTGAGCAAAAACATCTTTCATCATGACTTTATCCATACCCGCAGCAGAAGCGAGAACGCCGTTGCCGACATACGGGATATTTAATAGTTCAAGTAATCCTTGCATTGTTCCATCTTCACCATTTGGTCCGTGCAGTAAGGGAAAGACGACATCAATCTTCTCTTCTGCTGATGAAGGCTGTGGAAACATGCTCTCATTTAATGAAGTTGGTAAAAACGTCTTTGCGTTTTGTTCAAATTGAAGCATTTTGACGTTTGATACTGGTTCAGTGAGTTTTTCTCCTCTTAGCCATTCGCCCTCTTCTGTAATATAAATTGGATGTATATCGAACTTCTCAGTATTCAGTGCTTTTGTAACTGCAAGGGCTGTTTGCAGTGATACATTATGTTCGGCTGACTTTCCGCCGTAAACCAATCCTAAACTTATTTTCAATGGATACTCCCCCCACTAAAATTCATCTTTACTATCTTATCACTTTCAAGCGAAAATGCTCTAATTAATTTTTGTTGTTACGGAATTGAAATGATTTGTAAAGGTTGTCAGCGCCCCCCGAGCATTTGTATGTTATTTGCCTTTATTTTATATTAAAATGACATTGAAAAGGAGTTGTGACAAATTGAAAAAAATCACAAGTACTGAACAATTCAATGAAATCATTCAATCAGACAAAGAAGTCATCATAAAATTCTTTGCGACATGGTGTCCTGATTGCACGAGAATGGACATGTTCATTCCAGACATTTTAGAGGCTTATGCTCAGCATGAATGGTTTGAGATAAACAAGGATGACTTCCCTGAATTAGCGGAAACGTATCAGGTGATGGGTATTCCAAGCCTGTTAATTTTTAAAAATGGTGAAAAAACAGCGCATTTACACAGTGCGAATGCAAAATCACCTGAAGAAGTGACAGAGTTTCTTCAGGAACACGTTTCATAACTGGTTGAATCAAGGACATCAGCAAACTCTTGCTGGTGTCTTTTTTTATCTCTTCTTCTAGGTCCTCTATAATCAAACCTTTACATAAGACGAGATGTGCGTCCAAAACGTTTCAACGAAAAAAGAATGTTGTATCTGATTTCCACGACAAGGATTGACAGCGAATTATTTCCTGGGAAAGAATTCATCGTCGATATGGAAGAGAATATGTCGGTTACGTGAGTTTTCTGAATTGAATCTTTACTTCTGACATTTGACTTTGTATAATAGAGTTGCTAATTGAAAATGATTATCAATTTCATTTGAGTGAAATCTTATAGACGGCCATTCTGATAAAGGAGCGATGAGTCACATGTCTAAAAAGAAAATCAAAACATACCAGCAATTGATTGAGGAAAACAAGAAGGCGATCATGCGTGATCCTAAAATGATGGAGAGTATATACGACACCATCGACAAAAAACATCAGAAGCAGCTTGCGGCTGCTGGACGTGAGTCATAAACACAATTATAAGCCGCCAGACCATTTGTCTGTCTCAACAGAAAGAAAAAAGCCGATAAAATCTGCTATTCGATTTTATCGGCTTTTGTTTTAATGTGATTTCGCTACACGGTCTTGCTTCATTCCTAAGTAAATGAGCATATATGTGAGATAGCCCATTGTCATCGTTAAACCACCGAAGAAAAATTGAGAAAACACAGGCTCCTCAAATGTTGTGACCGCAGCAAGAATGATCCAGCTCGCATATAAATAGACCATGAACCATTTCATGTTTCTTTTAAGTGTATACAGAAAGAAAAGACCGGCTAATGAAAAGATCCCTAGCGCTAGTCTGAAATAAACAAGATGATCAAATTGGAAGGCAAAAGACACGAACGAAAACGACAGCAGCAACAAAATTGGTAAAGCCGTAATGAAATTTTTCAAGATAGTGCCACCTCCATGACTCCTCCTATTATAAGACAATATCAGCCGGATATCGTGATATCCAGACTGATTTTCACAAAGGTGTCACGAATTTTTCTTGTTATTTGACACAATTTTTACACATTTACATCACGCTTCCAAAAAAGGAACCAAGCAGTGCCAACAAAGAAGACAAAATGTGCTCCAACAATCAATAGAGAAAACAAAGGACTCATTCCATGAAAGGGTGGCGGTCCTTGGAAGCTGTATTGCGAGAAATCCGTATTAGCAAAAAGCAGGATTTTCCCCCATTGATTTTCAAAGAGGGACATGATGGGTACGAGCGATTTAGCCGCATACAACACAAAAAATGAAGTGACGAGTGCGATCATGCTGTTCCTAAACAAACTAGAACACATCAACGCAAAACTGGCCATCATGATTACTTCCACCCACTGAGATCCGATGACTTCAAACGTATGCTGGAATAACTGTCCGGTTCCTGCATCAAATTCAGTACCAAAGAAAATAAGACCAAATAGAAAGGATAACACATAATAATAAAGAAACAGGTACGTGACTGTCAGCACAAGTGTGATGTATTTTGACAGGAAAATATGCAGCCTTGTCTTTGGCCTGATCAATAAGAACTTGATCGTTCTTTTTTGAAACTCTGTTGAGATCAGTGTTGCCCCAATGACGACAGCAAGCACTTGTAAAATAAACACCACATTCGTGGAGTAGGCAAAATAGTTCGCGACTGTGTCCTGTCCACCAAGATTGGATATGACTCGTTTCATCGCTAAAGCCATCGTAAACTGAAAGACAACCATTAATCCGAGTGCAATGAGTGTGATTTTTTGTCTCAAGATTTTTTTATGCTCATTCTTGATGAGTTGAAGCATCTGTCGTCCCGCCTTCCGTCCAATTCATAAATGCCTCTTCAATGGATCGTTTTTGAGGCGTCATTTCAAGTACATCAAATCCTGCCAACACAAGCTGTTTGTTAAGCTCTGGCACACGGTCTTTGTTCAGTCGAAGCATCACATGCTGCCCATTTTGTTCATATGTATATCCATGTTCGTCGAGCCATGAAGCTGCCTTTTCTACTGGTTGAATATTCATCAACACCTGCTCCTGACCACCAATGTCCCGAAGGTTTACATCGGCTTTGATCTGTCCTTTTTGAATGATGATCATGCGGTCACATAGCTCCTCAACCTCATGCAATAGATGTGTGGCAAATAATACGGATGTCCCTTCTTCTTGTACGAGCATTTGCAAATGCTCACGGAATTCCTTCATTCCTGCAGGATCAAGTCCATTTGTCGGTTCATCTAATATAAGCAGGTTTGGCTGATGTAAAATGGCTTGTGCAATGCCAAGCCTTTGCTTCATCCCTAATGAATACGTCTTGACCTTCTGATGAATGGCGTGCTCCAGTCGAACTCTTTTCACCACTTCATCAATGCGCTCCTCGGATATCCCATCATGCATGGCTGCATATAGCCCGAGATTTTCCAATCCTGTTAAATACGAATAAAATTCAGGATTTTCTATGATGGCACCAACAGATGCCATCGCCTTTATAAATTCATCATCCTGAGAATATCCATTGATCATGATTCGGCCGTTGTTTTTTTTCATCAAGCCAACAATTAATCTAATCAAGGTCGTTTTCCCAGACCCATTCGGCCCGAGTAAACCGACAATTTCCCCTTGTCCAATTTCCATAGAAATATCTTGCAAAATCATATGCCGGCCAATTTGTTTATCGACTTTCTCTACTTTTAGAACAGCAGACTGCAAAGTGGTTCCTCCTTCTGATGTAAAGCCTATGGCGGCAGTTAAGGCCGCTCATCCTGTTAAAAGTATATCACGCAAAACAAGCAGCTCCATGAAAAAAAGGGCTGACCCAGTCAGCCCTAGTCAGCCCTTCTTGTCTATTACATTGATAGGTTAGGTGATGATGTGTCCTTCTCATGTTTCTTCTCGGTCTCAGAAACAATGACGGCACATGCTGCGTCACCTGTAATATTGACAACGGTTCTTGCCATATCTAATAAGCGGTCTATGCCAAGGATGAGCGCGATGCCTTCAACAGGAAGCCCCACAGAATTCAATACCATTGCGAGCATAATCAAGCCAACCCCCGGCACACCGGCTGTCCCAATACTTGCTAATACGGCGGTTAATACAACTGTTACCATTTGCAAGAGCGTCAATTCAACACCAAATACCTGTGCAATAAAAATGGTTGCGACCCCTTGCATAATTGCCGTCCCATCCATATTGATCGTGGCACCTAATGGCTGCACAAAGCTAGAAATAGGCTCTGGTACTTTAAGCTTTTTCTGAGCTGTTTCCATTGAAACCGGAAGAACTGCACTACTGCTTGACGTACTAAATGCCACGACCATCGCAGGTGAAAAGTCTTTAAAGAATGTAAAAGGATTTCGTTTTGCAAATAAAGCCAAGGTTGAACCATATGTGAGAAAGAAATGAACGAATAGCGCTACTAGAACCACTGTAAAGTACAGTCCCATGGCTTTAATTGCAGCAAGACCTTGGCTCCCAATAGCAGTCACTATTAAGCCAAATGTTCCGTATGGGGCAAATTTCATGACAACTCCCACAAGGTACATCATGAGTTCATTGCCTTGTTCTAATATTTTGAGTAACCCTTCTGTTTTTTTACCTAATACTGCAATACCTAGACCTAAGAATATACAGAACACAATGATTTGCAGCATATTTCCTTCAACTAGAGATTGGACTGGATTTGTTGGAATGATGTTTAATAATGTGTCAGCCGTAGCAGGTGCTTCTTGAGGCTTGTACTCTGCCCCCTTTGTATCGAATGTACCAAAGGAACCAGGTTTAATTAATAATGCTAAAGACATTGAAATGATAATAGCGAACGTTGTTGTAAGCAAAAAATACAAGATGCTTTTTGCGCCGATTCGACCAAGCTTCTTCGGATCACCAAGGCCCGCCACGCCAAGTGTGATGGAAAAGAACACAATTGGCACAACTAACATTTTAATTAGATTTAAGAAGATTTGACCTAGAGGTGTGAATAGATAAGGATCTAACACTTTGAATACATTTGGAGCAAAAATGTTAAGCAGAAGTCCCGTGATTGCACCTACAATAAGGGCAATAATAATTTTTGTAGCCAGCTTCAATAAAATCTCCCCTTCCTCGTCAAAAAGACCCACGAGAGAGTTTTCTCGTGGGTCTGCGTGTCCTTACATGTACCACCGTTTACTCTCTTCACGCTGATGAGGTTAGCTGACGGGTTAGGACGAAGAGATGTCCTTTTTTCTAATCATAGAAAAATTCACCCCAAAATAGTGGGTCCCCCATTCCTTTAGAAGGATTAAGCGTGTGGTTATTATGATATTTTCATACTATTTATACCTTATTTTTAGAAAATTGTAAACAGGTTCAAATGAACTTTTTAACTACTTTCCTCCTTGTTTGTGACCTCCAAAATATCCAAGATAAACACAAAGATTGGAATACCAATAATGAGCCCCCAAATGCCAATATAGTGTTCAGAGAAAATGAGCACAATAAACGTGAAGAAAATAGGAAGTTCTGTTTTAGCTGACATGAGCTTTGGATTTAAGAAATAGGCTTCAATTGCATGGATGATCACGATGACTAGCACAATATAAATAACGTACATTCCGCCTCCAAGTGTGTACGCAATAATGCTTAGCGGAATGAGAGAGATGACCACACCTGCTACAGGAATTAAGCCTAGCAAGAAGACCATCACGGCTAATCCAAATAACTGCGGGAAGCCCATAATCCCAAGAGCAATTGTCGTTAAAACACAGTTAACAGTTGCAATAATAAACTGTGCTTCGAGTACCTTTCCAAACGTTCTCGAGAATTTACGTCCAAAGAAGGCAATTTCATGATAGAACACGGAGATTTTACTCGTTTTAAACTTGTTCATAAATTGAATGAGGCGTTCCTTTTCGAACAGGAAGAACATGCTTAATATGAAGGACATAATGACCTGGATACTGAACGTGCTGAAATCGGTTAAGTATGTATAGAGGAAATTAAACCCTTTCTCAAAGTAAGCTGATATTTTGAAATCTCCGAATACGTTGGTGATCACGTCAAAGAAGGGTAAATCTTGTGGATGATCTGCAATTTTCTTCCCTAAATGAAATAGCTGCTCCACCTGTTTCGCGATAATTGGCACAAAAACAAATCCGCCAAATGTCAATCCACCAGCGAGAAGAATGTACAAAATGGTAATGACCGATTTCTGTCCTATTTTCAGGAATCGATTTAAAAAGCGTCTAATAACCCCCTCTAACCGATTCATCAAAAAGGTCAATATGAAGGTTAGGAGAATTAAATTCATCATTCCTCTTAATAGATATAATACTATGGCTAATACTACAAATACTGAAAACCGCTTAACACTGGGTTTTTCGAACAATTTTAAAAATGCCGCCATTACGTTACACACCTGCCAGGACTAAAGTCTATTTTTCATCGTATCTGATATACATTATATCGGACCTTTCTGTAAATTATATAACAAAAGGTCAATGAGGTCTTACGAATCGCTCTATTTTTATGAAGTTTTCATGTTTTTTCTTTTCATCACAAGAAAAAAACCGAACCCTATGTAGAACATAAGGTTTCGGTTTTTGGTCATTTATACTAAACAGCCTGCTTGATATTCCGCATTTCCTGAAGCGCTGTTTTGCTTTTTGCTTCGTCAAATTCACCTTCACTTTTCGCTACAACAATTGTTGCAATTCCATTTCCAATCAGATTTGTAATAGCTCTTCCTTCACTCATGAATCGGTCAACCCCAAGCAGCAGTGCAAGCCCTTCAAGCGGAATCACCTGAAGCGCAGCAAGTGTAGATGCCAGCACGATAAATCCGCTTCCTGTCACCCCAGCTGCTCCCTTTGATGTAAGCATCAGCACAAGGATGATGGTGATCTGTTGACCGATTGATAAATCAACACCAAACACTTGTGCTAAGAAAACCACGGCCATTGATAAGTATATAGAGGTTCCATCTAAGTTAAAGGAATAACCTGTTGGAATGACAAGGCCGACAACTGACTTAGAGCATCCATAACGTTCCATTTTATCCATCATTCTTGGCAGTACTGATTCAGAAGAACTTGTGCCAAGAACAATTAAAATTTCATCTTTGATAAAACGTAGATAACCGAACAAGCTGAAGCCATACATTTTACAAATGATGTTCAGTACGACGAAGATGAACAGGAACATGGTCATATAAACTGAGAGCATCAGACTCGCCAGCGGCTTAATCGAAGCCAAACCAAAGTGTCCGATCGTATAGGCCATTGCCCCGAATGCACCTAATGGCGCTGCACGCATGATATATCCAATGATTTTGAAAAAAACAAGTGACAGCTTATCAAGCCATTCGATGATCCCTTTCCCCTTCTCGCCAAGTGCGGCAAGCGCAACACCAAATAAAATAGAGAAGAATAAGACCTGTAAAATATCGCCCTTCGCAAAGGCATCTACCATGTTAGATGGCACAATGTGTGTGACAAACTCCATCCAGTCAATACCCTGTCCTCCATTTTGGGTATACTGTGAGACATCCCCTTTTTCAAGCTTACTATAGTCAAGACCCGCTCCCGGCTTCATAATATTGACAACAAAAAGGCCGATGACAAGCGCAAGCGTCGTGACAACCTCAAAATATATAAATGCTTTTCCCCCAACTTTTCCAACCTTTTTCATATCCCCCATCTTGGCAATTCCAAGAACGATGGTTAAGAAAATGATTGGAGCAATCACCATTTTGACTGCATTAATAAATGTGTCACCTAGCGGCTTCATTTCTTTCCCAACGTTTGGCCAAACCATCCCGACAATGATCCCGATAATGACAGCTGCAATGACCTGAAATGTCAGGTTCTTAAAAAGCCTCTTCATAAAAAATCAACTCCCTCACCCTTTGATGTAAACGCTTAACTATTATCTGTAGATAAATGATAGCGATTTCATTAAAGGCTGTGAAGCTTATGAACATATCGTACATTTTGGTCTTTTTGGTCTCTTAGTCAGAATGTACAATATATTTATTCACAGGCCGTCCTACCCCGCCATATTGCATATCTAATTTCAGCTCGCCTTCTTTTACAAGAAAGTCTAAATAGCGGCGGGCCGTGACACGGGCGATGCCAAGTGCATTGGCGACTTCCTCAGCGGACTGCGCTCCTTCTTGTAGACTCATATAGGCTTTAATTTCGTTCATCGTATGCACATTCAGCCCCTTAGGAAGCCACGATTCTTCCTGCTTAACGGCGGGCTTTCTTATGATATCGTCCAGCATCTCCTGAGAGAATTCGGCTGCGGTACGAATTTTCGATTTAAATGCTTTATAGTTTTCAAGAGATTCTTTCATTCGTCGAAATTTGAACGGTTTGATGATATAATCTCGCGCACCATTTTGAAGCATAATACCAATTGTCTCTTTATCCTTCGCTGCAGAAATCACGATCACATCCACCTGCATCTTTTGCTTTCTAATGTCTTGCAGCGTTTTGACTCCATCCTTCTTTGGCATATAGACATCAAGTACAACAAGGTCTGGACGAATTTCTTTGATGAGCTGGATGCCCTGTTCGCCATTCCCTGCTACAGCCACTACTTGAAAGCCAGGAACGCTCATAATGAACTCTTTATTGACCTCTTGCACCATCGGATCATCTTCAATTAATAGCACCTTAATCTGAGTCATCTGTCTCTCTCCTCTATGATCATTGGGAATTCGATTGAGAAGGTGGTACCAATGCCGATGCTTGATGTGACTTCTACATTTCCCATCCCTTTGTCAATAATCGTTTTCACAATATACAGGCCATAGCCTGTTCCGTTTTCTTTGCCGTGTGTGAAGCCTTTATCGAAAATATGAGGAATCATTTCCTCTTCTATTCCAGAGCCATGATCCTCAATCAAAATGGCGAGGACATCTTCCGTTTGATCAATACTAATGGAAATCAGCTTTGTTTCTCTTTCTATAGAATCAAACGAAGCAAAGGCATTTTCAATGAGATTACCAAGAAGCTTCGTCATATCATGCTGATCTAGACGCTCTGGGAAGTCGTGCAGACAGCTATTTTCATCTACTTCCACTTTTATACCAAGCTCCTTGCCCCTTCTAATCTTGCTCATTAAGAGGCCTGCTACTGCATCGTGCTGAATGACCCGGTGAAGAAAGTCCGTAACATGTTCCTGTTCTTCAGTCGTTTGAAACGCAAGGTCAAGCGCCTGATCGGCTTTGCCAAGCTGAATCAGCCCCGCAATGGTATGCAGCTTATTCATATGCTCGTGATTCTGCACCCGCAGGCCGTCAACGAAGTTCTTGACCCCAGTTAGTTCCTCCGCCAATTTGGCAGCCTCTGTCCGGTCTTGAAAAATGGCGACAGCTCCGATGATTTTCTTTTTCATCACAATTGGAATTCGACTGCTCATAATCCGCTTTCCGCTCATATGAATTTCTTCATTGTAGACTGGTTCTGCTCGATCAATAATCTCAGGGAGTCTTGTATCTGACAGCACATCCCAAATATTCCGGCCCACTACATCACCTGTCACCCCGAAAATTTGCTTCGCCTTTTCATTGAAGATCGTAATCATATGCTGATTATCGATGGCGATGACCCCTTCATTAATGGAGTGAAAGGTGGCGGTGCGTTCCTCTAGCATCCTGACAATCTCATGCGGCTCCAGCTTAAACATTTGCTGCTTTATATGACGGGCAAGCAAAAATGAACCCACAAGCCCAAAGCTGAGCGTCAGCAGGAGGATCATGAGGATATCCTGCTTCATTTCTCCTAATATATCTGCCATGCTTGGCAGTGTTCTCCCGACAAGTACAACCCCTGTTTGGTTAAATTTTTCATCCTTCACTGGATAAAAAGCTCTAATGGCTGTCCCAAGCTCTCCCTCTGCTTCTGAGAAATAAATATGCTCTGCAAAAGCCGGCTCTTCATCTGTTCCCTCTGAGCGCTGACCAATTCTTGTCTTCACTGGATGCGTTAACCTTATATGATCCATATCCATGACAACAATATAGTCAGTGTCTTGAATAATCCGAATCTCTTCAATTGCATGCTGTAATCGAGAACGTTCCTTTGTCTGATCGGCTAACGCCTGCTTCACCTCATTCATCTCAGCCACTGTTCTCGCTGTGTTCATGAGTCTTTTTCTCAGCTCTCGTTCCTCCGTTTGTTGGATTCCCCCGACAAGGACAATTCCTCCGATTAGAAGGGCGAAAATGACAACGAAATATGTCAGGATGGTGAGCTTCCACCTAATAGATAATTGTTGTAATTTTAATCGTTTTCTCATCATTTTTTCACCTGTATCTTTACGAATTCTTCCTCTGTCAAGTATGCTTGACAGAAGGGGGATCTGACGCATGAAGAATTTACTCGCCTATACGCTATTACTGATCATCGGTTTTGTAACCGCTTTATACTTTGGTTTTTATCATATGATGCCAAAATCAGCGACGATCTTTGATGATGAACAGACAGGGCTGAAGGATCAGCTCGTGTTCAAATTTAGCCATGTCGTGGCAGATAATACACCAAAAGGACTGGCTGCAAAGAAATTTGCTGAGCTGGTGCACGAGAAATCTGATGGAAAGATCAGCATTCAAATTTTTTCAAACGGAAGCCTTTATTCCGATATTGAAGAGATTAATGCACTAAAAGAGAATCAAGTTCAATTTATTGCCCCGTCTACCTCGAAGCTAGGCATGCTGTCTCCAGAATGGCTGGCACTTGATCTTCCCTTTGCCTTTTCTAATTATGAAGCTGTTCAAGAAGGATTACAGGGGGCAATTGGACAGAGATTGTTCGGTACGTTGCAAAAAGACGGACTAAAAGGAATGGCCTACTGGACAAATGGCTTTAAGCAAATCACCTCTAATAAAGGACCCATTAAACAGCCTGGCGATTTAAAAAATCAATCTCTCCGCATTATGCAAAGCGACATGATTGAAAAACAATTCAAACTTCTTGGTGCAAAGCTATATCAAGAATCGTTCAATTCGACGTTTCAGCTGTTAGAGACAAAAAAAGTAGACGGTGAAGAAAATACAATTTCAAATATTTATTCAAAAAAATTCTATCATATACAAGACTATATGACGATCAGCAATCACGGTTATTTAGGGTATGTTGTCTTAACAGATCAATCATTCTTTAATCGCCAGACACCTGAAACAAAGCGAATTTTACTTGAAGCAATGAAAGAAACAACCGCTTGGAATGAAAAACATGCGGAACAGATGAATAAAGATCAGTTGGAGGACATGAAACGGGAATCTCCTATTGCGATCCACGAATTGACGCAAGAAGAGAGGCAAAAATGGATGAAAGCCCTCGATCCTTTGTATGATGACGCTGAAAAAACCATCGGTTCCACCTTGATTAAACAGATCCGCGAGCTTCGGGATCGTTATGAGCATTCTCCTGTGCATGCGTTTCAAGAAGGTCAGTAGATCAAATAAAAAACCCCTTTTAGAAAGGGATTTCTGATTGTTGCTATAGAGATATGGCTCTTTGTCTTATTCAGCGTGATTTGAAAACCCTTGAAGTCTCGGAAGGACGAGTACCGGAGCGAATGTTGGACATTCGTGAGCATCGGCGCAGGACGGCAACGAAGGTGAGGGTTTGTCTTCACGCTGACATCCCTTTTAAAAGGGAATATGCTTTTATGCTCCAGACTCACTCTGTTCTTGCTGCGTAAGCTCTTCTAATTTTGCTAATATTCTTCGCTTTCGATATTGCATGATGCCTGTTTCGGCAACTCCCTTTAACTGTGAGCGGTTTGAGACTGCCCCAAACAAAATCCCCGCAATCGGGACAAGCTGAAACAGCTTCTTCCAGCCAAACGAGTCTCGATAATTATACACAACCTCACGCCATCCTTGGATTTGAGAAATCATATTATCGTGCTTTCCTTCAGATACATGATAGCTCTTCAGCTCTTTTAAAATTGACTTTTTACCAACTACATCAGCGGAGTTCAACTGCAAACATTTAATGATAAATACTCGTTCTTCCTTGTTTTTAGGATCATAGCCATAGGTGACGGCAATATCCTGCAATGTTTTCAAAAAGTCCCAGCACAGCAGGAATATCTGCTGCTAGTGTAAACATGCCGCCGACACCTGTTGTCGCACCTTGCACCGTAGCAAGATTCGTTCTGTTTTTCCCCATATGCTCACTAATGGCATCCATGACCTCAATAGGTGCCCTTTCAATATCTTCTATGCACTGAATAGATTCGTCAGCACATTTTGCCTGAAATTGATGGATGATGCCTTTTTCCGATGTCAAGTAGACCCCACCCGATTGAATGTAATGACCCATTTCATCTAATAACACACCAATCTTCTTTTGAATAAAGGAAGGAGTGAGCTTATCGAGCATTTGAAATGGGAGCCGGCTGAGTTTCTCCCAAAACCAGACCTTCTGCTGTTCTTTTTCCCACTTTTCAATTTCCTTTAGTTGCGCTTTTAGCCACTCTCTTTCCTCCATGCCATTTTCCCTCCTTAAATTCCGCTTCTTATTTGTCTGTTATTATACACAACCCTTGTCCATCATACGAATCAAACATTGAAGCGGCTCCGAGAGGTTTTAACCTATTTCAAAACGGTTATTGCTTAATAAACAATCAAAAGAGGAGTGATCAACATGTTAGGATTTCTGATTTCATTAGTTGTTGCAATTGTCATTGGTCTCATTGGCAGTGCACTCGCTGGAGGTAGTGTGCCAGGAGGATGGATCGGTTCAATGATTGCAGGGCTTGCAGGTGCTTGGATTGGTCATGGATTACTTGGAACGTGGGGTCCTAGCCTTGCAGGCTTTGCGATCATCCCTGCGATCTTAGGTGCAGCTATTTTTGTCATTATCTTAAGCCTGATCTTCCGCAGTATTGGATCAAGGGTTTCTTAAAATCATAACAAGAGGAAGCAGAGGGGCACCGCTAAGAGGCGGTGTTTTTTATGTTTTGATTGACATTGCATTAATTTTTTTCACTTACATATGATAAACAAACCTATTAGTTCAGATAGTTGACTTTTCATGAAGATGGGCATATGATAATTAAAAATTGCATCGAGGAAACTTTTTGTGCCAAAGCAAAACTTTGTAGAATCTAGGTGATAACATATGACAAACAAATACATCGAGGCACAGTCCCACATGTCAGCGGCCGCAGAGCGTGCACTTGAAGGAAAGGTCAAAGGGTTTAGAAGGCTCCTTCCTTTTCTCGGACCTGCTTTTATTGCAGCCATTGCGTATATTGATCCAGGGAACTTTGCCACCAACATTGCGGCTGGCTCAAAATATGGTTATCTTCTTTTATGGGTCATTCTCATATCAAATCTCATGGCTTTGCTCATTCAGTCCTTGTCCGCAAAGCTTGGAATCGCGACCGGTAAAAATCTACCTGAAATCGCACGTGAAGAGTTTCCAAAGCCCGTCTCCATCGGTTTATGGATTCAGGGCGAGCTCGTTATTATCGCCACAGATTTAGCCGAATTTATTGGTGCTGCACTTGGCTTGTACTTGCTCTTTCGAATCCCGCTGCTTGAAGCTTCTATTATTGCAGCCATTGGATCATTTGCCATTTTGGAGCTGCAAAGACGCGGATATCGAGCATTAGAAGCAGGCATCACTGGTATGCTGTTCGTTGTGGTGATCGCTTTCGCTGTGCAAACCTTTGTCGCAAAGCCCGATATCGCAAATGTCGCAGGCGGACTTTTCATTCCAAGATTTGATGGAACAGACAGTGTGCTGCTTGCAGCTGGAATTTTAGGTGCCACTGTGATGCCGCACGCAATCTATTTACATTCAGCTTTAACCCAAAGAAGAGTCGTCGGCAGAACGGAGAAAGAGAAAAAGCAAATTTTCCGTTTTGAGTTTTTAGACATCCTCATTGCCATGCTAGTCGCTGGAGCCATCAATGCCAGCATGTTGATTGTGGCAGCTGCTTTATTTTATAAAAATGGTCTCTTTGTTGAGGATCTAGACGTCGCATTTCAGCATTTTGGTACACTCGCAGGCCCTATGTCAGCCATCTTATTTGGTGTAGGTTTGCTTGTAGCCGGACTTTCCAGCTCTTCTGTTGGTACTTTGTCAGGCGATATTATTATGCAGGGATTTATTCAATATCGCATTCCATTGTATGTACGCCGGTTCATCACCATCATCCCCCCTATTGCGATCATTGCATCTGGGGTCAATCCGACATCTGCGCTTGTGATGAGTCAAGTGGTATTATCCTTTGGTATAGCCTTTGCTTTAATTCCGCTTATTTTGTTTACAAGCAAAAAACGAATTATGGGCGATTTGACGAATGCACGCTGGGTGACCGGAATATCTTGGGTGATAGCAGCTCTTGTTGTAGCACTCAATCTCTTTTTAATTGTGGATACCTTTATGTAAAAGACAGTGATGTGGCTGTCTTTTTCTTTCCATTTGGCTATGGTAGAATTTTCCCTGAGAGGATGTGGGCACATGTTTTTTTATCAGGATCAAGATGTATCCATGCGGCTGCTTGAGCCAAGAGACGCAAGAAGTCTGTATTTGCTCATCGAGCGGTCAAGAAAGCATTTACGTGAATGGATGCTTTGGGTGGATACCACGCAAACAGAAGAGGACAGCATGGCGTTCATTCAAGGCGCAATGCAGCAGGCTTTCCAGAACAACGGCTTTCAAGCTGGCATTTGGTCACATGGAGAACTCGTCGGTATCATTGGCACCCACCAGATTCATTGGGTCAACCGAACCGTTTCCATCGGCTATTGGCTCGGAGAAGGCTATCAAGGAAAAGGCATCATGACAAAAGCGTGCAAAGCGGTCATTCACTATTTATTTGAAGAGTGTGGACTGCATCGCATTGAAATAAGAGCCGCTGTTGATAATCAGAAAAGCAGACGCATCGCAGAGCGATTATCCTTTTCGCTTGAAGGCATTCTCAGACAATGTGAATGGCTAGGCGACCATTTTACCGATCATTGTGTCTATGCACTTTTGCAGCCTGAGTATATGAAACAAAAAGCGCATTCAATGGACCAGCCCACTTAATTGTGTCGAATGCATGAATTATTTTACAAAGTGAAGCTTTATGGTATCCGTTGTGATCGGCATCTGATAAAATAGAAGGAAAAATCGAGGTATAGTGTATGTCTCTTATTATTTTATTTTACTTATGGATTGTCCCTTTATTATTTGGCATTTTCTTCTCATTCCTAACAAAGAAAGCCACATACAAACGCCGTTTTGTCCCATCTTATTGCATGGTTGGGCTTAGTATCGTTTTCCTCATCTTGGCACTTGTGTTTTCTGCCAGCCATTTTCTATTCATTTGCGGTATGTTCCTATTTGCCACAACACTTGTCGGCACAGGCATTCCACTATTCTTGGCCTTTGCAAAAACACCATCATAAACAAAAACCACCTTTTCTCGATGGAAAGGTGGTTTTGTTTTTATTGATGAGGCATTCGATATGTAACAGCGGCACCTTGATTTTCTTCAATCTTCTTCACAATGTCCTGAAGGATCTCTGCTACTCGATCACTTGAGTCGTACTTGCCGAGAGTCTTTGTCCAAGAATCATTTCCCATGATCCCTTCGATTTTTTTGCCGTTTACTGTGACTTCATGCACCTGAACCAGACTTTGCTGGTTTTGTGTGAAAATCCATAGCATGGTTTATTCCCCTTTTTTGTTGTGATTGGATTTCGTTAGAACCATTTCATAAATCTAAAAAATGTGGTACTTCACACTTCTACGATTTTTTTGTTAATAATTCTTTTCGAATAGCACGTGTCTCGATATCTGCAAATCTTACTGGGATCGGCAGTCGACTATTTTTATCAATAAGTTTCATAACAATGTCTGTAGTTGTATCTAAATCAATCCAGTTACCACATGAAATAAAAATAGGCTTAACATTCATTCTGGTTCGAAGTGCTCGACCATATATTTCTTTATTTATAATAATATCTGTGTATGCATTTTCTTTATTTTTGGGTTGAGTAAAATCTATACCATTGATTTTCAAATAACTTTTTGCAACTCCAATGGTAGGCTTATCTAAGAAGAATGATGCCTGTGTAGCAATACCCAGATGTCTAAAATGTAAGTAACCATTTCCATCAAACATATAGAGATCTACTTGTTTCGTCAGCTTTTTTGCTGCATCTTTAATTAATGGCATTTCACGAAAAGCAAGAAAACCCGCTATATAAGGAACCCTTATTTCTCCATAACTATGCACTTTTTCAATAACTTGTTTTTCTATCAAATCATAGACAACTATACAACAAACACCATTCGTTTTTCCATTCATATCAAAATAAGCTACATCTATCCCTGCGATAAACCGTATGTTTTCTATTTGAAAATTATTTTTCAATTGCACTTTAGGCAAGAGAGCTTTTTGTTCACTTTTAAATTTTTCTAATAAATCTTCCATTTCATCATTATTCATATTAACCACATTTTCAATTTTTCCTTATTAACCGTTAAATTTTTCGACATATTTTAAATCAGATTCATCAGCTTCTGCCTTTTGCTCTACAATATTTCCGTTTTCATCGTACTTTATATAAGTCATCTCTCGACCAGCAATACATTCAGATTCATACTTTTTATTTCCATTCTCAAAAAACTCGACTTGATATCCATCTGCAGCACTTTTATTCATATTACCTATTTTCTTCACATTTCCGTTTGAGTAAAATTCAACATACTTTCCCTGTTTAACTCCTTGGTCTACATAAAAGTAACTCTCAATATTTCCGTTTTCATATTTATCATAAGCTAAGCCCGTAAATAGTTTTTCTTTACCATCTTGGGTATATTCCACTATTGCTAGTTCGTAAGGGCCTCCGTATTCTAAGTATTCTTCAAACTCAGTACCATTCTCTATAATAAAATCCTTTTGTAATATATCATTTAACATTTTTAGGAACCTCCGTGATAATTTTAGATCCATCCGTAAGATAAGCACAATGAGGACACCGTGGAAACATCATCCCAGCCGATTTCACTCTACTTTGACCTGTCCTAACTACATTCAAAATAAAATTATCCAAACTAGCATCTGGGTTAGCCTTTAGGGCCTTATTCAAGGCAATTACTTCTGCATGTGATCCCGCACCTTTTGTAAATGTATATGAATCTATAACCTCTTTTGGCATTTTATCATATTTGGCATTTATTAATGGGTGGAAATCTGGTAACTTTCCATCATAATCATTTATTGCATAAGAATATTTCCCAGTTTGTTTATCATAAACTCCGGCAAAGGCAGGTCCCATTTTCTTCTTACTAATACCAGAATCTTTTAATTTATTTAGCTCTTTCATCGTTTCCCCGCGTAAATTGATTCTTTCATTTAATTCTTTAGAACTGATTGTTCCATATTTATTTCTCAAATAATCTATGCGTTTGCCAGTCTCTGTAGCCCCCATCTTCCCATGAAACCCTTTTG
>NZ_NKHG01000138.1 GCF_002744245.1 Bacillus pumilus | reverse complement strand
TATTATTCCATTTGTCTTTTTCAGCCTCGGTTACCTTATCTTCCTCAGTCAGAACACGTGTCCATTCAGTCCATGTAGAATCGGTTTTTTTAATTCTGTAGTATGATTTACGTCCTGCTTTCTCATATACAGTTTGTAATAGGGTAGTCTCATAACTGACTACAATCATAAAGGCTCCATCAATAAATTGAGGCGCGTTTAAACCCTTGTTATAGATAAGATAAAGACCGGTATCAGTTATCTCGTTGTAATCTGTGGTCTCACCTACCCCTTTATAAATAGGCTTACCATTGTTTTGAGTCAATCTATACAGTTGCCCCTTATTCCAACTACTTTTTTCTGATTCTGTTACGTGAATCTTTTTGTTTTCAATGTGAGGATCGACGTACTTTTTGGATGCTTCAAGTGCTGCATCTGCTTTAGACTGCGCGCCTTCCTTTGTTTCAATCCTCTCCAAGTCCTCAAACTTGGCTCTCAGTTCATCAATCGTTTGAATAGACTCATCATACAACGCGTTTATTTTCTCTCTTAACGCCTCGAACTCATCCACGTAATACTCCGTTATCGGCACAATATCTTGATCAATGAGGGACTTTGAAATGTTAAAAGAGAACTGATGCACGGACAAAGATTGATCATTTGCATAGTACAAATTTAGCTCAGCTTGTACTAGACCGTAGTGCTTGATCTCTTTATCTGACAAGATGTATTCCGCTTGACCTTCGACACGATCAATAATTGTTACGTCTCTAATGAATCGGCTGCCATCTGACATAACTAATACAAGTTTTCCTGTGACAGCTGCAAGAGGCAAAGGTACGCCATCTTTCGAAAGTTTAAATACTAGCCGCGCTGTCTGTCGATCCTGCGTCCAAAAATTGATATTTGTTGCAATGCTTGAACTAGTATAGGCGTTTACATCAAAATCAAGTGGTCCATTCTTTCGAATCATGTTATCACCTCTCTCATGTCACATTCTCTATTGTTTTGATAGGATCAACGCTGTTGTCTTTCAAACTACCTTCTGCGCCAGCTCCTTTAAGCCTATTGCCAAAATGCTGAATCCGTGAGCACTTACTAGTCAAATACATCGCATATCGGCATTTCTTTCCACGTACTGTATTCATACGTGCTGCAGAATCAGTGACCCCGTCCATGAAGATAATTCCGTAATAGGGATTAGATGAAGATGTCCTTTTACCCGCATTGTCGATGTCACTGAAATCTACGTTAATATTCTTAGAATCTCCTGAAACAGAAATACCTGAATAGCCAACTTCTCTTAAAGATGTGTTTGTGACATCAATGTTCTTACATCCTAATTCCACACGTACACCGTTCCCCTCTATGTCCCGCCCTATGCTTAAATCAACTTTTCCATTACTGCAGCCAGTCAAGAGAACTCCGTGATGCTTGATGTCTCTATATTGGTTATTGAAAACCAAAAAGCCATCCACATCTGATAAGTGAATAGCGTGCTTGACCTTTACCCCATTAATTTTATTGCCGGAAACATCAACGTCATCAATTTTTTGGTACCCTTTACGGCCATATACCTGAATTGCATGTCGCTCTTTTATATTTGTGAAGGTGTTATCGGTGACTGAAAGACGCTTTACTTTGTTCACTCGGTTTGTTGGGTTGCCATTCGCATCTTGAGTATAAAAAGATTTAACATCTGGAATCATTAGCCTCACACCAGATGCACAATTCTTAAATCTGTTCCCGTCGATTAGAACATCTTCCCATTTGTTGCCGGACACTGCGTATTCTGTCGTATCTTCAAAATCGTTGTTGATGATACGAATATCAGAATACCAAAAGCCGTCAGTGCTGGTGTGTGAATCGACTCCGCGCGCATATCCTCCTAAACTTTCAGATCTGCTAAAATAGCAATCTCTAACGGTAACATGCTTGCTGACGGTTTGGTCATATGCTCCAAAAGCTCCGAAGTTGCCTGCTGACCTCATCAAGTCCAACTGAACTGCAGAAGAAAACCATCTGTCTCCCTTATAATCAGCGAATCCTTTGAACCAGACATTCTCTATTAATACGTGTTTGTTGCCAGCACAGTCAAACGCATGGCCTCCGCATACATCCTTGATTGTGATGCCACGGATAATAATGCGCTCAGCATGTGCAAACCCCAAGGCTGAACATTGTTCTTTGATTTCGCCACCAGCGCTATCAAGCACCCCTTGACCATCAATCAGCAAGTTCCCATGCCCCTCATAACCTTTTGTTTGATCGCCTTTATCACCGTTCACAATCATTGGCCCTACAAAACCTCGTCTTATAACTGCGCCAGCTTGTAAGGTCAAATGAGTATTTTTATAGATGCGAGCTGTATCCATCAATTTATAATGACCGGGCGGCACGACAATATGCACCGGGTACAATTTAGCCAAGCTAAGAGCCGCCTTAAACCCATCTGTGAAACTTCCATATTTCTTGATGAACTTTTTGAGATTGAGAGAAACTGCGGAATCTTCAATTTCTTGCTCAAGAATTTGAAAGTCATAATCAAGACGATCTTTTGCGGTGGGATGAATAGATGCATCCCTAGCAACTCGAATGTCTACAACTTCCTTGACATCATTCCCATCGTGATTCAGTACAAGGTTTGTCAATCTAGCCCACATGTTGTCAATTCTATTTGCAACGGTAAATAGTCCGTGCATAATCTGACTAGACAAATGAGCTTTTTTACTGTCTTTGTGAGACTGTATTTCACTAGCGTTTTTATTAAGTTCATTCTCAACAGACTGCATATCCCCGCGGAGTTGGGATTCATAGACCGAGTTGCGGGTTGTGTCATAATCCTTTTTAAGTCTGACCAATCTTTTCACTCCTTTCGTTCTCAAAAGAAAAAACGCTCTTAATTGAGCGTTCTCATCAACTGATCAATGTATCTTTTTTGCTGCTTAATCTGCCGCGCCTGGCTCACTTGATAATCCTGTATATCTTTGCGGAAGTTAGCGAAAGTCATCTTCGGACTGTCATATGGGTTGAGAGGATTATAAGTAATTGATACCAGCCTTACATCATCTTCAAACGTGATGCCGTTTGCCGTATCGGCTATGACATGTATCGTATCTCCTTTCCAAAAATCCTCTTCTATGCCGAGTAATTCCGGCTCATAGATGTACTGGAACTCAGCCTCGACGACCACATCAGGATATGGGTTTACGTGCTTTTTCAAAGCAGATACCATATTGCTTGCTTTTTTTACTGTGTCATCCCTTATCGGCTCACCCCAGCGCGGTTTACCCTCGATCAAAAATTTTTCTTCGTCAGGATGAATGTATAGGATAGGTTCGAATTCGTATTCAGGTTCTTTCTCCTTTTCATCCTCGTTCGTTTTTGTATCGGGTGACGTTGAGTCACTTTTCTTAGCTTTCTTTTCAGCACCGTAACCCCATGCGCGCGTTGACGTGTTTTGATCATTGATCTTTAATTTAAAGCCCGGCATATTGTATCGGCTGTCAAAAGTGTAATCTACTACCCTTCCCATTTTTTTATATACGTAGATGACGTAGTTGTTTACATCAAGCTCTATTTCATAGTCATCAACAATCTGATCCATTAATTCGATTCTATTCTTTTCGCCGAAGCCGTCTTGATCAACGGTATCAAATGCTGTTTCTTTTTCTTTCAAGACATATTGAAAAGGTGTGTCAGCAAGTGCAATGTCTAAGGCTTCTTTAATGTTCAGTTTCTTTGACGTTTTTTCCTCGACCCTGTCATTTACAAGAAGTACAGTATAGACATGATTGGCCGTTACTTTCTTCTGCAACACGTTTTTCCTGCTCTGATCAAGCTCAATGTCTGTAATGTAATACTTTTGATGGTTGTATACTTTCTCGTCTAAATACAGTATGTTCCCTGGAACAAGCAAATCAAATTCAGTTCCGTTATCCTCAGTCCGCAATAAGGTAAAGGTGAAACTCTTCTTACCTGTTGTATCGTCTTGCAGCTCCAATACAGCGCCGACGATTTCCACAAGCTCTTTGCCGTCTTTGCTTGAGACATGCAGCTGCCTGAAATCAATGTCAGTGGGTAGCCCGTCATTTAATTCTACGTCCTTGCCCTGGTACTCTTTGCTTGGATATGTCGGTTTAGTTGGTGTTTCAGGGTCACTCGGTTCTTCTGGTAGATCTTCAAAGGTGTCATATTGTGTGAGCTTGTAAGTAAAAATGATGCTGTTTAATTTTGTTGCATAATTTATGTCGGTAGCATATCCGGCTTTTGAAACTGCAGCAGTAGCCTTTTTATAATCTTTTTCGCCTACTACATCTTTGTATCGGCTCAAACGGGTGTACAAGCTTCCAAGATCAGCTAAACTCTCTGCGTATGATGGATACTTTCTAAATTTAGCTTGTATCCTGGTGACGTTCCCCTTTTTGTCTTGTTCGCTTGTCCACATGAGGACATATTTACCATTATACGTGCCTTTGATTCCAAACAAATTATTTGCTTGTTGAGAAAGACCACTGGATCCGAAACCACTTTCTAGGCACCCTTGAGCAATGACAAGGCTTGCAAGCACATTATATTTCTTGTAAACCTTCTGCGCTCCCGGTGCTAGTTTCTTTATAAAATCTGCTGCAGCCATGACATCCCCCTTTTACGGAAAATAAAATCTTGTATCGAATACAATTTCAAAATCATTTGTATTCTGAATTTCAAACTCATTCATGCCTTTATCTAAGGACGGTAGCCTTCCCGACGTTTTCAATCTTTTATTACCGACAACGGTATACTGTTTCAGGTTTCTAACCTGCTGTGACTTTTTCAGTTCAGCTTCAATTTTCAACCTCTCATTGTTCGTGTGGTTGATTATAGTCACGTTTTTTCCCTTTGCGTTTAGCAGTACATTATAATCATGCTGCATTGGATTAATAGGTAAACCAGGATTGAATACACTGAAACGTTTTTTGTTTTTAAAACGGTACTGCAGATCGTCGCGCCTTTGGATTCCCATTCCTGAAAACCATCTTTCATTAGAAAAGTTCTGTGCGCTTAAAGACGTGCCCTTTGACTCTGCTAGTCCTGTAATATTGTTAAAATCCACTTGGAAGGATACCTGGTTTTTTTGCTTGTCTTTTGGGATCGT
>NZ_NKHG01000137.1 GCF_002744245.1 Bacillus pumilus | reverse complement strand
GTTGTTCCACTTATCTTTATCTTCGTCAGTAAGGACATGCTTCCAAACTGTCCAAGAAAAATCTTGATTGCGTACTCGGTAGAACGAATCCTTACCATTCGTGTCATATGCATTCTGTAAAAGAGTGCTACCATAACTTATCACTATCATGAATGATTTATTGACCGATGGAGGCCCATTTAAACCCTTGTTATAGATAAGATAAAGACCGGTTGCGGTTATCTCATTATAGTCGGTGTTCTCGCTTACTCCTTTATAAATGGGCCTACCATTGTTTTGAGTCAATCTATATAGTTGTCCGTTGTTCCACTTTTCTGTATCGTCCTTTACAACGTGGATTTCGCTATTGTTAGCGTGCTCATCCGTATATTTTTTAGCTTTCGTAAGTGCAACGTCCACTTTATCTTGTGCGCCTTGCTTTGTTTCGATCTTTTCCAGGTCCTCAAACTTGGCCCTCAGATCATTAATCGTTTTTATAGACTCTTCGTAAAGCTCATTTATCTTTGCTCTTAAAGCCTCGAACTCGTCCACATAATACTCAGTGATTGGCACAATATCTTGATCAATGAGAGACCTTGAAATGTTAAAAGAGAATTGATGTACGGACATAGATTGATCATTTACATAGTACAAATTCAGCTCAGCTTGTACATTTCCATGATGCTTGATCTTTTCATCCGTCAAAACGTACTCGGCGTGTCCGTTCACTCTATCAACTATCGTTACGTCTCGAATGAATCGGCTGCCATCGGCCATAACTAATACAAGTTTTCCTGTGACAGCTGCAAGAGGCAAAGGTACGTTATCTTTCGTGAGCTTGAAAGTTAGCCTTGCTGTCTGTCGATCCTGTGTCCAAAAATTTATGCTGGTTGATACACTTGAATTGGTATATGCGTTCACATCAAATTCAAGCGACCCATTCTTTCGAATCATTTTCTCTCACCTCTCTCAAATTACATTTTCAATTGACTTAATAGGATCAACGCTGTTATCTTTCAAGCTGCCTTCTGCGCCAGCTCCTTTGAGTCTATTTCCAAAATGCTGAATCCTTGAACACTTGCTAGTCAAATACATCGCGTATCTGCATTTTTCCCCTCGCACTTTGTTGAATCTTGCTGCTGAATCTGTGACTCCATCCATGAAGATAATTCCGTAATACGGATTTGATGAAGAAGTCCTTTTACCAGCATTCTGAATATCGCTGAAATCAACGTTTATGTCCTCTGAATCACCTGAAACAGAAATCCCTGAATATCCAACTTCACGTAAAGTTGTGTAAGTTATATCAACATTTTTACAGCCTAATTCCACACGCACGCCGTTCCCCTCGATGTCTCGTCCAACGCTTGATTCGACTTTGCCATTGCTGCAGCGTGTTAAGAGTACCCCATGATGCTTGATGTCTCTAAATTGATTGCGAGACACCAAAAAGCCATCCACATCTGATAAATGGATAGCG
>NZ_NKHG01000136.1 GCF_002744245.1 Bacillus pumilus | reverse complement strand
GATCCATAAGACCCTACCGTTGCGCCGACAAACACAGTTTTAGCTGACGGTTTTTGAGCAAAACGAGCAATGACTGTCTCGTTCGCCGGTATGCCCTCAAAAGACCCCCGAATGTGTAAAACGTTTAAACGTATTGAGAATTGGAGTGGATTTCCGGCAAAGTGCTTTGTTATTCCGGTGACCAGTGTGACTTGATTCCAGGTGCTACTTAAATCCTTTTCGGTTAACATTCGTTCCCAGCCTCTAAATGACCCATCTGTATGAACGGTTCCCCACCAATGCTTATTATCTGCGCTCCTTATCACATGGAACGTTTTGCGGTTGTTTCCATTGTCAATAACGTAAATATTGAACCACGATGAATCGGTTTTACTTGGCATATTGACTACGTTGGTGCCTACCGCATAGTAGTAGCCGGAAGGCAGCGTTAATATGTCCGTACCATTCGGAAGCAACTGACTTGTACCTGAATCTGTCGTCAACTTATATAGCTGAC
>NZ_NKHG01000088.1 GCF_002744245.1 Bacillus pumilus | reverse complement strand
ACTTTAGTCTTTTCTTAAAAATAAACCTTGATGCCTATATAAAATTCATACAAGAAATAACAGCCAAATCCAAGTAATCAAATACCTGCAATAATGGTTGGCTGCCAATTTAGATTAATGATACATAATAGGAGGAAAGGATCACTGATTATTTCATATTTGATCGAAATGAGCAGGGAAGATGATGCGTAGAAATTTGCATATCATGATCATCGGTGTAGCTTGTAGGAAAAAGGAACTGTTTTCCTGAATCTTCTTTTTTTCATTTCGTACCTATGCTACACTGATGTGGAATTATATAAAAGTGACTAGGGGTGCCCGCTAAAGTGGGCTGAGAGAGAAGCAGAGCTTCTTAACCCTTTGGACCTGATCTGGCTCGTACCAGCGTGGGGAAGTCGAAGATGATACATGTGTCATATGAATGACATTCATGTTTTTTCTGACGACGAAACCAGGTTCTCAACATAGAGCCTGGTTTTTTGCTGGTGCTGATTCCATCCTGTCCCATGACAAGAAGAGAAGGAGAGAACAGCAAATGAAAGAAAAGAAAGATGTTCTATCAAACCAAACATTACAAGCAAGCTTTGACGGTAGTCGAAAGGTATATGAGCAAGGCTCAAGACCTGACATCTTAGTGCCAAAAAGGGAGATTATGCTCTCAAATACTGTGACACAGGCAGGAGATATTCAAAATGAACCGATCCGTGTGTACGATACGAGCGGACCGTACACGGATGAGAATGCTCATATTGATGTGACAAGGGGCTTAAAGCGTCTTAAGGCAACATGGATCGAAGAAAGAGGAGATACAGAAAGCTATGAAGGGCGTCATGTGAAGCCGGAAGATAACGGGTATCGTTCAAAGGGAAAAGAGCCCTTTCATGCTGTCCATACTGATTTTCATCATGTGCCGCTCCGAGCGAAAAAAGGCACCTGTGTGACGCAAATGCATTATGCAAAAAAAGGCATCATTACACCTGAAATGGAATTTATCGCAATCAGAGAGCAGCTAAGCCCTGAGTTTGTCAGAGAGGAAGTAGCTAGCGGAAGAGCGGTCATTCCAGCGAATATTAACCATCCTGAAAGTGAGCCGATGATTATTGGAAAGAATTTTCACGTTAAAATCAATGCGAATATTGGCAATTCAGCTGTGACGTCGTCTATCGAAGAAGAGGTAGAGAAGATGACATGGGCGATCAGATGGGGTGCAGACACAATGATGGACTTATCCACTGGAAAGGACATTCATACTACGAGGGAATGGATCATTCGGAATTGTCCGGTCCCAGTAGGAACAGTTCCCATTTATCAGGCACTTGAAAAAGTGAATGGAGTGGCAGAAGATTTGACATGGGACGTGTATCGAGACACCTTAATTGAACAGGCAGAGCAAGGTGTAGACTATTTCACGATTCATGCAGGCGTGCTATTAAGATATATTCCGCTAACAGTCGATCGGGTAACCGGCATTGTTTCAAGAGGCGGTGCCATTATGGCAAGATGGTGTCTCGCTCACCATCAAGAGAATTTTCTCTATACTCACTTTGAGGAAATCTGTGAGATTATGAAAACGTATGACATTGCCTTTTCACTTGGAGATGGACTCAGACCTGGATCAATTGCTGATGCAAATGATGAAGCGCAATTTGCAGAGCTGAAAACGTTAGGTGAATTGACAGAGATCGCCTGGAAACATGATGTACAGGTCATGATTGAAGGTCCTGGACATGTCCCAATGGATAAAATCAAAGAGAATGTCGATAGACAGGTGGAGATTTGCAAAGAGGCACCTTTTTATACGTTAGGACCTCTTACAACAGATATTGCTCCGGGATATGATCACATTACGTCCGCTATCGGTGCTGCCATGATCGGCTGGTATGGAACAGCCATGCTATGCTATGTGACGCCAAAGGAGCATTTAGGTCTGCCGAACAAAGAGGATGTGAGAGAAGGCGTAATCGCTTATAAAATTGCCGCACATGCAGCTGATCTAGCAAAAGGACATCCGGCTGCTCAAAAGCGCGATGATGCACTATCGAAAGCGAGATTTGAATTTAGATGGCGGGATCAATTCCATCTGTCACTTGATCCAGAAAAAGCTTTGGCGTTCCATGATGAAACATTACCAGCTGAAGGCGCTAAAACCGCTCATTTTTGTTCCATGTGTGGGCCGAAGTTTTGCAGTATGAAAATTTCTCATGATATTCGCAATCAATCAGATGAAGTAAAAAAAGAGATGGAGAAGAAGGCAAAAGAGTTTATCAGCCAAGGAAGCCAAATCTATCAATCCTAAAAAAAGAACCTCGCGCGCCTCTTGTGCGGGGTTTTTATAATACGGCTGAAAATGGCTTTTCTCACAAGATGGAAACATGCTTTTAGTGCAATAGCCATACTTTCAATACTCAGCGTTAGGACATCTGTTAAATGAAACAAGACCGTTTGTTTTTCTGGAGATGTTCGTTTCTTCTTTTTTTATGAAGGCAACCTCCTTTTTCAATACTATACTTCCTCTGGTTGTCAGAGAGTTAGATCTGTTGTGTGAATTGAAACAAAATTTAAACTTCTTGTGTTTGAAAGGAAAGAAGCAGGGGAAACGAGTTGTATAGAGAATGAATGAAAAGAGCTGACCGATCCGGTGAGCGAACAAGAAAGAGTGGAAGGTGATCTTATGATGAAAGTATTTAAGGTAACATTTCATATGAACAATGGGGAAGTGCTTGAATTCGAGCTGAAACGACCAGCTACCTATGATGTGTATAAAAAAATTGAGGAAGCCAATCATTGGTTTAAGCTGAACGATGACATCATTAACTTATTAAATGTAAATAGTATCCATGTGGAAACAGAATAAAAACAGACAAGCCGCTCGAAAGGAGAGCGGCTTTTGTTATGCAGAGAAATCATTCCGGTTGTTAAGCTGGCCGCGAGAAAACCAGTTCTTTTTATACAAATATGCAATCACTTCAAGCCACAGACGAGGCGCTTTTTTAGGAAAAAAGGGTTTTTGATAATAGGTGTAAGCGGCTTTTAAATCATCCCATTGATGACATGTTTTCGTTTGGGTGAAGCGGGCAACGTCAATGACCCTGACGCGGCCTTCCTTTGTTAAAATCAGATTTCGCAAATGGATATCCGAAGGGTTTAACCCTTTCTGACGTGCTTCTTCTAGCGCATCATCTACCTGTTCAATCATTTGTTTTTTGATCGGAATACCCTTCGTCAGGCATTCATAGAATGTGTAGCCTTTAATATATTCCATTAAAATATATTGATCCCCAGACTCATATATCTCAGGGTAGTAAGAGGAACCAGAAAGTTTTTCGTAAATTGCTGCCTCTTTGCGGGCTATATTTTGATAAGAAGGGAAAAACACTTTTAGTGCCATTTTCTTGCCGTCTTTTTTGTATGAAAATACATAGGCACTTCTTCCTTTGCCGCACAGCTCAAGCTCTGCCGGTTTTAAGGCGAGCTTATTAAAACGTTTTTCTTCATGATACTGAATCGATTCGGCTAATCTTTTGACATCTGACATTGACTTCACCTTCTTTGGTATCAGTTTATGCGGCTGAAAAACGAATGATGAAAAACCGTCATTCGGTAGAGCAATGGATTGTATAAAACATAACATTTACGAATGAAGGATACAACGAAAGACTCTTAAAACGTGTCAGTGTGATCGATTTGGTTAATGTTTAGAAAAATGGGTCAAACTACATATGTCATGCATCGATCTCAAGTTCTAAAGAGGTGTAAATAGTGAAAGTGAAGATGAAATGTTTCGTTACAGGACTTATCATGACAAGTGTGCTTTTTTTCGCAGCGGATATGGAAGGAAAAGAACACTTGCAAAGAGAGTCAAAAACCATCACCGTTCAGCTCGAAAAAGTCTATCTAGACGGCGATGTGAGTATTGAAAGACACCGGGCATCATTAGAGGACAAAGACACATTTTGGGCGCAATATAAAGGATGGACTTTGGTAGAACAGCGAGAGGATTTTGCCCTTTTTAGAAAGCAAATCGATGATATTTCTCCATTAAGTAAAGCGAATGGATATATCGGATTATCAGAGGACGGTGTAATTTCTACGTTTCATGGAAGGCCTGACGGGTGGGCGGAGCCTATTCATCTCTTTTTTCAAATTGATACGTCCCGTTTAGAAAGTCATGTGGAGGAGCAGCTTGAGCAAGGCATTCCTTTTCGAACAAAAGATGAATTTGAGCATGTCCTTGAGGTCATGAAACCTTACCAAAATGAAAGATCGTTTTAAAGCGTGTGACAGCTTGCTGGTGCGAAGACCACAAGCTGTTTTTCATGGTTTTGCCGTAAAAATGGACTGAGCGAACGTATGTTAACTTTTATTGCGGTTTTCTCTTTGATTTATGTTACAATGAAGAACAGTCAAAGAGGTGAAAACGGTGATAGAGTTTGTGAAAGGGACCATTGATTATGTGTGCCCCCAATATGTTGTCATTGAAAACGGCGGAGTGGGATATCAAGTCTATACCCCAAACCCGTTTATCTATCAAGTAAAAAAACAAGAAACGATTTATACGTATCATTACATAAAGGAAGACGCGTTTTCGTTATATGGATTTCAAACAAGAGAAGAAAAAGCGTTGTTCACAAAACTGTTAAATGTCACAGGCATTGGGCCAAAGGGCGCGCTTGCGATTCTTGCTTCCGGTGATCCTGGAGCTGTCATTTCTGCGATAGAACGTGAGGATGAAGCCTTTCTTATTAAATTCCCTGGCGTTGGTAAAAAAACAGCACGTCAGATCATTCTGGATCTGAAAGGAAAGCTCGCAGATGTGGTGCCAGAAATGATTGGCAGCTTATTTAACCACGAGGATCATATTCAGATCGAAACGCAGCAAACCGCATTAGATGAAGCACTTGAAGCCTTAAGTGTTCTTGGGTATGGTGATCGTGAAATCAAAAAGGTTCTTCCATTATTAAAAGAAGAGAAGAATCTCACTACCGATCAATATGTGAAAAAAGCTTTACAAAAAATGTTGAAATAGGGTGATGTCTCATGGATGAACGACTCGTCTCAACTGAAGCAGACAACCATGAATCAGCCATTGAGCAAAGTCTACGGCCACAGACGCTAAGCCAATATATTGGTCAGCAAAAAGTAAAGGATAATCTCAGCGTGTTTATTGAAGCTGCCCGAATGAGGCAGGAAACGCTGGATCATGTCCTTTTATATGGACCGCCTGGACTCGGGAAAACAACGCTTGCGTCGATCATTGCCAATGAAATGAATGTTCAGCTGCGTACAACGTCTGGACCTGCGATTGAGCGTCCTGGAGATTTGGCGGCCATCTTGACATCTCTTGAACCTGGCGATGTTCTTTTTATTGATGAAATCCATCGTTTGCAGCGTTCAATAGAGGAAGTGCTATATCCAGCGATGGAGGATTTTTGTCTTGATATCGTCATTGGGAAAGGGGATACAGCACGTTCTGTGCGGCTTGATTTACCGCCGTTTACGCTTGTGGGTGCAACGACGCGTGTCGGGCTTTTAACGGCACCGCTTCGTGACAGGTTTGGCGTGCATGCAAGATTGGAATACTATGAGCAAAGAGACTTGGCTCATATTGTGGCAAGAACAGCCGAGCTGTTTGAGATTGGTATTGACATTCGCTCGTCTGAAGAGATAGCGAGACGTTCTAGGGGAACGCCGAGGGTCGCCAATCGTTTGCTTAAAAGAGTGAGAGATTTTGCACAGGTGCTCGGGAATCATGCCATCACACAGGACATTGCGGAGGATGCCCTTGAGCGCCTTCAAGTCGACAGGCTCGGATTAGATCATATTGACCATAAACTGCTGTTAAGTATGATTGAAAAGTTTAGAGGCGGCCCTGTTGGACTTGATACGATATCAGCGACAATTGGAGAAGAATCACATACGATTGAAGATGTGTACGAACCGTATTTACTGCAAATTGGTTTCCTCCAAAGGACACCAAGAGGGCGGGTCGTCACAAGAGAAGCGTATGAACATTTTCATATGGAGGTTCCGGTTCGTGACTGAATTCCCTAAAATATTGATGATTTTAGGTGGCGTCCTTTTTGCCGCAGGTTTATTGTTTCAATTAGTTGGTAAGCTTCCAGGTGATATTTTTGTGAAAAAAGGAAATGTTACGTTCTTTTTTCCCGTCATTACATGCATTGTCATTAGCATCGTACTAAACATTTTACTGAATATCTTTGGACGGATGAAATAACGTTAACTAGTTAACTACAGAATAGGTGAAGGAAATGAAGCTAGGATTATTTGATTTTGATTTACCAGAAAGGTTGATTGCGCAAGTCCCGCTTGAAAAACGAGATGCATCCAGTCTGATGGTCTTAAATAAACAAACGGGTGCGATCACACACGATACATTTTCACAAATCACGGATTATTTCCAAAAGGGTGATTGTCTCGTTTTAAATAATACGCGAGTTCTGCCTGCACGTCTGTTTGGGATGAAAGAGGATACAGGTGCAAAGGTAGAACTTCTTCTCTTAAAACAAGAAGAAGAAGACAGATGGGAAACGCTCGTGAAGCCAGCAAAACGTGTGAAAAAAGGAACGGTCATCACGTTTGGTGATGGACGGCTAAAAGCGGTATGTACAGAGGAACTGGAACATGGCGGGAGAAAAGTCGAGTTCCAGTATACAGGCATTTTTTATGAAGTGCTTGAATCCCTTGGAGAAATGCCGCTGCCTCCATATATTAAAGAGCAGCTTGACGATCGTGAGCGCTATCAAACCGTGTATTCGAAAGAGGTTGGTTCCGCTGCTGCTCCAACTGCCGGTCTTCACTTTACAACCGAGCTGCTGGATTCGCTAAAAGCAAAAGGGGTGCATATTGCTTTTATCACCTTGCACGTGGGGCTTGGTACGTTTCGTCCGGTCAGTGCTGAACGCATTGAAGAACATGAAATGCACGCAGAGTTTTACGAAATGAATGAAGAAACAGCTGATGAGCTTAATCGAGTGCGCAAAGAAGGCGGAAGAATTATTTCCGTTGGAACGACGTCAACAAGAACGCTCGAAACCATTGCAAGTGCACATGATGGCGAATTCAAAGCGTCAAGTGGCTGGACGTCGATCTTTATTTATCCCGGCTACACATTCAAGGCGATTGATGGGATGATCACGAATTTCCACTTGCCGAAATCGTCGTTAATTATGCTTGTCAGTGCATTAGCTGGACGAGAGCACGTACTGAAAGCGTACAATGAGGCTGTAAAAGAGGAATACCGATTTTTCAGCTTTGGCGATGCCATGCTGATTCAATAACATCATACAACAAAGACAGGAGGGCTCATTTTTGTCGCAATTACCGATACGCTATGAGTTCATTAAATCATGCAAGCAAACAGGTGCACGCCTTGGACGGGTTCATACACCGCACGGCTCCTTTGAAACACCTGTATTTATGCCAGTAGGTACACTAGCTACAGTCAAAACAATGGCGCCTGAAGAATTGAAAGCAATGGATGCTGGCATCATCTTGAGTAATACGTACCATCTATGGCTCCGCCCAGGGCATGACATTGTGAAAGAGGCAGGCGGCCTGCACAAATTTATGAACTGGGATCGAGCGATTCTGACCGATTCGGGCGGATTCCAAGTGTTTTCTTTAAGTGAATTTAGAAAGATCGAAGAGGAAGGCGTTCACTTCCGTAATCATTTAAACGGAGATAAGCTGTTTCTTTCTCCTGAAAAAGCCATGGAGATTCAAAATGCGCTCGGCTCTGATATTATGATGGCATTTGATGAATGTCCTCCATATCCAGCAGAGTACGATTACATGAAACGTTCTGTGGAACGGACTAGCAGATGGGCAGAACGCTGTTTAACAGCGCACCAGCGTCCAGAGGACCAAGGACTGTTCGGGATTGTGCAAGGCGGAGAATATGAAGAGCTTCGTAAACAAAGTGCAAAGGACCTTGTTTCACTTGATTTCCCAGGATATGCAATTGGAGGATTATCTGTTGGTGAACCAAAAGATGTCATGAATCGTGTGCTAGAGTTTACAACGCCATTTTTACCGGCAGATAAGCCAAGATACTTAATGGGTGTTGGCTCACCAGATTCATTAATTGATGGGGCTATTCGCGGTGTAGATATGTTTGATTGCGTACTGCCGACGAGAATTGCAAGAAACGGCACTTTGATGACCAGTGAAGGACGACTTGTCGTGAAAAATGCAAAATATGAGCGTGATTTCAGACCAATCGATGAGAACTGTGACTGCTACACATGTAAAAACTACACACGTGCATATATTAGACATTTAATCCGTACAAATGAAACCTTCGGAATTCGATTAACAACTTATCATAATCTTCATTTTCTGTTAAAATTAATGGAGCAAGTGAGAGAAGCTATCCGCGAGGATCGTTTAGGTGATTTTAAAGAAGAGTTTTTTGAGCGTTATGGCTTTAACAAACCGAATGCGAAAAACTTTTAACGCATAAACGAAAGGCTTTACAATCATTTAGAAAGGGGTGAGATAGAATGGATGGTGGTATGGGTTCAATCATTATGATTGTTGTCATGTTTGCTGTGCTTTACTTCTTGTTAATCCGTCCACAGCAAAAGCAACAAAAAGCTGTGCGTCAGATGCAGCAATCTTTATCAAAAGGCGATAAAATCGTCACAATCGGTGGATTACACGGTGAAATCGACTCAATTGATGAATCAAAAGTGGTCATCAAAACAAGTGAAAACAACCGTTTAACTTTCGACCGTCGTGCTATTAGAGAATTAGCTGACAAAGGCTAATCCTCCGATACATAGCCATAAAAAAAGAGCGATGTTATCCGCTCTTTTTTTATTTGCCTCGAAGATTGACGCCGATCATTCCCCCTAACATACAAATCCCCAAAAAGGCTGCATGATAGATGAATTGTTCTGGTGAAAAGGTCTCCCCAAATCCTAAGTATTGAAATAAGAATACAGTGAGAGAAAAGATAAAAGAAGTGATGGCCCCAATGAGCCAGCCTCGCTCCTTTGCTTTCCCTCCAGAAATGATCCCCCCTAGAAAAAGTGCCACAAAGGATAATATCATAATCATCCATTTAAACGATGCTTCCTGCATATTTGTCAAGGTAAGCATGAGTGACACAAGTAAGCTTGTGACAATCATCACGATAAAAATGGCGATTAAGCCGGATAAAATGCCTCTTCCTATTTTTTTGGTTTCCTGCATGTGATTCGTCTCCTCTCCAATTGACCGAAGCTTGTCTTTTACTAAAATGTATTCACGGAAAAGAAAAAATAGACATGTTTCTCTCGATAAAAACAGAGGCTTTCTTTTCTACATAAATAAAGTGTTTTGACACAAGCTATGATGGAAGAAGGAGGGGTTACACCACATGCAGGACATCTTAATCATCTCCGTGAGAACGATCATTTTATATTTTCTCATTTGGTTTATCTTTCGATTAATGGGAAAGAGGGAGATTGGCGAACTTAGTATTTTAGATCTTGTCATTTTTATGATGATCGCTGAAATTGCGGTGCTGGCCATAGAAGAAGTAGAGGATCACATGTTACATACGATATGGCCGATCCTGCTGTTAACCTTCATTCAGATCATACTTGCCTACCTCTCATTAAAGTTTCAAGGTGTTCGGCGTTTTCTCGACGGCAAGCCGACCTTGCTCATCATTAATGGGAAAATAGACGAGGGTGCGATGAGAAAGCAGCGATATAACTTTGATGATTTGCTCATTCAATTAAGAGAAAATAACATCGACAGTATTCAGGATGTCTCCTATGCCATTTTAGAGCCATCAGGTAAGCTCGCCGTCGTCGAAAAAGAAAACAAACGCACACATGCTGCACTTGAGCTTCCACTTATTGCAGACGGTATTGTTCAACATGACCATCTCAAACAGATCAATCAAAATGAACAATGGCTGAAAGATGAGCTTGCCAAAAGGGGATATCATGAATTTGATCAAATCTCCTATTGCAGCTTTAATCAAAAAACTTTTTATATTGATTTGAAAGATGAAGTGAGAAAGAAGAGATGAGCTAAAGTAGCTTTCCGATGAACGGGATGCGGCGCAGCTCTTCTCGTTTCACTAGTCCTAGACAGATTAATAGAATGACATACAGCATGCATGTTAAAAAGATCAACATCACAAGCTCAGCAGGGGCAGTAAAAAGTCCGCTGACTTGATGCTTCAGCCACAAGCTGACAGCACCCGTTCCTAAGATCACAAGAACGCATATACCATACTCCTTCAATGGTAAATGAATAGGCAGAACCTTTCCAACAGTTGCTGCATGGAGCAATGTGACGAGGACGATGCCGATTAATATCGCAAGTGCTGCGCCCATAATACCAAAGCTCGGCTGGGAAGCAAGGACGAAGATCATTCCTGTTTTCACAACAGCTCCTATTAGGCTATTGGTCATCGCGGCACCAGCTAAATTCAATGCTTGAAGAACGGCTTGGAGTGGTCCTTGAAAATAATACAGTAGAAAAAATGGTGCCATGAATTTTACATAGATGGCCGCATGCGATGAACCATACATGAAGAGCGTTAAATTTTCTGCATAAACGAAAAGAATAATGCATGAAATTCCTCCGCTTAGTAAGCAAAGGCGCATGGCCTGCTTCAGCCGATATTCCACCGTTTTGCGTTTGTTCTGTTCCATTCCTTCACTAATCGCTGGGACTAATGCGGTGGAGAGGGAATACGTAATAAAACTAGGTAGTGTCAAAAGGGTGAGCGCAAGACCGGTTAACTCACCATACTGCCTTGTCGCTTCAACAGCTGCATATCCAGCTATGGCAAGGCTTTGCGCGACAACAATCGGCTCTAAAAACCACGAGATATTGCCGATAAAACGGCTGCCTGTCGTTGGCAGGGCAATACTCATCAGCTGCTTAAATGTGTCCTTCCCATCATGAATCGCCTTGAAAAACCGCTTTCGGATACGGATGGTCTTTTTATAGCGAAAGGCGATTAGTAAGTAAGCAAGTGATATCATCTCTCCAATAACTGATGAAATCATGGCACCAGCAGCCGCATATTCAATCCCATAAGGAAGGAATGCTGTTGTACACACCGCCACAAGAGAAATTCTTGCGACCTGTTCCAGTACCTGTGACATCGCAAGTGGACTCATTTGCTGTCTTCCTTGGAAGTAGCCTCTTAACACACTGGAGATGGCGATCACCGGTACGACTGGTGTAATGGCAAGCAGTGGGTAGACCGTTCTAGGATCTGTCAGCATATTTTCCGCCATAATTGGTGCAAACCATAAAAAGAGCGGCGTGAAAATGAGACTAAGTGATCCTGTTATGGCAAGGGACATAACCAAAATATGTTTTGTTTTTTGTTTGTCACCCCGGGCCTCTGCTTCTGCGACAAGCTTACTAATAGCAACAGGCAGTCCAAATTGTGTTAGCGTCACGGCAAGAAAAAAGGTAGGCGCAGCCATCATATAAAGCCCGACCCCTTCTTCGCCAATGAACCTTGCGATGACAATCCGATTGACAAAACCTAATATTCTCGTGATAAAACCTGCTAAAATTAAAATAATCGTCCCTTTTAAAAACGTTTGCTTCGTCAAATCACAGATCACCTGCCTTCTCAAACGACATAGAATCATATACAATAAGATATGCGTGTATATCGTCCAAGCATGACAAGTCTCTCGATAAAAAACTGAAAAGGGGGAGCCTCGCATTGACACAACATCCGGCTGCTATATACAAAGACCATTTAAAGCCTTTTCTGTTCAGTAAGCTTGAAGAATTCATCGTTTTGGGCTATAAAGATGTAGATTTAGAGGAATTATGGTCATACTTAGAGAATAAGAAGTGGAAGAAAAAACAAGAGTATCCGATGCATGAAATGGTTGCAGATATTTTATCTGTGAAAATTGGCGAATTTATGAACTATGCAACCGTTCAGTCGTTTAAAACGTCTGCTTTTTTGGACAGTGAAGATGGCAAGAATATGCTAGATGAACTGTTGAAATAAGCCATCGTAATGGATTCAAGTGTTTAAGGAGGAAATACATAATGAAAAAAGGGCGCATTCTTGCGTTTTTCTTAGTGGTTCTATTAATCGGAACTGGTGTAGGTTATTTGACAAAGCCCGTTGCCAATAATATTACGCTAGGACTTGATCTACAAGGCGGATTTGAAGTCCTGTATGATGTACACCCAGTGAAAAAAGAGGACAAGATTACAAATAGTGTTCTTGTCAGTACAGTTGAAGCTTTAAACCGCAGGGCCAATGTACTTGGTGTAAGTGAGCCGAACATCTCGATTGAAGGCAACAATCGAATCCGTGTGCAGCTTGCAGGGGTAAAAGACCAAAACAGGGCAAGGGAGATTCTTTCGACTGAAGCGCAGCTTTCCTTCAGGGATACGAATGATAAAGAGCTGTTAAATGGCTCTGATCTTGTAGAAAACGGGGCAAAGCAAACATTCAATCAAACGAATGAGCCGATTGTCACTGTTAAGCTAAAAGATGCGAAGAAATTTGGTGACGTGACGAGAAAAGTAGCGGCCATGGCACCGAATAACCAGCTTGTCATTTGGCTTGATTACCATAAAAGTGATTCTTTCAAAAAAGAAGTCACAAAATCGAATCATAAGTATGTGTCTGCTCCTAATGTTAATCAAGAGATTAACAGCAGTGACGTACAAATCGAAGGAAACTTTACTGTCCAAGAGGCAAAAGACCTTGCAAGCATTTTAAATGCCGGGGCATTGCCTGTAAAATTAACTGAAAAATATTCAACATCAGTGAGTGCGCAATTTGGTGAACAGGCACTAAATGAAACAGTATTAGCAGGGATTGTAGGAATTGCAATCATTTTCTTATTCATGCTGCTTTATTACCGAATACCTGGTCTTATTGCTGTTATTACCTTATCTACGTACATCTATATTACCTTACAGGTGTTTGACTGGATGGGGGCTGTTCTCACACTGCCTGGAATTGCAGCACTGATTCTTGGAGTAGGGATGGCTGTTGATGCCAATATCATCACATATGAACGGATAAAAGAAGAGCTCAAGCTTGGTAAGTCTGTCCGTTCTGCTTTCAGGTCTGGGAACCGCAGATCATTTGCGACCATCTTTGATGCCAACTTAACGAGTATTATTGCAGGGGGTGTCCTTTTCTTCTTTGGGACAAGCTCTGTAAAAGGGTTTGCCACCATGCTCATCCTATCGATCCTAACAAGCTTTATCACGGCCGTATTTCTATCAAGGTTCCTCCTTGGACTGCTTGTTGAAAGCCGTTTTCTTGACCGCAAAAAAGGATGGTTTGGTGTTCGTCGGAAAGACATCATCGATATTCATGAAACAACAGAAGATACTGAACCAAAAACGCCATTTGATAAATGGGATTTTGTCAGCAAGCGAAAAGGCTTTATGATTTTCTCAGTTGCTGTCACTATTGTTGGAATCATTGTGCTTTCTATCTTCAAGCTGAATGTGGGGATTGATTTTGCAAGTGGTACAAGAATTGATATCCAAAGCGATCACAAGCTGTCAATAGAGCAAGTGGAGCAAGACTTTAAAAAGCTAGATCTTGAAACAGACAGTGTTGTGTTATCTGGTCAAAAAGAAAATCAAGCAGGGGCACGATTTGTTGGGGTGCCGAATAAAGAAAAGATTGCTGAAGTGAAAGATTACTTCAAAGATAAATATGGAACAGAACCGAACGTCAGCACCGTGTCTCCGACTGTTGGAAAAGAGCTTGCGCGCAATGCAATATACGCACTGATCATTGCGTCAATCGGGATCATTATTTATGTATCTATTCGTTTTGAATATAAAATGGCCATTGCAGCCATTGCCTCTCTTTTATATGATGCATTCTTTATTGTGGCATTCTTTAGTATCACGCGGTTAGAGGTAGATGTCACCTTCATTGCGGCAATTCTCACGGTCATCGGGTACTCGATCAATGACTCGATTGTAACGTTTGACAGGGTTCGTGAACAAATGAAAAAACGTAAACCGAAAACGGTTGAAGATCTATCTTATATCGTCAACTTGAGTTTACAGCAAACATTTACACGATCGATCAATACGGTGCTCACTGTACTGATCGTCGTAATTGCATTGCTCATCTTCGGATCAGCGTCTATTACAAACTTCTCCATTGCTTTACTCGTCGGCTTATTAACAGGGGTGTACTCATCTCTTTATATTGCGGCGCAAATTTGGCTTATATGGAAAGGCCGTGAGCTGAAAAAGCCGGCTAAAATAGACACAGAACAAGATATTTAACTAGAAAGACTGTTGA
>NZ_NKHG01000003.1 GCF_002744245.1 Bacillus pumilus | reverse complement strand
TTTCGTTATCGCTCGTAAGCGACTTTAATATCTTAACATTTTGTATCGGTTAAAGTCAAGAACTTTTTTCAATTTCTTTTTTTAACCTCGTTGCTGTTTTGCGGCAACGAATAATAATATACCATCTTGATTCTTTCCTTGCAATAGTTTTTTTAAAAAAAGTTTCATTTTATGAAAAATAAAAAAGCGCCACAGATAAAATGGCGCTTTAATTGATGTATTAACGGTTTCTCATTTGTGGGAAAAGCAGTACATCTCTGATTGATGGAGAATTTGTTAGCAGCATGATTAATCGGTCGATACCGATTCCTAGTCCGCCTGTTGGTGGCATTCCATATTCTAATGCCTCTACAAAATCGTCATCCATTAGATGCGCTTCATCATTTCCTTCTTCACGTTCTTTTAATTGAGCTTCAAAGCGTTCTCTTTGATCGATCGGATCGTTTAGCTCTGTGAATGCATTTGCATGCTCACGTCGCACGATGAATAGCTCAAAGCGGTCCGTGAAGCGAGGGTCTTCAGGATTTTTCTTAGCTAATGGAGAAATCTCGACTGGGTGTCCGTAAATAAAGGTAGGCTGTATCAGGGTTTCTTCTACTTTTTGCTCGAAGAACTCATTAATAATATGACCTACTGTCATGTTTTTCGTGATTTCAATACCGTGATCAGCAGCATGCTGTTTTGCTTCTTCTACAGACATCTCCTGCCAGAAGTCTACACCTGTTGCTTCTTTGACCGCTTCAACCATATGCAGTCTCTTCCATTCAGGTTTTAGATCAATTTCATCTTCTCCATATTGAATCGTCGTTGTCCCTAATACCTCTTGGGCAATATGAGCAATCAAGTTTTCAGTCAGGTTCATGATGTCTTTGTAGTCTGCATATGCTTCGTATAGCTCGATCATTGTGAATTCCGGGTTATGACGAGTAGATACACCTTCGTTACGGAATACGCGGCCAATCTCGTATACTTTCTCTAGGCCACCGACAATGAGACGTTTTAAGTGCAGCTCAATCGCGATACGCATATAAAGCGGCATATCAAGTGCATTGTGATGAGTAATGAAAGGACGAGCTGATGCACCACCAGGGATGCTATGCATTGTTGGTGTTTCAACTTCTAGGTATCCTTTAGAATCTAAGTATCTTCTCATTGATTGAATGATTTTGCTTCGCATGATGAACGTCTGCTTACTTTCTGGATTGACAATCAAGTCAAGGTAGCGCTGACGATAGCGTTGTTCCACATCTTTTAGCCCGTGATATTTATCAGGAAGCGGGCGAAGTGCTTTTGTGAGAACCTCAAAGCCAGTTGCTTTAATTGAAAGTTCTCCCACATTCGTTTTAAATACTGTTCCTGTTACTCCAATGATGTCGCCTAGGTCTGAGCTTTTGAATAATTCGTAAGCTTCTTCTCCTACACTATCTTTACGAACATAAATTTGAATTTGTCCTTCTAAATCTTGAATGTGCGCAAAGCCAGCTTTCCCTTTTCCACGCTTTGTCATCATACGGCCAGCGAGTGTCACTTGGGCCGCTTTTTCTTCTAAGTCTTCTTTTGAAAACTCGTCATATTCAGCAATAATTTGCGCAGATTGATGAGAACGGTCATAACGCTCACCAAATGGATCGATACCCTCTTCTCTCATTTTATTCATTTTGTCACGTCTGACTTGGAATTGGTCATTTAGTTCTTCGTTATTAAGCCCTTCATTACTCATTTATATCACTCCAATAATGTATTTTGCAGAGAAAGCAGAAAAACTGCCAGTACATGCACTAGCAGTGAGCTACAAAAAGAAAGGTAGTCTTATCCTACTTTTATACTTTGAAGCTCTTTTGCCTCGGCTTCGTTCGTAAAGTCATCAAGAATCTGTACAAGCTCAGCTCTCGTTTCACTTTGATTAATTTGATTTCTTACGTCTGCGTTGCCTCGGACACCTTTTAGATACCATGCCGCATGCTTCCTCATTTCTCTTACAGCCACATGTTCACCTTTCAGGTCAATGAGTCTGTCTAAGTGAAGTTTGCACACAGACATTTTTTCACGCACGTTTGGTTCTTCTTTCAGTTCCCCCGTTTCTAAATAATGAACCGTACGATAAATCATCCACGGGTTTCCTAGTGCGGCTCTTCCGATCATCACAGCATCCACACCGGTTTCATCGAGCATGCGTTTTGCATCTTGAGGGGTTTTGACATCGCCATTCCCGATGACAGGAATGGAAACCGATTGCTTTACCTCTTTAATAATATCCCAATTCGCTGTTCCTTCGTACATTTGCACGCGGGTCCGTCCGTGAAGCGCAACCGCTTGTCCACCTGCTCGTTCCACAGCACGGGCATTTTCGATGGCGAAGATATGGTCCTCGTCCCAGCCCATTCTCATTTTGACAGTTACAGGTTTATCTACCGCTTCTACGACAGCCGAGACCATTTCATAAATCTTGTTTGGATCAAGCAGCCATTTAGCACCTGCATCACATTTCGTAATCTTCGGTACGGGACAGCCCATGTTGATATCAATAATGTCCGCCGTTGTATGTTGATCTACAAACTTTGCCGCTTCTACGAGTGTGTCTTTTTCTCCTCCAAATATCTGAAGGCTCAAAGGTTTTTCACGTTCATCAATGTACAGCATTCCCATCGTTCTGGCATTATTGATCAGGATTGCTTTGTCACTCACCATTTCAGCGCAGACTAAGCCCGCTCCAAACTCTTTGACTGTGAGTCTGAAGGCAGAGTTACATACACCAGCCATTGGTGCGAGCACTACTTTGTTTTTAATATCGATATCTCCGATTTTAAACATCTTTCCCCCTCCTTTCTTCCTCGAGTATTGGCGAAAGTTCTTCCACCGTTATATTTAAAGCATCTGCTATTTGACCAACCATTTGGTTTGTTGGTAATCGATTGCCTCGCTCAATTTCTCCTAAGACAGAGACAGAGATGCCCAGTCTTTTGGAGAACCCTTCCTGAGTATACCCTTTTAGCTTTCGGTATGCACGAATTCTTCTACCCCACATGTCTTTTTCCATATGCTTACACCTTCTTGGTCTGTTACGGCGTTTACTTGTACTTCGCCGATTTCTGGGCAAATCTCACTCATCGGAACAAGAACGAATAAACGTTCGTACATTCGAGGATGTGGTATCACAAGTTGTTCTGTTTCAATATTTTCACGATTATAAAGTAAAATGTCAAGGTCAGCCGTTCGCGGACCCCACCTTACTTCTCTTGTTCTGCCTAACTCTTGTTCAATTTTCTGAGTAAGTGCCAAGAGTTCCTCTGGACGAAGCGAGGTGGAAATCTTCACGGCCATGTTCAAAAAGTCATCTTGGTTCTCGTAGCCTACGGGTGTTGTTTCATATATAGATGAGATCGATTCAACTTGAACATCTGGGTGTTCATGCAGTTTTTTGACTGCTTCTTTTAAATAGGTTTCCTTTTTTCCTATGTTTGAGCCTAAAGCGATATATGCTGTATTGTTCATGTACGCGATCTCGTCATTTCAATTGCAACGGATTGATAGTGTCCTGGAATTGGCGGATCTGGCTTGATCACCTTCACTGTACATTCCTGAACTGTCACAAAGTCCTTTAACACTTGGTTTGCAATTCGTTCTGTTAGGGTTTCAACTAGGTTAACCGGCTCACCTTCTACAATGCTTTTGCAGATTTGATAGAGCTCTGCGTAATTGATGGTCTCGTTTAGGTCGTCTGTTTGTCCTGCTTTACTTAAATCAAGTGAAGCTGTTAAATCCACACGGAATCGCTGTCCTAATTTATTCTCTTCTGCAAATACACCGTGATAGCCGTAAAATTCCATTCCGTTTACATACACTTTATCGATGATAAGCGCCTCCCTTATTCAGCATGGCATCCATCATTTTTGCCATTCTTGCAATTTCCTTCACATCATGCACGCGGACCATTGCACTGCCCTTTTGAATCCCCAAGCATACCGTCGCACCTGTTCCTTCAGCACGTTCTTCAGGCGGCAGGTCTAAGACTGCTCCGATGAATCGCTTTCGAGATGTCGCAAGAAGCAGCGGGTAGCCCAGGTGGCAAAAATGTTCAAGCTCATTCATGACGATCAGGTTATCGGTTTTATTCTTCGCAAACCCCACACCTGGATCTAATATCATCATGTCATCACGGACACCCGCTTGTTTGGCGATTTGAACACTTTCTTTCAAATCTGCAATCATATCTGAAATCAGATGAGTGTAGTTTCGCTCTGGGCGATTGTGCATTAAGATGATGGGAACATTGTGCTTTGCCGCGACATGAGCCATTTGAGGATCGGCTTTCGCACCCCATACGTCATTAATGATAGAGGCTCCAGCTTTCACCGCCTCATCTGCGACATGGGCTTTATACGTATCAATAGAAATAGGCACATCCAATTCTTTTGTGATCTTCTCAATGACAGGAATGACTCTGGAAAGCTCCTCTTGCTCTGAGACAAGTGCCGCTCCCGGACGAGTTGATTCTCCGCCAATATCTATGATATGCGCCCCGTCTTCCATCAGCTGCGTTGCATGAGCCAACGCTTTATCCACTTGATTAAATTTTCCTCCATCTGAAAAAGAGTCAGGTGTGACATTTAAAATGCCCATAACCAATGTCTTTTCTTCATAGCTAAGGGTATGATGCTTGGCTTGTATGATTTTAGGCTGCTTTATCACTTGTTGTGTCATTATGTCCACCTACTCTTTATGTTCTAGACGTTCTTTTGTATATTGTGTTCTCAACTTTGTTGAGATTGTTCGGTTGTCTTTTGGCAAGTCGATCTCTGCTATACTTCTGAAAGGCACAATTCCCTGAACAGAATTGGTCATCCATGCCTCATCAGCTGAAAGTATATGCGAGACTGGGTATCGTCCTTCTATCAGTGAGACCCCCAGAGCACGAAGCGTTTCTATACAATATCGCCGGGTTACCCCATTTAAAATGCCCGTATCAAGTGACGGTGTATAGATCACATCTTCTTTTCGCCAAAATACATTCGAGGTAATTCCTTCTGCCACCTCATCTTCTTTTGTTAAAAAGATCCCTTCTACCGATGAATCATTCCCAATTTCTCTTTTTGCCAGCAGATTGTTCATATAATGATGAGACTTGAGCCGCCTTGGCCCTTCTGGTGTATTTCTTCTAGTGGCAAGAATGACTCCCTGCTTCTCATCTAATATAGATTCAGGCCGGAATGGAGAGATCATCACAAAAACGACAGGCTCCTCATAAGGGTCTGCAGAAAATCCATTGCCCCTGCCCGCAGAAACATTGAAGCGAATCCTCGCATGACCATCGGCTATATTGTTTTTATTCAGTAAAGTATGAATGATGTCGAGTACAAATGGTTTCTCTATTGTGGATTCGATGCAAAGGTCACGTAATGATTGATTGAGCCTTTCAAGATGCCAATCTAACAGGAAGACTTGTCCTGCCAGGCTGGTAAATGTTTCGAATACACCGATGCCATATAGAAAACCATGATCAAAAGGAGAAAGAGTCGCGTCTTTCTCCTCTATATACTGACCGTTCAGATAAATGATCATGCGTTTACTTCATGCCCCTTTTTACGATAGGTTTCGATGAAATTCTTGAGCATTTCTTTCCCGAAGGAAGTCATAATCGATTCAGGGTGGAATTGAACACTTTCAATTGGCAGTTCTTTATGACGAATGGCCATGAGCTCGCCTTCCTTTGTGCTAGCTGTTGCCACAAAACACTCCGGCAACGTCTCGTCTTTGACAATTAAGGAATGATATCTCGTTGCAACAAGCGGATTTTGGAGTCCAGTGAAGACACCCTTGCCATCATGTTCAATCTCTGACGTTTTACCATGCATTAACCGCTCTGCTCGAATCACATCTCCACCGAATACTTGTGCGATGGACTGATGACCTAAACACACACCAAAGATCGGGATTTTCCCAGCAAAATACTGGATGGCCTCCATACTAATTCCCGCTTCATCAGGACTGCATGGCCCTGGAGAAATCATCAGAAAATCTGGCTTGAGCTGTTCGATTTCTTGAATCGTTACTTGATCATTCCGTTTCACAATCAATTCTTCTCCAAGCTCACCTAAATACTGGACCAGGTTGTACGTAAATGAATCATAATTATCAATCATCAATATCATACTCTGCTCACCTCTAACTCAAAATAGTCTCTTCTTTGCTCAGCTGTAATGCTTTTTTCACTGCATAGGCTTTTTTAATGGATTCTTTATATTCGTGTCTTGGTACAGAATCAATGACAATGCCGGCACCTGACTGCATAAAGGCTTTGCCTTCTGTACAATACGCTGTACGAATGACGATATTGAAGTGCATATCTTGATTGAATCCAAACCAGCCTATAGATCCAGTATAAAGCCCACGTCTTGTTGGCTCAAGTTCTTCTATAATTTCCATCGTTCTCACTTTTGGTGCACCTGTGATCGTTCCGCCCGGGAACACAGCCCGCATGACATCTACCGCATCACATTCATCACGCAGCTCCCCTTGTACATTGGATACAATGTGCATGACGTGTGAATATTTCTCAATGGCCATAAACTCGTTTACCTGTACGGAGCCGTAAGTGGACACGCGTCCAAGGTCATTCCGTTCAAGATCAACGAGCATGACATGCTCTGCGCGTTCTTTTTCATTTTCGATGAGTTCCTTCACCAATGCTTGGTCCTCAGCATCGTCCTTACCTCTTGATCTTGTGCCAGCAATCGGTCTTGTTTCTAGTTGAGTGCCTTTTTTCTTAATGAGCAGCTCTGGAGATCCACAAACAATTTGGAAGTCTGGCGTGTGCAGATAAGACATATAAGGAGACGGGTTCACTTGACGTAATGTTTTGTATAAATCATACGGATGAGTATGAAGCTGTTCATCTTGTCTAATGGACAGGTTCACTTGGAACACATCACCGTTTGCGATATATTGCTTAATTTTCTCTACTGCTTCCCCAAAAGTTTCTTCAGTAAAAGGGGCAGCCGGCACAAATTCCGAAGAAAACACGTTGACAGGTGAGTGTGCTGATTCTTCTGATGTGCTTGTCCAGTTATGCTTCCATTCTTCCAGCCTTTGATGAGCTTCACTCACAGGCTCTTCTCCCTCTGTATGAGTGATCAGCCATAACACGTCTTCTTCATGATCAAAGACAGCGACATCATTAAACACGAGGAAATACAGATCAGGTGTCTGGAGATCATCAATTGATAGCATTTTAAAATGCTCTATATACCTTGCATAATCATAGCTTAAAAACCCAATCGCCCCGCCTTGAAAGTCAGGATACTCCTCGTTCGTTTCGGTTTGGAGGGTTTGAAACCAATCAGTAAAGGCTCTGAATGGATCGCCTTCTTTGAACAGCACCTCATTTTGATAATGAATGGTGGTCATCCCATCTTTTCCTTTCGCTTTAGCGATCGGGTGAATTCCAGCAATACTGTATGCTCCGCCGCGTGCACTTTCAAGAAGAACATGATGTGTTTCACGAGCAGATAATTGCTCGTATCTTTTCAAGAATGCATCTTTCGTAAAAGGAATTTTGATGCCCATCGGCTTGCGTTGTGTCATGTTATCATCCTTTTTCATTTTCATTAATCTTATTGTAATGCAATCCAATTTATTTAGAAAATAGTATTTGCTTTCCATCTTCAGAATTCATAAAAAAACCCCAGCAAATGCTGGGGTTTAAAGTTTAATCAAATTGATAAAGAGGTGTACTGAGGTAACGCTCACCATTACTTGGGATGATCGCTAACACTTTTTTTCCTTTACCAAGCTTTTTCGCTGTTTGAAGGGCTGCGAATATAGCTGCTCCTGAAGAAATACCACCAAGGATTCCTTCCTCTTTCGCTGCCTTTCTTGCAAGCTCAAATGCATCTTCGTTTTTTACTTGGATAATGCCGTCATATACTTCCGTGTTCAAGATGGACGGCACAAACCCTGCTCCAATTCCTTGAATTTTATGCGGACCTGGCTTTCCTCCTGATAGTACAGGGGAATCTGTTGGTTCTACCGCATAGAGCTGAATGGACGGAATGGCTTCTTTTAGGACTTCACCAGCACCTGTAATTGTACCGCCCGTACCAACACCTGCAATAAATGCATCAAGCTCGCCATCAAACTGTTCAAGAATTTCTTTCCCAGTTGTGCGGCGGTGAATTTCAGCATTGGCTTCGTTGCTAAACTGCTGCGGCATAAAATAACCATGCTCTTCAGCCAGTTCTTCTGCTTTTTTAATAGCACCTTTCATTCCTTCTGTACCCGGCGTTAATACAAGCTCTGCACCGTATGCACGCAAAAGGTTACGGCGCTCCTGACTCATTGTATCCGGCATCACCAAAATGGCATTGATCCCTTTTGCTGCCGCTACCATCGCAAGGCCGATCCCTGTGTTTCCACTTGTTGGTTCAATTAACGTGTCGCCAGCTTTTAGCTTACCTTTTGCTTCAGCATCTTCGATCATCGCTAACGCAATACGATCTTTTACACTGCTTCCTGGGTTCATATATTCAAGTTTCAAGTAGACATCTGCACTGTCTTCATCTACTAAACGGTTTAATTTAACGACTGGTGTATTTCCTATTAGTTCAAAAACTGAATTTGCAATACGAGCCATCACTAACACCTCTATCTCCGAGTAATTTTATTGTATTAATATTAAATTATCAATTTCGAAAAATTTTGTCAATGCTTTTAGTCCTGCTCTCCTTCGTAAAACCATGTGACTTTCGCTTCTTTCCAAAGGGTTTTGACATTCGCCTTTTCACCTAGATCTTCCATTGCGATCTGTCTTTTGATCTGATCTTTGACTTCATCATAAGAGAAGGAGCGGCCATTTAATTTTTCTTTTAATTGTATGATGGCATACCCATTTTTGGTCTCAATCGGCTCTTTCGTCCATTCATCTGGTTGAAGCTTTTGGGCTTCTTGTATGTATAGGGCTGGGATACTCTCTTGCTCTTCTGTCACAAACCCAAGATCGCCTCCATAGGGTGAGGTGTAGCGGTCGATTGAGCGTTCAGCTGCCACGGCCTCGAAGCTAGATCCGCCTTTTAGATCCTTCAACACATTTTCAGCCTCGTCCTTTGTCTTAACGACGATATGGCGAATACGGTATGAATCATCATATTGATATAGGTCCTTGTTTTTTTCATAAAAGGCTTTGGCTTCTTTTTCGGAAACAACGGCATCTCTCGTTAAGAGCTGTTCTAATAAAATTTGATAACGAATCTGCTCTTTCCATTCCTTTTCACTTGTATGTCCATCTTCGTAGAAATTATTAGAAACTGCTTTAAGCATAAGCAATTCTCGATTGATCTCTTTTGAAGACACCTCTAGCTTATTTTCTTTTGCAAGCTGATTGACCACCTGTTGATTGATCATTTGTTCAAGTGTTGGCTTTCCGTAGCGGTCTTCCATTTTCTTCAACCATTCTTGACGCGTAATCTTCTCTTTTCCAATGGACGCAATTTCTTCACCGCTCTTCCCGTTTGAAGAAGCCTGCGACATTTGTGACTTAGTCAGTACATATGCAATGACCACGGCATTGATGATGAGCAAAACGAGGATCAATGTCCATACCACTCTTGCTTTTAATCTCATTTTTCGTCTCCTTTCCATTTTAAAAAGAAAACCCGCTGCTTAGAGCTTAGCGGGTTATTTCTTCACGCAGCTCTTCTAGCTCTTCTTTTGTAAATACATACGTTTCGTTACAAAAATGGCATTGAGCTTCTGCTTGTCCGTCTTGTTCAATCATATCGTCAATTTCGGCTTTTCCTAGACTGATAATGCCATTAGCAAACCGTTCTTTTGAGCAGTTACAAGAGAATTCGACAGGTACAGTTTCTAAAATTTGAGGTTTTTCACCGAGAACTTCTTCTAAAATTTCTTCTGGTGACATTCCTTTTTCAATGAGTTTAGAGATCGGTTCGATTGTTGATAATCGCTTTTCTAGTCTTTCAATGACAGCATCTTCTGTTCCAGGCAGCAATTGAATGATGAATCCGCCTGCTGCAAGGATAGAGTTGTCTGGATTTACAAGGACGCCTACACCTACAGAGGAAGGCACTTGTTCAGAAGAGACGAGGTAATAAGTGAAGTCATCCCCAATTTCACCTGAGACGATTTCTGTTTGTCCTGTAAAGTGGTCTTTCAGCCCGATATCTTTGACAACACTTAACGTTCCTGTTGTTCCAACTGCACGTCTCACATCCAGCTTACCATGTTCATTTAAGTCAAAATGAACGTGTGGGTTTGAGACATATCCGCGCACTTGACCTTTTGCGTTTCCATCAGCAATGATGGCTCCGATGGGTCCACCACCCTCTATTTTGACAGTTAACTTATTTTCGCCTTTCAGCATAGCCCCCATCATCACTGTAGCCGTCATGGTTCGGCCTATCGCTGCTGACGCAGTTGGCCACGTATGGTGTCTTCTTTGTGCTTCGTTGATTGTATCCGTTGAGTTTGCAGCATATGCGCGGACTTTACCGTCATATGCTAACGCTTTAACTAAGTAATCCATTTCAATTAAACCTCCTATAGTACACCGACACGATTACGTTCATAAATTAATTGAAGTCCTTTTAATGTCAAGAAAGGATCGACCTTATCAATGCAGTCTGATTCGTTTCCAATCAATGTAGACAAACCGCCTGTTGCAATGACTTTCGGTGTTTGCTTGGCTTGCTGCTTCATCCGTTTCACTATTCCCTCGACTTGGCCAACATATCCATAAAGGATACCCGATTGCATCGCACTGATGGTGTTTTTTCCAACGATGTGATCTGGGCGGACGATTTCAATTCTCGGCAGCTTAGCCGCTCTTGAATATAAAGCTTCAGTTGAGATGGTAATACCCGGTGCAATCGCTCCACCCATGTATTGTTTTTGTTCATTGATGTAGCAGTAGGTTGTCGCTGTTCCAAAGTCTACCACAATGAGAGGTGACCCATAGAGATGAATGGCAGCCACCGCATTAACAATTCGATCGGCGCCGACTTCCTTTGGATTGTCGCACATAATGTTTAGTCCAGTCTTCATTCCAGGTCCTACAATTTGGGGTGTAATGTGAAAGTACTTCTCGCACATTCTTTCGAGTGCAAACATCATCGGCGGGACAACAGAAGAGATCATAATACCTTCTATTTGATCAAACATCAGCCCTACATAGTCAAATAAAGACCGGATTGACATTCCAAATTCATCTTCTGTTTTATGACGGCTTGTTTCAATTCGCCAATGGTAGTTTAGATAGCCATTATGATAAACACCTAAAACGGTATTTGTGTTTCCTACATCTATCACGAGTAACAACTTCATCACCACTTTGAATAGTTTCTCAAAAAGAGCTTTTTCCGACTTTCTATCATACCATACACGAATTGAGTTCCATTTGTAAACAATTCGAAACCGTCCATTCATGGATCGAAATAAAAAAAGCTGCCGGTTATCCCAGCAGCTTTCACGGAAGGAGATTAGATCTCCTCATCTTCTTTTTTCTTGATGTTCACTTTCACATCATCGTTTTTCTCTTCGTCATCCGCGTATATACGCTCTGGAAGCTTTCCAGTTTCGTAAAGAGATTTAATTTGCTCAGCATCTAATGTTTCAACTTCTAGAAGGGCTTGTGCGATAATTTCTAGCTTATCTTTGTTCTCAGTGAGAATTTGTTTCGCACGTTCGTAGCTGTCCTTGATGAAACGCTGAATTTCTTGGTCAATCTCGTAAGCAATGGCTTCACTATAATTCGGCTCGTTGTTAAAATCACGACCAAGGAACACTTGACCACCTTGTGCTTGACCGAACTGAAGCGGACCTAGCTTATCAGACATACCGAACTCAGTAACCATTTTTCTTGCAATGCCTGTTGCACGCTGGAAGTCGTTGTGAGCACCTGTGCTTACTTCACCAAACGTAATTTCCTCTGCAACACGACCGCCGAGCAAGCCGACAATTTTATCAAGAAGCTCTGGCTTCGTTTGGAAATAACGGTCTTCTCTTGGAAGCATGACCGCATATCCGCCTGCCTGACCACGAGGAACGATCGTTACTTTATGCACCATATCCGCTTCGTCTAGGATAAGTCCAATCACAGTATGACCTGCTTCATGGTAAGCCACGATATTACGTTCTTTCTTCGAAATGACGCGGCTTTTCTTCGCCGGCCCAGCGATAACACGGTCAGTCGCTTCGTCGATATCACGCATATCAATTTTCTTTTTGTTATGACGAGCAGCAACTAGCGCTGCTTCGTTTAGTAAGTTCTCAAGATCTGCTCCAGAGAACCCTGGTGTTCTGCTTGCAATGGCTTTCAAGTTCACTGTATCATCAAGCGGTTTGTTTTTCGCATGAACCTTCAGTACTTCTTCACGGCCAATGACATCTGGGCGGTCAACCGTAATTTGACGGTCAAAACGTCCCGGACGCAGTAATGCAGGATCTAGGATATCTGCACGGTTGGTCGCAGCAATGATAATAATACCTTCGTTGGCACTAAAACCATCCATTTCAACAAGAAGCTGGTTAAGCGTTTGTTCACGCTCATCATGACCGCCGCCAAGACCTGCTCCACGCTGACGACCCACTGCATCAATCTCATCAATAAAGATTAAGCAAGGTGCATTCTTTTTCGCATTTTCGAACAAATCACGTACACGTGATGCACCGACACCGACGAACATCTCGACGAAGTCAGAACCACTGATGCTGAAGAAAGGAACGCCTGCTTCTCCTGCAGATGCTCTCGCAAGCAATGTTTTACCTGTACCTGGAGGTCCTACTAGTAAAACCCCTTTAGGGATTCTTGCGCCAAGCTCCGCAAATTTACGCGGATCCTTCAGGAATTCAACAACTTCTACAAGCTCTTGCTTTTCTTCATCCGCACCGGCAACATCTTTAAATTTCACACGCTTCTTCTCTTCTGTGTAAAGCTTAGCCTTACTTTTACCAAAGTTCATGACTCGGCTTCCACCGCCCTGAGCTTGGTTCAATAAGAAGAAGAATAGGATAAAGATGATGATAAACGGAATGATGGTTGTCAGAACTTGCAGCCAGCCATTTGTTTCAGGTGCTGGTTCTACTTTTACATCTGTATTCTTCAGTGCACTGTAAATTTGGTCAACACCTTGACCATCTGGAACATGGGTAATGAAGTATTCATCTTTCTTCGCGCCATCTAATTGACCACGAATTTCATAAACCCCTCTCACAGGCTGAATGGAGATACTCTCCACTTTTCCCGCACTTAGATTTTGCGAAAATTTGCTGTAAGACATGTTCTCAGGCTTTTGATTAGGGGATCCTAACCAACTGACAACCCCTATCACAAGTAATAAAATAAGTATATAAAAAATCGTATTACGAAAAACCCGATTCATTCCTTACCTCCTCCCACAGTAAGCACAACTATGTTCAATAGTATCATAGAAAATCATTCCAACACAACCAATAACCTCATGTATACGTATGCTGATTAGCCTTCGTAAACAGATGGCTTTAACACTCCAATATACGGGAGGTTTCGGTAACGTTCAGCGAAATCCAATCCATAGCCTACAACAAATGCATCTGGCACTTCAAACCCAACATAATCTGCTTTGATGTCTGCTTTACGACCGCTTGGTTTATCAAGCAATGTCACAATTTTAATGGAGTTTGCTTTACGGTATCGGAAAAGCTCTACCAGATAGCTCAAAGTTAACCCACTGTCGATGATATCTTCCATAATTAGAATATCTCTTCCTTCAACAGAAGTATCTAGATCCTTAATGATCTTTACTTCTCCAGAAGATACGGTAGACTTTCCGTAGCTAGATACATCCATAAAATCAAGCTCTAAATATGTATCAATGTGTTTGATCAGGTCTGCCATGAATGGAAGAGCCCCTTTCAAAACACCAATAGCCAGGGGAAATTTACCATCATAATCGCTGGTTAATGTTGCTCCCAGTTCCTTCACTTTTTGCTGGATCTCTTCTTCTGAGATCAAAATCTTTTCAATATCTTGTTTCATGCTTTTGCTTGCCCCCTACAAATTTTCGTGCTGTCTATATTGTAATACAATGAGATCGCTGTTTGTCATATCAATTTCTTCAAAAACGGATTTTTTCAAACCTGGGATCCAGATGATTTGATGATCCGAGTCAGTGACGATCGGCCAGCTGTCTCTTTCTGCAAGAGGCACTTTTTTATCAATAAATATATCCTTCACCTTTTTTGATCCATTCATCCCTTTAAGTTTGATTCGATCACCATTTTTTCGTGAGCGAATGATCAAAGGGAGACGAACATGATCTTTTTGAAGCAAGAAAAAATAGTTCCCGTTCCGTGCATCCTTCGGAACATGATTTGATACCACAATAGATCGTCCATTCGGAAGAAAAAGCTCCTCTCCTAGCTCAACTTTTAAGTGATGCGCAAAAGACTGATCTATGACAAGCGATCGTTCAAAGGTAAATTTACAGTGATCATAAGACTTGACAGCTTGTAAACCCTTTGGCAAATCTAATGATCCAGACGGTTGATCCGTATGAGATAACCAGTCCAAAGTCCCTAGAATATGCTGGTTTGAAAACGCTGATTGAGTGTTTTCATAAAGATAGTTTAATATTAGTTGAATGCCTCTTCTTTGTAAAGGCAAAGGCAGGTCAAGCAAAGGCTTCGTTTTGATCTCGATTTGTTTAGTTGTTTGACTAGTAATGACTTGGTTCATTTGTTCCTTTGTTAATACCTGCAAGTATTGCTCATCCTCAGTCAGCATGTCGCTTACAAACTGAAAGCTTTCGTGCACATGTGGTGCCTCTTCTTTTAACACGGGAAGAATGTGTCTTCTTATCCGGTTTCTCAAGTAGTCATCTGTGTGATTGCTTTGATCAATGACATAGGGAACCTGTTCTTTTTTACAAGCTTTTAGCACGTCGTCCTTAGAATAACCAATCAGCGGACGAATCAGCCACCCTTCTTGAAAAGGGCGCTTTGCTTGAATACCTGCAAGTCCTATTCCAACAGTCCCTCTCGTCAGCCTCATCATCATTGTTTCTACTTGGTCGTCCCCATGATGTGCAAGCGCTATAAATTGAGCGTTGTACTGCTCCATCAATTGACGAAAGAACGCATATCTGCACTCTCTTGCAGCTGCCTGTTTGTTTAAGCGGTTTTCTTTTGCATATTGGGTCACCTGTATACGAGCCGATTCAAAATGGATCTCTTGCTCCTTGCAGTAAGCCTCAACAAATGCCAAATCAGCAAGGGACTCTTCCCCCCTGAACATGTGATCAACATGGGCTGCAATCAGCTGGAAGGAACCCTTTCGACGTTTGTTTAGTTCATGCAGTAAGAGCATGGAATCTGGTCCGCCGGAAACCCCGACAATGACTGTCGTATTTTCAAGGAAAACATCATGTTTTTTCAAAAAAGATTCTATTCTATTCACAACTGCCTCCTCACAAAGAGCAGGTAATTTAAAAGATATACATATCCTATCACTTTCAGTAGCTCCAAGCAAAGATGAAGCCTGCTTTTTTACAGCTCTACAATAGGAATAAAACCACATATGCACAGTAAAGAGCGAGTACGCTGCACACGATGAGAATCGTTTCAAAAAGCCCTCCTGATTTTTTACGTACTGACGTTCTTTTCGCCGCAGCAACTTGTGATCGTGAAGTTACCTGTTGATTTTGACTAACAGCAGGCTTTTTCCTGTTTTTCTGTGCTTGCTTTTTTTGGCGCGTCTTTCTTGAAGCAAGCAGCTGTCCTTCTTTCAGTATGGCACTTTTCATATCTGCCGCTGAATGATACTTACCTTGAAGAGCAGCCTTTAACACCCTCTCATATCGCTTTAATAAAGGATGTCCTTCAATGGCTCGATAAAGCTGCTTTTCTGGCTCTACCCCTTTTTTAAATTCTTTTTTATAGGCACAGTTCACCATCACCATACTTAAGGCAAATAGATCATAAGACGGTTCTGCCTTTCTTGTACCGAATCCCCAGTAGCCTCGATCAAAAAACTCGGTATATTCCTTGATTGCCCTTCCTGCTTTTGTCGTTCCTCCAACATCAATACATCGAATAGTGGATGGAGGACCTGAAACGATGAGATTATCCGGCTTCAAGTCACCAAATATCCAGCCTTCCTTGTGTAAATGAGCCAGGTTAGACAAAAGCTGAATCATTAAGACAACGATCCACTCATCACCTTTTTGTTTAACAAACTCTAGCAGTAACGGGCCTCTGACATACTCCATCACATAAAACGAACACTTTTGTGACATGCCAGGATATATGGCATCATCCATATCATAAAAAGAAGGCCCCATGGTTTTCACAGGAGCCTTTGAAAAGGATTTTAATACATTGACTTCAGATGCAATGAGCATACTGTCATCACTCACTTTAAGGGCTACTTGTCCATTTGGCGATTCTGCCAGATAGACAACACCGTTCGCCCCTTTTCCCAGCTCTTTTACAATGCGGTAATGATGGTGGTGCCATTTCCCTTTAATCACCGTGCCTAGCGGGATGTTAGAAGCCGAATTCATCATCATGCTCTTCCTTTGCTTCAAGTAGCCCTTTACGTGATCGAACTGATTTGAAATGCTGGAGTGCTTCTCGGAGTGCTGGTCCAGTCGGAGTAATTCCTCCAGTGGTCAGCTTAGGGAAAATAGATGATAACGAATCGAATCTAGGCGTCCAATTCAACACAATTTCTGCATCTGAGTTTTTCCCGGGAAATACACACATCCCAAACTGATTTTCACCAATTCTTGAATTTAGACTAATAGAGAGATCGATGAGTGCTTCTTTGACGGTCGGCAGTTTCGGCTTCATACTTGCACTTGTATCAACAAGCACTAGCACTTGAAGATGAACAGTCTCCCCTAACTCATCGACAACCTCCATTACTTCTCCACGTTTATCAGGCGGAAGTTCTTCAATCTCAGCATCTTTGCCTAGAATTTGCTGTAATTCTTTATTCACAACACCCTGTAATGTTTGTGTCATCGCCTTTTTTGTCACCATTTGTACCGTTTGAGACAACTGCTGAACGTAGACAACCTGATGAATGCCTCCGCCCGCCAGAGCAATACCCTCTACTTCTTTCATCGCTTCATGATCGTGTCTGTTTTCTTCCATAATGCCAATGACGTTGACTGTGATCCCTTGTTCCTTTGCCAATGAGGCAATCGCAAGTGGGTCTTCCCCATGATTTGAGCAGCCATCTGTAATCAATAAGATTTGGTTTACGTGACCTTTTCGCATCTTCATTCCTCCTGGGATTGTAACTGAATGCTTATATCCCCATCATCGCCAGAAGAAATTCATATTATACGATATGTTAAGAAATCTCTTGTTTCTCAAGATAGAATGTACCTGTCGGAATGGATGCCCATTTTGGTGTATTATGGTCGAGCCTAATGACAACAACTGTCATATCGTCATCAATTTGACCTGCTCTTGTTCGAATGACCTCTTCCATTAATAAATCAGCAATCTCTTGCGGATCTTCTGTTTTAAAGCTTTTCATTTTTCGTTTAACCCACAAATCATGATTTTCAATATGCTTTGGTCCTTCAAAAATGCCGTCACTCATCATAATCAGCAGATCTCCTGCCTTCATCTGTTCACTCACAACCTCCAATTCAAACTCATCAATAATCCCAATCGGCAAGTTGCTTGCTTGTACCTTCATCACCTGATCACCCCGTTTAATAAAGCTAGGGGTTGAACCAATCTTTAGAAACTTACAGCTCGCATCCTGTAAATCAATAATTGATAAATCTAATGTTGAGTAGATTTCATCAGTCGTCCGTAAAGATAAAATACTATTAATGGTTTTGATCGCCACTTTTTCATCAATACCCGACGCCAATATTTTTTCTAGCAGCTTGATCGTTTCATTGCTTTCAAAATGAGCCCTTGCTCCATTTCCCATTCCATCACTAATAGCTGCGGCATATTTACCTGCACCTAGCTCCATCATGCTGTAGCTGTCTCCAGATACTAACCCTCCGCCTTTCGCTGCATGCGCTACGCCTGTAGCCACCCGATACGATTTTGCAGAGCCAAAAACAACATGACAATAGCCTGTTGGATGCTCTGCGCACTGCTCTGCTTTTACTAAAATCTGTTCTTCTAAAATATCTGAGAGCATTGGAGCGATAATTTTTTCACATTCCCCATGACCTTGGCAATATGGGATTCTCATTTCAATATCGACATTCCCCTGCTCCAAGCTATAGATTTCTACTTGCTGAATTTCAATCCCAAAGTGCTGAAGCGCTTCTATCATCTGCTCTTCCTGAATAAAATGCTGTTCTCTTTCCCGTTTTATTTCCCGGGAAAAATCCTCCATCACTTGCGAGACGCCCATTAGCTGTTCCGCCACTAGACGCCTGCTGTCTTGGACCTTTTTCTTAAGGGTCTGATTCGCTTTGTAATAAGCAATCTCCTCTTCAATCAATTCCTCAACGTGTTTTGATTTTGAGCAGTGCTGGCTAAATTTCTTTTTCAATTTCCGGTTATGCTCATACGTTTTTTCATCAGATTCATGCATAACTTGCTTCATGAGTTCATAGGTTGTATCAAAGTTCTGCACCCAGCATTTATTTTTCTTATAGCACGTTTGACAGGATCGTTCTGTGATCGCACTTAAAAAAAGATCTACATCCTCTTCCTGCTTCTTCTCTTCAGGAATGGATTCGTAAAATGTCGCAAAACTTTCAGACAGCGCATGAAATACATTAGAGAATTGGTCTACTTTTTTTGCTGTCACATCTCGTACTTTCCGAGCATATTGTTGCTGCTCCTGTACATGCTCTACCGTTCCAGGAATATATTTCGCCACCTTAGAGGTAACTGATTGAGGCGTGAGCAAAAACAGTGCAACAGCAATGAGTGATTCATATAGCGTAGTCACAAGACCTGCTGATCCTTCACCGTACAATGAAATGAGTAAGGACCCTACAATTAATCCGATGGCTGCTCCTGCTTTCTTCCCCTCTTTTAGCAATCCGCCTAATAAGCCTGAAAAGGCAAGAAGACTCATCTGATAAAGATTCCCTATGTTAGCAAGACCGAGAATTAATCCTGTCACGACACCAACCGTACAACCAATACTGGCGCCTCCAATAAAGGCAAAGGTAAGCACTACATAACGTGACAAAATATGCTCTGCTTGCATCCCTTGAAAGGTGATACCCGCTAAGCCTGTTAAAACGGACGCAATCAGAATCATAAAACAAATGATTTCTTCAACCTTTAAGGAGTGTTTGATTTTCCTGACTGTAAAAATCGGTAAGCTTTGAAGGAAAATCAATGTCAAAATGAAGGCAAGTCCTGCTTCAACGCCTGCCATGACGTAATCGTAGCTTTGAACAGCACCTTGCTCTAGATAAACAAATGCCCCTCGTGTGATCAGCATGGAAAGAACAATCACAATCGGCAAGGTTTTCACTGGATCTTTGATAATGAAAGAAACGACTTTTGACATGATGAGAAATACGATCAATGAAGCAAATACAAATAATGCATTTTGAGGTGATATGGTCATCGCCCCAGCAAGTAAAGCAAGACAAGCCAGCATCGCTTTATCCCTTTTAATAAGCACCATGGAACCAAAGAAAGGCAAAGCAAACGGCATAATTTCAGATAAAATAAAGGCTCGTCCTAATAAAAAACCAAGAACAACATAAATAAACCCTTTATAGAAAAAAAGAGAATGCGTATGATGAAGAAACAGGTTTTTCATCTTTTTCAAACCTGCACTGATTCTTTCAAACCCCGCTCCTATTAAATCAGTTCTTCTTTCTAGTTTTTCCATCTTCTCATCCCCCACCTGATATTCGTTGCTTGTCATTATAGCGAAGGTGAAAAAGAAATTTTGTCAAAAGAAGTTGTCGTTTCCAAAAAACGTTCGACGCTTTATTCGTCGAAGAGGCATACTTTCATGTAAGTCGATCTCTTTCATCAGGATTTTACGAAAAGCACAAAAAAACAGCTTTCTTTATGAAAGCTGTTTTGAAATGACCCGTACGGGATTCGAACCCGTGTTACCGCCGTGAAAGGGCGGTGTCTTAACCGCTTGACCAACGGGCCTTGCTTTTCGTTCTACATAAAAGGATAGCGGCGGAGGGGATCGAACCCCCGACCTCACGGGTATGAACCGTACGCTCTAGCCAGCTGAGCTACACCGCCATAATTGAAAATGCGCTAAGAAGCACAAGAACTATAATACAAAGGATTCGCTTGTCCGTCAATAGAAAGTTTTAAATTAAATGAAGAAATCTCAAAAAATATCCCGTGTCAGTACAGAAAAAAAGCACCCGCTGATCAGCAGATGCTTTGTTGTGAAAAAATATATAGAAAGCAGCAACAAGTTAACCTCTTCTTGCTCCGCGCCCCCCACGTTTTGATTCCGTGTTACGTTTTAAAGATGTTAAGCGATCTTCGCTATCTTTTAAGAATTTGTTCATTTTTTGCTCAAACGATTCCTTCGGACGGAAATCATTTCTGCTTGGTCTTGATTGTTGTTGAGGACGATCTTTTGCTTTTTTAATGGACAAGCCGATTTTACCGTCTTTTTCAACGTTAATCACTTTCACTTCAACTTGTTCACCGACTTTTAAATGCTCATTAATATCTTTTACATAGTTATCGGCTACCTCACTGATATGAACGAGACCAGTTGAACCGCCTGGCAACTCCACAAAAGCTCCAAAATTTGTAATGCCCGTAACTTTCCCTTGTAACTTGCTGCCAACTTCAATCGACATAAAAAAAGTGCTCCTCCTTAGACTTATAAAAAAATCTCATTTGTTCAATTATACATAAACTGAATTTTAAGTGTCAACAAGGCTAATCGCTCTTATTGTCCACATCAAAGATTTTTTCGCCTTTTTTGGACATATAATAGTCTCGTCGTGCCAGTTCGAGTACATATTCCTTGCTTTTCAGCTTCTTAATTTCATCAGAAATATCTTCCTGCTTTGTTTGTAATTGCTTCAATTCTTTTTCAAGCGAAACCTTTTTCTCTTCTTTTTCCTTTAATGCGGACGATTGCGACCAGAGGGCACTAGTCACCAAGACAGCAAACATAAGCACGATCACACCAAACACGGTAAGCCTTCTAAGGAGTCCACGGCGTTTGCGTTTTAAGCGCTGTGCTTGCTGTTCCATTTGTTTTTGGTAATCGTTTTGAATTTGTGCGATATTTCTTTTTCTCTCGTTCAAGGATGAAGGCCTCCTCTCTTACTTTGTCCAGAATTGTTTCCATTTCGTTTTGATGGTACGAGATAATTTCTTGGTCCCTTGTAAAATTCCTGCTCCTTTTGAGAAAAACAATCTAACTGATGTTCGCCATTTTTCGGGAATCCGATGAATAATAGTCACATTGAGTAACCAGATGAGTGGATAACAAACAATCGATAGCACCTTCCACACGAGTCGAAACGTAAAACGAACAAGACGTAAGAGCGAGTGGAACAAGAACAGAATAGCACTTATGATCAATGTGACAATCCAGCGGATCGGCTGGAAGACAATGGACATGACCAGTCTTTTAAGGACTAGAACGGTCTTATATATACACGTCATGATGAACTTAAGAATTTTGATATATAGCTGTTTCATCAATGCCTGATACATCGAGAAACCTAAAGCAACGGCTAGAAAAATATAAAGCCTGAATTCTCCCTCGTTTGTTAGCAGCAGCACATAAAAGAATAAGAGACCTTGCACCATCCAAAAAAGGAGATCGTGAATGACTAGGAGCCATTTTACTGTTTTTTCCCGGTTCACAAACAGCTTGTACGTATCAAGCGATGCGCCCAGCCAGATGCCCATCGCCGCCATCGAAAGCATCGTATAAAACTGGACTGTCAACGTCATTTAAACAGCTTGCTAAAAAATCCTTTAGCCTTCTCCCCGTGCTGCTCATCTACATAGATTAAGTCAAAGACACGACCTTTGATGGACACAACGCCTTTTTCTACGTCTAAATTTTTCATTTGCAGATTTTCTCCGCGGATGGCTAGGATCCCCATGACCGTCTCAAGCAGAAATTCTTCATTATCAAAGCTTTCGACCTGCTTGACGCCGGTAATATCTAAATGCTTTCTGTTTCGCATTGTGACATTGTGCTCTGCTTCTGATGACAGCTTCGTGCCTTGAGGTTGATTATAATATTGATTCATTTATACATCCCCCATATCTCATACTTGCATTGTTACTGCATTGTATGTGATAGGAGGATCTTTTAGAACAAGCCCTATTCTGCTGTTTTTTCTTCTTTCAGCACTGTATACATGCCTGCCGCTTCTTCTTTTTTCGTGGTGTCCTTTAACTCGTTGACTTGAACGGTCACAAGTTTTTGCCCAAAGCGAATTTGAAGCTCGTCTCCTTCTTTCACGTCAGAGCTGGCTTTTGCCTGTGTTCCATTAATTGAAATTCTTCCTTGATCGGCTACTTCTTTCGCCAATGTTCTTCTTTTAATTAAACGAGAAACTTTTAAAAATTTATCTAGTCTCATGTGTGATCACCTCTTTCTATGCGTTTGGCATCGTTCCACAGATCGTCCATTTCCTCTAGCGTCATGTCCTCTAGTGAATGTCCCATTTCCTTTGCTTTTTGTTCTATATGCTGAAAGCGCCGCATGAATTTTGTGTTTGCGGAAGAGAGGGCTGTTTCAGGCTCTAACTGATAGAACCTGCCTATGTTGACGAGAACAAACAACAAATCCCCAAATTCATCTTTCATTTGCTTTGTTGCATCTTCGTCCCTCTTCTCAGCCACTTCAACAAGGAATTCCTGCTTTTCTTCTTCATATTTGTTCCAAATATCTTCTACTTCTGTCCAATCGAAGCCGACCTTAGCCGCTTTCTTTTGGAGCTTATAAGCCTTTGTTAGAGCTGGGAGTGTTGCTGGAATGGACTGCAAAATAGATGCTGCCCGCACTGGCTTCTCCTGCTGCTTTATTTTTTCCCAGTTGGCCACTACGTCCGATGCTTCAGTGACATTCGTATCACCAAACACATGTGGATGTCGTCGAATCATTTTTTCTGTCACATGCTTTATCACATCATCAATTGAGAAATAGCCATCATCTTCGCCAATTTGAGCGTGGAGTAAAACCTGCAGCAGCACATCTCCGAGCTCTTCCACCAGATGATCTGGATCGTCTTCATCTATGGCTTCAAGCAGCTCATAGCATTCTTCAATTAAGTAAGGTTTGAGCGACTCATTGGTCTGTTTTTGATCCCACGGACAGCCGCCTGGTCCCCTTAATGTACGAATGACTTCACGGAAATTATCAAATTGTGAATAGAGCAGCTTTTCATCTTGAATTGGAGGCACATAAACACTCGTTAAGTTATTTATCGACACATCTCGATCAAGTTGAAATAAAGGAACGGGTGTGATCTGTTCCTGACTGCTTCCTGCCGCAGTCACAATATAGACTTCATAGTCATCAGGCAGCTTTTCCATCAGCGTCAGCTTCACATTTGAAGCCGTCATCTGATCATACACCTGACAAATCAATACATGCTGGGTTACATTAAGATCATGTGCCCGCATTTCCCCTGCATCAACGAATTGTAGTCCTTCAATCGGGTCAATCTGCAAGGAATTAAATGTCGCATCAAGAAAGCTTTGTCCACCGGCAACAGACACCTCAATCCCGCGCTCCTTCTGCTGAGCGACAAGCAGTTGTACTGTTTTTTCTGCTACAAATGGATGTCCTGGTACTGCATAAACAATATCTTTGTCCGCAGCCTCAGCGAATAGAATTTCTGTGATTTCCTGATACACTGAATCAAACTGATCGTGCTTTTCATAAATCTCATCAAAAAAGGTAAGAGACGGAATCTCCTGCATCAATTCTGCGGTGAGCGGGTGATCCTGCGTTCTCATAAATACTTCTTTCGCCTGCTTGAGCTGCTTATATACGCCGAGCGTCAGCTGATCCATGTCGCCCGCCCCAAGACCAACGACTGTAATCTTACCTGCCATTTCTATTCCCTCTCATCTGTTTAAAATATAAAATCTTTTCTCCTAATGGAATGAGTCTCCATTCCTCGTCCGTAAATACCTCTAGCTTAAGAATACTATATAAAAAGGCGAAACCACCAATAAAAACTGATGTCAGGCTCTCTAAAACCGAAAACGAACGTTTTTCAAAGGGTATGACCCAAGAAAACAATGCCTGATACCCTAATAAAACGGTGGCCATGAAAGCCGCTGATAAAAGAATTTTCACTGGGAACAGCTCTCTCATCGAGATCCATCCTTTGCGTTTCAAATAAAACGCATTGAACACGGCTGCGGTAAGAAACCCACATACTGTTGACCATGCAGCCCCATGGATACCAAATAACGGGACAAGCGCAAACGTCAGCCCCCATTTCACTAGCACACTGAGGATAATCACAACAGCGGGGTACACGGGATGTCCCAGCCCTTGAAGCAAAGCTGTTTGTGTAATCGCAATAGACGTAAATGCGATGGATATACAAAATATTTGCAGCGCATCTGTGCCTAAGTCATTACGAAATAGCATTGTATTCACTGACGATAGAATACAAATCAGCCCGACCGCTGAACCAATTCCGAGCACCGACGTTGTCTTAAACGATGTACGAACCTTTTGACGAATCACCTCGTGCTGTCCTTCCCTCAAGGCCGACGACAAAAATGGAACAAGAGAAGTTCCGATACTAATTGCAAACACCGTCCCTAGCTGCAAGAAAGGCTGACCTCGGTCATACACACCTTTTGCCGCCTTTGCCGCCGTTTCACTCAGACCCTCGCTGCGGAGCAAAGCATACAGGTGAAAGGCATCGATCATTTGCATCCATAAAATAAGCAGTCCACTCACACAAATAGTCAATGTATACAGCACTAAACTCTTCAAAACATCTTTTTTCCGCAGCGTAGCCTGTTTTAACATCATGCCTGAAGCAGACTGTTTTCGATATGTCAGCCAAAGGAAGAGAAGTATTATGAGTGAGACCGCACTTCCTGCGATAGAGGAGAAAACAGCACCCGCTCCTGTTTCATAAAGCGAATAGCCGTGCCTCACAAAATAGAAGGATAAGACAAGCAGAACACCCACTCTAATGAGCTGCTCAACCAATTGGGAGATAGCGGTTGGAAGCATCATGCCGTCACTCTGAAACACACCTCTTAGCATAACTGTGAATGGCAGGAATAAAAAAACAAATGCACTCATCTGGATGAGTAAGGTTAATTCGCTGTCAGCCATCAGGTCCGCAATCCAACCTGCTCCTATGTACAGACAGAGAAATAAGACCAAGCTGAGCAAAGTGATATACACCAAGGATACCCTTGTAATCATCCGGCGATTCTCTTCACCATGCTCACTCAGTAGCTTGGACACCATGACAGGAAACCCTGTTGTTCCGAGCATGACCGCAATGCCGAGAAAGGGATACACCTGCTGATAAATATAAAAACCAGTGTCTCCTACGATGTTTTGAAAAGGGACACGATATACGGCACTTAATATCTTTGATAACAAGCCTGCGATGGTCAATATCACCGCACCTTGGAAAAGCCAATGCGGTTGATTCACAGCATTTTTCATGGATGACTCCTTTATGTTCAATCAAAAAATAGATCTACATTTAAACGCACTCATTATATCATACGTTACTGAAAAACCGTTTCTTTCTAAGGAGTAGACGACACATTCCATGTTTTGTTTCATCCCATATAAAAAATGCCGATAAAATCAAATGATTTCATCGGCATTCTTTCGTTTTATCAAAATGATATAGAATTATTAGACCTAATGTTCCATTTGACGGGCTAAGAAGCCAGCTGCTGTTTCCGCCGCTTTATGCTCCACTTCTCCCATTGAACGCTCTTTCGAAAATAAGACGACGGCGCCAATTGGATCTCCGTTTGCAACAATAGGTGCAATGGTATAAGCAGATACGTCATCATCAATACCATCGACAAGTTGAATTTCTTTCTTGCTTTCCTCTAATACAGAATTACGCTGATCCATTGTTCGTTCAATTAAATCACTAATGGATTTGTTTAAGTACTCTTTTTTCGAACTGCCGGATACAGCAATATACGTGTCACGATCACAGATCAGGATGGAATGACCCAAACTGTCGAATAATGCATCAGCATATTCCTTCGCAAAGTCTCCTAGCTCACTAATCGGTGAATACTTCTTCAAAATCACTTCTCCATCGCGGTCGACAAAAATCTCAAGCGGATCTCCTTCCCGGATACGCAATGTTCTGCGAATCTCCTTTGGAATAACCACTCTTCCTAAATCGTCGATGCGGCGTACAATTCCAGTTGCTTTCATTCACTGCTGCCTCTCTTTCGTTTGATGATGTGTTGGGTGAATGGAACAAAAGCGTCCACTTTATGCAACATTCACCACTTGACCCTGAGTTTAGTATCCGTCACATCAAACGTAATATACACGAGAGACAAACAAAATTTTATGAAGATGGAATGGTTTCTTTTTTCACATCTTGAAGGCCTCGAAGCATGCTAAGAACGACCTCCAGCCATTCCTTGGTTTTCTTGCCTTTCGTTTGAACAGAAATAATCAGCTTACTACCTTCCATTCCTAGGCCAATCTCACGTCCAAATCGACTGCCGAGCTCAAATAATTTTTGACCGTCGATTTCGCTGCTTGCTTTCTCCTCAAGGGTGAGTCTGACAATGCCTTTCTCCATTTTGATCAGCTCGACACGTTCCTGCACAGCGTACACCTTCATCGTCGCAATCGTGAACAAATCAGCCACTTCTTGCGGATATTCACCGAATCGGTCAATCATTTCATCCTGAAGCTCTTTCCGTTCTTCAATGGACCCAATGGCTCTAAACTGTTTATACATCTCGATCTTTTGCTTGCCATCAGAAATATATGAGTCTGGGATGTAGGCATCAATTTGCAAGTCAATCTCCGGCTCAAATTTTTCTTGAGCGGTCATGTCGCCTCTTCTTTCTTCAATCGCTTCTTTCAGCATTTGAGAATAAAGGTCGAACCCAACGGAATCAATAAATCCATGCTGCTGTGCACCAAGTAAGTTCCCTGCTCCTCGAATCGTTAAATCACGCATCGCAATTTTAAAGCCGGAACCGAGCTCTGTGAATTCTTTAATGGCCTGAAGTCTTTTCTCTGCTACTTCAGAAAGAACTTTGTCTTTTCGATAAGTAAAATAAGCATAGGCGACACGATTAGAGCGTCCAACTCGTCCTCTTAACTGGTACAGCTGAGAGAGTCCCATTTTATCAGCATCGTGTACAATGAGCGTGTTTACATTTGGAATGTCTACGCCTGTTTCAATAATGGTTGTACTGACCAACACATCTGATTCACCTTCAAGGAAGTTGATCATCACAGATTCTAGCTCGTTCTCACTCATTTTCCCGTGTGCATAGCTGACTTTAGCGTCTGGAACAAGCATCGAGATTTCATCTGCTTTCCGTTCAATATCCTCAACACGATTGTAAAGGAAGTACACTTGGCCGCCTCGTGCTAGTTCTCGCTCGATCGCTTCCCTAACTAAAGCCCCATTGTACTCGACAACATAGGTTTGAACAGGGAAACGGTTTTCAGGTGGTGTTTCAATAACGGATAAATCTCGCACACCAAGCATCGACATATGAAGCGTACGCGGAATTGGCGTTGCCGTTAATGTCAACACATCAATATTGGCTTTCATTTGCTTAATTTTCTCTTTATGCGTCACACCAAAACGCTGTTCCTCATCAATGATCAACAGTCCTAAATCCTTATATACAATGTCTTTTGAAAGAAGACGGTGTGTCCCGATGACCATATCAATCGTTCCGTTCTTCAGCCCTTTTAACGTTTCGGTTGTTTCTTTTCGCGTACGGAACCGGCTAAGCTGAGCGATTTTGACAGGGTAGTCTTGGAATCGGTCCATCATCGTGTCAAAATGCTGCTGTGCCAAGATCGTTGTCGGAACAAGTATTGCCACCTGCTTCCCGTCAGCAATGGCTTTGAAGGCCGCTCGAATCGCCACCTCTGTTTTTCCATATCCCACATCCCCACAAAGCAGGCGATCCATTGGACGTTCCCGCTCCATGTCTTTTTTGATTTCTTGAATAGAGCGAATTTGATCATCTGTTTCCTGATAAGGGAACGCAGATTCAAACTGACGCTGCATCTCATGGTCAGGTGAGAAGGCATACCCTTTGCTTGCCTCACGTTCTGCGTACAGCTTAATCAGATCATCCGCAATGTCCTGAACAGAAGATTCTACTTTTTTCTTCACGCGTTTCCAGTCGCTGCCGCCTAGTTTGTACAGCTTGGGTTCTTTTCCTTCTGATCCTACGTATTTCTGCACCTGATCAATTTGTTCAACCGGTACATAAAGCTTGTCGCTTCCTTGATAGTGAATATTTAAATAATCTTTATGAATGCCGCCAATCTCAAGCGTTTCGATTCCTAAATATTTTCCGATCCCGTGGTTAATATGCACCACATAATCGCCGACTTGAAGCTCTGAATAGCTCTTAATCCGCTCTGCGTTGGTCAGCTTTTGCTTACGTGCCTGCTTCTTCACACGTTTTTTGAAAAGCTCACCTTCTGTGATCACTGCAATTTTTGATAATGGCAGTTCGAAGCCTGTTTGCAGCTCACCTTGTAAAATATACACTTGCCCGCTTACAAGCTCAGCGTCCTGTTTGGCAAGAGCGGCTTCAATGTCATAATCATGTAAAACAGACGACAGCTTCTCTGTACGCTCTTCATCCGCACCTAAAAAGACAACCGCATAATTTTGTTTTTTATAGCGTTCAATTTCACTCGCAAGCACATTCATCTGCCCGTGGAAATTCTGCATTTGCTTACTAGATACATTGACGATATTTTGCGGATTGGTCTGCTGGACATGTCTTAAGAACAAGGAGTAGTACAGAATAGACCTCGATTGCTGATTCATCAGCTCTTGGAACGGGAAGGAAAGAGATAAATCATGGATAATATTTCCTTCTTCAAGCAAACTAATGGTCCAATCTGCTTCTTCCTGTTCAAGCTGTTCTTCCATCTCCTGAATTCTGCTAATTTCATCTAGAATGATAATCGTATCTTGCGATGTGTAATCTAGCAAACTAGCAGGCTTTTCATAGAAATAGGACAGGTACTTCGTCATCTCCTGTGTCACGATACCTTCTAGCAGTTTCTCTCGATCAGCAGAAATATTCTGATGCAGCAGCTCTTTTTGTTGGTCTGAGTTGAACCTCTTCAAGCTTTTCGCAAGTCCTTCGTCAAGCTGTTCGATCGCTCTCTCTCGTTCAGGGCCTCTCACAATCAGCTCTTTTGCTGGGCCAATCTTGATCTCTTGAAGCGTTTCTAATGAACGCTGTGTATCAGAGTGGAAGGTTCGAATGGAATCCACTTCTGTATCAAATAATTCAATGCGGATAGGATGATCCTCCGTTAGCGCATAAATGTCGATGATTCCTCCGCGCACACTAAAATCTCCGGGCGCAGCGACCATAGACGTCCGGTCATAACCGATTTGCACGAGTTGTTTTGAAAACGCCTCCAAATCAATTTCTTCACCGAGCTTCAAATGGATCTGACTCGCCTTCCAGAGCTCGACTGGCGGAAGCATTCTCCGCACCGCAGCTGCCGGGGTTACGACAATGGGGTTTTCTCCATTCGCGAGTCGATTCAGGACATCAAGACGCTGTGCTCTTAGCTCTGGGCTGGCAACAGCAATCTCTGATGCAATGAGTTCATTTACAGGATAAAGAAGGACTGAGCGATCCGACATCACACTTGCGAGATCATCCGTCACCTTCTGCGCTTGATACAAATTGTGGGTCACAATAAACATCGGCCGCTTTAGTTCATCTGATATGGCGGCTGTAAATAACGATCTGACGGAGCCTGATAGTCCGGCGAGCAGCTGTTCTTTTAACCCTTCCTTTAATCCATTAAAAATGGACTGAAAATCATCACTTTGTTTGATAAATGATTGTATGTTTTTCATTTGGCTCCTCCTCCCTGCTTGTTTAAAACAGAAAAACGCTTTGGTCTAATATCTACACCAAAGCTTTTTATTGAATAAAAGTATGATACTGATGGTAATCAGGATTTCTTTCGAGTGCCTCTTGGCAATCCTCACAAATGGTTTGTACATGTAAATCACCATTTTCCATATAAGAAATCATATCGTTTCTTTCCTCATTTGTTAAGTGATGAAATCCAAGTGCTTCACTTTGAACAGCGGATTCATCTAAACTGCCAACCTTTACACCACAGTGCCGGCAATAATAATGCAAAGCCATACGTGAGATCCTCCCATGCTGAGATTTTATGATCAGTATGTGCTTTGCTTATCATTCTTATACCTTCTTGTTAAAATCATTCATCACTTCTAAAAATGGCTTTGTTAGAGCGGCCTCACAAGCTTCAACAGACGCTTGAATGGCTGATGAGATGTCAGGCTGTTCCTCTTCTGAGAAGCGCCCTAGTACGTAATCGACGACCTTCATGCCATTTTGTGGACGGCCAATACCAATGCGGAATCGGTCAAACTCAGGTGAGCCTAAGTGCTGGATCAACGATTTAATCCCATTATGCCCTCCTGCACTTCCTTTTGTGCGCAAACGAATCCGCCCCGTTGGTAAATCAAGATCATCATAGATGACTTTCAAATGTTCAATGGGAATATCATAGTAATCCAAAAGAGGACGCACGCATTCTCCTGATAAGTTCATATATGTAAGAGGCTTAACAAGTAGAACCTTTTGCCCTGAAACAAACCCAGTTCCATAATGTCCATGAAATTTTGATTGATTTAATGGAATGTCCCATTTTTTTGATAGTTCATCTATTGTCATAAACCCGACATTATGTCTTGTTTTTTCATATTCTCTTCCTGGATTCCCCAATCCAACGAATGCAATCATGAAACCAATAACCTCCTTTGTCGCACATGCACACGCCTAAAAAATGAGCCAATATGATTGCCTCATGCAAAAACGTATGAATTCTTTTCATTCTAGCACAAAAGACGCAACCGCGGGAGGGTTACGTCTCTAAATAACCAGTTATTCTTCGTTGTCATCCTTTTCTTTAATGGCCTCAGGTTCTTGGATTTCCTCTTCACTATCTGGCTCAGGAACCTCGGATTTCTGAGGTGGCAAGATAGATGCAACGACTTCTTCTGGATCGTTTTTAATTTGGTAAGTTGCTTGAACAGACAGGTCACCGACTGTTAGTACATCATTTACATCTAAGTTTGTAATATCAGCTTCAATATGTTGCGGAATATCCTTTGGTTTTGCTGTAATGGATAGTTCAAATAGTGGCTGCTGAAGCACACCGCCATCTTTTACACCTTTGGATTCACCAATCAGCTGTACAGGTACATCTGCGTCAATTTCTCTTTGTAAGTCGACCACTTGGAAATCAGCGTGGACAAGCTCATTTTTCAGCGGATCTGTTTGTATTTCTGTGACCATCACAGATTTTGTTTCACCTCCCACGTCTAATGTGATGATTGTATTCTTCCCTTCATCACGTAATGTCTTTAATAAATCAATGCTGTCTAATGAAACAGCTAGGTTGTCTGTATTTTTTCCGTATATGACACCAGGAACGTGTCCTGAATGACGGATTTTTTGCAGTGTGGAACGTTTGAAATCAGTTCTTTTATTTGCTTTTAAAGTTGCCATATTCAGCACCATCCTATTTCTTTTTTGTCACTACTTTCATCAATACCCATAACGGAATTATTTTAAACCTAGTTGACTGTCATTATCAGAACAAAAAGACCCTAAGCTGCTGCCTAGGGTCTTTTTGATAAGAGAATTAGCTGAAGAGGTAGCTAACAGATTCTTCTTCATGGACACGGATGATGGCTTCTGCAAGCAAAGGCCCAACTGAAAGTGGAATGAATTTACCTACTTTCTTGTCATCTGTTAAGTGAATACTGTTGGTTACAACCAATTCTTTGATTTTAGAGTTTGTGATGCGTTCTACTGCTGGTCCAGACAATACTGGGTGAGTACAGCAAGCATACACTTCAGCCGCTCCATTTTCGACTAGCGCATTTGCTGCTAGTGTAATGGTACCAGCTGTATCAATAATATCATCAATAAGAATCGCCGTTTTGCCTTCAATGTTACCAATGATGTTCATGACTTCAGCAACGTTTGGTTTCGGGCGACGTTTGTCGATAATTGCGATTGGCGCTTTCAGGCGGTCTGCCATTTTACGCGCACGCGTCACACCACCGTGGTCAGGAGACACGACGACAATATCATTCAAGTTTTTCTGTTCGAAATAGTTTGTTAAGATGGGCACAGCCATTAAGTTATCGATTGGAATATCAAAGAAACCTTGGATTTGCGGCGCATGTAGATCAAGTGCGATGACACGTGTAGCACCTGCTGTTTCAAGTAAGTTTGCAAAAAGCTTCGCAGTGATTGGCTCACGAGGTTTTGCTTTACGATCTTGACGTGCATATCCGTAATAAGGGATCACAATGTTGACAGTTTTCGCAGAAGCACGTTTTAGCGCATCTACCATAATGAGCAGTTCCATAATGTGCTCATTGACTGGCGCACTTGTTGATTGAATCACATAACAATCACAGCCACGAATACTTTCTTCAATATTGATTTGGACTTCACCGTCACTAAAACGTTTAACAGAGCTCTTTCCGAGATCAACTCCGATACGCTCGGCAATTTCTTTAGCAAGTTCAGGGTTTGAATTCAAAGAGAATATCTTTAAATTCGCATCAGCATAACGATTAGACATGGTAAACCTCCGGGTATTTGGATTATTTTTTATGAATATTTTTCACATAATCTTCTTTATTGACTTGCCTTGCTCTAGCAATAGACAATGCATCCTGCGGCACATCTTCTGTGACCGTTGAACCGGCTGCAACGTATGCCCCTTTTCCGACAGTGACTGGTGCAACGAGGTTTGAATTACAGCCAATAAAAGCGCCATCTTCAATCTTCGTTAAGAATTTGTTCTTCCCATCATAGTTGACTGTAATTGATCCACAGCCAAGGTTTACATCAGCTCCGACCTCTGCATCTCCAATATAGCTCAGGTGAGATGCTTTGCTGCGTTCACCGAAAACCGTTTTCTTAATTTCGACAAAATTCCCGATCTTCACTTCATCGCCAATTTTCGACAACGGTCGAATATGTGCAAACGGCCCAATTGTCACATCTACCCCAACTTCACTATCGCAGACAACAGATTGCTTAATCACTGTTCGATCTCCGATGATGCTATCAACAATTTCAGTGTTCGGCCCAATAATGGCGTCTGCACCAATTTTTACATTCCCTTTGATGACCGTCCCAGGATAAATGGTTGTATCTTCACCGATGACAGCATCTGGTGAGATATACGTGTTCTCAGGATCAATCAAGGTTACACCATTCTTCATATGCTGATGATTAATACGTCGCTTCATGAATTGCTCTGCTTGTGATAGAGCGATACGATCATTTACTCCAAGTGTTTCTTCAAAATTCGGTGTTTGATAAGCTGCAACCGTTTGCCCCTCATTCTTTAAAATTTCAATGACATCTGGCAGATAGTATTCACCCTGTGCATTTTCATTCGACACTTGCTCAATCACACGGAAGAGATCTTCATTTGAAAAGCAATAGGTCCCTGTATTAATTTCATTCACTTGACGTTCAGCATCATTCGCATCTTTATGCTCCACGATCTTCACAACAGCACCTGTTTCGTCACGAATAATACGTCCATAGCCTGTTGGGTCATCCGCATGTGCTGTTAGAATAGTGACTTTCGCTTGATGTTTTTGATGCTCGCTTAACATGGCTTCCATTGTTTCCGCTGTCAATAATGGCGTATCTCCACAAATGACAATGGTTGTTCCCTTTTCCTGCGCGAGGAACGACTTTGCTTGTTTGACGGCATGTGCTGTTCCCAGCTGTTCTTCTTGAAGTGCATATTCACTTCTATCCCCAAGCTGCTCCTTGACGTCCTCTGCTCCATGACCGACAATCGTCACAAGCTGATCTAAAGAAAGCTTTAACGCTTCATCTGTTACATGCTCGACCATTGGTTTTCCGCATACTGGATGAAGTACTTTGTAGAGCTTTGACTTCATTCTCGTTCCTTTTCCCGCTGCTAAAATCACTGCGAACCGCTTATCCATTGATTGGCCTCCAATATCCCTATTATCCATAGAAAAATATATCCTAAATAAGAACCGATTTCAAGGATACATCAGGAAGTACAATAATTTTCTAATGAATGAAACACATAAGAAACATGAGGAAAAACGCAAAAAAGACAGCATTTAAAAGAAAACATTCCATTTTCTCTTAAAGCTGTCTTTTGGGAATCACATATGATTAAGAAGCTCCAGCTTCTTCATATTCAATTGCTTCTTCTTCTTCGCCTAAGCGATGATATTCATTTAAAACAGCATCTTGGATTTTACCCCGAGTGCTTGAGTTAATTGGATGTGCAATATCACGAAACTCCCCATCAGGCGTGCGTTTGCTAGGCATTGCAACAAACAACCCATTATTTCCATCAATCACACGAATATCATGAACAACAAATTCGTGGTCCAGCGTGATGGATGCAATCGCCCTCATGCGACCATCGGTATTCACGCGGCGTAATCTTACGTCAGTAACTTCCACAGTAGTTCACCACCTTTTCCCAATATAAAAGCATTAATTAGGTATTCAACGATTGTGGTGATTCTCCTGCACATTTTTTAAACTTTTTTGAAATATCGGGATATTTATACATTTTTTGTCATTTTGATGGCGACGCTTACATCTTCTGCGTGAAAAAAGACATCATGATGATGCCCTTTCCTGCATATAATGAAACCAAACGGCTTTCCTTGAGACGGCCTGTTTATTTCACTAATGCAACAACTTCAATTTCTACAAGCGCATCCTTTGGAAGTCTTGCTACTTCTACACATGAACGAGCTGGCTTATGCGTATGGAAATACTCACCATACACTTCATTCACTTCAGCAAATTGTTCCATATCTTTAATGAAAACAGTTGCCTTCACGACTGTTTCAAATGATGCGCCTGCTGCTTCAAGTACGGCTTGAAGATTACGAAAAACTTGATGTGTTTGTTCTTTAATATCTCCGTTGATGAAATCTCCAGCTGGAGTTAATGGAATTTGGCCTGAGCTGTAAAACATGTTATTGACAATAATCCCTTGAGAGTAAGGTCCAATGGCTGCTGGTGCGTTTTTGGTTTGAACAACTTTTGTCATATCAATCTCTCCCATTCATATACATGTTTGATCAAAGGTTAAGCTTTGGAATGAAAAAACTCGTGGAAATTGCCTTCATTGATCTCAATCATCTTCTGTTTCATATCAATGGTTGAAAGCTTTAACAACGATACATATTCATCGACAAGACGTTCATCTACGCCCTCGTCTTCTAAAAGAACACCGATTCCTGCAACATTTGCATTAAATTCCTCGAGCAAATTCATCATACCATTAATGGTTCCGCCTGCTTTCATAAAGTCATCAATAATCAGGACATTGGAACCCTTATCTAAGCTCCGCTTTGCAAGAGACATGGTTTGAATTCGGTTAGAAGAACCTGACGCATAATTAATACTAACAGTTGATCCTTCGGTTACCTTGTTGTCTTTTCTAACGATCACAACGGGCACGTTTAAGTAACCTGCAACAGAATAGGCAATCGGAATTCCTTTCGTCGCAACGGTCATGACCACATCAATCGCACGGTCTGCAAAAAGGGTCGCAAAAAGCTTACCGATTTTCGCAAGAATCGATGGATTGCCTAATACATCGGTTAAATATAAATAACCGCCAGGAAGCACACGTTCAGGAGTCGATAAAGCCTTTCCGATATCGTTTACGACTTCGTCCGCTTCTTCTAGGTGAATCTTTGGAATATATTTCACTCCGCCAGCAGCTCCAGGTACAGTAAGCAATGTCCCTATTCCCTGCTGTTCGAAGGTTTGTTTAATAATCGTTAAGTCTTCACTAATGGAGGACTTCGCAGATTGATATCGCTCTGCAAAAAATGTTAACGGTACTAGTACGTGCGGGTGGGTTAACAAATAATTTGTTAAGTCCACCAATCTGCCGCTTCGACGAAACTTCATGAACTTACCCCCAGAACCCGAATAATTTATGAACAATATAACTTAATATACGGATTTAATCAAGGGCCTTTTGTTCGCCGATGATGCGGACAGCGTAAACTTGATCACAAAATCCTCTCAGTCCGTTATATATTCTTTGTACCTTAGATTCATATTGAATTAAGCCAAATACAGTTGGTCCGCTACCACTCATTAAAACAGCATCTGCACCAAAACGCTTCATCTGTCTCTTAATCATGTCTACTTCTGGGTACATCTTTAATGTCACAGATTCCAGAACATTACCAAGTGAGCCGCACATCTCCTTATAATCTTTCGCTTCAATTGCTTCAATCATACGCTGTACATTTGGGTGTTCTACTTTGCTTGCGTCATATTGTCTATAGACCTCAGCTGTAGATACCCCAATCACCGGCTTCGCTAAAATAACCCAGCAATGTGGTGGTGTCGCAATATGCTTTAGTTTTTCTCCACGACCTGTAGCTAGCGCTGTCCCTCCATGCACACAAAAAGAAACATCTGAGCCGATCTCCGCTCCAAGCTCAGCTAGTTCATCTAACGTGAGATTCAACTTCCACAAACGATTTAAGCCGCGAAGCGCTGCTGCCGCATCACTGCTGCCCCCAGCTAAACCTGCTGCGACAGGAATTGCTTTTGTAATGACAATCGATACTCCTTTTTGAATACCGAACCTTGTTTTTAGTAATTTAGCCGCCTGATAAGCTAAGTTACGCTGATCATCTGGCACAAATCGATTATGAGATGATACACGGATTTCATCCTTGTCCAGCTCCGTCAGCTCTAAGCGATCTGCAAGGTCTATTGTTGTCATCACCATCTCTACCTCATGATATCCATCTGGTCTTTTTCCATGAACATCAAGTGAAAGGTTAATTTTTGCCGGTGCTTTTTCTAAAATACGCAAACAGTTCACCTACTTCTCCATCTAAACATAAGTATCAATATTGTATCACATTTGATGGAACTGATGAATATTGGCTTTTACGGCTAACACCATTACTTTTTCATCAAAAAAGGCCAGAGACACCCGAGGTATCCCTGACCGTTTATTTATCGTTGATTCTCATCCTGAGCCATGTGCTGTTGAGCTAATTCAATGGCACGTTTGACCATATTACCTGCGTCACGCGCGCGAATTTCTCCCCAGCCTCCATTTTTGACGGTATCATAAAATCCAAGATCCTTCGCCAGCTCGTATTTGAACTCATCTGACATAATGCCTCGGCGTCTACCCAAACGAAACAGCCCCTTTCATCGAGAATTCGAATCATTGCCACTACAGTCGTGGCTTTATTATTTTATATCGAATCTTTCCTTTTACCCCTTTCAAATAATGGACAGCGTCCCATACTGAAAAAAAGGCAAAACAAAAAGCAGTAAACAAGAAGTTCACTGCCCATTAATAGGCGACTGAGCTAGCGGTATCATCGAACGTTAATTCGACCGTCTCAGTCAGTATATCTGCATAACTGTAAGAAACTCTTTCAAACGAATTCTCATCTTGATCTAATTGAATCACAAAAACAGAAGGGTACGTTTCAGCTAAAATGCCCGAACGCTCAATTGTTTTTCGGCGGCCTCCGTTAGCCTTTAACGTCAAACGTTTACCTAAGTTACCATCAAGCGATCTTTTGATGTCGGACAAAGTCTTCGCCATTGCATCCACCTCACTGAGATAATTATACAACAACGGCCCGTTTTTGTCAAATAAAAATTAAATTATATCAACGAACACGAGCCATTGTCAACAAAATAATTTTGACAAACTTCTACCTTTTCTTCTACCTATTTTTCTCAAATTCCGGTGAATTATGTATCGATATGAAATTTCTTTTAGAACATAAAAAAAACCAGACTGAAATCAGTCGGGTTATGTCGATTCATGGTCTCTTTTATATGGCATACCTACTCTTAAAACACCTTTCGTTTCAATTCCTCCGAGACCTTTTTCTCTTGTTAATGTATTTCGGAGCACATCCCACACGTTGATTCGATCTACAAATGGAGTGAAGCTGATCTTCGCAACAATATAGACAGGGTCGAGCGCATGGATGTTGACACGTGAAGGTGAGCTTGCAAAATTGGCACCTGCTTGGATCAAAGATTCAAAATGGGATTGACAGGCACCTGCAAAGATCACGAGCTGATCTAAATGAGGAATTTTCTTTCTTGCTTTTTGAACCGTTTCAACGAAATGACGAGAATGGCGATATGCACCGATATCATGTACACCGCCCTTTTGTTTGGAATACGCATCATGTCCTGTGATGACCAAGATATCCGGTCGATATTGATCAATTAACGATTCAATCATGCTTGGCATTTTCTTCTCGTGACAATGCACTCCATACACAGGCACACCAATTCTTTCATATACGTCTAAGCATTTCTTTAAGTATGAAGCATCTCCATCTAAATGAAGAACCTTTCCGGGCATGTGGAAATACTGCTCCTGATGCTGATATTGTCCAGAAGTATAATACTCTTGTTTTTCACGCAGCAGCTGATAATCCTGCCTGAGTAAGTCCAGTGATTCGTTAATTTTCCGTTCGTCGTCCTTCTCCCTTGTCAGCTGCTCCTCTTTTTGAATCAAGACCAAGTCTGACATCTTTGCATCAGCAATCAGCCTCACTTCATTCCCATGCAAAATGGCGGTGGCTTCGTGCTGATCTGTCTCATCAATTCGAATGATACGAAACATAATATCCATTTGATAGGATGCCCTCGTCACCATATCTCCTATTTGAAATTGCATGCTTTTCACTCCACAATCAGGCTCATATCCTGTTGGTATCGTCTTACGTTGAACATGTTCGTCTTTCATGTGTGCTGTTCTTTCTAGCCTATGCCTGAATAGTTGAAGTGGTGAAAAGCAAAAGAAAAAAGCCCTTAATGTAGGACTTTTTGTAAAACGTTCGACAAACGAGCAAATTCCTCGATGGATAATGATTCACCGCGGCGTTTTCCATCGATGTCGGCTGTTTCAAGCGCTTCTTCAATGATGGATTTATGTTTCTTACCATCAGGAAGGTTGTTCATTAGATTATTCATCAATGTTTTTCGGCGCTGGCCAAAGCTCGCACGAATGAGTTGAAAGAAAAACGCATCATTTTCTACTGAGACAGCAGGCGTTTGACGAACGGTTAGTTTAATGACTGCGGAATCAACATTTGGCTGGGGAACGAAAACTGTTTTAGGCACAACCATCACCGTTTTCGCTTCCGTATAAAATTGAACCGCAATGGACAACGAGTTGTATTCCTTTGATGAAGGGACAGCTGCCATACGATCTGCTACTTCTTTTTGCAGCATGACCACAATCCCTTTCAATGGAAGGTTTTCTTCAAGCAATTTCATAATAATCGGAGTCGTCACATAATAAGGAAGGTTTGCTACGACCATCACTTCTTTACAGTCAGCAAAATTTTCTTCAATAACCTTTCTTACATCAGCCTTCAATACGTCTTGATGAATAATGGTGACATTATCATATGGAGAAAGCGTATCGTTTAAAATCGGCAATAAGCGCTGATCGATTTCGAAAGCCGTGACTTTCTTTGCCCGTTTCGCAAGCTGTTCTGTCAATGCACCGATACCGGGTCCAATTTCAATAACGCCAGTTTCATCCGTGATCTCAGCATGATCGACAATGCGATCTAAAATATTTGTATCAATTAAAAAGTTCTGCCCTAAGCTCTTTTTAAAAGAAAAACCGTACTTCTTCAGTATTTCCTTCGTTCTGACGGGTGTCGCAATATCTTTATTCATCGGCTTCCTCCTGCATGACGGTCTTTAAGGCCGCAATAAAATCATGTTTGGTTATTTGAAACATGTGAAGGCGCTTTTGCAGCTGCTTCGCATTTGTATATCCAATATTTAAAAGCACACCTAGCCGTTCACGGCGTCGTTTAGATGCATCGCCTCCGATAAGGCCTGCGTCGAATAAATCGTCTAATGTAATGTCGCTCTCCGATTCTTCCATTTCCTCATGGACATGGACAAGGCATTCCCGAATGCTGTCCAAGGAAGCGTGCTCGACCCCAATTCCTTTGTCTCGCTTCGCTTTTGCAAGATGTTTTGGCAAAAAAGCATGCTTACAGCCCGGAACCGCTTCTGCGATGGTTTTACGTATCTTCTCACCTGGAAAATCGGGATCTGTTAAAATAATGACGCCTCGCGTCTTCTGAGCAAGACGTACTTGTTGAATGACTGTTTCGCCAATGGCAGATCCGTTCGTTTCGATCGTATCTGCATCAACGGCCATCTTCACTCTGGCAGTGTCATCACGACCCTCCACCACAATGATTTCTTTGATTTTCATTTATTCCTCCGTTTGCAAAAACAAAAAAATT